>NZ_NHOY01000068.1 GCF_002252755.1 Halorubrum sp. Hd13 | reverse complement strand
ATATAAAACCAATAGATAGTCATTAAACTTATTTTGTAGCTGAAAGCTCTCGAATTGGATTAAACCATTGATCTTCAACAGGGGCAAAACGTTCATCACCAGATTTAAAAAATAAACCAGATTCATCGGAATCTTCAGGGACAAAAATCGTCTCATTATTAGCAATTTCATCAGAGCTAAATAGATTTTGAATCGTTTCAAACTCTTCATCACTGAGTAAGTTAGTATTTGCTACAAAAGGAGCATTTAAGACTGGAGTTACATTCATTAATGTAAATTCACTTCCAGTTACCGTATTAAATGGCTCTTCAGCATTATCTTTTACTTGATATACAGATCCTACTGTGTTTTCTTCTCCTTCTACTACCTCTACATAATTTTCTACACATGTATCGCAGAATGCAGCCACATCAGCATTTCTGTTTAACAAATTAACAGCTGATCCTTGATGAGATCCACCAAATAAAACTTGTTCAAATAAAGGGCCACCTTCCATTAAATCTTCTTCCGTTAACTCCATGTCAGAAAAATTCTCTAGTATTGTTGAAGAAGGAACCACAAATCCAGAGGTTGAACTATTTGAAACAAAGGAGAATTTTTTTCCTTCAATTGTATCTAGACTAAAATCATCACCATTTTTATAATTCGTTTGGTCGTCGACATTTACAGCAAGCCAACTATGATACATTGCATCTTCTAACGTCCCTGATGGACCAGTTGGAACTACCAT
>NZ_NHOY01000100.1 GCF_002252755.1 Halorubrum sp. Hd13 | reverse complement strand
GCAACTCAGCCAAGGTGAATTGTGTATGCTGTAATTGGTCGAGCGTTGTTCCGAATAACTCTCGCTCTTTCACATAAGTAACCGTGTCAGTAAGTACACCTTCCATACAAGCAACGGCACAATTCGCAACAATTAGCCGTTCACGAGGTAATTCGTTCATTAACACGGAGAAACCTTGATCTACTCCTCCGAGAATATCTCGATCATCTAACAGAATATCTTCAAAAAATAACTCCGAAGTATCACAAGCATGTAATCCTATTTTTTCAAGATTTTTCCCTTTAGTAAAACCATCCTTACTTGCGTCAACGATAAACAGCGATATTCCTTTCGATGGTTTTACATCCAATTTCGTTTTCGCTACAACAATCGCAAAGTCACAAAGCTGACCATTCGTAATAAATGTTTTAGAGCCATTTAATACATATCCATTCATTGCCTCATCAAAATTTGCTGTTGTTTTTATCCGTTGGAGATCACTTCCGGCACCCGGTTCAGTCATTGCGATTGCACCAACTAATTCTCCTGAAATCATTTTTGGTAAGTAATATTTCTTTTGTTCTTCGGTTCCATATTGGAGGAAATAGTT
>NZ_NHOY01000016.1 GCF_002252755.1 Halorubrum sp. Hd13 | reverse complement strand
AAAAACACCCCTCCCATAACAATGTATGTGAAGAGGATATATTTTACGAGAAAATATTTAACCGGTTTGTAACTGGCAGTAATCTACTACTTCATACCTGTAAGACTTATCGAATCCCTATTTCGTAAATGCCCGTTTTTGTACTTTACTTAAGCGAAGAACGAATCCTCGCTAATAAAGTTTCACTTTATGTTTGCTTTTGAAAAGATAGACCTTTCTCCATCTCAAAAAGAACTTGACTGTCAGTTTCTTTTTTCATAGCTGTTTCAATCGCGTCATATGCTTGTTGAGAACCAATTTTCCCTAATGACCATGCTGCAGTTCCTCGTATAACTGGCCTTGGGTCATTATTCATCACTTTAATCAGATCATCAATTGCCCTTTTATCTTTGTAGTGGCCAATTGCAATCAGCGCATTTCGTTGTAAAGGTTTTTTACCGCGCCAAGATCCAGACATATAACCAAATTTCTCTTTAAACTCTTTATTGGACAAATGTAGCATTGGTTTTAACTTTGGTTTTGCAGACTCTGGTTCAGGTTCTAATTCCTGATGAAAATGAGAATCTATGCCTCTATTATAC
>NZ_NHOY01000022.1 GCF_002252755.1 Halorubrum sp. Hd13 | reverse complement strand
CCCATTAGAGTGATTCCTAATATATCAAGATCAACAAACAAGCATTGGTATAAAATCCAGATGAACAAAATAATAAAAGCCCAAATCATAACGCCTATCCATATATCTTTTCTTGACGCAAAGACCATTTATATTACCTCCTTCCTAACATTCATACGCAGGCTAACTTCATTCAGTTTCATCTGAAAAAATTATCAAAATAAAAAGCTAACCTAGGATAAACTAAATTAGCTTTTTACATCATATTATTACCTGACTAATTTTGATTAGATTTTTAATACTTCACATCAAAGTTCTTGAATCCCGAGTCTTCTTCCAATTCATAAACTTGCATATCTTGAACTCTGGCAAAATTTAGTAGGCCTTGTTCTACTTCTTGTAAGAAGAAACCTATGTTTTTATCTTCGCATAGACAAGCTTCTTTAACACCTCTGCATCTTCATAGAATTGATTCACATCATCTCTATTAACAACCTCTAAATCAGCATAAGTGGGTGTATTAGTTGATGGTTCAAGTATATGAAAATAGTTTAACCACGTTGAGTAACCCTGTTCTAGAGGGTATCGTTGATATTTATCCCATTGAAAAACATGGATATTACTTATATAACCGCTTAACTGTTTTAATGCAGATACATTAGCTGCTTGTGATTTTATCCAGAGGGGCTGCCAATAGC
>NZ_NHOY01000072.1 GCF_002252755.1 Halorubrum sp. Hd13 | reverse complement strand
CTTTAACCCTTCTTCCTAGGCCAAAAGACTTTTTCTTTTACAGAGCAACATAAGCTTTTTCACGATTATTATTGATATGACTGGATAGATGTTGTATTTTTTGCATATTACTGATGTCCAAGTTTCCTCCACTAACTATAACACCACAATGTCTGGATGAGATGATGTCATTATGTGCAAATAATGCAGCTAAAGCTGCAGCACCAGCACCTTCCATTAACGTCTTATTTCTTTCCAACATGTAAATGATCGCTGAAGCGATTTGTTCATCATTTACTGTAACAATATCATCAACATAGGATCGAATAAGTGGCAATGTCAATTCACCTGGATGTTTTACTGCTATTCCTTCTGCTATTGTCGAAACATTTGATAAAGAATGTACTTTGCTCGAATGATAACTTCGATGTATTGCAGCAGCACCTTCAGCCTGTACGCCGATTATTTTGATATTCCTATTCACATGTTTAGCAGCAACTGCAATGCCACTTATTAATCCTCCACCACCAATTGGCGCAATAATTGTATCAATACGGTCCTCTTGGCGAAGTAATTCCATTGCAATTGTTCCTTGACCAGCCATAATATCATAATCATCAAAAGGGTGGATATAAGTAGCACCAGTTACTTTTTGATGTTGAAGTGAAGCTTCATAAGCTTCCTGAAAGCTTTCACCAACAAGGTTTACTGTTGCTCCATAATTTCTTGTCGCATTAATTTTCGCTAAAGGCGTTCCTTCAGACA
>NZ_NHOY01000076.1 GCF_002252755.1 Halorubrum sp. Hd13 | reverse complement strand
TCACCAATCTGATCTATAGTAAAAGATGGACGCTGATCATATCCTTTCGATCGTTGAATGGCAATTACTTTTGTATTGCTTGTCCAGCTGTCTTTCACTTGCTTGTAATTCACAGTCCCATCAGGAAGTAAAGAAATTTCACGATATCCTATATTAAAGTCATATAAAGATCCTTCTTGTTTTCCTGGCTTTCCTATTACTTCTTCCATTGTGTCGTATGGCTTACCAGTAATATAAACCAGTTCATCCCCTGGTCGAAGCACACCGAATAAAGCTGTCGTAATAGCATGAGTGCCGGAAACTAATTGAGGGCGAACGAGCGCGTCTTCACCACCAAAAACTTCCGCATATACTGCCTCCAAAGAATCTCTGCCAATATCATCGTATCCATACCCCGTCGTTCCTTGGAGATGGGTATCACTGATGCGATGATGACGAAATGCATTAAGCACACGCTTTTGGTTGATTTCTACATTTTTTTGTATATCTTTATGCTGTAATGTACAATCTTGTTCTGCTTGTTCCATAAGTAACTCCATCATGATGACTATTTCTCCTCTACAAAACGATTCAAAGGATGGTTATATCGAACAAATCCTTGTACAACATATTGTTCCTTTTCCTCATTAAATTCTCTATGTGTTATCAGTGTCTCTGTTTTTAGTCGATAAAGT
>NZ_NHOY01000011.1 GCF_002252755.1 Halorubrum sp. Hd13 | reverse complement strand
AAAGCAATCGGCTTAGAATTAAATGATACGGAACTATCTATATTAACGAGACAAGGCTCTGGTTCAGCATGTCGTTCTATCTATGGTGGTTTTGTCGAATGGCAAATGGGAGAGGAAGAAAATGGGTCTGATTCTTATGCAGTACCTATTGCTTCAAAAGATCATTGGGACATTCGTGTTGCTGCTGTCGTTCTTTCAGCGACGGAGAAGAAAGTATCCAGTCGAGATGGAATGAGAAGAACCGTGGAAACTTCTCCTTTTTATGATGGATGGTTACAACAAACACCAAAAGATTTGGAAGAGATAAAAACAGCTATTCATGATAAAGACTTTGAAAAGACGGGGAGTATTGCAGAAGCGAATTGTATGAGAATGCATGCAACTACATTAGGCGCAAACCCTCCTTTTACGTATTGGCAAGACACGACGATGCGTGTTATGCAAACTGTACAACAGATGAGAGAAGAAGGAATCCCTGCTTACTTTACCATTGATGCTGGACCGAATGTGAAAGTGTTGTACTTACCAGAAGATGAACGAAAAGTGAAACAAAAACTTGAGCAGATTGCCGGTGTAGAGGATGTAATCGTTAGTAAGCCAGGAAAAGGAATAAGCTATTTGTAGGGGTTGGACAAGTTGAGTAAGAGACAATTGACCGTTAAAGTGCCAGGA
>NZ_NHOY01000032.1:211-613 GCF_002252755.1 Halorubrum sp. Hd13 | reverse complement strand
GAGGGCGAAGCACGGCGACGCAAGCACTGCAAGGAGCGAGCGTAGCGAGCGACTGAAGCGCGCAGCGAGCCGCGCGAGCCCTCGCGGCTGGGGCTTTGGAGATGTTCTCTGCCGATCCGTAGTCATCGCTCACGTACAGCCGAGCGGCTGGGGCTTTGGAGATGTTCTCTGCCGATCCGTAGTCATCGCTCACGTACAGCCGAGCGGCTGGGGCTTTAGAGGTGTTCACCGCCGATCCGAAACTCTCCACTTATAAACAATCGACTCAGAGTTCCTACTCCTCCTATTCGCCGTCGGCGTTCGCGAAGAACTCCACGTCGCCGGCGATGACCGCGCTCGCGACCACGCCGCCGCCGACCAGCAGCGCGACGACGAGCGTCGTGAGCGTCGTCGAGAGCGCGC
>NZ_NHOY01000032.1:0-153 GCF_002252755.1 Halorubrum sp. Hd13 | reverse complement strand
CGCGACGCCGACGAACGCGCCGACCGAACCGCCGACGCCGCCGGCG
This sequence comes from Halorubrum sp. Hd13, assembly GCF_002252755.1. Lineage (GTDB taxonomy): Archaea > Halobacteriota > Halobacteria > Halobacteriales > Haloferacaceae > Halorubrum. Next base: position 107 of record NZ_NHOY01000032.1, on the reverse strand, counting down.
ATGATCGCGAGTGTCTGTGCCTCGCTCATAGCTGTCGGTTCCTCAACACGGAACATAAGCGTTCGCGTCGGGCTCTCACGGGTGATAACGGGGTCGGCGCCTCGTCG
>NZ_NHOY01000111.1 GCF_002252755.1 Halorubrum sp. Hd13 | reverse complement strand
CTCAGGAGTCTCGTGGGCGCGGAGTCGATCACGGAGCGGTCGGCGCTCCCGTACCTCCCGCCGCCGTCGCTGCTGGAGGGACCGGAGCCGTGGGAGGAGACGGACCTGTTCGACGAGTCGGACGTGCGGCTCGGGAGAGTGCCGCCGCCGGAGTTGGTGGCGCGGGAGGTCGCGGAGTCGGTGGAGACGGGCCGCCGGGTGACGCCGAAGGAGTGGCGGTCGGACTGGTACGCGCGTCGGTTCGAGAGTGAGTCGGAGTCGGCCGCGCCGGACGTCGAGCTGGAGCTCTCGCAGCGCGACCGGGAGCGCGTCGGGGAGCTGGTGCGCGTCCAGGGCGTCGAGTCGGTCCCGGCGATACTGGGGCGGCTCGGTATCGACCCGTCGCACCGTGAGGCGGTGGCGTCGGTGGTGGCGGACACATGACGGCTGAGGGCGCCCCTGGCTACTGACTACTACTGGGTTGGCCTACCACACTCCGGCCAGGTAGGCGCGGTCGGCCGTTCTATACCCTTCACCGGGTACTAAGTAGGTAGGGAGAAGTAGGTAGTATATGGCTGATTTGGCGTGCCAACGGTGCGGTCACGAGTGGGACTATACCGGCGGGGCCAAGGACCCCATTACCCCCCCCCACCGTAAAAACTCCCAGAGC
>NZ_NHOY01000029.1 GCF_002252755.1 Halorubrum sp. Hd13 | reverse complement strand
GGTCGACGTCGCGGTCGACGGCGACGGCACCGACCGGATCCGGGTCGCAGACGACGGCCGCGGGATGTCACGCGCGGACGCCCGCCGCGCGGTCGAGCGCCACGCGACGAGCAAGCTCGCTCCCGACGGCGACCCGGCCGGCGTCGACTCGCTCGGGTTCCGGGGCGAGGCGCTGTCCGCGATCGCGGACGCCGCCCGACTCGAACTGACGACGAGCGACGGCGACGCCGTGGGGACGCGGGTCGTCGTCGACGTGGCGGCGGCCGGCGACGGGACGAGGGCCGACGCCTGCGACGGGACGGACGTCGAGGCCTCCGACGCCGGCCGCGCCCGCGGGACCACGGTCGTCGTCGAGGACCTGTTCGCGACCCGGCCGGCGCGCCGGGAGTCGCTGGCGGGCCCGGCCGCCGAGTTCGCGCGGGTCTCGTCGCTGGTCGCCGACTACGCGCTCGCGAACCCCGCGGTCGCGTTCACGCTGGAACACGACGGGTCGACCACGCTGTCGACGCCCGGAACCGGCGTCACGGACGCGCTGTTCGGCGTCTACGACCGCGAGACTGCGAGCCGGTCGACCGAACTGGCGGCGAGCGTCGAGGCCGGCACCGGAGGCGGGGAGCCGCTCTCGGTCGACGTCGCCGGCGCGCTCGCCTACCCCTCGGTGACGCGGGCCTCCCGCGACCACGTCCGGGTGTCGGTGAACGGCCGGCCCGTGCGGAACGACCGGCTCTCGGCCGCGGTCCGGGCCGGGTACGAGCGCCTGCTCCCCGACGGCCGCGAACCGGTGGCCGCCGTCGACGTCGCGGTGCCGCCCGCCCGCGTGGACCCGAACGTCCACCCCGCGAAGCGGGAGGTCGGCCTGCGCGACGCCGACC
>NZ_NHOY01000130.1 GCF_002252755.1 Halorubrum sp. Hd13 | reverse complement strand
GCGTCGGTCGCCCGCGGGCGGGGAGAGGGGGGGCGGGAGGGCGGGGGGTGGGAGAGCGACGGCGGCGCCGGGCGGCGGGGCGCGGAGGCGACCGTGGAGATCGCGGCGGCCGGAGCGGGCGAGGACGCCGCGACGGGCGAGACGCGCCGCGTGATCAAGCGCCGGGTACCGAAGCGGTACCGACACCCCCAGTTGGACCGCGCGATCAGACGGGAGCGGACCGTCGCCGAGGCGCGCCTGACGAGCGAGGCGCGGCGGGCCGGCGTGCCGACCCCGCTGGTGTACGACGTCGACGTACCGGCGGCGACGCTGACCCTCCAGCACGTCGGCGACCGCGACCTCGCCGCCGACCTCGACGAGCGGTGGACGACCGCCGTCGGCCGTCACCTCGCGCGGCTCCACGGGGCGGGAATCGTGCACGGGGACCCCACGACGCGGAACGTCCGGATCGAACGCCGAGGGGAGCGCGACGCGCGGGCGACCCTCATCGACTTCGGGCTCGCGTACCACACCAGCCACGTCGAGGACCACGCGATGGACCTCCACGTGTTCGAGGGGTCCGTCCGCGCGACGGCGACGGAGCCGAACCCCCTGATCGAGGCGTTCGAGGCCGGCTACGCTGAAGCCGGCGACGGGGACGTCCTCGACCGACTGCGGACGGTGGAGGGGCGCGGGCGGTACCGGTAGCCGGGTCCGCCGGCCCCCTGCGGCGGCGAGCCCGTGACCGAGGAGCCGGTCCCGCCACGATTTATATCCCCGGCGAGCGATGTGCCGGTATGGCAGACAAACCGTCCTCGGGAGAGATACTCGGAATCCCGTACAACTTCGAGCGGCCGAGCCTCGGCCGGCTGCTGTCGTCGTACTGGCAACCTGGCAAGGGGATGCTGGTGGAGAAGCCGTTCGGCATCGGCTACACGCTGAACCTCGCTAACTGGCGGTCGTGGGTCGTCCTCGCGGTCGCCGGCGGGCTCTACTACCAACAGACCCAGTCCGCCGCGGCCGGCGGCGACGGCGACGGCGGCCTCGACGGAGAGGCCGACGACGGCCCCGTCGAAGTGATCGTCGACGACGACTGAGCGCGCCGCCGTCGCGGTCCTCGCGGCGACGACCGAGTCCCGCAACCAGTTCTCACGATCGATTTCGGGACGCTCTGTTTTAAATACTGGAACAACGTAAACGGAACAATGAGAGTTCAGTTCGAGTGCTCGTGCTCGGAGGAGATCTCCGAGTTCACCCGCGGAGAGACGAGCCGCGGCGTCCACGTCGAGTGCGGGAACTGCGGGGCCGTGTACGCTGTGACGATCACCGAACTCGACTGACCGGATCGTCTCGCCGGGACTCGCCGCCCCCGTCCGGTCCCCCGGTTTTTCCCGGTCCCGTCGATCGCTCCGTCCCCGTTCGGTCCGCGACCGCCGCGGACTCGAAGCGGAGTCGAACCGTCGTCCCGTCGTCGGTCGTCTCGAACCCGACGGTCCCGCCCTGCGTCTCGCACATCCACTTGACGAGCCAGAGGCCGATGCTGCTCGCGTGCGAGAGCGGCGTCTCCTGTTCCGCGCGCAACACCGCCTGCTCGTCGTCGGGGATCCCCGGGCCGTTGTCCTTGACCTCGAGAGCGGTGGTCGTTCCGTCCTTCTCGACCCGCGCGTCGACCCGACGCGTCGAGCCGTCGTTGTGCGTGACCGCGTTCTCGAACACCTCGCGGACGGGATACTCGACCGATCGATCCGCACGGATCCACGCCTCGGCGGGCGATTCGATCGTGATCGTCACGTCGGGCCCGTCGACCGCCGCCGCCGCGTCCCGGACGGTTTCGACCAGATCGATCCGCCCGTCGGGCGGGTCGGGCGACGCCTCCTCGATGACGCGCAGCTTCTCGCTTATCTCGACGACGTCGTCGGTCGTCGTCCGAATCGTCTCCAGACAGTCCCGGCTCCGCTCGTCCTCGACGCGGTCCGCGAGCAGGTCCGCGTAGCCGCGGATGACGTTGAGGTCGTTTCGGATGTTGTGGCGGAACACTCGACTCAAGACCTGGAGCTGTTGGTTCGAGGTCTCCAGCTCCCGCCGGGCCGCCTCGGCGCGGCGGCGGTAGTAGGTCAACGCGCCGTAGAGGAACAGCGAGGAGACGCCGACGACCGCCCATCCGCTCACGAGACGGCCGGGCGTCCACGCGGCCGCGTCTCCGGCGGCGACGGCGACCGCCACGTCGACCACGAGGACGAGCAGCGGTCCCGCACAGAGAAACCCGACGGCGAGCGCGCGCGGCGATCGGTCGTAGATCCGGCCGGGGAAAAATTCCATATCGGTGTTCATAAACCTCAGACGAACTCAGTCGTAAGTAACGACAGAGCGGCCCGTCTTAAATCTGATCGCGGTCACCACGGTAGTGTTTAGATAAGCTGATTCCATGCGAAGGCAAACGCTTGAAGCCAATTTTCAGCGGTATTCGGCTTGACATGGCTGAACGTATTTGAGAACTGGTTTGTTCGTCGTTTTACTTCACGAAAGACACGTTCGACGGCATTCCGATTCCCATGTGTAACGTGTTGGAATCGGAGCCCGTGACGATGACAGGCCGCCTGTAACCACGGAGCACCATCGACGAGAAAGATTGCGTCGTCGACCTGATGTTTCT
>NZ_NHOY01000114.1 GCF_002252755.1 Halorubrum sp. Hd13 | reverse complement strand
GTCCACGTGGTCCGCGAGCCGCGCGGCCACCTGCGGCCGGGCGTCGGGCTCGCGGACCACGTGGACCTGGCGGAGCGGAAGCGTCGCGACGTCGACGACCTCTTTTAAATTTGAACTCGGTTAGGCTCCGTCGGTCGGCGTGTCCGGGTCCGAGGGGAAGTTCGGCTTCCCGGTGACCGCGGGGTCGGTCCCGCCGTCGGGACCGATCCCATCGCCGGGGTCGCCCCCGTCCGACTCCGCGGCCCCGTCCTTCGGCTCGCCCTCGAAGGTGTAGTCCGCGGAGTTGTCGGCGGGGTCGTAGCCGAGCGCCTCGCGGGCGCGCTCGATCGAGTAGTAGCGCCGGTCGTTGTTCGAGATGCCGTAGACGACCTCGTAGCCGTAGTCGGCCCGCAGACACCGGTCGAACAGGTGCGCGCAGTCCCGGTGCGAGAGCCACATCGCCTGCCCGCGCTCGTACTCCCGCGGCGGGTGGTCCTTCGTGAGGTTCCCGATGCGGACGCAGACGACGCTCATCCCGTGTTCGTCGTGGTAGAGGCGCCCGAGCGCCTCGCCGGTCGCCTTCGAGACGCCGTACAGGTTCCCGGGCCGGGGGAGCTCGGTGCCGTCCAGCCGGTAGTCGTCGTCCGTGCGGTACAGGTCCGGGGTCCGGTCGTCGGTCTCGTAGCCGCCGACGGCGTGGTTCGAGGAGGCGAACGCGAACTTGTCGACGCCCTCGTCGACGGCCGCGCGCATCACGACCTGCGTCCCGTCGATGTTGTTGCGGAGCACGGAGTCCCACGGCGCCGTCTTCCGCGGGTCGCCGGCGAGGTGGATCACGGCGGCGACGCCCTCCATGGCCTCCCGGACCGCCCGCTCGTCGGTGATGTCCGCGACGTACCGGTCGGCGTCGGTGACCCCGTCCGGCACCTTCGCCGCCGGGAGCGGCTCCCTGTCGAGGAGTCGCCACTCGTAGTCGTCCCCGATGCCGCGGAGGATGGCCTGCCCCACCCGTCCGCCGGCGCCCGTCAGCAGGACCGGCTCGTCCATTCGGTCGTACGTGGGCGGGAGACGGGCATATAATACACGGTTCGGCCACGCACCGGCCGATCGCGGGGACCGTGCGCCCGCGGCGAGATATCCGAAGAGAGTCAGAGACCGAGACGAATCCCGGTTACAGCTTCTTCCGGGAGATCGAGACGCCCGTCGGCGTGACCACGATCTGGTCGTCGCCCTTCTGCACGATGTCGCCGTCGACCTCTTGAGCGACCTGGCGAAGCTCGTCGATGATGTGTTCGATCGTGCGGTCCGACGTCGAGTGACGAGTGATGTCGGCGATGACGAAATCGCCGTCGTAGACGGCGTCTTTGATCGGGATGACGTCGCCCTGGTCACCGATCTCCGCGATGTGTACCTGCATCCCCGTCTCGGCGTGCGCCTCGGCGAAGTCGTCGAGGTTGAGCTCGACGTAATCGTCGACGGAGCGGTTGCCGCCCCCGCCGAGGATCTTGCTCATGATGCCCATACACACTACACGTCGAGGTCGGACATTAGTTCTTACGTCAGACGCACCCGGTCCGCGGGTCGTCAGCGGCTCTCGTCGAGCCGATCCTGCCACTCTTTCACGCGCGCGAGAAGCTCCACGGGCGCGGTCTCCGCGACGTCGACGTCGCTCAGCTCCTCGATCACGGCGCGGGTCTCGGGGTCGAGCCGATCGGCCCCCGCCGCCCCCGCGCTCTCGGCGCCCTCGGGGCGTTCGGCGGATTCGTCGGTCTCGGGGCGTCCGGCGGACCCGTCGTCACCTCCGGCGTCGTCCGACGCCCGCTCCCGGCCCGTTCGGTTTCGGCCCTCTTCGGGGGCGG
>NZ_NHOY01000109.1 GCF_002252755.1 Halorubrum sp. Hd13 | reverse complement strand
CAGGACCGCCATCGTGGCGAACGTCGCCACGATGGCGGTCCTGCTCCAGATGCTGATCATGTACGTGACGAACGCCGTCCACAAGCGCGGGGGCGACCTCTGGATGAGCGGCGAGGCGGTCGCGTACGTCATGCAGGCCGACCACTTCACCTACCTGCTCGGCAATCACATCGCCGAGTTCCACGGCCTGCTGCGCGTGCTCACGGTCGCGTGGCTCGCCCTGCTGTTCGCGTCGCCCCTGCTGCTCCTGCTCACCGGCGTCCCGCGCGCCGCGATCGCCTCGCTGTTCGTCGGTATGCACCTCGGGATGGCGGTCACGATGCGGATCGATCTGTTCCCGATCGTGGTCGTCGTCGGCTTCGTCCCGTTCTTTCAGACGGCGGTCTGGGACGCCGCCGAACGCGCCGTCGCCAGTCTGGGGTGGTCGACGCCGCTCGCCCGCTGGCGCGCCCGTCTCGAGTCCGCGGCGAGAGCGATTCCGTCGCTCCCTCGGCGCGCGCCGTTCTCACGCCCGGTCGCGCCGGGACGCCTCGACGGTCTCCGCGATGCGGACCTCACCGGGACGCTCGCCGGCGGACGCGTCCTCGTCTCGACGGTCCTGCCGTACGTGTTCCTCGTGTTGATCGTTCTCTCCGGGGCGCAGGCGGTCGATTACGCCGAGGTCCCCGAACCCGGTGAGGACGTCTTGGAGGCCGTCGACATGGACCAGTCGTGGCGGATGTTCGCCCCCGATCCCACCCACACGACCCGATGGTTCGTCGCGCCCGGAACCCTCGAAAACGGGACCGAACGGGACGTGTTACGGAACTCGGCGGTCGATTTCGAACGGCCGCCGCGTGCGGAGGCCACCTACCCCACCTCGCGCTGGCGGAAGTACCTCGGGAACGTCCGCTCCACCGACAACGAGAACCACCGCTCGTACCTCGCGAACTACCTCTGTGCGGACTGGAACCGGTCCCACGAGACGCGCGTCGAGAACGTGACCGTCTACCAGCGGTACGAGCGAGCCGATCCCTACAACGGAACGGTCGAGGCCGAGGGAAAGGTGAAACTGATCGAGTACGACTGCTCGGGCGAGTTCGTCCAGAACGAGTGAGGGCCCGGTCGGGCTCATCGGGGGATCGGTCCGGACCCGCCCGTCCGAAGCCGTCGAGTGGGCCGGCGGTTCCCCGACGCGACGTTTTATACTCGCCCCCCGCGATCCGTCGGTCATGACCACGCTCGACGACGCGACGGCCCTGGTGACCGGCGCGAGCTCCGGAATCGGCGAGGCGACGGCCCACGCGCTGGCGGCGCGGGGCGCGAACGTCGCGCTGCTGGCTCGCCGGCGCGAGGCGCTGGAGTCGCTGGCGGCGGACTTGGAGGCGGAACACGACGCGAACACGTTAGTCGTCGACGGCGACATCCGCGACCGGGCGACGAGCGAGGCGGCGGTCGAGGCGGTGATCGACCGGTTCGGCGGGCTCGACGTCGTCGTCTCCAACGCGGGGGTCGGCCGCGGCAGCGACGTGGCGGAGATGACCGACGAGGAGTACTTCGCCATGCAGGAGACGAACGTCGACGGGACGTTCTTCCTCACGCGGGAAGCGCTCCCGCACCTGACGGAGAGTCAGGGGACGCTCGTCGTCGTCGGGAGCTTCGCGGGCCAGTACCCGCGGTCGTTCAATCCGGTGTACGCCGCGACGAAGTGGTGGG
>NZ_NHOY01000093.1 GCF_002252755.1 Halorubrum sp. Hd13 | reverse complement strand
AGAGCGGCGGCTCACGCGAGGGCGACGGGTCACGCGAGGCCGTCGACGCGCCCCGGGACGGCAGCGAACAGGGATAGATCCGGAGCTAACCGGCGCGCCTGGGGCGAATTCACCGAAGCGCGGGACATATATGGGTCCGTTCCCAAACCCGGGTAAGTGACGGTACCCGACCGATTCCCCGCGGTTCTCGCGGCGACGGCGATGGGCGTATACCTCCTGCTCGTCGTCGGCGCCACGACCTCGCTCACGGAGGCGGCGGCCGCCTGTTCGGGCTGGCCGCTCTGCGGCGACGGCGCCGCGCTCCCCACGGAGAGCGCCGGGTGGGTCGCGCTCGGTCACCGCGCGATCGCCGCCGTCGTCGGCGTCCTCGTGGCGCTCTCGGTCGCGCTCGCGTGGCTCGACGGGGCGAGCCGTCGGGTCCGCGCGGCGCTCGCGGCCGCGCTCCTGCTGTTCCCCGCCCAGTCCGGCGTGGGCGCGCTCGTCGCCGTCGGCGACCTCCCCGTCTCGCTTGGACCCGTCCACCTCCTGCTGGGCGTGGCGATCTTCGGCGCCGTCCTCGCCGCGCTCGCGTGGTGGCTGGAGGCGTCGACCGGCGCTCCCGACGACGCACCGGTCGACTTCCAGCCCGGGACCGACGACCTTCCGCCGGTCGAGGAGGCGCCCGAGCCCGAGATCCCGAGGGCGACGCTCCCCCGACTGAAAGCGACCGCAGCGGCGTACTTCCGGCTGATGAAGCCCCGCCTGATGTGGCTGCTCTGTCTCGTCGCCGCGGCGGCGA
>NZ_NHOY01000002.1 GCF_002252755.1 Halorubrum sp. Hd13 | reverse complement strand
GCCCCTTTGAGTCCCACCCGACCCCGACCGCACAACACCTCACGCCTCCCCAGCCTCGTCGCTCACTTCGTCGCCGGCGCTTCGCGCCGGCTGCCCGTGGCGCTACGCGCCACGCCGTTCGCGACTCCCTCGCGCGTGCTCCTCGCGGCCGATGGCCGCTCGCAGGCACGCGCCACCGCACTTGTCTCGATCGACTCATCGTTTCGCAACGACTCTTCCACACTCACCCTCCCACTCATCGCAACGACTAATCCCCCGCCGGACGCTTCCCGAGGTATGACCGAGAAGGCCACCGCGCGAGCCCACCCGATCCAGGGGCTCGTCAAGTACCACGGGATGCGCGACCCGGAGCTCCGGCTCCCGTACCACGACAGCATCAGCCTCTGTACCGCCCCGACCGCGACGACGACGACGGTCGAGTGGCAGCCCGACGCGAGCGAGGACACGTACGTCATCGGCGGCGAGGCGGTCGACGGCCGGGCCGCCGAGCGCATCGATATGGTCGTCGACCACGTCCGCGAGCTGGCCGGCGTCGACGCCGCGGTCCGGCTGGAGAGCGAGAACTCCTTCCCGTCGAACATCGGCTTCGGCTCCTCGTCGTCGGGGTTCGCGGCCGCCGCGCTCGCGCTCGTCGAGGCCGCCGGCCTCGACCGCTCCCTGCCCGAGGTCTCCACGATCGCCCGCCGCGGCTCCTCCTCCGCGGCCCGGGCCGTCACCGGGGCCTACTCCCGGCTCGACGCCGGGCTCAACGACGAGGACTGTCGCTCGCACCGTCTGGACGTGGGCGTCGGCGAGGACGGGTTCGACCCCGAGGAGGACCTCCGGATCGTCGCCGCGCACGTCCCCGCTTATAAAGAGACCGAGGAGGCGCACCGCGAGGCCGCCGCGAGTCACATGATGCAGGCGCGGACCGCCCACGTGCAGGACCAGCTCGTCGAGATGACCGACGCGCTCCGCGAGGGCGACTTCGACCGGATCTTCGAGACGGCTGAGCACGACTCGCTCTCGCTGACGGCCACCACGATGACCGGCCCCGCCGGGTGGGTGTACTGGCAGCCGGAGACGATCCGAGTGTTCAACGCGGTCCGCGAGCTCCGGGAGGACGGCGTCCCCGTCTACTTCTCGACTGACACCGGCGCCTCGGTGTACGTGAACACGCTCGCCGACCACGCAGAGGAGGTCGAGAGCAGAATCGCCGAGATCGGCATCGACACCGACGTCTGGGAGGTCGGCGGCCCGGCGCACGTCCTCGACGAGAGCGAGGCGCTGTTTTAAAGCCAAATCGCAGTGCGGTGGCGCGTGCCGGTGAGCGTCCGAAGGACGCGAGGCGCACGCGCGAGGGACGCCGCGAACGCCCGGAGGGCGTGAGCGGCGAGGCTGGGGAGGCGTGAGGTACCGTTGCGGGGCGGGATTCGAAGGGGCAGTCGGGAGGACGAAGCACGACGAGGTAAGTACCGCAGGGAGCGAGCGAAGCGAGCGACTGAGGAACGCAACGAGTCGCGCGAGTCCTCCCGGCTGGGGCTTCGGAGACGTTCTCCCCCGATCCGCAATCACCTATTTATCAGCGACCGGCCAGCAATTTGGAAGTAATCACCGTCGATCGACTGGTAACTATTTATATACGAACGACCGGGGCTTTGGAACTGTTCGTCGTGACAGGCGCCCCGATTCGATTGCTGTCCGCTTATTCCTCCGGGTCTTCGCCGCGCGCCCGCTTGTACATCGCTAACGCCTCCTCGCGCCGCTCCGAGTGGTCGACGATCGGGGAGGGGTAGTCGGGCGCCGCGTTCGCGCGCTGCGTCGGCGAGAGCTCGTGCCACTCGTGGATGAGGTCGGCGTCGAGCCCCCGAAGCTCCGGGACGAATTCTTTGATGTACTCCGCGTCGGGGTCGTAGCGCTCCCCCTGCGTCATCGGGTTGAAGATGCGGAAGTAGGGCTGGGCGTCGGTCCCCGTCGAGGCCGCCCACTGCCAGCCGCCGTTGTCGTTGGCGGTGTCGTGGTCGGCCAGCCGCTCCCGGAAGTGCTCGTAGCCGTGGCGCCAGTCGGCGAGCAGGTCCTTCGTGAGGAAGGAGGCGACGATCATCCGCACGCGGTTGTGCATGAACGCCTCCTCGCGGAGCTGACGCATCCCGGCGTCGACGATGGGGTACCCCGTCTCGCCGCGCTTCCAGGCCGCGATCTCCTCGGGGTCGTCGCGCCACTCGATCCCCTCCTCGTACTGCTTGTAGTTATCCGTCACCACCTCGGGGTTGTGGTACAGCACCTGCGTGTAGAACTCGCGCCAGGCGAGCTGCTGCTGGTACTCCTCGACCGCGGCGACGGGGCCGTCGTCGTCATCGTCGCCCTCCTCGCCGTTCTCCTCGGCCCGCTCCTCCGCCGCAGCCATCGCGCGCTCGGTCGCCTCGTAGGCCTCGCGCACCCCGATCTCGCCGTATTTTAAAAAGGCAGACATACGAGAGGTCGACTCGCGGGCGGGGTAGTCGCGCTCCGCATCGTACGCGAACACCGCCTCCGAGAGGAAGTCGTCGAGCCGCTCGCGGGCCGCCTCGGTGCCGGCGGGACCCACCTCCGCGTCGGGCTCCGCGAAGCCCAGGTCGGCGGGGGTAGGCAGGTCGCCGACGGCGACGCGATCGGTATCGACGCCGCCGTCTGCGACGGCGCCGTCGTCGCCGTTAGCGGCCGCGGTCAGCGCGTCGACGTCGACGAGGTCCGCCGCTTCCGGGGTCGGCGCCGGCGGGTCGGTCTCTCGGTCGGTCCACTTCCGCCAGTAGTAGGTGTACACCGAGTACGGGTCGCCGGCGTTCGTCCGGATCGAGTCCGGCGTGTGCAACACCGCGTCGTGGTGCGCCTCGCGCTCGATTCCGGCCTCGTTGAGCGCCTTGCGGACCGCGGTGTCACGTTCGCGGGCGAGTCCGGAGTAGTCCCGGTTCCAGACGACGCGGTCGGCGTCGAGGCTCGCGGCCAGTTCGGGGAGCGCGGTCTCCGGGTCGCCGCGGGCGACGAGGAGGTCGCTCCCGCGGTCGCGGTAGTCGTCTCGCAGCGCCGCGAGCCCGTCGAGCAGGCGGCGCACTCGCACGTCGCTGGCGTGCGCGAGCACGTCGTCGTCGAAGACGAAGACGCCCGCGACCTCGCCCCTGTCGGCGGCGGCCGCGAGCCCGACGTTGTCGGCGAGTCTGAGGTCCCGTCGGTGCCAGAACAGCTCCATACGATACACACGGGAGCGAGCACCGTGAAACCACCGGCGGGGTCGCGGATCGACCGCCACGGTGTGGTCCACGGATCGACCGCAGTGGCGTCGTCCGCACACCGGCCGCCACGAGGTCGTCACCTGACCGACACCGACGACGTTCTCCGCGGTCGACTCACAGCTCCGGGCGGCCGG
>NZ_NHOY01000047.1 GCF_002252755.1 Halorubrum sp. Hd13 | reverse complement strand
CAACCAGCGAGGTAGTACGGTTCGCGTCAGCCGAACTGCTACGCCGTACATGGTTCACCCTCCCGTTGTGCGATGTTTTCTGAAGCGTTCAGGTCCGCGTGGCGTCCTCGACCGCACTCCGAACACGAAAAGTGGTCGCCATCACGGCTTCCTATCGAACTACACGCTGAACACCGCTGGCTGGTATGGTACGCATCGACCTGCTCAACACGAATCCCAGCACGTTCGGCTTTGTACGTGATGAACTGTTGGAGTTGGTGGAAATGCCACGAGTGAACACCTGACCATGAGCTGTCCTCGCGGATACCTTCGAGGTCTTCCATCCGAATGACAGGGTTCTCGAACTGTTCCGCGAACGTGATGAGGCGACGGGAGAGTTTGTGATTCAGGTCTTTGATTCGACGCTGTTCTTTGTCACCTACACGGTTACGTGCGCGAAGCGCACCCGCTTCCGAGAGCGAATCGCGTAGGGAACGATATTTGCGTCGAACATATTTCGCCTCACCACCAGACACCAGCATTGACTCATCCTCGCCATAAGCTGTCACAGCGAGGATGTGTCGTTGGCCAATATCGACACCGATCGGTGTCTCACCCGACGTGTCGGCGTCGTATTCCACGTTGAACGTACAGTACCAGTCGTCGCCGCGACGGTACACCTGTAGGCGGGTCTTGTCAGCGTCACCCTCCACCAGTCGGTCTACGGAGTCGGCAATGTCGTCGTACACCTCTATCGGTGTGTACCACCATTGGGAGACGCACGGGAAGCCGACGACGACTGTGCCGTTCTCGGTCGTGTC
>NZ_NHOY01000086.1 GCF_002252755.1 Halorubrum sp. Hd13 | reverse complement strand
CGGCCCGGCGCGGGCGGGGCCGCGCCGGACCGCCACCTCCCTCGTGCGGTCTGCTCGCGGCCTCACGGCCGCTCGCAGGCGCACGCCGGTTCTGTTTATAAATTGTCGCGGCGGCGCTCTCCTTCCGTCCGCGTTCCGGCGCGACGCCCGAACTAATGCCCTTTTGAACGCGGGGACCGTCCGGTCAGGTATGACCGAGACCCTCAGGCTCGCCACGCGCGGGTCGGACCTCGCCCTCCGGCAGGCCGGGACCGTCCGCGACGCGTTGTCGAGCCGCCGACGCGACGTGGAACTCCGCCGCGTCGAGACCCGCGGCGACCAGATCCCCGACGAGCTGATCCACCGGCTCGGGAAGACCGGCGCCTTCGTCCGATCGCTCGACGAGGAGGTGCTCGGCGGCGACGCCGACCTCGCCGTCCACTCCCTGAAGGACGTGCCGACCGAGGGGATGGACGACATGGTCGTCGCCGGCGTCCCCGAGCGCGCGCCCTCGGGCGACGTGCTCGTCCACCCCGACGGGGTCGGGATCGATGACCTGCCCTCGGGCGCGGTGATCGGGACGGGCTCGCTCCGGCGGACCGCCCAGCTCAAAGCCGCGCGCCCGGACCTCGTCGTCGAGCCGCTCCGCGGCAACGTCGACACCCGGATCGAGAAGCTGCTCGCGCCCGGCCTCCAGGCGGAACACGAGCGCCGGCTGATCGCCTCGGGCGAGGCGAGCGCGATGACCGCCGAGGAGAGCGGTGCTGACGACGCCGAAGACGGCGCCGAGGACGCCGACAGCGACGACCCCGAGATCGACGAGGAGTTCGACCGCACCGTCGAGGAGTGGTTCGACTCGCTCTCCGACCTGGAGCGCTCGGCGATGGAGCGGAAGGTCGAAACCGAGTACGACGCCGTCGTCCTCGCGGAGGCAGGGCTCCGGCGCTCCGACCTGTTCCACGAGATTCCCACGACCCGGCTTCCCCGCGAGGAGTTCGTTCCCGCGGCGGGCCAGGGCGCCATCGCGGTGACCGCGACCGACCCGGACGTGATCGAGGACGTGCGCTCCGCGGTCGACCACCCCCGGACCCGGGTGGCGGTCACCGTCGAGCGGACGATCCTCGGGGAACTCAACGGCGGCTGCGTCGCCCCCATCGGCGTCTCGGCGCTCGTGCAGGGCGAGCACGTCCACACCCGCGTCCGCGTGCTCTCTACCGACGGCACCGAGGAGGTGGCGGACACCCGCGACCTCCCGATCCGGTCGCACGCGAAGGCGGCCGAGTCGTTCGCGGCGGACCTGGCGGACCGTGGCGCGGCCGACCTGATCGCCGCCGCCCGCGAGGAGGCCGAAGTGGACCAGGGGACCCGGCAGGAGGCGGACGATGAGTGAGGGAGTCGACCCGTCGACGACGGGCGAAGCGGCCGACCTCGGCACCGTCTTCCTCGTCGGCTCCGGCCCGGGCGACCCGGACCTGCTGACCGTGAAGGCCGCCCGGCTGATCGAGTCGGCCGACGTGGTCCTCCACGACAAGCTCCCCGGCCCGGAGATACTCGGAGAGATCCCGGCCGAGAAGCGCGAGGACGTCGGCAAGCGCGCCGGCGGCGAGTGGACCCCGCAGGAGTACACGAACCGTCGGCTCGTCGAGCTGGCGCGCGAGGGGAAGTCCGTGGTGCGACTGAAGGGCGGCGACCCGTTCGTCTTCGGCCGGGGCGGCGAGGAGGCCGAACACCTCGCCGACGCCGGGGTCCCCTTCGAGGTCGTCCCGGGCGTCACCTCGGCGATCGCGGGGCCCGCGGTCGCCGGAATCCCGGTGACGCACCGCGATCACGCCTCCTCCGTCTCCTTCGTCACGGGCCACGAGGACCCGACGAAAGAGGAGTCGGCGGTCGACTGGGACGCGCTCGCCGCGACCGGCGGGACGATCGTCGTGCTGATGGGCGTCGGCAAGCTGCCCGCGTACGCCGCCGAGCTCCGCGACGCCGGGCTCGCCGGCGACACCCCCGTCGCGCTGGTCGAGCGCGCGACGTGGCCGGGGATGCGCGTCGCGACCGGCACCCTCGACTCGATCGTCGAAGTCCGCGACGAGGCCGGGATCGAGCCGCCCGCGATCACCGTGATCGGCGACGTGGCCGCGGCCCGGGACCGGGTCGTCGAGTTCCTCCGAAACGACGGCGGGCGGGGTGACGACGCGTGAGCGACCGCGGAGCGGTCGGCGGCGGCGAGGGCGACGCCGCGGCCGGCGAACGCGACGCGACCGCCGGGCGCGACGACGCCCCCCGCGTCGCCGTCTTCCGCCCGGCCGACGAGCGGATAGACGACGCCGCGGCGCTGCTGGAGTCGCTCGGCGCCGAGCCGGTCGCCGACCCGATGCTCGCGGTCGACCCGACGGGGGCGGTGCCGGCCGCGGCGCCGTACGTCGTCCTCACGAGCAAGACCGGCGTCGAGCTCGCGGCCGAGGCGGGCTGGGAGCCGGGCGACGCGACGCTCGTCGCCATCGGCCCCGCGACCGCCGCCGCGGCGCGCGAGGCCGGCTGGACCGTCGACGTCGTCCCCGACGAGTACACCTCGGCGGGGCTGGTCGAGGCGCTCTCCGGGCGCGTCGCCGGCGAGGCCGTCGAGGTGGCCCGCTCGGACCACGGCAGCGACGTGCTGATCGAGGGCCTCCGCGACGCCGACGCGACGGTCAACGAGACGGTGCTGTACCGGCTGACACGGCCGGAGGGGGCGGGCGAGTCCGCCGAGCGGGCCGCCGCGGGCGACCTCGACGCCGCCGCGTTCACCTCGTCGCTCACGGTGACTCACTTCCTCGAGGCCGCCGACGAGCGGGGGATCCGCGAGGCGGCGATCGCCGGCCTCGACGACGCGACCGTGGGCGCGATCGGCCCGCCGACCGCGGAGACGGCGGCGGAACACGGGATCGACGTCGACGTCGTTCCGGGGGACGCCGACTTCGCGGCCCTCGCCGAGGCGGTCGTGGCGGCGGCGACGGACGGTGACGTCGGTCCGGACCGATAGTTCTCGGGACCGATACGTTCGCTCGCTTCGACCACACGGCCGAGAATCCGTCGCTCGGTGCGCTTCCGACGCGATCCGCCGCGTCCGCCCTGTCGCAAGGAATCAGATCAGATAATTTGGAACGCACATTTATTATCCGACAGGTGAGAAGCAATGACATGCAACCGAGCGAGCGCTGGTCGCTGCGGACCGACGACGAGGTGCTAGTCGTCGAGTTCCCACACGGAACGGGGCTTAGCCCCGCCGACAGCGAGGCGCTGCTCGATCGGTGGCGGACGGTCACCGCCGACCGCGCGGTCGACGCCGTCGTGATCCTCGTGCGGACGAGCCGGCCCTGCTCCGACGCCGGGCGGCGGGCGCTCCGGGAGTCGGCCCAGATCGCCGTCGCCCGCGGCGTGGACCGGTTCGCCGTCGTCGGCGAGCGCTCGAAGCGCCGCTACCTCAAGCGGACTATCGACGTCGAAGGGGTCGACACCGAGGCGTTCAACGACACCGACCCCGCGCTGGAGTGGGCGAAGCGTCCGTCGACCGCCGTCCCTTCCGCCGAGACGTCGTCGTAGGCGGGTCCTCGTTTCAAATAGAAGCCGGTGCCGGTTCGAGCGACGCCGGCCTTGCCCGAATCGCTGTACCGCGGTTAGCTGTCGCTGCCGGCGGCGGTCTCGTTTCCGGCACCGTCGGTTTCGTTTTCGGCGGCGCCGTCGCCGTCGGACCCGTCCTCGTCGCCGTCCGACCCGTCCGCTTCCTCGGCGTCGGCGGCGGATTCGTCCTCGTCGCCGTCCGACCCGTCCGCTTCCTCGGCGTCGTCGTCGGATTCGTCCTCGTCGTCATCGTCGTCGATCTCGTTGACGTCGACGTCCCGGCCCGCGACCCCGCTCCCGGAGATCACGGGTTTGAGGATGTAGCCGTTGTTCGGACCGCGCCTGACGACGTTGATGTCGAAGACGAAGCTGACTGGTTCGTCGGGCGTGACCTCGAACCCGTTCGTGATCCGGAGCTTCTCGCTCGGGAGCTTCACGTCGACTTCCCCGCCGTCGACGATCCCCTCGACGGCGGAGACGGAGAGCTCGATCTTCTCGTAGCTTCCCGCCGGAATTTCACCGTCGAACACGGCCATAGCGTCCTCCTCGATCACCCGCGTGAGGTCGACAGTGGCGCCGTCGAGGTCGACGACGGTGAAGCCGCGCTCCTCCGCGTCTCCGTCTTCGTCGTCCTCCTCGTCTTCGTTCCCGTCGTCCTCCGCATCGCCTTCCTCGTCGTCCTCCGCATCGCCTTCCTCGTCGTCCTCCGCATCGCCTTCCACGTCGTCCTCCGCATCGCCTTCCTCGTCGTCCTCGTCCGCGGTTCCGTTCGGCGAGTCGTTCTCCGCTTCGGTCGCGTTCCCGGCCTGTTCGGAGCCGTCGTCCTCGCCCTCTGTCTCTTCTTCGTCGGGCTCCGCGTCCTCGTCGTCATCGTCTTCGTCGTCGTCCTCGTCCCGTGCCTCGAAGATCCGAGCCTCGTCGAGGGTGACGTTCAGTTGATCGAAGTCGCCGATGTCGGCCGGCGCGTCGCTGATGAGGAGCCGGAAATTACCGGTGAGCGTCTGCGACCCGTCGGAGCCGTCCGAGCCGTCGGAGCCGTCCGAGCCGTCCGAGCCGTCCGACGAGGGGAGCGCACCGTCGCCGGCGCAGCCGGCGAGTAGCGTCGCGCTCGCGCCCGCGCCGAGCGCCACGAACTCACGTCGTCCGAAGCCGTCGGCGGGGGTGTCCTGAGAGCGGTCGTCGCCTGTCGTCCGCGGTCGGTCCGTCATGGTGATTCGCCCTACGCGCCCCGGACGGGTATATAACGGAGATTCTCAGCCCGAATTAATGCGGATCAAACCGCTTTCAATCGTCTGGATTAGCCGGATAGACACCGACGAGAGACGTCTGAGCGACCGTTCACGGATCGGCCGTGTCGATGCCCGCTTCGTCGACCACGCGCTTCGCCTGTCGGGTCGCGCGCTCGCGGACCGCGTCGGCGTCGGTCCCGACGTGCTCGCCGCCCTCGTACCGGACCTCGCCGTCGACCATCGTGAAGACCACGTCGTCGCCGTGAGCGGCGTACACGAGATGCGAGAGCGGGTCGTGGATCGGCGTGGCGCGCGTCCGGTCGGTGGTGAGCCCGATCACGTCGGCCCGGTGGCCCTCTCGAAGGGCGCCGAGTCGGTCGAAGCCGGCGGCGCGCGCGCCGTTCGTCGTCGCCATCTCCAACACGGTCGCGGCGGGGAGCCGGGTCGGGTCGCGCGCGTCGACCTTCCCGAGGAGGCTCGCCTGCCGCATCTCGGTGAACGGGTCGAGCGTGTTGTTGCAGGGCGGGCCGTCGTTGCCGAGCGCGACCGCGATCCCCCGGTCGAGGTAGTCGTGGACCGGGGCGACTCCGGAGGCGAGCTTCATGTTCGAGGAGGGGCAGTGGGTGACGACCGTGTCGGTCTCGGCGAGCACCTCTCGCTCGCGCTCGTCTGTGTGGACGCAGTGGGCGAGCGTCACGTCCGGTCCCGTGAGCCCGACCTCGTCGAGCCACAGGACGTTCCGCTTGCCCGTGTCGGCCTCAACGGTCTCGATCTCGTCCTCGTTCTCGCTGGCGTGGGTGTGGATCGTCACGCCCTCGTGGCGGTCGGCGAGCTCGCGGCAGCCCCGCAGGCACGCCTCCGTGCAGGTGACGGCGAACCGGGGGGTGACCGCGTACCGGATCCGACCGCCGGCGGCGCCGTGGTACTCCTCGACGAGCGCCTCGCTCTCGGCGAGCGCGGCGTCCGTGTCCTCTAAGAGTCCGTCCGGGGAGTCCCGGTCCATCAGCACCTTCCCGAGCCGCGCGCGGATCCCCGTGTCTATCGCGGCCTCGAACGCCTGCTCCGCGTGGTTGACGGAGAGGTGGTCGACGACGGTCGTCGTCCCGCTCTCGAGGCATTCGAGGTACCCGAGCTCGGCGGCGGCGCGGGTCGCCTCGGCGTCCATCGCGGCCTCCATCGGGAGCACGGCGTCGAACAGCCAGTCGAGCAGGGCGGCGTCGTCGGCGATCCCCCGGCCGAGCGACTGCACCGAGTGCACGTGGCCCCCGATCAACCCGGGCGCGACGAGGTCGACCTCGCGGCGCTCGTGGTCGGGGTACTCCTCGCGGAGGGCGGCGGCGGCGCCGACCGCGGCGATCGTCGCGCCCTCGACGACGACCGCGCCGTCGGGGACGACGGTCTCCGGATCGGCGATGACGGTTCCGGCGATCAACATGTCCGTCCGTTCCTGATGGTCGATTCTTAAGAGGGTGTCCTTCGCGGGTCGGCGGCGCTGGTCGCGGGTCGGCGGCGCTGGTCGCGGGTCGGCGGCGAGCGGCGCGGATCGGCGGCGCTGGTCGCGGGTCGGCGGCGAGCGACGGCGACCGACGGAGCGGTCGACGCCGCGTTCTCCCGTCCGCTACTCCAGTTCCGTCTCGCGCTCGCGACGGTCGCGGGAGTCGCGTCGGTCCGCGGCGTCGGCGTCGATTCGCCCCTTCAGATCCTCGGTCTCCAGCAGTCGGTCGAGCCGGCGCTCGAACTCCTCCTCGCCGATCTCGCCGGTGGCGTACCGCTCGCGGAGCGTCTCCAGGGGATCCCCGGCCGCCGCGGTCGTCGCGGCCGACGCACCGGCCGCGTCCCCGGACTCGACGAGCGGGAAGTCCTCGCCGAGCAGCAGCACGAGCGGGATGATCACGAAGAAGCCGAGGATGAACGTGGCGGGGATCAGCGGCCCCAACGCCCCCGGGAGGAGGACGGCGAACAGCGAGGTGAGCCCGAACGAGAGGACCGCGACGAGCCCTATCAGCCGCTTTTTCTCGAACGTCGGGAGGGACATACGCGGGAGATTCCGACGAATCAACAAAAGCGTACTGCCGGCGGTCCGCCGAGCGGGTCGACCGCGGCGGCGCCCGCGACCGACGGCTATTCGTTTCGGCCGCCCCCAGCCGGATCCGTGCTCAGATACGTGACGACGAACCCCGGGAAAGTGCGCGAGGCGGAGCGGTACCTGCCGGACGGCTCGGTGGAGCGACTCGACTTCGACTACACGGAGATCCAGGCCGACGGGCTCGGGCCGATCGCCGCGCGGGGCGCGCGGGAGGCGTACCGCCACGCGGGCGAGCCGGTGCTCGTCGACGACGCGGGGCTGTTCGTTGAGGGGCTCGACGGGTTCCCCGGTCCGTACTCCTCGTACGTGGAGGAGACGCTCGGGGTCGAGCGCGTCCACGAGATCGCCGCCGGCCTCGACGACCGCCGGGCCGCGTTCCGCTGCACGCTCGGCTACTGCGACGGCGAGGGGTTCGCCGCGAGCCCGGACCCCGTCGACCGGGGCGACCGAGACGCGGCCGCCGCGGCCGGACCGGACGGGGAGGGGGTTGCTGACGACGGGGCGGGCGAATCGGACGGCGACGGCGCGGGCGAATCGAACGCCGACGGCGCGGGCGAATCGACCGACGCGCTCCCGGTCAAGCTGTTCGAGGGGTACGTCCCCGGGCGGATCGTGGCGCCGCGCGGCGACGGCGGCTTCGGCTACGACCCGATCTTCGAACACGACGGCGAGACGTTCGCCGAGATGGACACCGACCGGAAGAACGCGGTGTCACACCGGGGGCGGGCGTTAGAGAAGTTCGCGGAGTGGTACGCGGACCGGTAACGCGTCGTTCAGGCCGTTTCGGCGATGGCGGCGGCCAACAGGTCACAGCCGAGGTCGATCTCGCGTTCGGTGACGTCGAGCGGCGGCAGGATCCGGAGCACGTCGTGGCCGCACGCCAGCGTGAGCAGCCCGCGGGAGAACGCGCCCTTCTGGACCGCGTCGCGGCGCTCCTTCGAGTCGAAGTCGAGCGCGAGCATCAGTCCCTTCCCGCGGACGTCGGTCACGCCCGGGAGGTCGGCGTCGCGGATCGTCTCCTTGAACTGTCGGCCCCGGACCGTGGCGTTGTCCATGAGGTCGTACTCCCGGATGGCGTCGAGCGTGAGCGCGCCCTGCGCGGAGGCGATCACGTCGCCGGCGCCCCACGTCGACGAGAGCCGACTCTTCTCCTCGGGGAACACGTCCGAGCGGGAGACCGTCGCGCCGACGCGGAGCCCCTTGGCGCTGGAGATCACGTCCGGTTCGAGCGCGTAGTGGTCGGACCCCCACATCTCGCCGGTGCGACCGACGCCGGACTGGATCTCGTCGGCGATCAGGGTGATGTCGTGCTCGTCGACGAGGGCGGCGACCTCGTCGGTGAACGCCTCGGAGGGGAACCGGTAGCCGCCCTCGCCCTGGATCGGCTCCAAGATGAGGTACGCCACGTCGTCAGGGTCGATGTGACCGCGCTCGGGGTCGAGCTTCTCCCGGAGCCGAGAGACGCCGTCGACGAAGAAGCCGCACGAGCAGGTCTCCGGGGTGCAGGTCCGGTCGTCGCAGAACGGGGCGTCGTGGACACCGCTTATCTCCGGGAACTCCCGGCGGTAAACGGATTTGGACCGGTTGAGCGAGAGCGCGCCGAGCGTCCGCCCGTGGAACGCGCCGTCGAAGGTGATCGCGTGCTTGGCGCCGCCGGAGTCGTCGTACGCGATCTTGATCGCGTTCTCGACCGCCTCGGCCCCGGAGTTCGAGAGGAAGACGGTGTCCATGTCGTAGTGGTCGGTGACCTCGGTGAGCCGCTCCATCAGCCCGGACGAGCCCGGGAGCCCGTCGCCGGGCGACTCGCCGCCGGCGACGTAGAAGTCCTGACCCGCGATCTTCAGCGGGTCGACCAGGTCGAACTCCGCGAGCGGTTCCATGATCTTCGGGTTGTTGTACCCGAGCGGCGCGGCGGCGACGTGGCTCGTGAAGTCCATGAGGACGTTGCCGTCGACGTCGGTGCAGAACGGGCCCTCGGCGGGCGCGGTGCGGTCCCAGACGAACTCGTAGACGTACGTGCTCGGCGCGGCCGACTCGTGGTGGTAGTCGACCCACTCCCGCGCGCGATCGCCCGGGAGGTCCGTGACGTCGGGCGTGGCCGTGTGGCGATCCATGGTGACGCGTGGCACGCGGATGGAATAAATCCGGGGCGATTCGGCGGTCGTTGGAGAAACATCCAACCGCGGCTCGCGGCGCGGGGAGAGAGAGGCGAGAGGGAGGGACCGCGGAGACGGAACCGACCGCTCAGTGGTCGACGTACTCGGTCTCCCACTCCGTCCGGGCCTCGATCTCGCGTCGGCCGCGGCGGGTCAGGGTGTAGTAGTTCGTGCGCCGGTCCCGCTGGCCCTTCTCGACGAGGCCCTTCTCGACGAGCGTGTCGAGGTTGGGGTAGAGCCGGCCGTGGTGGATCTCTTTCTCGTAGTAGTCCTCCAGCTCCTCTTTGATCGCGAGCCCGTGGGGCTCGTCCAGGCCGGCGATCACGTAGAGCAGGTCACGCTGAAAACCCGTGAGGTCGTACATGCAACTGACCGGACATTGCCGTTCTAAATAAATAAATATACCGTTATAAACGGCATCGATCAGCGGTTCGACCCCCGCAGTCACTCGATATTTCCGGTTTCGTCGTGTCAGTCGGACAACTACGACCCACCGGATCGGGTCCGAATCGGCCCGCCGACCGAGGATCCGGGATTTGATATGTCGGATCGGAGCGACGGATGAGTCGGGTCGATCGCCGGAGTCGAGGGCCGACGGACGCTAGACTCGGCGGATCTTAGACTCGGCGGGCGATGGACTCGGCGGGCGGTGGGGTCGG
>NZ_NHOY01000036.1 GCF_002252755.1 Halorubrum sp. Hd13 | reverse complement strand
GCCGTACACGCCGGCGACTTCCTCGCCGCGTCGCCCGCGGAGCCAGCGGTGCTGTCGCCGGCGTGTACGGCAGCGTTCTTCGACGGCGACGGCGGCAACGCCACCCTCGCCGCCGCGGCCGGCTGTCCGCCCGGCGTCGCGAACGACACGGCCGCGGAGTTCGGCCTCGACGACGACGTCCTCGTCGTCGTCCACGCGATGGGCGAGGCGGACCCGGTCGGAAACGCCTCGACCGTCACCGTCGACACGCGATACGGGACGCACACGGTCGACATGCGCCGCAGCACGAGGGACCCGGTCCGCGTCGACCGCGGCGGCGTCAGCGTCTCGCAGCGGCTCGTCTCGATCGAGGGGACGCAGTACCGGCTCACGGTGTGGGTGTGGTGACCGTGTTCCCGGACGACCGCGCGCAGGCGCACACGCTGGAGGCGTTCGCCGCGGCGATCCTGATCGTCGCCGGGCTCACCTTCGCGCTACAGGCGACCGCGGTGACCCCGCTGTCGGCCAGCACGTCGAACCAGCACCTAGAGAACCAACAGCGAGCGGTCGCGAACGACCTGCTGGAGACGAGCGCGGCCAGCGGCGACCTCGAGGCCGCCCTGCTCCGCTGGGACCCGGAGAACGAGTCGTTCACCGACGGCCGGAGCCCGAGCTACTTCACGGGCGGCGGCCCCCCGAACGCGTTCGGCGAGGGGCTGAACGCGACCTTCGGCGAACGCCGGATCGCGTTCAACGTCCACGTCCGACACGGGCCGGACGGCGCGGCGGAGACGACGCTGGTGGACATGGGATCGCCGAGCGACAACGCCGTGACGGCGACGCGTACCGTCGTCCTGACCGACGACGCGAACCTGACCGCGCCGGGGTACGAAGACACGACGCTCCGAGCCCTCTCGAACGGGTCGGAGCCGGGCGAGTTCTACGCGGCCGACGTCGGCGGCGGCGCGGTGTACGACAGACTGGAGGTGCGCATCGTCGTATGGCAGCTGTGATCCCCGGACCGTCCGACGGCGACGGGTCCCGCGACGGTCCCCGTGGTGACGACTCCACCGGCGACGGTCCGCGCGGCGACCGGCGGTTCCGCGACGCGGACCGCGGCCAGCTCCTGTTGATCTCCGGGCTCGTCGTGGCCGTCTCGCTCGTGGCGCTCGTGGTGCTGCTGAACGCGAGCATCTACAGCGAGAACGTCGCGACCCGCGGCATCGAGGCCGCCGACGGCGAGGCGCTGGAGGTCCGCGCCGCCGCCGTCGAGGAGACCGGCGCGCTGATCGACGGGACGAACCGGAACCGGCCATCGGACCACGATGCGGCGGCCACCGCCGTCGAGGACGGGATCGCCGATCTCGACGCGTACCTCGCCCGGGCGTACGCCGATCGCGGTGGAGTGACGCACGTCTCGGGGAACCGGACGACGATGGAGAACGGGAGCTACGTGACCGGCGATCTCACCGCGAACGGCACCGGAGACGCGAACGCGACCCTCGCGGCCGATGTCAGTCGGACGCGCGGGTTCGTCGTGGCGGTCGATCCCGCAACGCTCGCCTCCACCGACGCGGCCGGGGCACCGACCGACGCCTTTTACGTCGAATTCGACGACGGCGTCAACGAGACGCGGGAGGTGTACGTGTACAACGCCACCGACGACAACGTCACCGTCGCCGTCGGCGAGAACGGGAGCGACCTGACCGTCGTCTGCTCGACGCCGGCCGCCGACCGCGTCGCCGTCGACCTGACCGGCGGGACGCTCGGCGACGAGCGCTGTCCGGGGCTCTGGACGACGAGCGCCGGGGCGCTGGGCACCCCCTACGACGTGACCCTCGAGCGGACGGACGAGGCGAACGGGACGGCGACCGCGACCGCGCTCCCCGCCTCCGGGGACTCCGTCGGCTCGGATCACACCGCGACTCCCGCCGTCTACGCGGCGACGATCGACCTCCGCTACCGGACCGCGGAGCTCCGGTTCGAGACCGCGGTCCGGGTCGCGCCGGGTGAGCCCGATGCGTGACCGCGGGCGACGCGACGGCGACCGCTCGCACCGGAGCGACGGCGACCGTCGCTTCCGCGGCGACGAGCGGGCCGTGAGCGTCACCGTCGGATACGTGTTGACGCTCGCGATCGGCGCGGTGCTGCTCTCCGGGATCGTCATCGGGATCGGCGGCGTCGTCGACTCGCAGACGGACCGGGTCGTCAGGGGCGACCTCGCCGTCGTCGGGCAGACCGCCGTCGCGAACCTCGAGAGCGCGGACCGGCTCGCCCGCGCGGCGGAGGTCGACCGCCCCGGCGGCGCCGGCGACGCGACCGTGTCCGTCGACGTCGACTTGCCAACCCGTATCGCCGGTCGCCCATATCGGATCGCGGTCGACAACGAGTCGGTGACCCTGCGGACTGACGACCCCGAGGCGGTCGCCGAGATCCCGCACGTCGCGAACCTGTCCGTCGAATCGTCTCGCGTCCGGGGCGGCCCGATTCGGGTCCGGTACAACAGCTCCGTCGGCCGGCTGGTGGTGAGAGAGCGATGAGCCGGCGGCGGAGCCGGACGGTCTCGGTCGGGGGCCTCTCCTCGCTCGCCGGCGACGACCGCGGGGTGAGCGACGTCGTCGGCTACATCCTCGTGTTCTCGCTGATCACGGTCACGATCGGCACGGTGTTCGCGGTGGGGATCACCGGCGTGGAGGACCGACGGGAGGCCGAGCGCGTCGCCAACGTCGAGCGCGCGTTCGACGTGCTCGACGACAACCTCCGAGACGTCCAGCGGTACGACGACCCGAACCGGGCGACCGAGATCCGGCTGGCCGGCGGCACCCTGTCGACGTCCGCCGAGTCGCGGTTCGTCCTCGCGAACACCAGCAACGCCAGCGACGTCGCGAACGACACCCTCGACGAGTGGACCTCCAAGACGATCGCGTACGAGGAGGGCGACACGACGATCGCGTACGAGGCCGGCGCCCTGGTCCGCGGCGACGGCGACGGCTCGGTGATGCTCTCGGAGCCCCGCTTCGCCGCCGCCGACGGTCGGACGACGATTCCGATAATGGCGTTGGTCCGCGGCGGCGGAGAAGGGAGCGTCACCGGCGAGGGAACCGTCCAGATAACCGCGGTCGACGAGGCGAACGCCGACTCGAAGACGACCCGGTTCGACGCCGCGAGCGGCGAGACGCTGTACCTCTGGGTGGAGACGGACCATCCGGACGCGTGGGCGCGCTACTTCGAGCGCGCCGACGGGTTCGCGGACGCGACCCCCGCCGACGCCGACGGCGTCGCCGTGGCGGAGCTCGAACACGGCGACTCGGTGTACGTGCGCGAGGTCGTTCGCGTCGTCGGGTTGCAGCGCTGACGGTCGCCCCGCGAGGGGCCTCGTTCGACCGGCTCGGCCGAGCTAGTCGTCCTCGATCGTCACGCGGTGGCGGGAGACGTGCAGGTGGCTCACCACGGGAACGGAAGCCCCCCCGAACGGCTGCAGCGTGGCGAGCGACTCGTCGTAGTGGAGGTTGAGGTCGGCGTCGTTGAACGTGAAGCTCCCGGAGGTGAACGACCCTTTGAACGTCATATTGTTTGTAAGCGTCATTTCGCTCGTCGGCGCGTATACCACTCCCGCGACGTCGATGCCGTCGCTCGGGGCCCCCTGAAAGTCGATACTGCCGCCGCTCGAGTACAGCCACAGGTTCCCCGTTACGTCGTCGTCGGCGGCGATTCGCGCCTGATGCGTCACCTCGACGTCCCCGGTGTTGTACAGCTCGAAGCGGGTGCCGGTGGCCGCCGTGATCGCCGCGTCGTCCCGTATCTCGACCGTGCCGTCGACGAACAGATCGCTGTTGCTCCCGCCCTGCGCGCGGAGGGTCGACTGATCCCGCATCGAGAAGCTGTCCTCGACGAGGACCGCGACGTCGCCGCCCGAGCCGTCGAACACAACGTCGCTGCCGTTCTCGCTCACGTTGAGTTTGCCCCCGATATGGACGGTCGCCCCGTCCTCGATCCGTAGTGTACTCCCGTCCGAGACCGTGACATCGCCGTCGACATATGTGTCTTCGTCGATGGTGCGGACGGTTCCGTCGTCGTGGGCGAACCCCGTCGTGAAGTTTCCACTGGACTGAAGCGTCTGATCGCGGACTCGTTCGATCCGTTCGGCGATGGCTCCCGCGACGGGGTCCGCGCTCCCGACCGAGTCGTCGACCCGCTTCTCCCCCGTGATTGTCAGCTTCTTGTCCGCCTGTCCCTTCGGTGTGTCGAAGGATTCCGCCACGAGGTCCCCCCGGATTTCGATCGATTCGGTCTTGCCGCCGCCACCCGCGGTGAGGTGGAAATCGCTGGTCGTCTGGAGCACCGCGTTATCGCTGGCGTTGCCCTTCCCCGGATACGACCCGCCGGTGGAGTCGTAGCTGTCGGCGTACAGGGTGTTAATGCCGCCGAACTCGAGCCGTGACGTGCCGAGCGCAGAGACGCTGGCGCTGAGCGTCGGGTGGACCGTCTCGGTCCGGAGCGCGACCCGGACCTCCGTCGGCGACACCTGCGTGACGTTCGCCCGCGTCCGGGTCTCGAAGAACCGCCCCCACGCCTCCGCGTACTCGCTCTCGACCGTGACCGTCACGTTCCCGCCCAGCAGCGGGTTCGAGACGTTCTCGGAGGGGAACAGCCCCTCCGGGTGTTTCGAGGTGCCCGTCACGACGGCGTCGTCGCCGAGCCGCCCGTCGACCCCGTCGATCGTCACGAGCGGGAGCGTGAGGGTGTCGCCGCGGTAGTGGAACTCGGGCGGGGACACCATCCACGACCCGTCGCCGTTCGACCGCCAGACCCCGCCGCCCTGATACGCCACCCGGTCGTCGCCCCGCTCGTAGACGACGGCGCCGAGCGTGACGTTCTCCGTCACCGTCTCGATCCCGCCCGTCTCGTTTTCGGCCTCGACCTCGATCCGCATCACTCCCGCCTCGTCGTCGACGCGCACGTCGGCGCTCCGGCCGGGATCGAGCCGGATGCGCTGGCTCGTCGACCCGCCGTGCGCCACGAGGCTGGCCTTCGAGTCGACCTGCGTCATCGCCCCCTCGATCCGCTGGACGTCGGCCGACGACTGCACGTCGCCGAGCGCCGTCGACCCGAGCGCGACCGTGACCCCGACCGCCGTGATCGTGAGCCCGAGGAGGAGCACGACGCCGATCACCTCGCTCTGGGCGCGGTCGGGACCGTTCATGAGGCCGCCTACGTCGGGAGCACTCATAAACGTCGACGTCCGAGTATCGGATCTGAGAGCGTCATCGGTCCCGACTCCGATCGCGGCGTCGCCGCCGCTCCCGTCTCGGGCGCGCGCTTGCCCTGAGCGCACCACCTAAGCCGGCCGAGCCGATCTCTCTCGGTATGACCGAGGAACTGTACCTCGCCGACGACACGGTGACGACGTTCGAGGCGACCGTCGAGCGCGCGCTCGACGACCGGATCGTCCTCGACCGGACGCACTTCTACCCGACGGGCGGCGGGCAGCCGCACGACACGGGGACGCTCCGCCTCGCCGACGGGGAGCGCGACGATCGGTGGCGGGTGGTCGACGTCCGGAAGAAGGACACGATCTACCACACCCTCGCGCCGGCGGCCGAGGCGGGTGACGGCGGTGGCGCGGCGACCGACGGCGACGCGCCCTCGCCGCCCGAGCCCGGTACCGCGGTCGTCGGCGAGGTCGACGCGGCGCGCCGGGCGGCCCACTCCAAGTACCACACCGCCCAACACCTGCTGTCGGCGCTCCTCTTGAACGAGTTCGACGCGCAGACCACCGGAAACCAGCTGTACGACGACCACGCGCACCTCGACGCGGCGTACGACCGCTTCGACGACGCGGACCTCGACCGCATCGAGGCCCGGCTCAACGACCTCGT
Source organism: Halorubrum sp. Hd13 (assembly GCF_002252755.1). Classification (GTDB taxonomy): domain Archaea; phylum Halobacteriota; class Halobacteria; order Halobacteriales; family Haloferacaceae; genus Halorubrum. The sequence continues at coordinate 1,625 of NZ_NHOY01000036.1, read as the reverse complement.
CGCCGACGAGCGTCCCGTGACGAGTTACGCGATGGACCGCGCCGAGGCCGAGGCGACCCTGGACTCGGAGCGCACCCGCATCGACCTCCTCCCCGACTCGATCGAGGAACTCCGGATCGTCGAGATCGGCGCGGCCGGCGCGGACGACGCTGGCCTCGGGACCGACGCGGACCCCTACGACCGCACCGCCTGCGCCGGAACTCACGTCGGTAACACCGGCGAGATCGGCGAGGTCGTCGTCACCGGCCGGGAGACGAAGGGGGCGGACGAGGAGCGCGTCCGGTTCGCGCTCGCCGAGCACCTCGACGGCGCCGAGTGAGGCCGTCGACCGGCGGACTCGGCTCCGTCGTTCGGTCGCGATCCCGCCGCTTATATACGATCCGCGGCTGGTTCCGCCATGAAGTTCTGCGACGAGTGCGGCTCGATGATGAAGTCCGGCGAGGGCGAGGACCACTGGGTGTGTAGCTCCGCGGACTGTGACAACGAGATCGGCCGCGAAGACGGCGACGACGAGTGGACCACCGAGTCGCAGGTCGAGTCGGAGGTCATCGACGTGAGCGACGCGGAGGACAAGGGACTGCCGCAGACGACCGCGCACTGTCCGGAGTGCGGAAACGACCGCGCCTACTGGTACATGCAGCAGATCCGCTCGGCCGACGAGTCGGAGACCCGCTTCTTCGTCTGCACCGAGTGCGAGCACAAGTGGCGCGAAGACGACCACTGACCCGATCCGCGGCGGCCCGCTCTCCCCTCGCCGGCCGCGCCGCCCCCGTCCCCGCTCGCTTTTAATTACCTCCCCGGCGAACGGCGACCATGGACCCGCCGGTCGTCCCCCCGGACCGCCTCGACGGCTGGCGACGCGTCGCCGAGACGACGGACCGACCGTTCGCCGCCGGCCCCGTCTCCGTGACCGCGAGCACGGTGCGGTACGAGCGGGCGACCGACCCGCCCCCGCGGCCCTTCTGTTTCGCGAGTCGCCTGCGGATCCGCCCGGAGACGGCGCCGAACGCCGCGCTCACCCGTCTGGTCGAGCGACGGGCGAGAGAGGGGTTCCGCGACCGGCTCGCGGCCCGCGACATCGCGGCGGTCGAGCGCCGCGGCGACCGCGAGATGGCCGTGGACGACCCGGCCGCCGAGCGCGCGACGGTCTGGACCTTCCGCGGCGACTGCCGGCTGGTGGAGGACGGGACCGGCGGAGACCGCGAGGTCCCGATCGAGGCGCTGCTCGCGGTGTGGGCGGCCGACGAGTACCTCCTCGCCGGCGGCGCGTACCCGGTCGTCGCCGCCGCGTACCCGGAGGGTCGGGGTCCCGAAGACGCGCGCCGCGAGCTGTTGGGGATCGTTCGCGGTGTCCGCCCGCCGGCGGACAACGGGGATGAGGAGGACGGGGAGTAGCAGAAGCGAGGCGCGCTCCGGGTCAGCAGGCCGCGGCGCCGGCACCGGACTCGATCGGAGAGCCGCTGTCGCTGTACTCCGAGTCGTCGATCGCGCCGCCGAACATCGGGAGGGTGAGCTCGTACGCGTACAGCACGTCGAACGCCGCGAACGGGTCGACTCCGTTCGCGACCGCCTCACGCGCGGTGAGGCGGACCCCCGCGGCGAGCACCACGATCGGATCGCCGCCG
>NZ_NHOY01000119.1 GCF_002252755.1 Halorubrum sp. Hd13 | reverse complement strand
GGTGATGTTAAGTTAAGAATGAGGCGGTCGACGTTTCGAGTGCTCTATGCCCAAAAGCGACCGCCTCACCGGCTGTACTGATTGGATAGACTTGGAGTTTGTGGAGCGAGAGCGGACACCCCACGAGGTCATTGAAACCGGTATTCAACTCCATCTTGCTGGCCTATCACTTTCGAATACCAGACAGTATCTTGAGAGGTTGGGTGTCGAGCGAAGCCGGACAGCTATTCACAACTGGATTCAAAAGGCCGATTTACAGCCAGCTGACGGGGCAAGCCCGAATCGTGTTGCGGTCGACGAGACTGCGATTCAGATCAACTCAGATAGATTCTGGCTGTATGCTGCCGTCGATCCTCGCACAAATCAATTCCTTCACGTTGACGTATTTCCTGTCCAAAACCAACAATTTACCCTGGTGTTTCTCCGCGATCTCAGAGAGAAACACCACGTTGAGGATGCGGTCTTTCTCGTTGATGCTGCCGGACATCTTACAGCTGCGCTCTCACGAATCTCGCTCCGATTTCGAATCACTCGTCATGGAAATCGGAATGCCATCGAACGTATCTTTAGAGAAGTAAAACGAAGAACCTCTTCGTTTTCAAATACGTTTAGAAATGCGGAGCCGATGGCAGTAGAATCGTGGCTCCGAGCCTTCGCCGTCTGCTGGAACCGATGCTTAAGTTAACACGACC
>NZ_NHOY01000014.1 GCF_002252755.1 Halorubrum sp. Hd13 | reverse complement strand
GTCGTCGCGGCCGTCGTTGTCGAAGTCGGCCGCGACGACCGTCCGGACGCGGTCGGGCTCGCTGAGGGCCGCCGACGCGACGTCCTCGAACTCGCCGCCGGATCCGTGACGGAGGAGGCGGTTCGGCCCGTCCTCGTTGCCGACGGCGAAGGCGAACGTCCCGCCCTCGTCGACGAGGGAGGCGCCGCGGGTGTCGCCCGCGGGGTCGGCCAGCGCGCCGCCGCCGGTCGGGTCGTAGTGGCCGTTCTCGTTGCGGAACAGCCGGTTCGGGCCGCGCTCGACGCCCGCGAACAGATCGCCCTCCCCGGAGCAGTGCGGGACCGCGAGCAGGGACCGACAGCCGCCGTCGACCTCCAGCCCGACGGCGCCGGCCATGTCGGTTATCTCGCCGTCGTCGCCGAGCTCGTAGAACGCGAGCGGCGCGGCGTACCCGGAGACGGCGACCCCGTACCGGCCGGTCCCGAGCCGGTCGAGAGCGGCGACGGACCGGCCGGCGCGCACGTCGAGGCGGTCGGCGTTCACGTCGAGCGCGAACACGTCCGTCCAGCGGTAGCCGTCGGATTCGAGGCGGCTCAAGAGGAGGTCGGGGTCGCCGCCGCCGTCGACGCCCTTGGTGCAGTTGTGGACGTACACCTCCTCGCAGCCGTCGGCGTCGAGGTCGGCCGCGCAGACGCCCATCCCGTGGCGGGTCCCGTCGGCGACGATGCCGCAGGCCGTATCGACGAACCGGTCGCCTTCGCGGGCGTACAGTCGGTTCGGTTCGCCGTAGCCAGCGACGAAGACGAGCGGTCCGTCCCGTCCCGGCGTCACCGTGACGCCGTACCCGCGCATCGGGTCGTCGTCGCCGACGAGGTCGGACCGCTCCGTGAACATGATATCCCGTCACCGCTGGGAGAATATGAACTCACGGGTTGGATTCAGCCCGAGACGCGTAAATCCGGCTCCGATTTCTCGTTACGGATTTCGCTCGCCGTCCCTACAGGTTCCGCTCGATGTACCGGTTCATCGCGCGGACGCGCCCCTCGTCGAACGTCCACATCCCGCGCCAGACCCGCGGTTCCGCCTCGACGGCGAGGAGGCCAACGCCGCCGTCCATGCCGCGATCGAGGTCCGATCCCGCGCCGCCGTCGACCGAGGTGGGTCCCCCGGGCGGTCGGTACACGACGAACCAGCTGTGGGTGAAGTCCCGGCTGTCGCCGCCGTGGACCACCGCGTCGAGGCCGCGAGGGAGGTCGTCCGGCACGCCGTACAGGTGGGTGTCGACGCCGGCGTCGACCACGCTCTCGTACACCTCGCGGGTACCGACCTCGTCTTCGATCCGCGAGAGGCGCTGGAACGACGACCGCAGCGTCCCGTCGCCGGCCACCCAGGCGGCGCGTTCGATGAACCGGGAGATGGTGATGAGGAGGAGCTTCTGGCGGTTCGACTCGGGGTAGCCCCGAAGGGTGAACGTCGTGTCTTCGAGGCCGCTTATCACCGACGGGAGGTCGACATCCTCCAGCGTTCGGCTCCCGGTGACGTACAAGTCCGAGTTAACGAACAACACCGCGTCGCCGAGCTCGCCGAGCGTCGAGCCGGCGACGACCTCGTCGCCCTCGACGAGCAGCGCGAGGTTCTCCACTCCGCCGGGGTCGTCGCCGTCGAACGGGACGGCGTCGTTCCGCCGGAGCGCGTCGACGTCGATCACCGGCCTCTCGCCCGCGTCCGGGGATCGCATCGTCAGCCGCTCGGCGGAGAGCCCCGCCCCGCTCGCATCAGCGGGTCCGTCGGATCGCGCGCCGGGATGGTCGGATCGGGTCTCGGTCGGGTCGGACCCGGTGCCCCCGTCGCCCGCGAGGCTCCGGTCCGCCACCTGCACCGCGTCGCCGAACGTGTCCGTGAGCATGTTGAGAACGGGGTCGGGGTCGGTACGGTTGACGACCACGATGGATCGCTCGACGTCGTCGTATCGATCGAGGAGCTGTTCGAGCGTCACGTAGGCCGTCTCGGGAACTCCGCTCATTAAACGTTTGTCCGCGCTTATCCGGTCTGAGAAACGGACGCGTCGCCGAGCTGACCGGGCGTCGAGCCGACGGTGTTCCGAGGCGAACCGACGGTGTTCCCAGGCGAACCGACCGACCGCGGGAGCGGTCGGATCGCCTCCCGCTCAGCGCCTCTCGCTCAGGCGCCGACGGTCTCTTCGAGCAGCTGCAGCGGGTGTTTGATCTCGTACCCCGTCCCGTGTTCCATCTGCATGGCGCAGGTGGGGCACTCGGTCATCCCCACGTCGCCCTCGGCGTCCTCCATGTGTTCGAACATCTCCTCGCCGATCTTCATCGACTTCTCGTACTTCTCCTCCTTCCAGCCGTACGTCCCCGAGATACCGGAACAGGAGTCGCCGACGTCCTCCATGTTCACGCCGTCGACGTCGCGGAACGTCTCGACGGCCTGCCGGGCGAGCCCCTGATTGCGGGCGTGACACGGCGCGTGGTAGGCGTACGACCGATCGTCCGCGAGCTCACTGCCCGCGAGCTCGCCCTCCAGGTCCTCGTGGATCCGGAGGTACTCCAGCGCCTCGTAGGTGTGCTCGGAGACGTCCTCGATCCCGTGGATGTCGAACAGCTCCGGGTACTCCTGCCGGAGCGACATCGAGCAGGAGGTACAGGAGGCGATCACGTCCGCGCCCTCGCCGATGGCCTCGATCAGGCTCTCGACGTTCGTCTCCGCGTGCCGGCGGGCGTCTTTCAGCATCCCGTTCGCGAACATCGGGGTGCCGGAGCACTTCTGCGGGGGGACCATCACCTCGTAGCCGAAGTGCTCGTACACCCGGACCATCGCCTTGCCGACCTCGGGCGTGTTGTAGTTGGAGTAGCAGCCGTGGAAGTAGGCCACGCGCTTGTCCGGGTCCTCCACCTGCGCGCCGCCGCGAGCCTTCCACCACTCACGGAACGTCTCCGTGGCGAACTCGGGGAAGTCGCGCTCCTTCGGGATGCCGAGCGTCTTCTCCATCGCCCAGCGGACCGGCCCGAAGTTCATCGCGAACGACGCGGTGCGCGGGAAGACGCTCGCCAGCCGCGCCGAGGTCCGGTAGTTCGCTAAGATCCGGTTGCGGACGTACTCGACCGACAGCTTCTCCATCTGCTCTTCGACGAACTGGCCGCGCGCCTCGTTGTGCATCTGCGAGAGCGGCACCGAAGAGGGGCACGCGTCGTCGCAGCGCATGCAGTTCGAACAGGAGGTGATCGACTCGTCGATGTCGTGGTCGTCCTTGCGCTTGAGGCGCCACTGCTCGGGCCCTTGGAACTTCGGCCCCGGGAACTCGTCGTCGACTTCGGCGACCGGGCAGGAGGTGTCGCAGCTCGTGCATTTGTAGCAGGAGTCGGCCCCCTCGCGGAGGTCGAGGTCGCCGCCGGGGAACACGTCGACCGGGTCGTACGCGTCCGGGTCGAGCTCCGCCGAGTCGGAGCCGCCGGTCGCGCTCTCGACGCCGCCGTCGGTGGCTGGTCTCTCGTCGGCCTCGCTCTCGTCGGCCTCGCTCCCGCCGGCCCGCTCCCCGTCGTCGGGGACGAAGATCGACGGCTGTTCGTCGCGGCCCGCCTCCGGTACGCCGGGACTGGCCCGCGGCTCGCTCCCGTCGCCGCGCTCTCTCCCCGTTCCGTCCGTCGCCCCCGTGTCGTCCGGTGTGTCTCGTGTCATTGGGTCGCCTCCGTCGCCGCCTGCCGCCCGGCCACGAGGCCGGTCGCGAGCGACACTCCGCTCGCGGACTTCTCCCGCGCCGCGTCCGCGCCGCCGACGACGCCGCCGGCCGCGAAGACGTTCGCGTACTGTGCCTCGCCGTCCCCGTCGAGCGGGCGCCCGCGCTCGTCGGGGCGCACGCCGAACCGCGCGTACGGCTGGTCGCCGAACGCGTCGTCGACGAACCACTCGTAGCGGTCGTCGGGCTGCTCGACGTGTAAGTCGAAGACGGGCTCGCGGACGCCCTCGCGGTCCGAGTCGAGCCCCTTCCCGACGAGCCCGCCGGTCGCGAGCACGAAGGCGTCGGCGCCGTACGGCGTCTCCCTCCCCTTCCGATCGACGGCGACCGTCTCGATCCGGCCGTCCGCCTCGGTCTCGATCCCGGCGACTGGGTTGCCGGTCTCGAACCGGACGCCCTCGGCGTCGAGCGCGTCGTAGAGCGTGTCCTCCAGGCGGAGCCCCGGGAGGCTCGGCGGCCCCATCGGGATCTCGAACACGTCGGCGCCGAGCCGGTCGGCCAGCTCCGCGCGCACCTCGTCGCCGCGGTCGTCGCCGAGGAACGCCGGGAAGCCGACGCGCTCGACGCGGTCGACGCCGCCCGCCTCGTCGACGACGTCGTGGAGGTGCGGGGCGACCGCCTTCGCGAGCGCCTCGCGGGCGGGGACGCCGTCGATCTCCTCGTCGTGGTCGAGCGCCTTCGCCAGCCGGGTGACCTTCGCGTCGGCCCGGAACGCCTCCGCGAACTCCACCTCCGCGCCGGCGACGTCGAACGGGACGCCGGCGGCCTCCAGCCGGCCCGCGAACGCCCGCGCGTCGTACTCCGTCAGCGACCGGAACCCCACGATGAGCGCCGGCCGGTCGTCGCTCGCGAGCCCCGCCTCCGCGGCCGCCGGGTACCGCGCGGTCGGCTTCACGCTCCCGCCGAACGTCGGCAGGAGCGCGTTACGGTCGGTGTGGCTCCCGCGGTACGCGTCGCCGGCGAGCTCGTCGAACAGGTCGAGTCCCTCCCGGAGCGCGTCCGCGCCGATGACCCGGTAGGGGTGGCTCTCGGGGAGCCGGTCGATCCCCTCGAAGGGGTCGGCGAGGGGTCCCTCGGGGTCGGGCCACTCGTCGCGGTCGAGCTCGCGGCCCGCGGTCGGCGGTCCCTCGCGGAGCGGCTGCGCCGGCTCCGTCGCCGGGACGTAGCCGAGCGCGTCGATCAGCCCGGAGGCCTGCCGGAGCGTGCTCGACTTGTGGGAGACGAGCCGCACGTCGGCACCCTCGCGGGACGCCGAAATCGCCGCCGTGATCGCCGCCAGCCCGCCGCCGACGACGAGGACGTCGCTGTCGATCGCCATCAGCGCCCTCCGTCGGTCGTCGCGTTGTCACCTGCGCGACCCCCGTCGGTCGTCGCGTCGTCACCTGCGCGACCCCCGTCGGTGGCGGCGGTCCCGGCGTCGCCGCCCTCGTCGGCGTCGGCGCTCGCCGGGCCGGACCCGGCGCCCGCGTCGAAGGCGCCGAAGTCGACCTCGCCGTCGAGGTTCGCGGGGTCGCCGTCGCGGTTCATCGTCGTCGCGTGCAGCAGGTGGTTCAGCATCGCCTGCGAGAGCTGCCGCCCCCACAGCGCGTGGCGCTGGCCCTTCCAGCGCTCCTGGTACAGCTCGTCCTCCGCGTCGCGGACGACGGGCTCCGGGTACTCCCGCGCCAGCTCCGAGGCGATGCGGTGGGTGCAGAAGCCGCCCTGACAGTTCCCCATCGAGGCGCGGGTGCGGAGCCGGACCGCGTTGAGGTCGCTGCCCGCCTCGCCGATGGCGTCCTGCACCTCGGCGCGCGTGACGCCCTCGCACTCGCAGACGATCGGGTTCGGGTCGTACTCGTCGAGTACCTCGTCCGCGCGCGACCCGAGCCGCTGCCCGGAACGGCGGGCGACCGGCGAGCGGAGCCCGAACTCGTCCATCAGCTCCTCCATCCGCGCGTCGCTCTCCGACCCGGGCAGCGGCGCCTCGGCGGTGTCGCAGGTCGCCTCGTGACCGAGGACCTCGCAGACGTGGTCCGAGATGGACTCGGCCATCATGCGGTAGGTGGTGAGCTTCCCGCCGACGATGGTCGTCATCCCCGGCAGGTCGTCGCGGTCGCCGTGGTCGAGCAGGAAGTAGTCGCGCGTGATGTCGGTCGGGTCCTCGGTGCCCGTTCCCGGCGGCTCGTAGAGGGGGCGGACCCCCCAGAACGACCGCAGCGTGCGGGCGTCCTTCAGCGCGGGCACGAGCTCCGAGAGCGTCTCGATCATCAGGTCGACCTCCCACTCCTCCTCGGGGTAGTCCTCGGGGTCGTCGACCTCCTCGTCGGTCGTGCCGAGGATGCAGGCCGTCTCGTGCGGGACGACGATGTCCGCGTCGCCCTTCGGTCGGCACCGGTTGATGACGGTGTCGACCTGTCGGGTGTTCATCACGGTCATCACGCCCTTCGACGGGCGCACCTCTACGTCGACGCCCGCCATCTCGCCGACGTTGCCGGCCCACGCGCCGGTGGCGTTGACGACGTGTCGCGCGCGGATCTCCTCGGTCGTCCCGGGCTCGCGGTGGACCCGCTTGCCGGGGCCGGTCTCGTGTTCGATCTCGACGCCGACGACCTCGCCGTCCTCGACGAGCACGTCGGTCACCGGGGCGTGCGTCTCGACCCGCGCGCCGTGCTCGCGGGCGTCGGCCGCGTTGGAGACGCAGAGCCGGAAGGGGTCGACCGCGCCGTCCGGGAGCGCGATCGCCTTCTCGACGTCGCGGGCGAGGTACGGCTCGCGGCGGCGGGCCTCCTCGCCGTCCAGCACCTCGACGGGGATGTCGCACGCGCGGCACCCCTCCAGCTTCTCCTGGAAGTACTCCTCGGAGTCCTCGGGGCGCTTGACGAACATCCCCCCCGTCTCCTCGACGCAGTGGGACGCGATGTCGCGGAGCACCCGGTTCTCCTCGATACACTCCCTCGCGCTCTTCTGGTCGGAGACCGCGTACCGACCCCCGCTGTGGAGGAGCCCGTGCATCCGTCCCGTCGTGCCGTGCGTCAGGTTCCCCTTCTCGACGAGCACCGCGTCGAGCCCCCGCCGCGCCAGGTCCCTGACGACGCCGCAGCCGGTCGAGCCGCCCCCGACGACCACGACGTCCACCTGATGGTCCATAACCGACCGCTCGGACCCCGTCCACTTTACTTTACCTCCTCTTTACGGGTTCGCATAACTATCAGGGACGTTCAAGTAGTGCAAGCGTTAGCGCCAACGGTTTGTTTATATATCCTCTTTTTGAACCGCGCTCAAAAGCGGATTTTAACAGTTAGATTATTATGGTAGTACATTATGTTCACGAACGGCGTGGTAGCTTCCGTGAAGATATACCGCGGCGACGGCGGTGACCCCCGTCGAAACGCGGCCGCGCGTCCGGCCTGCGGGTCGGACGCGGTCGCTCGGGGGTCGCCTCACGGAGCCGAATCCCGGCCGAGCCGGGACGCGACCCTCTCGGGACGCGCCCGGGACGGGATCGGCGGCGTCGCCGCGTGCGGACCAGCGCCACAGGAGGGATCCAAAACATGACACAGTACGTCGGTGCGATAGACCAAGGGACGACCGGCACCCGATTCATGGTGTTCGACCACGAGGGCCAGGTCGTTACGAACGCTTACGAACAGCACGAGCAGATTTACCCGAACCCCGGATGGGTCGAGCACGACCCGATCGAGATCTGGGAGAACACCCAACAGGTCGTCCTCGACGGGCTCGCGGACGCGGGGCTGGAGGCGGACCAGCTCGACGCGATCGGGATCACCAACCAGCGCGAGACGACGATCGTGTGGGACAAAGACTCCGGAAAGCCGGTCCACAACGCCCTCGTGTGGCAGGACCGGCGGACGACGGACCGCGTCGAGGAGATCCAGGAGGCCGGGAAGGTCGAGGAGATCCGCGAGAAGACCGGACTGGAGTGCGACGCGTACTTCTCCGCGACCAAGACCGAATGGATCCTCGACAACGCGGAGCCGCTCAAGATGTCGGCGTCCCGCGGCCGAGACCTCCGCGACAGGGCCCGCGACGGCGAGCTGCTGATGGGCACGATCGACGCGTGGCTCATCTACAACCTGACGGGCAACCACATCACGGACGTCACGAACGCTTCCCGGACCATGCTGTACAACATCCGGGACATGGAGTGGGACGACGAGCTCCTCGAGGAGTTCGACGTGCCGCGTGAGATGGTGCCCGAGGTCCGACCGTCCTCCGACGAGGACTACTACGGCCACACGGACGCGGACGGCTTCCTCGGCGAGGCGGTTCCCGTCGCCGGCGCACTCGGCGACCAACAGGCCGCGCTCTTCGGGCAGACCTGCTTCGACAAGGGCGACGCGAAGAACACCTACGGAACCGGCGCGTTCTACCTGATGAACACCGGGGAGGAAGCCGTCGCGTCCGACAACGGGCTGCTCACGACGGTCGGCTTCCAGATGTCCGGCGAGCCGGTACAGTACGCGCTGGAGGGGTCGATCTTCATCGCCGGCGCGGCGATCGAGTTCCTCGAGGACGTCGACCTGATCAACAACGCCGCACAGACCGCGGAGCTGGCCCGATCGGTCGACTCGACCGACGGCGTCTACATGGTTCCGGCGTTCACCGGGCTCGGCGCCCCCCACTGGGACGGCCGGGCTCGCGGGACCATCGTCGGGATGACTCGCGGCACCGCCAAGGAACACATCGTCCGGGCGACGCTGGAGAGCATCGCCTACCAGACCCGCGACCTCGCGGAGGCGATGGAGGCCGACTCGGGCGTCGAGATGACCAGCCTCCGCGTCGACGGCGGCGCGGTCAAGAACAACTTCCTCTGTCAGCTGCAGGCCGACATCATCCAGACGGACATCGTCCGGCCGGAGGTCGACGAGACCACGGCGCTCGGCTCGGCGTACGCCGCCGGCCTCGCCGTCGGCTACTGGGACACCGTCGACGAGCTCCGCGATAACTGGCAGATCGACCGCGACTTCTCGCCGGAGAAGGAGCAGGAAGAGGTCGACAAGCTGTACGACCGCTGGGACGACGCGGTCGAGCGCTCCCTCAATTGGGCACAGGACGACGAGGAGGACGAGTAGATGAGCGCCGAGGCTTCGGCGTTGCTCGCGTCCGGCGACCTGCTCGCGCAGTCCGGCGGGGTGCTCGCACAGTGGAGCGCCGGTTCGATCGGCGCGGTGCTCGACATCCTGCTCGACCCGACCATCTGGCTCGGCGCGGCCGCCGGCGGGGCGTTCGGCGCCGCGCTCGGTGCGCTCCCGGCGTTCATCTTCACCGGCTTCCTCGTCATCGCCGGCGTGTGGGGCGGTGACGCCGCCATGGGGTCGGGCGTCGGCGTCGGGTTCGGTCCCGTCTTCGGGCCGCACATCTCCTTCGCCGGCGGTGCGGCGGCGTCGGCGTACGCGGCGAAGAACGGCGCGATGGAGTCCGGCTTCGACTACCACAACGCGAAGGACATCGGCTTCGCGCTCGGGAGTCGACCTGACATCCTCGCGGTCGGTGCGGGGTTCGGTGTGTTCGGCATCGTGCTCGAACAGACGCTGCGGAACCTGGCGATCCCGACGGACCCGATCGCGTTCACCGTCGTCGCCAGCGCGCTGGTCCACCGGGCGGTGTTCGGCTACTCGGTGATCGGCAACGTCAGCAGCAAGGCGAGCGGCTACTTCGACATGGGACCGTTCGAACGCGAGGAGATGCGCGATCCGAATGAGGTCCCCGGCGACGGCGACAAGTCCAGCGAGGACCGCCTCGCGGTCGAGCCGTGGCTGCCGAACATGTACAAGTGGTCGCACGTCGCGGCGATCGGTGCGGCCGCCGGACTGGCGGCCTCCTACGCCGCGATCCAGACCGGGAACGTGTTCCTCGGGTTCGGTATCAGCGCGGCGACGCTGCTGTTCCTGAACCTCGGCGTCGACCGGATCCCGGTCACTCACCACATGACGCTACCGGGCGCGACGGCGTGGGCGGCGTTCACGGGAGCGGGCTTCAGCGGCACGGTCGGACTGATCGCGGGGGCCGGGTTCGGCCTCCTCGGCGCCGTGATCGGTGAGGCCTTCCAGCGCGTCTTCTACGCGCACGGTGACACTCACGTGGACCCGCCGGCCGCGGCGATCTTCATCTCGTCGTCGATCCTCGCGGTCCTGGCGATCCTCGGCGTCCTCGGCTCCATCTGGGTGCCGGGAACCTAAGCGTCGCCTTCCGGCTTTTATCCCGCCGGAAGCGTCGAAGAAAGAACCACGTACGCAACGACACCAGCGATGATCCCGACACCAACCGAGGTAACGAACCCTTGAGTGAACGCGAACGCGGCGACGGCGATGACGGACAGCACCACCAGCCCGATTCCGGCGGCGCCGTGGTGGTACGCCCCGACCGTCGGGTGGTCGCTGAGCGACGTCCGGTCCGACTCCGGGACCCGAACGCTCGCGTGATACGGGACGTACAGCCGGACGCCGACGCCGGCGGTCGCGGCGACGATAGAGGCGAACTGGACGTCGACGACGAGCTCGCGGACGACGAGGAACGCGGCGATCGCGACGATCAGCGCAACCGCCTTGCTCCGCTTGTCGGCCTTGACGACCGACTCGTCGAACTCTGGTTCGGACATACTCCGCGGGAGGCGGCCGGGGGTGTTAAGATTGTGGACGGCGGCGGGAGCGATCGCGTCGCCGTTGTCGTCGCCGGTGCCGTTCTCGGCCGCGACCGCCGGCCGGCGACGGCGTTCGAGGTGGATTTAACGTCGCCGGGCGAGAGGGGCCGATATGAACGCGGAGACGCTGGGACTCGAGAGGCGCGACGGTCGAAACATGCTCGTGGTCGCCGGAATCGTCACTCTCGTGGTGGCGGCGACCGCGGAGGGACCGGTCGGGGCGCGCGTCGTCGCCGGCGCGATCGTCGGCGCGGTCGCGGCCGCCGTGTTCGTCGCCTCGACGCTCCTTATAAACCGGTACAAGCCCGACGGCTGGTGAGGTCGCGGCGGCGAGCCGGTCGGACCGAGCGCCGCGCTTCGTGCCTGTTTTATTCGGACACACAGGAGGGTCGAGCGTGAACATCGACGACCGGATCGAGCGCAGGCTGGGGTACGACGCCGGGGCCGGCGTCCTCGTCGACCTCGACGCCGTCTCCCCCGTCTCACACGTGGACTCGCCCACCGGTCGGGGGCCGGTGTTCGAGCGCCTGCTCGACGTCTTCAGCCCGGCGTTCTCCGGGACGCTCCCGCCGAGCGCCTACGTGCACGGCCCGAAGGGGAGCGGGAAGTCCGCCGTCGTCTCCGCGCTGTTCGACCGCCTCGCGTCCCACAGCGGCCCGCGGCGGGCGATCCAGACGACGACGAGGGCGGTCGAACCCACTCTCCCGGGGTTCGTGTACGTCGACGCCCGCCGCGGCTCGACCCGGTTCCGGCTCTACCACGACGTCCTCTCGACGATCGGCGACGACCCGGTCCCGGAACACGGGATCGGCACCGACGAGCTCGCGGACCTGTCCCCT
>NZ_NHOY01000026.1 GCF_002252755.1 Halorubrum sp. Hd13 | reverse complement strand
TTCTTAACTTAACATCACCGTCACTCCGCAATCACCTATTTATAAGCGAGCGGCTGGGACGTTTGAACGATCCACCGTCGAACCGGGGGCAACAGCTCACGACTCGTACTCGGCCCAGACGTACCGCGTCCCGTAGCTCCGGTACGGGCGCCACGCCTCGGCGATCTCCCGCATTTCTCCCCGAGTCAGCTCCGCCCCATCGTTGTACACTTGTTCGATCCCCTTCCGCACCGCGAGGTCGCCGAGCGGGAGCACGTCCTCGCGTCCGAGCGCGAAGATCAGGTACATCCGCGCGGTCCACTCGCCGATGCCGCGGATCTGGGTGAGCCGGCCCACGGCCGCCTCGTCGCTCGCGTCGGCCAGCCCCTCGCGGGTCAGGTCGGGGTCGCCGTCGCGGAACGCCTCGGCCGTCGCGCGCAGGTACTCGACCTTCGTCCCGCTGAGCCCGGCCTCGCGCAGGGCGCCCTCGTCGGCCGCGAGCACGCGGTCCGGCGTCGGGTCGCCGCCGAGGACCCCCACGAAGCGCTCGCGGATGGCCGCCGCGGAGGCTGTCGAGAGCTGCTGGTTCACGATCGAGGTGCAGAGGCGCGCGAACTCGTCGGCCGCGGGCTCGATCGCGAGCCGACCGTGTCGGTCGATAAGCGCCGCCATCGTCGGGTCCTCCCGCAGGGTCGCCGCGACTCGGTCGTCCATCGGTCCGGGGTTCGGGCCGGAGCCACCCGACCGTTTCGGTCGCGGCCGCGGTTACGCTCTCGACGACCCCGTCGGCCCGCGGGTCGGACCCGATATAAACTTACCTTGGGTTTCCCGTTTGGAAGATGGAAACGTTCAACCATGACGGTTCCGACCGTTGCCGTATGCAACTGGAAGACGTCCAGCACGTGACGGTGCTCGGTGCCGGAAATATGGGCCACGGCATCGCGGAGGTCGCCGCCCTCGCCGGCTACGACGTGGCGCTGCGGGACATCGAAGAGGAGTTCGTCCAGGACGGCTACGACCAGATCGAGTGGTCGCTCGGCAAGCTCGCCGAGAAGGACCGCATCGGCGACGACGAGGCCGAGGCGACGCTCGACCGCGTCGAGGCGTACGTCGACCTCGAGGAGTCGCTGGCCGAGGCCGACGTGGTGGTCGAGGTCGTCCCCGAGAAGATGGCCATCAAGAAGGACGTGTACGACGAGGTCGTCGAGTACGCGCCCGAAGAGGCCGTCTTCGTCACCAACACCTCCAGCCTCTCGATCACCGAGCTCTCCGAGGTCACCGACCGGCCCGAGCGCTTCTGCGGGATGCACTTTTTCAACCCGCCGGTCCGGATGGACCTCGTCGAGGTCATCTCCGGGAAGCACACCTCGGAGGACACCCTCGAACTGATCGAGGGGCTCGCGGAGTCGATGGGGAAGACCCCCGTCCGCGTCCGGAAGGACAGCCCCGGCTTCATCGTCAACCGCATCCTCGTCCCGCTGATGAACGAGGCGGCGTGGATCGTCGAGTCCGGCGACGCCACGATGGAGGCGGTCGACTCCACGACGAAGTTCGACATGGGGCTCCCGATGGGCTCGTTCGAGCTCGCCGACCAGGTCGGGATCGACGTGGGGTACCACGTGCTGGATTACATGCACGAGACCCTCGGCGAGGCGTACCGCCCCTGCCCGCTGCTCGTCGAGAAGGTCGAGGCGGAGACGCTCGGGAAGAAGACCGGCTCGGGCTTCTACGACTACGAGGACGGCGAGGGCGCGCAGATCCCCTCGGACGCGATCGACGGGGACGTCCGGAAGCGGCTCCTCGCCGTGATGGCCAACGAGGTCGCCGGGCTGATCGGGAACGACGTCGCCGACGCGCCCGCCATCGACCGCGCCGTGATGCTCGGCGCCGGCTTCCCCGACGGCCCCGCGAAGCTGGCCGACGGCGAGGGGCTCGACGAGCTGGTCGACGTCCTCGACGACCTCCGCGAGGAGACCGGCGAGGCGCGCTACGAGGCGACCGACTACCTGCGCGAGGCCGCCGAGGCGGGCGGGTTCCACGGCGGGACCGACGACGGGGAAGACGCCGAGGGCGACGACGCGCTCGCGGACTACGACACGCTCAACGTCGCCGTCGAGAACCGGGTCGGTCACGTCGAGATCGACCGCCCGCACCGGATGAACACGATCAGCGGGGAGCTGCTCGACGAGCTCGCGGACGCGATCGACCGGCTCGACGAGCACGACGAGGTACGGGCGATCCTCCTCTCCGGCGCCGGCGACCGCGCCTTCTCGGCCGGCGCCGACGTCCAGAGCATGGCCGCCGGCGGCGCGGAGCCGATAAGCGCCGTCGAGCTCTCGCGGCAGGGGCAGCAGACGTTCGGGAAGCTAGAGGCGTCGGACAGCCCCGTCGTCGCCGCCATCGACGGCTACTGCCTCGGCGGCGGGATGGAGCTCGCCACCGCGGCCGACATGCGGATCGCCTCCGACCGCTCCGAGCTCGGCCAGCCCGAGCACGACCTCGGGCTCCTCCCGGGCTGGGGTGGTACGCAGCGCCTCGCCCGGATCGTCGGCGAGGGGCGCGCGAAGGAGATCATCTTCACCGCCGAGCGCTACGAGGCCGAGACGCTGGCCGACTACGGCTTCGTCAACGAGGTCGTCCCCGGCGAGGAACTCGCCGAGCGCGGGCGCGAGCTGGCCGAGTCGCTCGCCGCCGGCCCGCCGATCGCCCAGAAGTATACGAAGCGCGCGATGCACGCCGGCCGCACCGACGGCGAGGCGGGCTTGGAGGTGGAGGCGATGGGCTTCGGCCACGTGATGAACACGGACGACCTCATGGAGGGCGTCACGGCGTTCATGGGCGACGGCGAGCCGGAGTTCGAAGGGAAGTGAGGTTCCGTTCGCTCCGCCTACCTCCCCAGCTCCGCGGCGAAGAACGTCCACCGCCCCTCGTTCCCGTCGTCTAGAGAGTCGGCGGCCTCCCGCTCGGCCTCGACGGTGAAGCCCGCTTCTCAAAGGTGTTCGCGGGTCCGGGCGGCCCCGGCGATGTACCACTGCATCTCGACGCCGGTGTCGAGCCAGTCCGGGTTCGTCCCCGCCCACTCGTCCGTTCCCTCCGAGAGGAGCAGCCGTCCGCCGTCGACGAGCACGCGAGCGAACTCCTCGAGGACCCGTCGGCGCTGGTCCCGCGGGACGTGGATCAGCGAGTGGTACGCCGTCACCGCGTCGAAGGAATCGGCGCGAAAGGGGAGCGCGGCCACGTCGCCCTGCACGAGCGACGCGTCCGGAACGCTCTCGGCGGCCAACTCCAACTGCGTTCGGGAGACGTCCAGCCCGGTCGCGGTCGCAGACGCGCTCAGGTCGCGCAACACGGGTGCTCCCTGCCCGCACCCCGCGTCGAGGACGCGCGCCGACTCGGGCAGCGACCGGCGGAACCGAGCGAGGATCGCTCTCCCGCGACCCTCCCGACCTCGGTCGGCGGCGTACGTCTCCGCGAGCGCGTCGTAGCCCCGACGAACGACGTCTTTGTCCACCATGTGAGCCGAATCCGAGACGCGGCTGTTGAAGCCTTCGGTCGCCGGAGACGACCGCCGGTCCCTCGCTTCGCCGTTCGACTACAGCGGGGTGTCGGCCGCCGAGACCACTTGTCCGCCGACGCTGACGACGAGGTACGCGACGGCCGCGACGAACAGCGCGGCGCCGAGGACGTTCGAGATTCCGGGCAGCGCGGCCTCGACGAATTCGGGGAGGGTCGTCGCGCCGGACAGCGGGACGAGGAGCACGGCGACGCCCCTGCGGAGGGACCGTTCGAGGGTCGTCTCTGACATAGCGTCGGGAGCGGAACGCGGAGAAGTAAGTTTCTGACGGTCGCGGGTCGGCTCGCTTAGACGTACCCTTCCTCGACGAGCAGCTCGCCGTTCAGCAGCGAGGCGCCCGCCGCGCCGCGGATCGTGTTGTGTGCGAGGCAGTTGTACTTCGCGCCGGCGTCGGTCGACTGGACGCCGCCGGCGACGATGCCCATCCCATCCGCGTACGTGCGGTCGAGGCGGGGCTGCGGGCGCTCCGGCTCGTCCTCGCCGAACACCTTGATGAGCTGGTCCGGGGAGCTCGGGAGTGAGCCGACGCCCTCGAACGAGCGCATCGCCTCGCGGAGGTCCGCGGCCGAGGGGTCCTCGGCGAACTCGGCGAAGACGTTCTCCAAGTGACCGTCGAGGGTGGGGATCCGGTTACAGGAGGCGGCGACGTCGGCCTCGTGGAGGTTGACCTCCGCGCCGTCGAACTCGCCGAGGAGCTTCCGCGACTCCGTCTCCATCTTGTTTTCCTCGCCGCCGATGTGCGGGATGGCGTTGTCGAGGATCTCCATCGAGGTGACGCCGGAGTAGCCCGCGCCTGAGACCGCCTGTAGCGTGGAGACGCGGACGCTCTCTAGGCCGAACCGGTCGATCGCCGCGAGGGTGGGCACCATCGTGATCGTCGAGCAGTTCGGGTTCTTCACGAGGGCGCCGTCCCAGCCCCGCTCGTCGCGCTGGACCTCGATCAGGTCGAGGTGGCCGGGGTTGATCTCCGGGATCGTGAGCGGGACGTCCGCCGCCATGCGGTCGTTCGAGGAGTTCGAGGAGACGACGTACCCCTCCTCCAGGAAGGCGGGCTCGACTTCGGCGGCGACTCCCGAGGGGAGCGAGGAGAACAGGAGGTCGACGTCGTCGTCCGCGATCCCCGCGGGCGTCGTCTCCGTCACCGTCATCTCCGCGACGCTCTCCGGGATGGGCGTGTCAACGCGCCACTTGGCGGCCTCGCGGTACGTCTTCCCGGCGCTGTCCGCGCTCGCGGTGACGGCCGCGAGGTCGAACGTCGGGTGATCGTCGAGCAACTGGATGAACCGCTGACCCACGGCGCCGGTGGCGCCGAGGATGCCGACTCGTACAGACATTGCGCGTGGGTCGGTCACAGGGACGTAAGTGCGTTCGGATACGCGCCGATTCCGCCGGTCGCGGGCGGTGACCGCCGTCGTAGCGTCGACCGAGCCGGTCGACGATCCATCGTCGAGAGCGATCACAGATCGACGAACGGTCGCTCACAGCCAATATACAGCTATGTAAATTCGCCTATAAGTTATATTTCCGGTGATACGTCAACTCTCGTGTCGGGGAGGTATTAAATACTCTCGCGTGAGTGGTGGTGGTCATGACCGACTTCGGAGCGCTGTCCGTCGCCCCGCCGTTGCTCGCGATCGTCCTCGCGGTGATCACCCGGAAGGCGGTGCTCTCGCTGTTCCTCGGCATCTGGTCCGGGGCCGTCATCGTCACCGGCGGGCTCGGGATCGTCCAGACGTTCGAGTGGATCGTCGCGGCGGTCTCCGACGAGTTTCAGGCGACGATCCTCGTGTTCACCCTGCTTCTCGGCTCCGGCGTCGCCATGGTGTGGAACCTCGGCGGCACCGCCGCGGTCCGCGACTGGGCGCTCGACCGCCTCGACTCCCAGCGACAGGCCGGGCTCGTCGCCTGGGGGCTCGGGATCGTCCTCTTCTTC
The DNA here is from genome assembly GCF_002252755.1 of Halorubrum sp. Hd13. Lineage (GTDB taxonomy): Archaea > Halobacteriota > Halobacteria > Halobacteriales > Haloferacaceae > Halorubrum. The sequence goes on along the minus strand of NZ_NHOY01000026.1, from coordinate 6,377 downwards.
GACGACTACGCGAACACCGCGATCGTGGGGTCGGCGATGAAGGACGTCTCCGACCGCCTCCGGATCTCCCGCGAGAAGCTCTCGTACATCGTCGACTCCACCGCCGCGCCGGTGGCGACGCTGGGGATCTCCTCGTGGGTCGCGTTCCAACTCTCGCTCATCGCCGAGGGGTACGACTCCGCCGGGGTCGCGGCGGCGAACCGGCCCGGAACCTTCGAGGTGTTCGTCTCCTCGATCCCGTTCAACATGTACGCCATCCTCGCGATCGTGATGGTCCTCCTGATTGTCGGCTCGGGCCGCGACTACGGCGAGATGCTCACGGCCGAACACCGGTCGTGGACCGCCGGGAAGGTGACCCGAGACGAGGCGGTGCCGATGCAGGACGTCGCCGGCGAGCTCGGCGATCCCCCGGCGTCGACGCCGCGGCTCGCCAACTTCTTCGTGCCCGTCGCGGTGCTGATCGCCGTGACGATCGGGACCGCGCTGTGGTCCGGCGAGTTCTCGCCGGTCGGCTTCGGCGGCGACCTCCTCGCCGTCGAGCTCGGCGCGGCCGGCGGGCGGCTGTGGGACGCCGCGCTCAACGCCTCCTACGAGGTCGCGCTGATGATCGGCTCGTTCGCGATGGTCGCCAGCGGGTTCGTCCTCGGACGGGCCTACGACATCTTCGGGGTCGGCGACGCGACCGAGTACACGATCGACGGGTTCGGGATCATGCTCACCGCGGCCTCCATCCTCGTGCTCGCGTGGGGGATCGGCGAGGCGATCGACGCGCTCGGCACCGGCGCCTATGTCGCGAACGTCGCCGTGGGCTCCGTCTCGGCCTCCCTCCTGCCGGCGCTCGTGTTCGTCGTCGCCGGCCTCATCGCGTTCTCGACCGGCACCTCGTGGGGGACGATGGGGATCGTCACCCCGATCGCGATCCCGATCGCGTGGGAGATCAGCGGCGGCGGCGCGGCGGGCCACACGCTCGTGGCGGCGATGGTCGGCGTCATCTTCTCGGGCGCCATCTTCGGCGACCACAGCTCGCCGATCTCCGACACGACCGTCCTCTCGGCGACGTTCACCGGCGCCGACCTGATCGACCACGTCCGCACGCAGATCTACTACGCGGTCACGGTCGCGGCCGTGGTCGTCCTCCTGCTCGTCGTCTGGGGGGTCACCCGGGTAACGCCGCTCGCCCTGCTCCCGTTCGGCGCGCTCCTGCTCGCCGGCCTCGTCTACCTGCTCTCGGAGTTCGACGCCTCCCGGCGCGGGATCGACCCGGTCTCCGTGTCGGAGCGGCAGGACGACGAGAGCGGCGCCGTGATCGTCGCCGGCACCGAGCAGGACGACTGAGCGCGCGGCGGACCTTTTAAACGCGTCCGCCGGCTACCGTCGGACGCGCGCCCTCAGTCCCCGCCCGAGTACTCCCCGATGGGAGCGATGACAGCGCGGAGAACCCAGGCGCGTCACATCCGGTCGCTGACGCGACCCGCCCGTCGCCGCGCAGGCGACCGCCCGCCACGAGGGTTTCCCGGTCGACGCGGCACGCCGCCGGAGATGAGACCGGTCGTTAGTGTTGCGGGCGACATTCCTCCCCCGGAGAGCGGCCGCGCTCGCCTACTCCGTGTCCCGCAGCACCAGCGGTCCGATGGCGAGCGTCCGCTTCGCGAGGGTGAGGACGCGGAGCACGTAGGAAACGAACAGCGAGAACGGGAGCAGCGTGACCGCGAACGCGGCCGCGACGACCAGCGTGAGGTGGTCGAACCCGAGCGTGCGCCCCGGGAACGTCCCGACGTCGACGACCGCCACCATGGCGCCCGCGACGACCAGCGCCGGCACCGCGGCGTACAGGATCAGTCGCGAGAGGTCGATCAGGGCCCACTGGAAGTACAGCGTCTTCACGTGCTCGCGGGCGGGACCGAACAGCGACAGGGCCTCCGTCAGGTCCCCGAGGAGGTCGCGCTCGTCGGCGGTGAGCGACTCGCCGTGGTCGGCGGCGACGCGCTCCGCGCGCGATATCTCGCGGCCGTACGGGAAGTCGAGGGCGGCGAACACCACGTCGAACGAGCCGAACCGAGCGCCGTTGAGCCGGTCGCGCACGGCGTCGGCGCTCTCGCCGACCGACGACGCCAGTCCGTCGACATCCTCCCGGAGGGCGGGCTCGTCGCGGCGGTCGGCCTCGCCGGACCCGTCCGCGCCGCGGTCGCGTACAGACTCCCGAAGTGCGTCGGCGCGGTCCGACGCGGCGCCGAGAAGCGCGTCGAGGAACGCGGCAGGGTCCGTCGGCGCCGGCGAACCGAGGAGCGCCGCCACGCTGTCCCGGACGGCGAGCGAGCCGTCCATTCGGTCGCGCTGGTCGCCGAGCGGCCCGTTCTCCTGCGTGAGCACGAGCTGGCCGATCGTGACGACGAGCGTCGCCCCGGTGACGATCGCCGTGATCATCGCCGAGAACAGCGTCTCGATCGGGTCCTTCGCCTCGACCTTCCCGGCGAGCGACGGCGAGATCCCCGCGGCGATCGCGACCGTCGCGGCGAAGACGAGGAATGTCAGAACCCCGGCGACGACGATCCGGTCCGCGCGCAACAGGAGCCACAGCTTCACCCGGCTCTCGCCGGCCCGCCCGCGCATCGTGTCGGTGTCGTCGTCGCCGGCGTCGGGTCGATCGGCGGCGGGGGTGTCGTCGTCGCCGGTGTCGGGTCGATCGGCGGCGGCCTCGCCGGTGCCGCCGCCGTCCGCGTCGCGTTCGGCGGTCATCGGGCCTCGTCGCGCACCGACGAGCCAGAGACGCAGTGAGTCGCGTCCGCCTCCCGGTCGCCCATGTCGTGCTCGAACCCCTCCTTGAGCGGCGGTCCGTCGCGCCGCCTGCGGCCCGCGAGACCGCCCGCGACACCGGCCGCGTCGGCCCCGGTTCCCGCTCGGATACGATTCCGGCGTCTCACGGCGACTCACGTCCGTACATGACGGGGGACACGACGCCCGTCCGGCACATAAATACACGGTGCGTTACGCGAACAGTTCGGGCGGCTCCGGCGCGGTGAACGGATTTTGGCGCGGCCTATCGAACCGCCACTCCGGCCGACGGCCACGCGGTGCTGACGGTCGCGTCGCGGTGGCTAGGCCGACGGTTCTCCCGCTCCGAGGGCGCCATCTCCGTCCGCTCAGAGCCGGCCCGGTTGGCGCTCGGGCTTCTCCGGACCTTCGAGCGACGCCGCGGGGGCGTTGTCCCGCCGCAAGCCACAACCGCGCGCTCGCCGAACGGACCCGTATGTCCGCCCCCGACCTCAGCGTCACTCTCGTCCGCAACGCCACCGTCCTCGCGACCGTGAACGGGAGCACCTTCCTCGTCGACCCGCTGTTCGCGTCTCGGGGCGCGCTGCCGCCCATCGACGACACGCCGAACCACCGCGCGAACCCGCTCGTCCCGATGCCCGACGTCGACCTGTCGCACGACGCGGTGATCGTCACCCACCGCCACCCGGACCACTTCGACGACGCGGCGACGGAGGCGCTCGATCCGGACGTCCCGGTGTTCTGCCAGCCGAGCGAGGCCGACGCGTTCGTCGACGAGGGGTTCACCGACGTGCGACCCGTCGAGGACGCGGCGTCGTTCGCGGGCGTCGACCTCCACCGGACCCCCGGTCGCCACGGCCACGGGGAACTGGCCGAGAAGATGGGTCCCGTCTCCGGCTTCGTCCTCGACGGCGACGAGACGCTGTACGTCGCCGGCGACACGGTCTGGTACGGGCCCGTCGCGGAGACGCTGGACCGGTTCGAGCCGGACGCCGTCGTGCTCAACGGCGGCGAGGCGCGGTTCAATCAGGGACCGCCGATCACGATGGGCGTCGACGACGTCGCCGCCGTCCGCGAGGCCACCGACGCGGCGGTCGCCGTGGTCCACATGGAGGCGATCAACCACTGTCTGCTCTCGCGCGAGGAGCTCCGGTCGGAGACGGAGGGCGTGGCGGTCCCCGAAGACGGCGAGCGCGTCGCGTTCTAGCCAGGCGACCTCTCCGCTTCGGTTCTCCGCGAAGCCTCGCGGCTCGGAGTGTCGCTCGCCGCCAGAAGGTCCGGGTGCGAGAATCGAACCCGAGGCGAGACTCGCTCCGCTCGTCTCGCGTGATTCAATTTCGCCTTCCGGCCTTGTCACTCCTCCCTGCGGTCGTCGTGAGAAGGTCCGGGTGCGAGAATCGAACCCGCGTCTCAGCCTCCACAAGGCTGAAGGATAGTCCACTACCCTAACCCGGACACGCGTCGATATCTACCCCGCTTTGATAAATAACCGTTACGACTCCCGGACGGGCGTGTGACCCGGTGCCGTTCGGCGATCGGTCGCGCTCGGCCCGGGTCGGTGACCGGCCGCGCTCGGCCTCGGACGACCGTTTCACCGACGGCGACGGCGACCACGCCGTTTTTACTGCCAGCCGGCGTATCTGACGATAACCGTGGCGTTCACCGACAAGATCTACGTGAAGAACCACCGGCAGCTCGCCTCCCAGCTTGAGGCGAACGTCCCGAAGGGGGCCTTCGCCGGCGCGACCCTCGACATGCTGTTCACCGGTGACGGGCTCTCGAAGCTCGACTCCACGACCCGCGACCGCATCCTCGACTTCGCCGAGGACTTCCTCGACTGCGACTGTCAGGCGAACCCCTACTGCGGCTGTCCCGAGGAGAAGTTCATGCGATACGTGCTGGAGCTTCGGGCCGAGGGGCTCGGCCCGCAGGCGATCGTGGACGTGATGACTGACGACTACATGGTGTACGCGTACACCGGCGACGTGCTCTCCTTCCTCGACGACGCGGTGCGGAACCTGGAGGCCGTCGAGACCCTCGCCGACGTCGAGGGCAACGAGGAGATGTCCGAGCGGGCGCGGCGAGCGAAACGAGAACTGTCGGGGTAAGACGAAACGAGGAGCTGCGATTCCGTCGGTTCGAACGTTCACTTATATATCGTTTCCGTCGGTGGGGCGGTGAACGCTCCCGAACCCCCAGCCGCTTACTTATAAACGACTGATCTGGAATCAACGGTGGACACCCCCAAAGCCCCAGCCGCGAGGTCTCGCGCGACTCGTTGCGCTCCTCGCTCGGTCGCTCTCGCTCCCTCGCTGTGGTGTCGCCGGCGGCTTCGCCGCCGGCTGCCCGTGGCGCGTAGCGCCACCCTGCTTCCGTCGTCGTGCTTCGTCATTCCGGGAGACTTCGTCTCCCGTCTTCCCGCTCGCGTTGCTCGCGAGAATCGCGACTGCCGCTTTGAATCCCACCCGACCGCCGGAAGACGGTCCTGCTCGCTCACTCCGTTCGCTGCGCGTGCTGCGACTTCCGTGCTCCCGCTCGCTTCGCTCGCGGGACCGCAACCGCACCGCCGCCTCACGCCTCCCCAACCTCGTCGGCCGCCCTCCTCGTTGCTTCGGGCGGCCGACTCCCTCGCGCGAGCGAGTCGCGCCCTCCGGGCGCTCCTCGGCACGCGCCACCGCGTTCCTATTTATAAATCGTGGCGCCGGCTTCCGGCCGATTCGTCTTCCCGTCCACGTGGAGCCTCCGAACGGTCTAAGTGCGCTCGCGCCCGAACTCGATCAATGAGTCTTCGGCCCGCGTGGCTGACGTTCAGACGATACGCGGCGGCGACGACGGGGATGACGCTGACGCTGTTCGCGCTCGGCGTCTACACCGCGGCGACCGGCTCCGGGCTGGCGTGCGAGGCCCAGTGGCCGCTCTGCTCCGACCAGCTCATCCCCGCGCTGACGATCAACCCGGACTTCATCGAGTGGTTCCACCGGGCGTGGGCGATGATCACCGGGTTCCTCATCATCGGGACCGCCGGTTGGACGTGGCTCGGGAGCTTCGACCGCCGGACGCGTCTCGCGGCGACGCTCGCGGTAGCCATCCTCCCGCTGCAGATCACCGTCGGCGCGATCACCGTCACAGTCGGCGGTCTCGTCCCCGGCGGCTACACCGTCTCGACGCACGCGGCCCACCTGATCGTCGCGCTGACGATCTTCACGCTGCTCGGACTGACGACCATCTGGGGCGGCGGCCGGGGGTCGGCGCGGCTCCTCCGGATCGCGGCGACCGTCGGACTCGTCGGGATCGTCGCCAGCGCGGTGTTCTCGCGGGCGGTCCCGTTCGTCACGTACTCGCCGGGCGCGCAGGCCGGCTTCTACGCGACCGGGCTCGCGGGGCATCTCGGACTCGTCGCGACGGTCGCGTTCGCCACCGAGGCGGTCCGGTCGGGCTACGCGGGCGTCAGCCCGTCCGCGGCCGGGCGAGTCCGTCTGCTCGCCGCCGGCGCGATGGCCGCGCTCGTCGCGACGCTCCTCCTCGGGCGCGACCTGGTGTTGTACACCGCGGGCTGGGAGCGGATCAATCTCGCCGCGCTGGGCGTCGCGGTCGCGCTCGCGGCG
>NZ_NHOY01000030.1 GCF_002252755.1 Halorubrum sp. Hd13 | reverse complement strand
GTTCTCGAAGAACTCGCTGAAGCGTTCAACGGCTGGTTCGGCAAGCGTCGGAACGGCGACGACCGCGCCCGACCGCCCGGCTACCGCAAACACGGAGATTCCCACCCGCGTTCAACCGTGTCGTTCAAAGCGGCTGGCTTCAAGCACGACGCACAGTTCACCCGCGTCCGCCTCTCAAAAGGTCGCAACCTCAAAAAACACCGCTCAGACTTCATCCTGTGCGAGTACCAGACGCGCCCGGATGTTGACCTGACCGAGTGGGACATTCAACAGGTTCGGGCCGTCTACAAACGCGACGAGTGGCGGCTTCAATTCGTCTGTCGCACTACCATCGACCCGGAACCGCCGGGCGATGACGTGGCAGGTGTTGACCTCGGGATATGCAACTTCGCCGCCGTCTCGTTCGGCGGCGAGTCGGTGTTGTATCCCGGTGGCGCACTCAAAGAGGACGAATACTACTTCGTCAAAAAGAAAGCTAACTGCGATGATTCCTCGTCCCGAGAGGCCACTCGTCTTGACCGCAAGCGAACGAGTCGTCGGACGCACTTCTTGCACGCGCTCTCGAAAACGATTGTCGAGGAATGCGCCGAACGGAGTGTCGGTACGCTTGTCGTTGGCGACCTTGGCGGCATCCGAGAAGATGACGAGAACGGCGAATCACGCAACTGGGGCGACCACGGCAATTTCGACTTGCACGGGTGGGCGTTCGACCGTTTCACGACGCTACTTGACTACAAGGCGGAAGCCGAGGGTATCGACGTGGAGTTGGTGTCTGAACGCGATACATCGAAGTCGTGTTCGGCGTGTGGTTACACCGATGATGACCAGCGTGTAGAACGTGGCCTGTACGTGTGTGAGGAGTGCGACACGGTTGCGAACGCAGACGTGAACGGTGCGGAGAACATTCGGCAAAAGGTACTCCCGAGTCTCGCCACGGATGGCGGTGATAGGGATAACGGCTGGTTGGCACAGCCAGCGGTTCACCTGTTCGACCGTAGTGAGGGTGTTTTCGCCCCACGAGAACAGGTCGTGAACCGCGAACCCTAATATCCCAACTCAGCGGCGCGGTACCGTGGGATTCCCGCGTCTTCAGGCGCGGGAGGATGTCAAT
>NZ_NHOY01000012.1 GCF_002252755.1 Halorubrum sp. Hd13 | reverse complement strand
GGCGACGGCCTCTTTGGCTCGCGGCCCCGATCATTACATCCAGTGACGACCGTCCTCTCCGACCGCGAACGGCTGAAGCGCGACGACCGATCCGACGAGACGTTTTATCAGGAGCCGCGGTTCGTCACCCACGCCGACGACGCGTTCCTCGACCGGCTGACGGCGCTGTACGGCGAACTGCTCGAGCCGGGCGACCGCGTCCTCGACGCGATGAGCAGCTGGGTGTCGCACCTCCCGCCGACCGAGTTCGACCGGGTCGTCGGCCACGGCCTCAACGAGGCCGAGCTCGCCGCGAACGACCGGCTCGACGGGTTCGTCGTCCGAGACCTCAACGCCGACCCGACGCTCCCGTTCGACGACGGCGCCTTCGACGCCGTCTGCTGTGCCCTGTCCGTCCAGTACCTCCAGTACCCGGGGGACGTGTTCGCGGAGTTCGCGCGCGTCCTCGCGCCCGGCGGCGTCCTCGTCGTGAGCTTCTCGAACCGGATGTTCCCGACGAAGGCCGTCCGGGCGTGGCGGGCCGCCTCGATGGACGAGCGCGCCGACCTCGTCGAGCGTTACTTAAAAGCGGGCGGCCTCGCGGTGGAGAATCGGATCGCGGAGAGCCCGGGGACCGACCCCTTCTACGCGGTCGTCGGACGGAAGCCGCCGGGCGGCGACTGATTCGGCCGACTGCGCCCCGGCGTCAGTCCGCCGGCGTCGCCGCCTCGGACTCCAGTCCGGAGCCGCTCGGCGGGCGGAGGAGGAGCGCCGCCAGTCCGGCGGCGACCGCCAGGCCGCCGCCGAGCGCGAACGTGGGGACCCAGCCGAACGCGGCGACGAGGTAGCCGGTGACGGTCCCGGCGAAGACGCCGCCGCCGACCTTCGCGGTGTAGAGGACGGCGTAGTTCCCGGAGGAGTTCCGGGCGCCGTAGTAGTCGGCGATGACCGACGGGAAGTAGACGAACAGCGGCGAGGAGAAGAACATCGCCGCCATCACCAGCGCGACGAAGGCGATGCCGGCCTCGGCGCGCCCGGCGGCGATCAGCGCGAGCCGGAACACCCCGGCGAGCACGAAGGAGACGGCCATCACCTTCTTCCGGTCGAAGCGGTCCGACGCCTCGCCGAGGATCATCCGCGAGACGCCGGCGGCGACGGGCAGCAGGGTCGCCGCCGCGGTCGCGACGACCGCCGCCAGCCCGAACTGCTCGGCGAACCGCACGACGTTGGCGATGACGATCAGGTCCGCGCCGGCCATCGCGACGAACATCGCGTACAGCAGCCAGAACTGCCACGTCGACAGCATCTCTCTGGTCGTGTACGCGCGACCGCGGAGCGAGGCCGCGAGTCCGTCGCCGTTCCCGTCCTCGTCGTCGTCCAGTCCGAGCCAGTCGTCCGGCGGGTCCCGCAGGAGGTACGCGCCGACGAGGGTGACGACGAGGATGGCGAGCCCGACGTTCCGGAGCACGTCGCCGTACGCCGCGACGGTCGCGTTCGCGCGCACGTACGGCACCACGAGGGCGCTCCCCCCCGCGAACGCCATCGTGCCGATACCGGTCGTGAGTCCCGTGCGGTCCGGGAACCACTTGACGGCGGTGTTCACCGCGACCGTGTACACGATCCCCACGCCGACCGCGCCGAGCGAGTAGAGCAGGTACAGCTGCCAGACGGCCGTCGCGTACGCCAGCCCGATGTACCCGCCCCCGGCCAGCAGCGCCGCGAGGAAGGTGAGCGCGCCCGGCCCGCGGCTGTCCCGCCACTTTCCGGCGGGGAACTGCGAGAGTGACTGGAAGACGACGTAAAAGGAGAACACCGCGCCGAGCGCCGGCAACGCGATGTCGAGGCCCTGGGCGAGCGGCTGCTCGATCGACGACCAGACGTACTGGTACGGGCTCACGGCGGCCATCATCCCCGCGGCGGCGACGATCTGCCACCAGCGGGAGAACCCGAGGATCGACGACGCCCGGCCGGCGTAGTCGACCTCGCCCGTCGCCTCGTCGACCGCGGGGTCGTCGCCGACGGGATCCGCCGCGGCGTCGGCCGGGGCGTCCGCGTCGTCGTCGACCGGACCCCCGTCGGCGGCCCCGCCGCCTCCGTTGCCGCCGTCCTCACCCATCGTTGCTGTCCGTCGGCCGCGTGGTGGTGTTCGGTGTCATGTGGTGTGCCTCGGGTCGCGCCGCGGGGTCGGTGCCTCGCGCCGCTCGCGTGCGTACCGGTACTGTTCGGACTGACCGATTAAAACGCGTCGTTGGAGCCGTCCTTGCCGGGTCGACTACGGAGGGAGATCGAGGTCGGTGCGAAGGCGTCTGGGAGCGAGGTCGAGGTCGGTGCGAAGGCGTCTGGGAGCGAGGTCAGGTCCGGCGAGAAGGCGTCTGGGAGCGCGGCGGGGTCCGACGCGGTGAACCGCTTCGACTCGCCGTCGATTACTTGGACGCACGTCGAATAAATCCGGATCGATCATCGCGAATCGGGATCCTCTTTGGAGTTCGTCACCGGATAGATAATGATAATCGTCTATACTGTCGAAAATTGTTAAGAGAAGGACGCTCCAAGGTGAACACGAACACGACCGGAGCCTCCGAAAGGGCAAATCCGGCACCACCACCATGTCCGCCGACATCGACACCGCCGACATCGACACCGCCGACGTCGACGCCGCCGACCCCGCCGACATCGATTCCACCGACGTCGACGCCGCAGGCACCGCCGCTCCGACCGCCACCGACGACCCCGCCGCTCCGACCGCCGAAGGGACTGCACGGGGAGGGTCCCTCTTCGAGCGCGTGCTCGTCGTCACCGGCGACGACGAGGCCGGCCGCGCCGCGGTCGACGCGGGCCTCGACGTCGCGGCCGCGCACGGCGCGACCGTCGACGCCCTCTACGTCGTCGACACCACAGAGCACTGGGACGTGGTCGTCGAGCGCCGCGAGCGCACGGGCGAGGCGCTCGTCGAAGACGCCGCGGCCCGCGGCGAGGCGGCCGGCGTCGACGTCGAGAAGCGGTTCCGGTACGGGACGGCACACGAGGAGGTGCTCGACTTCGCCGCCGCCCACGACGCCGACCTGATCGTGGTCGGCTCCGCGCGCCGCACTGGGCTCGACCGGCTCGTCCACCCGGAGACGCTCCCCACTCGGGTCCAGCGCGGCGCCGCCGCGCCCGTGATGGTCGTCGGCGCCGACGACTGACCGCGCCCGTTCTCGCCGTTCCCCTTTTCGGCCCGATTCCCTGCGCTCCGCCCGCGGGTCCGCGAGACGACGGGTTAAGTGACCGCGTCCCCTACAACTGTTATGACTGATATCGGTATCGTCGGCGCCGGTGCGGGCGCGGCGGCCGCGGCGTTCGTCGTCGACGAAGCGGCGCCCGACGCGGACGTGACCGTGCTCGAGAAGTCCGGCGGCATCTGCGGCCGCGCGGCGACACGTCGCCACGACGACCTGACCTACGACTACGGCGCGAACTATCTGAAGTCCGACGACGAACGCGTCGTCGAACTGATGACGGAGAGGCTCGACGACGAGGGGCTCGTCGACATCACCGAGCCGGTGTACACCTTCGACGCGGACGGCGAGGTCTCGCCCGGCCGCGACGCCGACGATCACAAGTGGAGCTACCGACGCGGCCTCACCCAGATCGCCAAGCGGCTCTTCGGCCGAACTGATGCGACGGTCCATCGCCGGACGCGCGTCGAGACCGTCCGACGGGCCGACGACCGCTGGGAGGTCGACGACGCCGACGGGGAGACGTGGGGCCCGTTCGACGTCCTGCTCCTCAATCCCCCGGCGCCGCAGACCGCGGAGCTGCTCCGCGACGCCGAGTGGGAGTCGCCGGTCCGCGAGGCGCTCGTCGACGCCGTGGGCGACGTGGCGTACCGGTCGGTGTGGTCCGCCGTGCTCCACTACCCGTTCGCGATCGACGTCCCCTACTACGGGCTCGTCAACACGGACAAAGAGCACCCTGTCGGCTGGATCTCACGCGAGGAGTGCAAGGCGGGGCACGTCCCGGACGGCGAGACGCTGCTGGTCGTTCAGGCGGGCCCGGAGTGGTCCGCCGAGCGCTACGACGACGACCCCGCGGCGAACGTCGCCGACCTCGCCGAGCACGCCGCCTCAGTCGTGGGCGACGAGCGGCTGGCCGACCCGGCGTGGACCGACCACCAGGGGTGGCGCTACGCGCTCCCGGAGGCGGGCGTCGACCGCGGGCCGATCGACTCCGCCCGGCGGGAGGACCTGTTCCTCCTCGGCGACTGGGTCGCCGGCGAGGGGCGGATCCACGCCGCGCTCGCGAACGGGCTGGACACGGGCGAACGCGTCGTGTACGGGCTGTAGCGTCGGCGTTCGACCGAACAGTTGGAGGGGGGAAACAGCGGGGGAGACCGAGTTAGCTTCGCGTGAATCGGTACTCGACCGTGCCGAGTCCGGGGAGGCTGATCGTTCGGACGGTTCCGCGGTCGACGTGGCGGGAGAGCGAGCGCCCCAGCGCGACGAGCGCGACGACGCCGGCGAGCAGCCCCGCGGAGACGAGCGGGTAGGAGGCCACCACCAGCGGAAGCGCGACCAGCGCCAGGAACGCGAGCGAGACGACGAGGCCCCCGTTGGGCGGGCTGTCGGATCCGGCCATCACCGCTCGCGCCGTGTATCCGCCGTTCATCGGTTGCATATCTACCCGTTGGTCGCGCGGGAGTAAAAACCTTTCATATTACGTATAGTTTCTGAGTATTGGTACCACGGGTCATTCGCTCAGAGCGTTTCAAACGATTGTTAACGCCGTGTAACGAGTACCATGCCACAGTTTCGTATACCTCTATCGAAACTGGAACGTTTCCACCCGAAACGGGTCGGTCGGTGCGGCGGTGACGCTCGGTCCGCGCCCGGAACCGGAGGGTTTCTCCCGTGCGGTCCCCGCGGTTCCGTATGGTCAAATCGCCGGCCTCGCGGTCGCGCTCGAACGTCCCCTTCTGGACGACGGTCGCGGTCGCGGCGCTGTACCTGCCGGCGTCGGTCGTCGCCCGCGGGCTCACGGACCCGGAGTACGCGACCGCGGTCGGGTGGCTGCCCCGCTCGGTCGGCGCGGTCGCGGGCACGTCGCTCGGGACCCTCCTGGCGGCGGCGCTGTGGATCCCCGTCGCGGGCGGCTTCCTCTACGCGTTCGCCGCCGAACTGGCGGCGATGCGGGACCGGACCCCGTGGTCGCCGCCGGGCAAGGGGTACCTCGTCCTCGCGACCGGGTCGCTGCTGGCGCACCCGCTCACGGGGCGCCCGTTCGTGTTCCTCGTGATCGCCGGCTACACGCTGCACCGGACCCTGCGGGTGCGGTAGGTCACGGGGCCGGCTCTCCACCCTCCGAGACGGGTCTCCGGCCCGGTCTCCGTCGTTCGCCTCCCTCGCCTGTCGCCCCACCGCCCGTACTTTTATTTCGCCTCGCGTTCATCTACAGATACGAACAGCGATGTCAACGACACAGCGATACCTCCTCTGGTCGGCCGACGGTGCTCGACGCGGCGCAGGCGCGGCGGACGATCGCCGGGCTCTTCGACGGAACTGTCGCGACGGTCGCGGACCTCCGCGTCCGCGGCCGGTCGGACGAGATCGCCGACGAGCTCGTCGAGAGCC
>NZ_NHOY01000065.1 GCF_002252755.1 Halorubrum sp. Hd13 | reverse complement strand
GCGGCCGACCTCGCCCGCGTCGCGGACACCGGCGTCGAGACGTGGGGCCAGCACGTCTCGCCGAACGACCACGGCTCGCACACCGGGTCGACGCTCGCCGAGGCCGTCGCCGACAACGGCGCCGAGGGGACGCTCGTCAACCACTCCGAGAAGCGGCTGAAGCTCGCCGACGTCGACGGCGCCGTCCGCGCGGCCGAGCGCGCCGACTTGGAGACGATCGTCTGCGCGAACAACCCCGCGCAGGTCGGCGCGGCCGCGGCGCTCGGCCCCGACGCCGTCGCCGTCGAGCCCCCGGAGCTTATCGGCGGCGACGTCTCCGTCTCGACGGCCGACCCCGGGATCGTTGAGGACGCGGTCGCGGCCGCCGACGCGGTCGACCCCGACGTCGACGTGTTCTGCGGCGCCGGCGTCTCGACCGGCGAGGACGTGGCCGCCGCGGGTGACCTCGGCGCGTCCGGGATCCTGCTGGCCTCCGGCGTGGCGAAGGCCGACGACCCGCGGGCGGCGCTGGAGGACCTCGTCTCCGGGCTCTGAGCGCGGCGACCGCCGCGGGAGCGGGCCGATCGCCTCGCACCGGCCATCGTCGCAGGTCCCTGCGCTTGCGGATCTGTATAAAGACACCGGTGCGAGCAGTTCACACGATCGGCGAAACCGCACGACGTGAGCGGTATCAGCTGACCGACGAGATCGCGCCGTCTAGTAACCTTTAACCGACACAAGCCGCTAACTTTGGCTAAGATGGCGAGCAACAAGATCCTCGGTATCGACCTCGGTACCACCAACTCCGCGTTCGCGGTGATGGAGGGCGACGAGCCCGAGATCATCGCGAACGCGGAGGGCGACCGGACCACGCCCTCCGTCGTCGCCTTCGCCGACGACGACGAGCGGCTCGTCGGGAAGCCGGCGAAGAACCAGGCCGTCCAGAACCCCGACCGCACGATCCAGTCGATCAAGCGGCACATGGGCGAGGACGACTACACGGTCGAGATCGGGGACGAAGAGTACACGCCCGAGCAGGTCTCGGCGATGATCCTCCAGAAGATCAAGCGCGACGCCGAGGAGTACCTCGGCGACGACATCGAGAAGGCGGTCATCACCGTCCCCGCGTACTTCAACGACAAGCAGCGGCAGGCGACCAAGGACGCCGGCGAGATCGCCGGCTTCGACGTCGAGCGGATCGTCAACGAGCCGACCGCCGCCTCGATGGCGTACGGCCTCGACGACGAGTCCGACCAGACCGTCCTCGTGTACGACCTCGGGGGCGGCACGTTCGACGTGAGCGTGCTCGACCTGGGCGGCGGCGTCTACGAGGTCGTCGCCACGAACGGCGACAACGACCTCGGCGGCGACGACTGGGACGAGGCGCTCATCGACCACATCGCCGACGAGTTCCGGAACGACCACGGGATCGACCTCCGCGAGGACCGCCAGGCGCTCCAGCGCCTGAAGGACGCCGCCGAGGAGGCGAAGATCGAGCTGTCGAACAAGAAGGAGACGACGGTCAACCTCCCCTTCATCACCGCGACCGACAGCGGTCCGGTCCACCTCGAACAGTCGATCACCCGCGCGACGTTCGAGAACCTCACCGGTGACCTGATCGAGCGCACCGTCGAGCCGACCGAACAGGCGCTCTCCGACGCCGGCTACGACAAGGGCGACATCGACGAGGTCATCCTCGTCGGCGGCTCGACCCGGATGCCGCAGGTCCAAGAGCAGGTCGAGGAGCTCGTCGGTCAGGAGCCGAAGAAGAACGTCAACCCCGACGAGGCGGTCGCGCTCGGCGCGGCGGTCCAGGGCGGCGTGCTCTCCGGCGACGTCGACGACATCGTCCTGCTGGACGTCACCCCGCTCTCGCTCGGGATCGAGGTGAAGGGCGGCCTCTTCGAGCGGCTCATCGAGAAGAACACCACCATCCCGACCGAGGAGTCGAAGGTGTTCACCACCGCCGCCGACAACCAGACTTCGGTCAACGTCCGCGTCTTCCAGGGCGAGCGCGAGATCGCCGAGGAGAACGAGCTGCTCGGCGCGTTCCAGCTCTCCGGCATCCCGCCGGCGCCCGCTGGAACCCCCCAGATCGAGGTCTCGTTCAACATCGACGAGAACGGGATCGTCAACGTCGAGGCCGAAGACCAGGGCTCGGGGAACGCCGAGTCGATCACCATCGAGGGGGGCGTCGGCCTCTCCGACGAGGAGATCGAAGAGATGCAGGAGGAGGCCGAGAAGCACGCCGAAGAGGACGAGGCCCGCCGCGAGCGGATCGAAGCCCGCAACGAGGCCGAGACGACGATCCAGCGCGCCGAGACCCTCTTAGAGGAGAACGAGGAGGACCTCGACGAGGACCTCATCCGCGACATCGAGGACTCGATCGAGGACGTCGAGGCGGTGCTCGAGGACGAGGACGCCGACACCGACGAGATCGAGTCGGTCACGGAGGCGCTCACGGAGGAGCTCCAGGAGATCGGCAAGCAGATGTACGAGGGACAGGCCGCACAGGCCGGTCCGGGCGGCGCAGGCGGCGCCGCC
>NZ_NHOY01000089.1 GCF_002252755.1 Halorubrum sp. Hd13 | reverse complement strand
CGTGAGGGGCGCGGAGGCGAAGCCAAGCACCGCAAGGAGGGAGCGAAGCGACTAACTGAGGAGCGCAGCGAGCGTGCGTGCCCCTCACGGCTGGGGCTTTGGAGGTGTTCACCGCCGATCCGCCGTCAACCATTTATAAGCGAGCGGCTGGAGCTTCTGCAGAATTCACCACGAAGCGACCGGTCACGACGTCTTATTCGGTCGCGAGCGACGGCGGTAGGTCCAGCTCGAACAGCCGCGCGTTGCAGGCGGCACAGCGCCCGGCGATCACGTCGTAGCTCGTACAGCAGGACTCGACGACGCGCTCCTCGAGATCCACGTGGCCCTCGCAGGCGGGGCACTCCTCGACGAACAGTCGGAGCGCGCCGAGCACGCCGCTCCGGGTCGCGAGCGGGAGGGCCGTCCAGTCGTCGAGCCGGTCGGTCAGCACGCGGTCGGCGGCGACGTCGGCGAGGAACGCGGCGCGGGACTCCCAGTGACCGATGCGCTCGCCGTCGGCGGAGGCGAAGGCGGTCCCGCCGCGCCAGTCGAGCGAGAGCGAGTCGTCGTCGACGTCGGCGAGCGACGCGAGCGCCGCCAGGTCCGCGTCGACGTCGGAGTCGCTGCGAGCGTCGTCCCCCTCGGCACCGGCCTCGGCGGCAGCACTCGCGTCGATGTGCATCCCGTCGAGGGCGGCGCGCCACGTGGACGCGAACCACGGGGCGAACGCGAGGTCGGCCCCGTCGGGCGTCTCGACGAGGACCTCGGTCGACAGCAGGTACGACTCCGCGTCGACGTCGGTCGGCGGGGCGGCCGCCCTCCCCTTCCCGAAGAGCCGCAGGACGCGCTCGGGGAGGTACCGCTTGGTGAGTTCGGGCGTCCCCGGGACGAGGTAGCCGCGGAGCCAGATCGCCGCGAGGGAGGCGGCGAGGGCGAGCGCGGCGAGCCCCGGGCGACCGACGACCGCGAGCGCGGCGGCGACCGCGACCGCGACGGCGACGTTGACCGCGGTACAGGGGAGACAGCGGTTTTCGCCGGTGTACTCCGGGCGGCGAAGCCGGGCGAGGCGACCGAGACGGGTGTCGCGAGTGGGCGTCATGCCTAGACTGAGGCGCCGATCGGTCGTATGTATGGACGCCATACCGCCCGTCGCGAAAGGGCGGACGAACCGAACCAGACCAGAACCGGAGGCGAGTTACCAACAGGAAGAGATATGTTAGTTGGTGACAGTCACCAGTCAGAGATACTCTTCGAGAGATTAATGTCATCCCAACTCACCAAGCAGAAGGATGCGGCCCCGAGCGAGGGCACCGGGCCGTCGCGCGACGAGATATTCACGGCGTTGAGCAACCGCCGACGGCGGAACGTGATCGCCTATCTGAGAGAGCACGGGAACGACGCTCGCGTGAGAGACATCGCCGAGCAGCTGGCGGCGTGGGAGAACGAACTCGCGGTCAACGAGGTCACGTACAAACAGCGGAAGCGCGTCTACACCGCGCTCCACCAGTCGCACCTCCCGAAGCTGGCCGAGAACGGGTTCATCGCGTACGAGCCGGACAGGGGGATCGTCTCCCTCACCGAGCAGAGTCGACAGTTGGAGGTGTACCTCGAAGTCGTCTCCGAGAACGAGATCCTGTGGAGCGAGTACTACGTGGGCCTCGGCGTCGCCTGCGGGCTGCTCGCCGGGGCCGCGGCGATCGGGACCGTCCCGTTCGCCGACGTGTCGGGGTACGCGTACGCGGTCCTCTTCGCGGTGCTCTTCGCCGTCTCCGGCCTGATACACCGGACGGTGACGCGTCGTAACCGGGTCGGGTAGCGTCGCCGCTCGGCGCGACACCCGTAGGGTTTTAGCCGCCCACGGCGGGAGTACGGGTATATGGCAACGGGGATCGTCGGGGAGTTCCTCGATCTCAAGACGGAGACGGACGCGGACGTCCTCGCGATGCAGTGCGGCGACTTCTACGAGTTCTTCGCGGACGACGCGGAGCTGGTCGCCGACGAGCTCGACCTGACGGTGTCACAGAAGTCCTCGCACGGCTCGTCGTACCCGATGGCGGGCGTCCCGCTCTCGGAGCTGACGCCCTACGTGAAGGCGCTCGTCGAGCGCGGCTACCGGGTCGCCGTCGCCGACCAGTACGAGACGGACGACGGCCACGCCCGCGAGATCACGCGGGTCGTCACGCCCGGGACCCTGCTGGAGACCGCCGACGACGACGCGCGGTACCTCGCGGCGGTCGTCCGCGAGGGCGACGGCGGCGGGGCGTCGGCCGCGGGGGAGACGAGCGACGAAGCTGACGGCCCCTACGGGCTCGCGCTCGCCGACGTCACCACGGGCCGGTTCCTCGTCACCGAGGTCGACGACGAGAGCGACCTCCGGGCGGAGCTGTACCGGTTCGATCCCGCGGAGGTGCTCCCCGGCCCCCGCGTCCGCAACGACGACCGGCTGCTCGGCGCGGTCAGGGAGGACCTCTCCGGGTCGGTGTCGCTGTTCGACGCGGAGGCGTTCGCGCCGGGGCGGGCGAAGCACGCGGTCCGCGAGCAGTTCGGCCGGGAGACCGCCGACAGCGTCGGGATCGACTCCGACCTCGCGCTGCGCGCGGCCGGCGCGACCCTCGGCTACGTCGAGGAGACGGGCGCCGGCGTGCTCGCGTCGATGACCCGGCTCACGGCGTACGGCGACGGCGACCACGTCGACGTCGACGCGACGACCCAGCGCAACCTCGAACTCACGGAGACGATGCGCGGCGATGGGGAGGGGTCGCTGTTCGAGACGATCGACCACACCGTCACCGCGGCCGGCGGGCGGCTCCTCCGGGAGTGGCTCACCCGACCGCGCCGGGACCGGGCGCGGCTGGACCGCCGGCTCGACGCGGTCGAGGCGCTGGCGTCGGCCGCCCTCGCGCGCGACCGCCTCCGCGAGACGCTCGGGGAGGCGTACGACCTCGAACGGCTCGCCGCGCGGGCGACGAGCGGGAGCGCGGGCGCACGCGAACTCCTCTCGATGCGCGACACCCTCGCGCTGGTGCCGGCGATGGTCGACGCCGTCGAGGGGACCGCGCTCGCGGACTCGCCGGTCGCGGCGGTTCTGGAGGGCCTCGACCGCGACCGCGCCCGTGCGCTCCACGGCGAGCTCGCCGACGCGCTCGCGGACGACCCGCCGGAGGCGAAGACGCAGGGCGGGCTCCTCCGAGAGGGGTACGACGACGAGCTCGACGAGCTGATCGCGAGCCACGAGGAGGCCAAAGAGTGGCTCGACACCCTCGCGGAGCGGGAGAAGCGGCGGCACGGCCTCAGCCACGTCACGGTCGACCGCAACAAGACGGACGGCTACTACATCCAGGTCGGCAAGTCGGTCGCCGATCAGGTCCCCGATCACTACCGGGAGATCAAGACGCTGAAGAACTCCAAGCGGTTCGTCACCGACGAGCTGGCGGAGCGGGAACGGGAGGTGCTCCGCTTGGAGGAGGCCCGCGGCGAGCTGGAGTACGAGCTGTTCGAGGAGCTGCGCGAGCGCGTCGCCGGCGACGCCGAGCTGCTGCAGGACGTCGGGCGGGCCCTCGCCGAGGTCGACGCGCTCGCGTCGCTCGCGACCCACGCCGCCGGCAACGACTGGACGCGCCCGGAGCTGACGGACGAGCGCCGGCTCGACGTGGAGGCCGGGCGCCACCCCGTCGTCGAGCGGGCGACGGACTTCGTGCCGAACGACCTCCGGCTCGACGACGAGCGGGGCTTCCTGATCGTCACCGGGCCGAACATGAGCGGGAAGTCGACGTACATGCGGCAGGCGGCCCTGATCCAGCTGCTCGCGCAGGCGGGGTCGTTCGTCCCCGCGCGGGCGGCCACGGTCGGGCTCGTCGACGGGATCTACACCCGCGTCGGCGCGCTCGACGAGCTGGCGCAGGGGCGCTCGACGTTCATGGTCGAGATGCAGGAGCTGTCGAACATCCTCCACTCGGCGACCGCCGACTCCCTCGTCATCCTCGACGAGGTCGGCCGCGGGACCGCCACCTACGACGGGATCTCCATCGCGTGGGCCGCGACCGAGTACCTCCACAACGAGGTGCGCGCGCGCACCCTCTTCGCCACGCACTACCACGAGCTGACGACGCTCGCCGATCACCTCCCCCGGGTCGCCAACGTCCACGTCGCCGTCGACGAGCGGGACGGCGAGGTGACGTTCCTCCGGACGGTCCGCGACGGCCCGACGAACCGGTCGTACGGAGTTCACGTCGCCGACCTCGCCGGGGTCCCCGAGCCGGTCGTCGGGCGCGCCGACGAGGTGCTCGACCGGCTCCGCGAGGAGAAGGCGATCGAGGCGAAGGGGTCGCGGGGCGGAGTCGGCGGGCGGGCAGACGGACCCGGAAGCGGCGGCACGGGGGACGGAGCCGGGGCCGGCGAGGGGACGAAGCAGGTCGTCTTCGACCTCTCGTCCGGGTCGTTCGCGGACGAGGGCGGCGCCGGGTCGACCGGGGCGGCCGCCGACGCCTCCGCCCCCGAAGAGGGCCGA
>NZ_NHOY01000091.1 GCF_002252755.1 Halorubrum sp. Hd13 | reverse complement strand
CGCGGCCGCGGACGACGACTGAGCGTCGGAGCGCCGAAGGGCGCGCGGGCGTCTCTGCGGTGAGATTCCGGGCGAAATTGGGAAAATCGTTTTGTTTCAACTATCCGTGGTGTCCCGGTATGGAACGACGTTCGTTCCTCTTTGCGGGCGGCGTAGCGGTCCTCGCGCTCGCGGCCGGACGCACCTCCATCGCCGGCGGCGTCGACGCCGACGGCCCCACGACGGTCGTCGAGGAGTACTACCGGCGGGCGAGCGCGGCCGGAGACACCGAGGCCTTCGCGGACGACGTCCGCGACCTCGCGCACGGCGCGTCTCCGCTCTCGCGTCTCGCCGAGGACGTGCCGATGGCGTTCGACGCCACTCTCCGCCAGGAGCTCGCGGACGCGGCGGTCGTCGCGGAGGACGTCTCGGCCGACCGGATCCGGTCGATCTCCGACTTCCTCGCGGCGTCGCTCGACGATACGGAGGTCAAATCGATCGCGGCGGAGAACGCCGTCGTCTCGGCGATCGTCGCGGACGACGGGGTCGACGGCGGCGAGTTCGAGCTCCGGTGGCTGGTCGCGACCGACGACGACGAGTGGCTGCTCGTGTGGCCCGGCGAACCCGAGGGGCCGGCGGCGGTCGTCAGGGAGTTCTACCGTCGGGCCGAGGCGGCCGAGAGCGCCGAGGCGTTCGCGGACGACGTCGACGAGCTCTCCCACCCCGTCTCACCGCTGTCCGACGTGGCGGCGGACGTTCCGGGCTTCTTCGACGGGGCTCGGCGACAGGACCTCGCCGACGCCGAGGTCGTCTCGAGGGACGTCGGCGCCGAGCGAATCAGGGGCGTCTCCGACTTCTTCAACGCCTGGGTGGACGACGAGGCCGTCGAGGCGATCGCCGCGGAGAACGCCGTCGTTGCGGTGACCCTCGACGGCGACCGGAGCGCGAACGGCACCGAGTTGGAGTGGCTCGTCGCGACCGCCGGCGACGAGTGGCGCCTCGTCTGGCTCTGAACGGTCCCGCCGAGTCGGTCGCGGGTCGTCGGCCGGCGCCGGCGATACCGGTCATCGGGCGACCCGACCTGTGAGCGACCCGCATCTTGATACCTCGGCACGCCGTCGCTCCGACCGATGCGAGAGATAACGACAGACGACGTGCCGGAGGCCCTCGGCCCGTACTCGCAGGGGATCGTCTCCGGCGACACGGTCCACGTCTCGGGGAAGACGGGCGTGGACCCCGACACGGGCGAGGCGCCCGAATCGGTCGCCGAACAGACGACGCAGACGCTCGAAAACGTCGCCGCGATACTGGAGGCGGCCGGGACGACGCCGGACCGCATCGTGTCGGCGACCGCCTACCTCACCGACATGGACGACTACGACGCGGTGAACGAGGCGTACCGGTCGTTCCTCTCGGAGCCGTACCCGGCGCGGACCTGCGTCGAGGTGTCCCGGCTCCCCGCGCCGCTCGACGTCGAGATCACGGTCACGGCGGAGCTGGGCGACGACTGAGGACGACCGCTCCCTGGTCAGAACTTCTCCAGTAAGTCCCCGTAGAACTCGGTGTCGCGGTCGCCGGCGAGCTTCTCGACGATGAGCTCCGGGGTCGACCGCGCGAGGTGTCCTTTCCGCGGGGAGCGGTTCACCCGCAGTTCGCCGTCGACGAGCCCCTCGGCCTCGATCCCGTCGACGGCGACGTCGAAGTCGGCCGCGTCGCGGATCTCGCGGGCGAGGTGGGAGACGAAGACGGCGGTCGCGTTCTGCCCGTCGAGCGCCTCCAGGATGCCCGCGATGATCTTCGCGGAGGCGCCGGGTTCGGTGATCGACTCCAGTTCGTCGACGAGGACGAGCCGGCCGTCGGCGCCCTCGACGAGGTCGCCGAAGTCGCGGAGAGTCGCCTCGAACGCGCCCGCGTCGAGGGTGCCCTGCGACTTCGCGTAGTAGTGGATCTCCTCGAAGCGCTCGACCCTCACCGACGCGGCGGGGACGGGCATCCCCATCTGGGCGAGCACGACGACGAGGGCCACGAGGTCCAGCGTGGACGTCTTCCCGCCGGAGTTGACGCCAGAGAGCAGCGTCGCGCCAGACACCGCGTAGTCGACCGGCTCGGCGTCGGCGAAGTCGACGTCGAGGAGGGGGGAGCGACCGCCCTCGATCCGGAAGCCCGAGTCGGACGACTCGGGACCGACCACCTCGGGCAGGACGCAGTCGAAGTCGGCGGCGAACCGCGCGATCGCGAGCTCCACGTCGAGTTCGAGGGCGTCCCGGACGAGGTCCTCGACGGGCTCGCGGAGCTCGCCGAGGTCGCTCGCCAGCTCGGCCTTCAGCCGGGCCGCGCGCCGGTCGCGCGCGGCGGTCAATTCGTTCTTGAGCCGGGAGACGGCCGTTTCGTCGTGGTCGACCGGAAACGAGGGGTCGCCGCCGAAGACGCGGTCTGCGAGCTCCGCCTCCTCGGGCGCCAGACGGAGCGCGTCGGCGAGGTGCTCGCGGGCGCGGGCCATCGCCTCGTCGTACTCGTCGGCGAGCTCGCGGTCAAGCAGGGAGTCGACGCGGGCGCCCTGCTCGACTAAGGAGAGGAAGTCGGTCCCCTCGATCGTCACGTCTCGCTCGCGGATCGCCTCTCGGAGGCGGTCGTCGGCGACCGACTCCGCGGTCGACACCGCGGCGTCGAGGTCGTCGACGGCGGCTGTCAGTCGGGTCAGCTCCTCGTCGCCCACGACGGTTCCGTCGTCGTCGAGCCGGGCGAGGGCGTCGCGGAGACGGTCTGGGTCCGCGGCGGGATCGCCGTCAGAGACGGGGTCGCCCGCGGTCGCGGCCGCCTCGTGGACCGCCGCGGCCGCCTCCAGCCGCTCGCGGTTCGCGGCGAAGAAGGAGAGCAGGCGCTCAGGCACGGTCTCGGCGGGCTCATCGAGCGCGTTCGGGCGAACGTGGACGTCGCCCTCGACGTCGAGCCCCGCGAACTCCTCGTCGAGGACGATCACGGTCGCGTACGACCGGGCGAGCTCGGAGACGTCGCGGGCGTTCTCGACGGTCTCGACCGACAGCTCCGGGGCGGCGGACTCCGCGCGGGCGAGCGTCTCGGCGTCGGCGGTCGCGAGACAGCGGTCTCGCACCCGGACCGTCGGCGGGTCGGCGAGGGGCTCGACGCCGGCGAGCGCCTCGCGGACCGCGGGGACGGGATCGCGCTCGATCGCCGCCTCGACGAACGACTGCGCCTCCTCGATCCGCGAGGCGGATGCGCTCGGATAAAAGGTCTCCAGCCGCTTGGCGGCGTAGTCGGTGACGGTGCGCTCGCGCAGCAGGTCGATCGCCTCTCGGTACACCTCGCGGGCGCGGTCGGTCGCCAGCACGCGGCCGTCGTCGCCGTGTCGCCGGCGGATCGCGCCGCGGGCGATCCGGGCCGCGCGGGCCTCGTTGACGCCGGGCGCGCGGGCGATCGCGGCGACGTCTCCCGACTCGACGGTCCCGGCGGGATCGTCGAGGTCGCGCAGCGCGTCCGCCGTCTTCGCCCCGACGCCGGGGATCGCCTCCAGATCCATCTACTCGCCGCTATCGCGGCGACGCGCAAAAGGATGGGGGGTCGCGATCCCGTCTCCGCGCCGCGGCCGACGCGCTTTTTCCCGCCGCCCGCGAACGCGGGGCCATGAGCCATCACACCCTCGCCGCCGACGGGGACGCGCTCGACCCGGAGACGGCGGCGAGGGTGTGATGG
>NZ_NHOY01000023.1 GCF_002252755.1 Halorubrum sp. Hd13 | reverse complement strand
CCCCCGCCGCGGAAGGGGGCTCCGCGGGTAGGGGTGTCTAAAATCTGCGCGCGGACGGACTTAAACGACCGAGACCGTTCACGGCGAGCGGACGGAAAGAGCGGCCCGAGACGGGCGTAAACGGTCGAGACGCTTATTAGGCGTGAGCCGATTACGTGTGCGATCTGTGCGGCCCGTCGCCGCGGTTCGCCGGCTTGATATCGCGTCGCGCCGTGGGTGACGCATGAACACGGGAGCGACTCGACGCCCCCTCCGGCCGGCGGAGGGATCGGCGTGGTAGGACCCATGTCGGACGCGGAGCGCGACGCGGGGAACCGGAAGATCAAGGTCGGATTCCTGGTGCTCGTCGCCGTCTCGCCGCCTCTCATCGCCCTCCAGTGGAACCCGACGCCGCTGGAACTGCTCGCCGCCCTCGGCGGCGGGGTCCTGTTGGGAGTGCTGCTCGTGTGGTACCTCGGCCGGCTCGCCGACCAGTTCACCGGCGGCTCGCGGCGGCCGGGACGGCGGCGGTAGAAACAGACAGCCCCCGGGACCGCGTCAGACCTCAGTCCCCGTCCGGTCGCGCGGACGGCTCGGCGCCGACGGCGACGACCTCGCCCGCGCGGTCGACGGCGACGGACCGCGACGACGACAGCGGCGAGACGCTCACCTCGCCCTCCACCGCCGCGAGCCGGTCCGATCCCGGATCGTCGGCGACGTCGCCGCGGAGGAACTCTCGCCAGAAGCGGTCGCGGAGCTCCATCCCCATCTCGCCGCGCCGCTCGCCGAACTCCCACCCCTCGGGGACGTTCTCGTCTTCCGGCCCCTCCTCGCCCGGTCGGAACTCGATCACGTCGAAGCCGCGCGCGGGCTCCGTCAGCCGGTAGGTCGGGTCGGCGGCGGCCTCGTCGTCCGCGGCCGGCGCGTTGACGTTCAGCACGTCGGCGCCGAACGGGAGCGCCGCTCCGGTCCCGTCTCGGTCGCTCCCGTCGAACTCCGTGCGGTCGAGCAGATCGAGCACCGCGTCGGCGGCGAGCGCGAAGTCGTCGGCGTCCAGGGTCGGCGGCACGGGGAGGTTCCCCCGGTCGTACAGCGAGACGGCGATCGCTGGCGTGCCGAGGAAGGCGGCCTCCATCGCGGCGCCGACCGTCCCGGACTGCCCGAGGATGTGCGCGCCGATGTTCGGCCCGTGGTTGCAGCCGGAGACGACGACGTCGGGGTCGAGCCCGAGCGCCACCTCGGCGACGGCGACGCAGTCGGCGGGCGTCCCCTCCACCGCGTAGCCGGCGTCCTTCTCCGCGTATTCAACGGTGGTCTCCCACCACGAGCGAGTGCCGCCGACCCCGGACTGGTTCTGCTTCGGCGCGACGACCGTCACGTCGTACTCGCGCGAGAGCGCGTCCGAGAGCGCACGGATCCCGACGGCGTCGATCCCGTCGTCGTTGGTGAGGAGGATCTCGCAGGTCATGGGTGACAGTCCGACGGGCCGGGGGAAAACGTCGCCGGTAGCGGTCGCGAATCGCGGCGAGAGGCCGACGCGGGAACCGACAGGCGTCGGGCGGGTGGTACTCCGGGGCGGTCAGCGGAGGGAACGGCGGGCGGAGCGGGAGAGGGTGGGC
>NZ_NHOY01000059.1 GCF_002252755.1 Halorubrum sp. Hd13 | reverse complement strand
CGGCCGCTCGGTCGAGATCTGTCGATTCGAACGATTTTACCGCGTAACGGCGGTTTCCGTCCCGATTTCCCTGACGCTGATATTGTTAACATCTCCTGTTGTAAATACCCCTACTTATATTAATGATTATTCCTTATGACCAAATGATGTCAGAAGGTAGCACTCCGAACGGCGTCTCGCGACGGCAGTATCTCGCAGCCACGGGGGCGGTGGGGGCGGCCGGCCTCGCGGGCTGTTCCGGCGGTGGGGGCGGCGGCGACGGATCGAACTCGGGATCCTCGGGCGACGAGATCGGTGGGACCGTCACGGTCTTTTCGGGGTCGGCGTTCGTCGACGCCGGGATGGAGGAGGCCTTACACGAGGCGGGCGTGCCCGACTCGATCACGATCGAGATGGTCGTGCCGCCGCAGGACTCCGGCAGCAAGCAACAGCAGCTCCGGACCGCGATCAACGCTGAGGAGTCGGACCCGGACCTCGTTCTGACGGACAACGGATGGACGATCCCGTTCATCGTCCGCGACGACCTGGTCAATCTCGAGGAGGAGATGGACGACGAGTTCATCTCTCGAGTCAAAGAGGAAGGTGTCCAGTCGATGATCGACACGGGGACGCACCCCGAGACCGGCGATCTGTACTCGATCCCGACCTTCCCGGACTACCCGGTCATCACCTACCGGAAGGACCTGCTGCGGAACGCCGGATACGGCGACTCGGACTTCGACACGTGGCGGACCGACCCGCCGACGTGGAAGGAGTTCTCACAGATCGTCTCCGAGGCGCAGACCTCTGACGTGGACTACGGTCACGTCTGGCAGGGGAACAACTACATCGGGCTGGCCTGCTGTACGTTCAACGAGTTCCTCACGAGCATGGGCGGCGCCTTCTTCGGCGGTGAGGACAACCTCTTCGGACCGATCGGTGACCGCCCCGTCACCCTCGACTCGGAGGAGTCGATCGACGGGATCGAAGCCGCAGTGGACCTCATCCACGGGGAGGGCCTCTCGCCGATGGACATCGCCGGGGTCTCCCCCCCGGAAGTGGCCGGCTGGATCGAACCCGACACGAAGAGCACCTTCGAGGCCGGGAGCGCGGTCACGCAGCGCAACTGGACCTACTCCATCGGCGGGGCCGTGAGCGCCTTCGAGGGGTCGGACATGGAGCTCGGCGTGATGCCGCTGCCGAAGGGCCCGAACGGGTCCTGGCACGCGCAGGGCGGATGGATCATGTCCATGAACCCGTACACCGACAACATGGCGTCCGCGAAGGAAGTGATCAAGGCGTGGTGGGAGGACTCGGTCCTCCAGCAGCAGTTCGACGCGGCGAACTACATGCCGCCGAAGCCGGAGCTGTTCAGCTACGTCGAAGAGAGCGACACGTACGGGCCGTACTTCGAGGCGCTCCAGTACTCGGCGGAGAACCTGATCCCGCGGCCGACGACCTCGGTGTGGCCGAACCAGCGGACGGTCGTCGCCAACGAGGTCAACTCGGCGCTCCGACAGGAGAAGACGCCCGAGGAAGCCGCGAGCGCGATGCAGGAACAGATCGCCGCAATCGAAGAGCAGTCGGGGTGACGGCGTCCGATTGACCGGCTCCCCTCCCCGGCGGCGTCGCGGGGGGGAAGGAGTCGAAATAAATGTAAAACAGCCAACAATGATAAATATTCGCACGGAAAACAGGCGGGCGATGCTCGTACCACAACGGCGGGCAGTCACGGGGGGTGTTGATCGCCGTGGCAACTGAACAGGGCAGGACGCAGATGTCGGGCGGGTCAGACGGCGTCCTGACGGGACTCGCGACGTGGACGGAGAACCTGAGCGAGCAGGCGTACGCGTATCTGCTGCTGGTACCGGCGTTCCTCGTGCTGTTGCTGTTCGCGTTCTGGCCGCTCGCGTCGGCGATCAGGATGTCGTTCTTCGCCGACGTGCTCACCGGCGGTCAGCTGGGCGAGTTCTCCGGGATAACGAACTACGTCCAACTGCTCACGAACACCAACGCGCTGGCGCCGGCGGCGTTCGTGGACCCCTCGTTCCAGACGCCGGTTTTGGAACAGGCGCTGTTCATGACGATACTGTTCGCCGTGTTGAGCGTCACCGGCGAGACGCTGCTCGGGTTCCTCTACGCCATGCTGATGAAAGCCGAGTACAAGGGCCGACGGCTCGTTCGGCTCCTCATCATCCTGCCGTGGGCGATCCCGATCGTCATTCAGGGAATGATCTTCTTCCTGCTGTTCCGGCCCGGGTACGGGCTGTTGACCGAGCCCCTCCAGCAGCTCGGAATCTTCTCGAATCTGCCTCTCAACACCACCTTCGACAGCTTCGTCATCGTGACGGTGGCGGACATCTGGAAGACCTCGGCGTTCATGGCCCTCCTGATCTTGGCGGGGTTAGAGAGCGTCAACCAGGACCTCTACGAGGTGGCCGACGTGATGGGCGCGTCGCGCTGGCAGCGGTTCCGATACATCACGTTCCCGCTGGTCTTCCCCGTGTTGATGGTCGCGATGCTGTTCCGGACGATGGGCGCGCTCCGGGTGTACGGCATCATCGAGTCGACCACGGTCGGCTGTTCGACCGTCCCGTCGATGACCTGTCTCGTGACGCAGTTTATGTTCGGGTCCGCGACGCTGTACGGCTCCGCGGCCGCCGTGAGCGTCCTGATCGCCATCGTCGTGGGACTGTTCATCATGGTGTACCTCGGATTCATCCGACGGAGCAACCAGAGCCTGGGGTTAGCGTAATATGAGCATCGACGCACGCAACCACGACGACGCGGAAACGTTCGACGGCTCCGGCGACGGAACCGGCGACGAAGAGAACAAATCCCGCATCGCGCGGTGGGCCGACGACTGGATCCAGAACCCGGAGAAGGCGTACGCCGTGATGTTGGTGTTCCTCGGTGGAGTGCTGTTGACGACCTCGCTGTTCCCGCTGTACTGGCTGTTCAACGTCTCGATGGCGCCGCCCGGACAGACCGACATCCCGCTCCTTCCGACGACGATCGATCTGTCGGTGTTCATCCAAGTGTTCCAGCAGGTCCCGTTCGCGCGGTTCATGTTCAACAGCCTGTTTTACGCGTTCACGGTGACGGTGTTCGTGCTCCTCGTCGGAAGCCTCGCCGGGTACGCGTTCGGGCGCTTGGAGTTCCGCGGGAAGACGCCGCTCCTGTTCTCGCTGCTGGTGCTCAGCTTCTTCCCGCCGGCGACGCTGTTCATCCCGCTGTTCCGGGCGTTCAATCAGCAGGTACCGATGCTCGGGCTCTTCACGCTCCCGGTCGAGATATACGGGACGCCCGGCGCGGTCGTCACGCCGCTCAGCGCGTTCACGATGCCGCTGGCGATCTTCATACTGACGACGTTCTACGGCCAGATCCCGGACGGGCTCGAAGACGCCGCCAGAGTCGAGGGGACGACCCGGCTCGGCGCGCTGTTCCGCGTGATCATGCCGCTCTCCGCCCCCGGCGTCGCGACCGCGGGCATTCTCACCTTCATTACGGTGTACACCGAGTTCTTCTTCTCGTTCCTGATGACCGGCAACAGCGCGGCGGAGTGGGCGCCGGTGGTCGACGGCGTCATCGCGTTCCAGACGCAGTACACCGTCCGGTACGACCTCCAGGCGGCGGCGAGTCTGATCGCGATCGTTCCGGTCGCGATCCTCGTCGTCGTCGCACAGGACAAGATCATCAGCGGGCTCACCCAAGGAGCACTCAAGGAGTGACCACACATGTCACGAGTACAACTTACTGACGTCACGAAACGGTACGACGACGTAACGGCGGTTGATAACATGAACCTCGACCTGAAAGACGGCGAGTTCATCTGCTTGGTCGGTCCGTCGGGGTGCGGGAAGTCCACGACGCTCGAGACGATCGCCGGCCTCACCAAGCCGACGTCGGGTGAGATCCTGATCGGCGACCGCGAGGTGACGAACCTCCCGCCGAAGGACCGCGGGATCGCGATGGTGTTCCAGAACATCGCGCTGTTCCCGCACATGGACGTGTACGACAACATCTCCTTCGGCCTGCGGCTTCGAGACTTCCCGCAGGACGAGATGGACGAGCGCGTCGACGAGGCGGCGCGAGTCGTCCGAATGCAGGGGATGCTCGACCGGATGCCGAGCGAGATGTCCGGCGGTCAGCGTCAGCGCGTCGCGATCGCGCGAGCGATCGTCCGCGACCCGGACGTGTTCCTGATGGACGAGCCCCTGGCGAACTTAGACGCCAAGCTGCGCGTCAACATGCGGACCGAGCTTCAGCGGCTCCACAAGCAGCTGGACACGACAATCATCTACGTCACGCACAACCAGGCCGAGGCGATGACCATGTCGGACCGAATCGCCGTCCTCGACAAGGGGGAGCTCCAGCAGATCGCGCCGCCGCTCACCTGCTACAACGAGCCGGCTAACCGGTTCGTCGCGGGATTCATCGGATCGCCCTCGATGAACTTCGCCGACGCCACCGTCGGCGACGGCACTCTCGACGCGAACGGCTACTCCATCTCCTTCGACACCACGGCGATCGACGGGGTCGGGACCGGCGACGCGGTGGAGTTCGGCATCCGTCCGGAGGACATCTACCTCAAGAGCAACAGCGCCGAGGCCGAGGACCCGAGCAGGACGTTCTCGGTCACGACCGACGTGCTCGAACCGATGGGCGACGAGATCTTCGTCTACCTGAAGCCGATCCTCGGCGCGTCGGGCGAAGCGGCCGACTTCGAGGAGCGACAGGGGCTGTTGATGAGCGTCGACCCGTCGAGCGACATCAGCGAGGAAGAGGACGTCGAGATCGTCATCGACCGCGCGCGCCTCCACCTGTTCGACGACGCCTCCGGCGACGCGATCTCGCACGGGATCGTGGCCGATTCGGAGATCGGGACGGCCGACGACGGCGTGCAGGCGGACTGAGCGGCCGAGGTCGTCGCGGCGCGGACCCCGCGCCCGCCCCGTCACGCGCTGGCGCTCGCCCGTTCGGACCCCTCGACGTCGACGACGGTGATCCGGTGGGCCTCGACGGCCTCGACCATCGCCCCCCACCCGCCCACCTCGACGGGACCGTCGTCGGTCTCGACGACGATCGCGACCTGGCCGCCGTAGCTCGCGATGACCTCGGCGTCGGTCGCGTCCTCAGGGCCGGTGACGATGACCTCGGCGATCGGCCCCTCGACGACCCTGTCCGCGCCCGTCTCGGTGTCGGCCCCCTCGACTCGAACGCTGACGGTCGCGCCGTCCCGGAGGAGCGGCGCGACGTCGCGGACGCAGTAGCGGATGTCGACGTACTCGATCGGGGGTTCGTCGCCGATCGACGAGTAGATCGGGTCCCACGTGTCCCACTGCGTCGTGAGGAAGTACCAGTGGAACACGTACGTGTGGGTCCGGTCGTCGACGAGGACGCCGTACTCGTTCGTCGACCCCGCGTGCGGCGCGAAACACGTCTTCGTCCGGTCGACGATCACCGCGAACGGCGAGGGGAGCCGCCGGTGGCGCGCCTCCGAGCAGACGTCTCTCAGCTCCGCCGGGTCGGGGAGGGCCTCCTCGCTCCCGTCGGGGGTGTGGATGGAGAGGTTGACGCGGACGCCGCGCTCGGTCGCCTCGCGGAGCGCGCCGCGCAGCCGCTCGAAGTCGTCGACGCCGAGCGAGACGTTCACCTGCGACTCCGCGCCGCGGATGAACTCGTCGGCGTTCTTGATCACCGTCTCGAACCGCGTGACGATGCTCACCGTCGACCGCTCGACGCTCGGCTCGTTCCAGCGGCGCTCGATCTCCTCGGTCGCGGCCGTGAGCCGGCTCGCCCGCGACTGCAGGTCGTCGGTGATCTCGTCCAGGTCGTTCGCGCGGGCGTACATCGACTCCTGCTCGTACGTCTCGATGTACCCCGCGCTCTCGAGGTCCCGCAGCACGTCGTAGATGCGCGGGTCGGGGACGCCGCTGGCGTCGGCCACGCGGGTCACCGGCGCCGCGCCGAGTTCGAGGACCGTCACGTACGCGTCCGCCTGGTACGGCGAGAGCCCCGCGTCCTCAAGCGTGTCGGTCAGCTCCGCGCGTTTCACGGCGGCCACCCGTCGCCGCGGACGCGGTCGCCCTCGCCGGTTCGGCCGGTCGATCGTGTGGTCATGGTTCGAACTACCACGGCCGTGATAAAACGTTTTATTACCGGAGATTGGGGGCGCGCTCGTCGCTCTCCTCCGTCGTTCGTCGGGCCCCGCCGGGCGAGCGCCGGCGCCGGGTCGGAGCGACTGAAAAGGCTTTATTCGGTTCGTCGCGGACGGATCGTATGGACGATTCGCGCCCCCGAGGTGACTCGCCGTCCCGATCGCGCTGGACCCGCGATCAGGCCGCGGGGATCGAGCGCCGCCGCGGGAACGTCGCGCCGGCGGCCGGCGATCCGACCGTCGACCCCTTCCCCGACCTCCACGTCTGGGACACGTGGCTGCTCCGCGACCGCCGCGGCGAGATCGCCGACGTCGACGGCTGGCGGCTGGCGTTCTCGCTGACCGCCACGGCCGACCTGCTCCCGGGCACCCGTCACGACGTCGCCGCGATCCGCTGTTTCTACTCGGCCGACGGCGAGCGCTGGCGCGACGCCGGCCCGGTGTTCGACGGCGGCGCGCTCGGCCAGCGTCAGTGGGCCGGATCCGCGCTGTACGACGACGGCGACGTCTACCTCTACTACACGGCCGCCGGCCGCGACGACGCCGACGAGCTGACCTACACCCAGCGGATCGCGGTCGCGCACGGCGGCGCGGTCGCCGCGACGGACGACGGGGTCGAACTCGCGGGGCCGTGGACCCACGAGACGCTGCTGGAGCCGGACGGCGAGTGGTACGAGACGGAGGCGCAGTCGCGCGGGATGACGTACACGTTCCGCGACCCGTGGTTCTTCGAGGACCCCGCGACCGGCGAGACGCACCTCCTCTTCGAGGCGAACGTCCCGGCGCCGGAGCGCGAGGGCGACGACGCCGAGACGACGGAGCGGCGGGCGTTCAACGGCTGCGTCGGGGTCGCCGCCTCCCCCTCGGGCGACCCGCTCTTGTGGGAGCTCCGGCCGCCGCTCGTCGACGCCGTCGAGGTGAACCAGGAGCTCGAACGCCCGCACGTCGTCGTCGCCGACGGTCGCTACTACCTGTTCGTCTGTAGCCACGTCCACACGTTCGCGCCGGGCGTGACGGGGCCCGACGGGCTGTACGGCTTCGTCGCCGACGCGTTCGAGGGACCGTACCGCCCGCTCAACGGGACCGGACTCGCCGCGACGAACCCGCCGGAGGCGCCGTACCAGGCGTACTCGTGGATGGCGTTCCCCCACGCGGAGGAGGTGTTGGTCCAGAGCTTCCTCAACTACCACGACTTCGGGGGCGACTCGCTCGACGCGATCGCCGAGCTGCCCGAGGCCGAACAGCGGGACCGGTTCGGCGGGACGCTCGCGCCGACGCTCCGACTGGCGGTCGACGGGGACCGCACCCGGCTGCTCGGGACGCTCGACGCCTGGCGGGTACCGACTCCCGACGAGCCGCTCCCGGTGGCGGACGGCTCGGAGCTCCCCGACGACCTCGACGGCGGCGTCCCCGAGGCGAAGGCGGGAGTCGGGGCCGAGTACCTCGGCGAGTACTGAGGGTACGGTCGGGGAGTACCGAAGCGGCGACGGCCGGGCGACGACCGAAGCGGCGACGACTACTGTTCGCGGGCGGCGGGGTCGCCCGCGGCGTCTCCGCTCGACGCCCCGTCTTCCGGCGGTTCCATCGCGCCGTCGAGGCGCCACGCCGTCAGCCGCGGGATCGACGCGCGCCCGCCCTCGGCGACCGCGGAGACGTCGACCGCGTCCTCGCGGGTCGGGTAGACGCGGCTGGTCAGGCAGTGCCGCTCGTTGGCGTATATCTCGACGACCGATCGGTCGACGAACACCCGCAGCGACAGCGGCTCGTCGTACGGCGGGACCGACATCGACTGCGGATCGGTGAAGGCCTCGGAGTCGCCGCTCGACGGCGCCCGATCGACCGTCAGCGTGCCGTCGTGCTCGTAGCGGATCGGCGTGTGCTCCGCGCGGTCGGGCGCCTCGAACACCGACAGCTCGACCGCCTCGGCGTCTTCCAAGGCGATCTCCGCGTCGATCTCGATCGTCGCCCCGGCGGCGTCGAACCGCCGTCGGTCGCCGTCGGCGAGGCGCACGTCGCGGTGGTCGGCGATCCGGTCCGCGCGGAGGTCGGTCACCTCCGCGGCCGGGCGCTGTCGGAGGTCGCCGTCGTCGCCGAGTTCGATCACCCGCGGGAGCGACAGCGCGCCGGACCAGCCGGCGTCCCACTGGCCGGCCGCGTCGCGGGCCTCGGGGAGCCACCCCCACGTGAGCGTCCGGTCGCCGTCCTCCAGCGACTGCGGCGCGTAGAAGTCGCCGTGGTCGAGCAGGCCCTCGGCGTCGACGTCGAGCTCGCCGTCTTCGAGGGTCCCGAGGAAGTAGACGACGTTCTCGTAGTCGGAGACGTGGAGGAGCCGCCGGTCGCCCAGGTCGAGCAGCTCCGGGCACTCCCAGACGGCGCCGGCGTCGGGACCGCCCGCGAGCAGGGGGCCCTCGTAGGTCCACTCGCGGAGGTCGTCGGCGGTGTACAGCAGCGCGGCGCCCCCGCCGTCGGAGAGCCCCGTACCGACGAGGTGGTACCACGTGTCGCCCTCGCGCCAGACGTTGTGGTCGCGGAACTCCGCGCGCCAGTCGTCGGTCTCCAAGACGTCGAGGTCGGCCGGCGGCGCCTCGATGACGGGGTTGCCGTCGTACTTCTCCCACGATCGGAGCCCGGAGTCGTCGGCGGTCGCGAGACAGGGGAGCTGGTCGCGGCCCCGCCCGCCGGTGTAGAGGACCGTCGCCGTGCCGTCGTCGTCGACGGCGCAGCCCGACCAGCAGCCGTCGCGGTCGGGGCCGTCGGGCGAGGGGGCGAGCGCGACCGGCTCGTCGCGCCACGTGACCAGGTCGTCGCTGACGGCGTGGCCCCAGTGGATGGTGTTGTGGTACGGGCCGCCGGGGTTGTACTGGTAGAAGACGTGGTACCGCCCGTCCCATCGGACGAGCCCGTTCGGGTCGTTCAGCCAGTTCGCGGGCGCCGTGAGGTGGTAGGCGGGGCGGCCGCCCGGGCCGTCCTCGCCCGTCTCGTCCACGCGCTCGCGGAGCCGACGCATGTCGGCGGCGGTCTCGGGTCGACTCGGAACCGGACCGGACGACGCGAGGCTCCGGAGACACCCCGCGAGCAGCCGGTCCCGAGTCGCGCCGAGGTCCCGGTCGCTCTCGGGGTGGCCGTCCGTCGGCGGCTCGGCGAACAGCACGGGCGCGCCGATCCCGAGGACTGCGCCGTCGCCGGCCGGCCACGAGACGACCGTCACCTCCTCCGGGACCTCGGTGCCGCCGCGGACCGTCGAGGCGAGCGGCTCGCCGTCGGCGGGGAGCACGCGCTCGTATCGCACCCCGGGCACCGTCCCGCGCCGCCGGACCGGGTGGCGGAGCCCGTCGAGCGCGTCGAGCGCGGGGTGGTCGGCGCGCAGCGAGCGCCAGAGCACGCCCGTCGGCTCCCCGAGCGCGTCGTCGCCGACGCGGTCCGGGGGGACCGACTCGACCGAGAGCGCGTCGACCGCCGCGAACGCGTAGAGGCTGAGACAGAGGCCCCCGCCGTCGGCGAGGAACGCCTCGATCGCGGGCGCCGCGTCGGCGAGGGGAGTCGCGCCGCCGAGCGGGCGGTCGCGGTGCCACCAGAGGACGTCGAACCGACCGGCGCCGTCGCCGACGCCGGCCCCCGGATACGACTCGCCGAGCGACTGCGAACCGTCCGCGTCCCCGGGGGTCGGCGTCGTCGGCGGGGCGACCGCGCCGCGCTCGTCGAGGGCGTCGAACGGGACGACGTCGGCGGCCGCGCCGTCGCGGGCCCCGATCCACTCTGCGGCGGCGCGCTGCTCGGCCGTGGGGTCCCCGTCGACTAACAGCCCGACGCGGAGCGACGAATCCGTCATACCCGTGTTCACTCGCCACCGAATCAAAACCGTGTCGTCCCCGCGGCGGAGCGGTGCGTCTGAGCGGTCGCTTCGGAGCGGTCGCCTCGGGGCGACCGCGTAACCGTCGACGGGTCGATCGGGGGGGATCGCTCGGTGGAACGTAACCGTCAGCGGCAACGACCGGCGGGGATCCGCCGGCAGGGTTTTTACCGTGGGAGCGGAAGGCGTTCGCATGAGTACCGAAACGGTCGAAGCGGGGAGCGACCCGGCCATCGAGGTGACGCCCGACGCCGCGGAGGAGGCCCTCTCGCTGCTGGAGGGAGAGGGGCTCGACACGGAGAAGGCCGGACTCCGGCTGTTCGTCCAACAGGGCGGTTGCGCGGGCCTCTCGTACGGGATGCGGTTCGACACGGAGCCTGAAGAGGACGACCTCGTGGTCGAACACCACGGGCTCCGCGTGTTCGTCGATCCCGCGAGCCGGAACTACATCGGCGGGAGCAGGCTCGACTACGAACACGGCCTCCAGGCCGCCGGCTTCGAGGTCGAGAACCCGAACGTCGTCTCCGAGTGCGGCTGCGGCGAGTCGTTCCGGACGTAGCGCGGCGTCCGGGCGGCCCGCCCGCCGTCGACTCTCGCTTTTAAGCGGTTCCGTCGAATACGGGCTGGTATGAGTCTCGACGCTTCGACGACGGCCGACGGCGAGCGCGTGTACACCGACCGGACGATGATCGAGCGCGGCGCCGAGGGCCCCTTTTACGTCGTGTTCGCCGACGCGGACGGGTCGGCCCGGTGGGGGTTCCGCTGCGGGAACTGCGACTCGTTCGACACCGCGATGGACACGATGGGCCGGATCCAGTGCACGGAGTGCGGCAACATCCGGAAGCCCGACGAGTGGGACGCCGCCCACGAGTGACCGGTCACAGACGGCCGACGGTGATCTGACGGAAAACGGTCGTGAGCGGCCGCGTTGGTGGACGAATAACCGCGTCCGCGGAATCGTGAGAAACTTTATCACGGATGGAGGCGAACGATGAGGTAGATGGCCACTGCGAGCATCCCACCGACGACGGAGGCCAGAGATGTCTTTCGCGAACTCGGATACACCGTCTCCGAGGGCGGACAGGAGTTCATCGCGGAGCGGAAATGGCGACGCGTGCTCGTGACGGTGTTGTGTATGGACGACGACGATCTGGACCCGTATCTGACGGACGGCGGCGAGACGCCGCGGCTCCGCTGTTTCGTCACGTGGCGCAACCGGGCCGGCGACCTGCGCGACCGCCTCGTCTCCAAGAAGCCCCCGTACGACTGGGCGGTCATCGGTATCGAGGCCGACGGCGAGGACTTCGCCGTGATGGAAGGCGCGCCCGGCAGTCCCTGACGGCGCCCCGGGACTCCACCCCTTTTATGTGAACGTGCGTGCAAGTAGCACGCGACATGGTGTTTAAAAAGATCACGCTGATCGGGACGAGCGAGGAGAGCTTCGACGACGCCGCAGACGAGGCGATCGACCGCGCCGAAGACACGCTCGAGAACGTCTACTGGGCGGAGGTACAGGAGTTCGGCGTGGAGATCAAGAACGCGCCGACCCGGGAGTACCAGGCCGAGGTCGAGGTCGCGTTCGAACTCGAGGACTGAGGGATCGACGCGAATCGGTCGCCGAGGAGTCGTGACACTTCTTTTGCCGTCTCGAGAGGGGGCTCGACGGTGGCATTCGTCCCTCCGCGTCCCGTCGCCACCGCGGAGAACGTCTTCGGCGTCCCGGTCGTTCGGTTATAACTGACCGAGTGCAAAGCGACGGTGAAGAGCCCCGAAGCCCCGGCGGCTCGGCGATACGCGATCGGCGACTCGACGCTGAACGCCTCCAAAGCCCCAGCCGCGACGGCTCGGAGGCCTCGTTGCGCTCCTCGGTCGGTCGCTACCGCTCCCTCGCTGCGGTGCTTACTTCGGCCGCCCTCGCCCTCGCGGCTGCCCCTTTGAGTCCCACCCGACCGCACGGCACCGCAGCCTCACACCTCCCCAGCCTCGGCGGACGGCCCGGCGCGGCTCCGCCCGCGCCGGGCCG
>NZ_NHOY01000075.1:275-8013 GCF_002252755.1 Halorubrum sp. Hd13 | reverse complement strand
TCGAAACGAAGGGGTGGGGGTGCTCGGGGGGCGTCACTACAAATAGAAGGTTTTATAAGCAACCATGAGAAACAGTACCCTCGACAAACCTCTCGAGATTATTGTTGTTTGTTTAGGGTTGTTTGTAGCGGTGTTAACCCATCATTAAACGGGCTTCGCCCGGATATTCGATCTCCCACCGACCCCCCACCCGCACCGAGCCCCGTCTCCAGTCGAAACGAAGGGGTGGGGGAGGAACCGGGAAATGGTACGGGTCGGCGGCCGGCTCCGTGTCAGTCGTGCCCGGCTCTCCGCTACCGCCGTTCAGTAACGGGACTGCTGCCGCTCAGTCACGGCGCTCCTGCCGCTCAGTCACGGCGCTCCTGCCGTTAGGACGCCGTTGCCGCCGTTCAGTCGCGGCGCTGCCGCCGCTCGATTTCCTTCGACTCCGTTTCGGCCGCGGCGATCTCGTTTCGGATATTCGAAACGAACACCGATATCGAGCGGCTCGAATCCGCACGCGTTCAAAATCGGACGATCGGAACGTCTGACGCAGTTCTTAAGTGAGAGGGGCGTGGATTCTACCTTAATTCCCCGAACGAACCCCGGGTGCGGCCGGATCGAGGCGGTGACGCGGGACACGGCTCGTTCGGGAGAAACCAGGATTGGAGGTCAGGATGGGACTGCTCACGAATCTCAAAGACAGCATATCACGGGTCACTGACGGGCTGTTCGCGGCCGACGAACCCAAGCGTATCGGGATCTACGGGCCGCCGAACGCCGGAAAGACGACCCTCGCAAACCGGATCGCACGCGACTGGACGGGTGACGCCGTCGGGCCCGAGAGCCACATCCCGCACGAGACCCGACGGGCTCGACGAAAGGAGAACGTCGAAATCGAGCGGAACGGTCGGAAGGTAACGATCGACATCGTCGACACGCCGGGCGTGACGACGAAGGTGGATTACAAGGAGTTCCTCGATCACGACATGGAGAAGGACGACGCGGTGCGTCGCTCCCGCGAGGCGACGGAGGGGGTCGCGGAGGCGATGCACTGGCTCCGCGAGGACGTCGACGGAGTCATCTACGTCCTCGACTCTTCCACGGACCCGTTCACGCAGGTGAACACGATGCTCATCGGCATCATCGAGTCGCAGGACCTCCCGGCGCTGATCCTCGCTAACAAGACGGACCTTCCCGGAGCGAACGTCCAGCAGATCGCCAACGCCTTCCCGCAGCACGAGACGATTCCCCTCTCGGCGCTCGAAGGCGACAACATGGACGAAGTGTACACGAAGATCGCGGAGTACTTCGGCTGATGCCCGGACCGACCCCCAACGTCGACGGCGACGCGTCGCCCGACGACACGGACGACGGCGTCCGGATCGACATGATAAGCGGCGCCCGGATGGAGGGGCTCACCGGCATGGAGAAGATCCGCCTCATTCTCGACGGCGTCCGCGACGGCAACATCGTCATCCTCGAGGAGGGGCTCTCCCCCGACGAGGAGTCGAAACTGATCGAGGTGACGATGACCGAGATCAGCCCGGACGACTTCACCGGAATCGAGATCGAGACGTATCCGAAGGCGGAGACGACCGACCAGAGCTTCCTCGACAAGCTGATAGGTCGAAAGTCGGCACAGAAGCTCACCGTCATCGGTCCGGCCAACCGGATCGAGACACTGCACAAAGACGAGAACCTCATCAGCACGCTCGTCTCCCGAAAATAGATGCCTCACCAGTGTACCACCTGCGGCCGGACGTTCCCCGACGGATCGAAGGAGATGCTCTCCGGGTGTCCGGACTGCGGTGGGAACAAGTTCCAGTTCAAGCCCGCGGGCGCGACGACTGACGAACCCCCGACGACTGACGAACGCGCGACGACTGACGAACCCCCGACGGGGGAAGACGCGGTGACGGCGGAGGACGCGACAACAACGGACGATCGATCTCCCCGGAGCGGCGACCTCGATTCGACCGATCCCGACGGCGTCGGCGACACCACCGGCTCGACCCCCGTAGACGCGTCTTCCGCTGCCGACGCGTCTTCCGCTGCCGACACTGACCCCACGGCTCCCGACGCCGACCCGGCCGACCCGGCCGACCCAACCGACTCGACGACCGGGACCGAACACGTCCGCGAGCGCAGCGAAGAGGACGTTGCGCAGGCGAGCGCCCGCTCCGACGTTGTCTCGCCCGACGAACTCGACCGAGCGAGCCACCCAGTCGACTCGGAATCGGGCGCGGACACCAGAGACTCAACCGACTCCGAGGGGCCTCGTCCCGACATCGGCGAGCTCCGGGACGAACTCAACGAGCAGTTCGAGAGCATTCGGATCGTGAGCCCCGGAAAGTACGAACTCAATCTGATGGAGCTGTACGACCGGCAGGAGTACATCATCTCGCTACAGGAGGACGGCAGATACGTCATCGAGATGCCCGACGCGTGGGGCATTCAGGACGAGTGACGCCGACGGAGTTCCGACGAGAGCGCTACTGACCGTACTCCACCGAAAGTCGTCGCTCCCGCGAACTGCACGTTCGGGCGACCATTGTCGAAGTGAACACAGTTATGCGGCT
Source organism: Halorubrum sp. Hd13 (assembly GCF_002252755.1). Lineage (GTDB taxonomy): Archaea > Halobacteriota > Halobacteria > Halobacteriales > Haloferacaceae > Halorubrum. The sequence continues at coordinate 5,452 of NZ_NHOY01000075.1, read as the reverse complement.
TCCTCCGCTACGGGCGCTCATGTCTACTGATCACGCTTTCACTTCGGGGTCTCGAGCCGTCTCTCGTCCGATCCGATGCGGCGGCACTGACTTGCGTTCTCGTTCGATCCGACGCGACGACACCGCTCGGAGTTCTCCCGACGGGGTGTGCGTATGCGCGTAGTTGCTAAGTTCGGCGGTACGAGCCTCGGTAGCGGGGACCGCATCGATCGGGCGGCCGACTCCGTCGCGAACGCGGTCGAGGCCGGTCACGAGATCGCCGTCGTCGCGAGCGCGATGGGATCGACCACCGACGACCTCCTCGAAGACATCACGTTCGAGACGGACGACGCCGACCGCGCCGAGATCGTCTCGATGGGCGAGCGAACCAGCGTCAGGATGCTCAAGGCGGCGCTGTCGGTCCGCGACATCGACGCCGTCTTCCTCGAGCCGGGCCACCCCGACTGGCCGGTGATCACGAACGAGCTCGGTGAGGTCGACATCGAGGAGACCAAGAAGCGCGCGCACGCCATCGCGGAGCGGCTCGACGGCGTCGTCCCGATCATCACCGGCTTCCTGGCGGAGGACCACGACGGCAACGTCACGACGCTCGGTCGAGGCGGGTCCGACACGACCGCGGTGATGCTCGGCAACTACATGGACGCCGACGAGGTCGTGATCGTCACCGACGTCGAGGGGGTCATGACCGGCGACCCACGGGTCGTCGAGGGCGCCCGGAACGTAGGTCGAATCACGGTCGACGAGCTGCGGAACCTCTCGTTCCGCGGCGCGGAGGTCGTCGCGCCGTCGGCGCTCTCGTACAAGGACGAGGACCTGTCGGTCCGCGTCGTCCACTACCAGCACGGCGACCTCCTCAGGGGCGGCACTCGGATCGAGGGGCAGTTCGAGAGCCTGATCGACATGCGCGAGGAGCCGCTCGCGTGTCTCACCATCGCCGGGCGCGCGATCCGCAACCGGTCCGGCATCCTCTCGCAGCTCGCGAACTCCCTCCGCAAGGAGGAAATCAACATCGACGCGGTCGCCTCCGGCATGGACTCGGTCACGTTCTACGTCGACGTCGACATCGCGGAGACTGCCGAGGCCCTCCTCCACGAGGCCGTCGTCGACGACGAGGCGCTCTCGTCGGTGACCGTCGCCGACCCCATCGCCGTCATCCGCGTGACCGGCGGCGAGCTCCCGAACCAGCCCGGCGTCATCCAAGAGATCATCGCCCCGCTGGCCAAAGACGGGATCAACATCATCGACTTGATCACGAGCGCGACGTCGGTCGCGGTGTTCGTCGACTGGGCCGACAGGGAGGAGGCGCTCGAGATCGTTCAACAGCGGTTCGACTGATCGCCAGTCCGTCCGTCACCAGTCCGTCCATCACCAGTCCGTTGTCAGTCCGGTTCGACGACACACCCGTCGGTACCGGAGCAGGACCCCTTTTCGATTCAGTCGTCGTTCCGACCGTTCAACTCCTCGAACTCGATCCGGTATCGGGTGGTCCGTCGCCCCTCGAACCGCGGGCCTCTCCCCGCGGCCGCGAACCCCGAGGCCTCGATGACCTCGCTCGTCGCCTCGTCGTTCGGGACGACGACTTCGACGCCCATCTCCTCTCGTCGCGCGAACCGCCGCGGCTCCTCGAACAGCCGTTCGACCGTCGACCCGTTCCCGTCGAAGTCGGTCACGTGGACGGTGTCGCCGCGAACGTCGAACGCGACGAAGCCGAGCACCGACTCCCCGTCGTCGCCGTCGTCGCTCTCGTCGTCATCGCCGGCGCCGTTCTCGTCGCTATCGGCGGTGCCGCTCTCATCTCTATTGCTGTCGCTACTCTGATCGCCGCCCTCAACCGCGACCCGAACCGACCGGTCGTGGATCATATTTCTCGCGACTTCCCGCGGCCGACCGGTGACCGATGCCAGCGCCTCGGCGTCTGATTCGAGTGCGTCACGAATCCGCATACCACGGCTATCGGACGGATCCGTATAAACCCGCTGTCGAACGGTCGCCGGAATCCGTCGAAAACACGTCGGTTCCACCCGAAACGTCCCCGTCTGCACGAACCGTTTCCCATCTAGACGAACCGCCTCGTGTCTACGCGGACCGCCTCGCGCCTACACGGGCTGCCTCGCACCCGAACGGCCCCCTCGCGACTGTCCGAAGTAATATAGATTTAAACGACCGGCGACCCCAACATCCGACATGAGCAAATCCACTACGATCGTGGTCGGTACGATCGGTGTCTCGGCGGCCCTGTCCGTACTCATCATCCTCTCGTACGTGCTCGGCTGATGTTCTCGTCTCGGTCGCTCGACGATGACCTCGACGCAGTCCGGGAGGAACACGCTTCCGGCTCTCCGGTCCTCGACGTCGACGCCGACTTCGAGACGCTCCCGCCGGCGGCGGCCGAGGACCTCGGACTGTTCGTCGACGGGCTCTCGCCCGCCTCCTTCCCGGCGGCGTGGCTCCCGGACGAGGCGCCGGAACTCCTCCGGCGGTACGCCGGTTCCGCGTTCACCGTCGGACTGCCCGGCGACGGCACCGTCGTCCGGACGACCCAGACCGACCCGCAGACGGTGCTCGTCAAGAAGCGGGCGGAGGGAACTCCGGACGACTTCCTCGCGTTCCTGATCGCCGACCGGCTGGTCCAGGTCGGCGTCTCGCCGTCTCCGGGGTCGCTCCCGGACGACGCCTCTCCCGACCGGCTTCCCGATAGCTTCCTCCCGTTCTTCGGCGAGCGCTACCGCGACCTCGACGCCGCGATCCGCCGACCGGATCCCGACACCGGCGCCTCGACCACGAGCCACGGGCCGAGCGACGTCTTCCAGGTCGCGGCCGCGCTGTTCGACGCGTGGATCGGGCTGTACACCCGCGACGTCTTCGCGTCGTGGCAGGGGACCCGCCCACGGCTGTTCGACGCCTGGGTCGACGCCGGCGATCGCCTAGAGGGTCGGCTCGGGGACCTCTCGGGCGAGGTCGCCCGCGGGGAGACCGACTTCGCGAGCGCGACGGAGTACGCCTGCTCCGCCTTCCGTCACGGCCTCGACCTCCCCGCGCCGTTCGCCGCGCTCGACACCGCCGCCTACCGCGACCGCGGCGCTCCCTACGCGGTGAAGTGGGCGGAGAAGACGTTCGAATCGATGGTCGACGACGGCGCCTGACAGGATACGATCCTAGATGTCGAAGGTGACGTTGCCCTCGCCGTCGAGCTCGATGACGCCCTCGAACAGCTCCCGGAACCGATCGAGCGTCGCGACTTCGTGGACCTCCTCGGAGAGGTGGAAGATCCCGACGGCGTCGTGCTCGTCGAGGAGCGCGAGGATGTCCGCGGCCGCCTCGAACACCGCGTCGTCGTCTGCGTAGTACGCCATCTCGGTGAGCGAGTCGACCGACACCCGTCGCTTCCCCTCGTTCTCCGTGAGGAACCGCTCGACGCGGTCGACCACGCCGTCGAGGTCGTCGGGGGCGGAGACGTAGAAGACGTCGTCGCTGGAGCGCCGCGAGTAGCCCCGCTCGACGGAGAGCGTGTCGAGGATCGTCGCCTTCGTCTCGTCGACGTCGTAGTACTCCAGCTTCTGTTCGACCTCCCGCGCGGTGGTCCGCGTGGAGACGACGAGGAACGCGTCGGTGTCGGTCTTCAGGAAGTCCGTGTCGATCCGGTCCGTCTCGCCGATGCTCGGGTGGACGAGCAGCAGCCCCGTGCCGCCCGGAATTGTTTCCGGCCCGTTCTCGATGGCGAGCGAGTAGTCCATGCGATCGGAAACCGCCCGACCGACTTAACGATGCGGGCCACGTCGTCCGACCGGTTTTTGAGCCTCCCTCGCGTCGGGATGCACGATGGCCGGCCACGACACCGCACGCGACGTCTACCGACAGGCGCTGCCGGTGATCCTCGTCAGCCTCGTCGCCGGGCTGTTCGCCGGCACCATCCTCGGCTCCGAGACGATGCGCGCAGGCATCTCGGAGGTCCCCGGCCTCCTCCTCCTGCTCCCGGCGTTCCTCGCGACCCGCGGCGGCGTGTACGGCTCCCTCGGGGCCCGACTCTCGACCGGGCTCCACCAGGGACTCATCGAGCCCCAATTCCGGCTCGACCGGCGGCTCAGGAACGCGATCCTCGCTTCCTTCATCAACGGGATGAGCGTCTCCGTCTTCATCGCCGTGGTCACCTACCTCTGGCTGACGCTCCTCGGGACGGAGGGGAACCTCCTCCAGCTGGTCGGGATCATGGTCGTGGCGGGGTTCCTCTCGGCGACCCTCATGATCTCAGTGCTGATCGCCGTCATCTTCGTCGGCTACCGCCGGGGGCTCGACCCGGACAACGTGATCGGCCCCGTCGTGACGACGCTCGGCGACGTGTTCGGCGTCCTCTTCCTCCTCGTCGGGATCTACGTCGTGGGGGCCGTGCTGTGACGGACGCAGACGCGGGAGGCGGCTCGACGTCCGATTCGGGTGGCGGCTCGACGTCCGGTTCGGGTGGCGGCTCGACGTCCGGTACGGGTAGCGGCTCGATGTCCGGTTCGGGCGGCGGCTCGGCGCCCGGCGCGGAGACCACGATGACCGACGAGTGGTCGATCGGTCGGATCGTTCGGACGATGATCCCGCTCCTCGCCGCGCTGTCGGTGCTCCAGCTCGTCTCGGGCACCGTCCTCGAGACGTACGAGGCGGTGCTCGTCCGCAACCCGGCGCTCCTCGTGTTGGTGCCGGTCCAGATCGGGACGGCCGGGAACCTCGCGTCGATCACCTGTTCGCGGCTCACCACGCAGCTCTACCTCGGGACGTACGAGCTGGACCCGTCGAACCCCGACCTCAGGGCGAACGCCGGCGCCGTGTTCGCCTTGGCGGGGACCGTCTTCGGCGTCGTCGGCGTCGCCGCGTGGGCGATCGGCGTCGCGCTCGGCGGCACGCTCGGGCTCGGACAGGTGCTCCTCGTCTCGCTGGTCTCGGGGATGCTCCTCGCCGTCCTCGTCGTCGTCGCCAGCGTCGCCGCCGTAGAGGCCTCGTACCGGATCGGGCTCAACCCCGACGACACGACCATCCCGGTCGTCACCAACGTCTGTGACATCGCCGGTGTGCTGATCCTCTTCGCCGTCGTCTCGGTCGTCGTGTGAGTTCGGACGCCGGTGAGAGCGGACGGCGCTGTCGCCGTCCGAGCTCAGAACACGCTGTCGGCGGTCGCGGCGCCGACGACGCTGAAC
>NZ_NHOY01000075.1:0-205 GCF_002252755.1 Halorubrum sp. Hd13 | reverse complement strand
GCCGCCGACCGCCTGCTGTGCGGAGTCCGCGATCCGGAACTTCGGCCGACGGAGGCTCCGCGGGCGCTTCATACTCCCCGAAGGGACGGCAGTCGATAAAACACCGACGCTTCTTCGGACGCGTCTCGCGCGCCGCCCTCGAACGCGACGAGTCCCGCGGCCCCTCCGAACCGGTTTTCACCCGCCCGCCCGTCGCCCCGGTATG
>NZ_NHOY01000046.1 GCF_002252755.1 Halorubrum sp. Hd13 | reverse complement strand
GGGGCGGCGGGCGCGTGCGGTACCTGCCGCCGGCCGAGGCCGCGGAGCTCCCCGGCGATCCGGACGTCGCGATCGTCGACGAGGCGGCGGCGCTCCCGGTGCGGCTGCTGGAGGGGTTCCTCGACGAGCGGGTCGCCGTCGCGTTCTGCACCACGGTCCACGGCTACGAGGGAGCCGGGCGGGGGTTCGCGATCCGGTTCCGCGAGCGACTGCTCGATAGCCCCCTCGCGGTCCGGGACGTCCGCCTCGACGAGCCGATCCGGTACGCGCGCAACGACCCCGTCGAGGCGTGGGCGTCGCGGGCGCTCCTGCTCGACGCGCGGCAGGCGGTCGACGAGGCCGTCGCGGGGACGGCGGCCGACGAGGCGACGTACCGAGCGCTCGCGCCCGACGACCTGCTCGCGGACGAGGCCCTGCTCGGCGAGGCGTTCGGGCTGCTCGTCGCCGCTCACTACCGCACCGAGCCGAACGACCTCGCGCGGCTGCTGGACGCCCCGAACCTCTCCGCGCGGGCGCTCGTCGCCGAGGGGCGGGTGGTCGCCGTCGCGCTGCTCGCTCGCGAGGGCGGACTGGACGCCGAGACGCGCCGGGCGATGTACGAGGGCGAGCGCGTCCGCGGAAACATGGTCCCCGACGTGCTGACGAGCCAGCTCCGCGACGAGGCGGCCGCCGGGCCGCGGGGGGTCCGGACCGTCCGGATCGCGACGCACCACGCCCTGCGAGACGCGGGGTTCGGCTCACGGCTGCTGGCGGAGATCCACGCCGAGTTCGGAGCGGCGGTCGACTACTTCTCGGTCGGCTACGGCGCGACGCCGCGCCTGCTCCGGTTCTGGCGGCGGGCCGGCTACCGGACCGTCCACCTCTCGACCTCCCGCAACGACGCCTCCGGCGAGCACTCGGCGATCATGCTGCGCCCGGCGAGCGAGGCCGGTCGAGACCTCCTGTCGCGCCACGCCGTCACCTTCCGAGACCGCGAGCGCGACGGGCTCTCGGACGCCCACCGCGACGTCGACCCCGACGTGGTCGCCGGCGCGCTCCGCGCCTGTCCCGCGCCGGTCCCGGTGGCCCTGACCGAGATCGAGTGGCGCTCCGTCGTCGGGGCGTCGTTCGGGCCCGGGATGTACGACAGCGCGCCCGGCGCGTTCCGGGACCTCGCGCTCGCGGCGCTGGTCGAGGACGCCCCGGAACTCGGCGCCCTCGAAGAGCGACTGCTGGTTCGGAAAGTCCTGCAGGGCCGCCCGTGGGAGTCGGTCGCGGACGAGCTCGGTTACGTCTCGACGGCCGCCTGCATGCGCGCGCTCGGCGACGCGTACGAGCCCCTCGTCGAGCGGTACGGGACCGACTTCGCGCTCGCAGAGCGGGAGCGATTTATAAGTGACTGACGGGACTGCGGCCGGCATTTATAAACAGAGGAGGTGGCGCGTGCCTGCGAGGCCGCCCCGCGGCCGAGCAGCACGCGCGAGGGAGTCGGTGGTCCGGAGCGAAGCGGAGGACCACCGACGAGGCTGGGGAGGCGTGAGGTGCGGTGCCGTGCGGTCGGGCGGGGCTCAAAGGGGCAGCCGCGAGGACGAAGCACGCTGCAGCAAGCACCGCAACGAGGGAGCGCCAGCGACCGAGCGAGGAGCGCAGCAAAGCGCGCGAGTCGTCGCGGCTGGGGCTTTGGAGGTGTTCATCGAAGAGTTACTGGCAACGATTTATAAGCGAGCGGCTGGGGCTTTGGAGGTGTTGTCCGGAGGTCCGAGGTCAACCGTTTATAAATAAACGACGACTGCTACAACGGTCGTCGGTGCCCCGCCGAACGCGACCGATTAAATCCGGTTCTCGCGGCCGGGGTCGACGTCGATAGCGTCGACCGGGCAGACGTCGACGCAGAGCATGCAGTCGATACACTGGTCCTCGTCGATCGGGTTCGCCTTCCGCTCCGACTCGGGGTGGCCGGGGGTGTCCACCCAATCGAACACGTCCACCGGGCAGTCCTCCAAGCAGGCGCCGTCGGCGAGACAGATGTCGAAGTCGACGGCGACGTGGGTGCCGCGGATCCCCTGCTTCTCGGGCGGGTCGACGGGTCCCCAGACGGCGACGCCGTCCTCCTCGCCGACCTGCTCCCGGTTCTGTTCGAAGTTCGAGTCGATGGCCATCGTGCCCGTAGTTCCGGGGCTCGCTACTTAACCCCCGCGGCAGGCGGTCGGCGAGGGCGGCTCACGGGGCTCGGAGCGTCGACGAGGCCGACGGCGGATTCGGACTACGGGTGCGCGTAGTACGCGAGCAGGTCCTCCTCGCCGTCGGGTCCGTCGGGCTCGTCGGTGGCGGCCGGCTCGAAGGCGTCGATCCGGGCGAAGCCGACGCGCTCGAACTGGACGACGCCGTCGGTGTCGACGTCGTCGACCGCGGGCTCGGCGATCCCCCGGACGTCGCCGGTGACGGTCCGCAGCAGGGTGTCGAGCCCACCGTCGGCCGGCGCCCAGTGGACCACGTCCACGTCGCCGTCGCGGACGACGTCGATGTCGGCGTCCGCGAAGACCAGCTCGTCGCCCGCGTACCGGACGCAGCCGTACCCCTTGAGCCAGACGCGCTCGCCCTCGCTCGGGAGGTCGGAGGACTCGACGACGACCCTGCCCGCGGGAACGGTCCGGTCGCCGCGGTCGGCGTGGTCGGGGTGGAGCGGCGGGTGGCCGGCCTCGGGCGCGGGGGCGTCGCCGTCGACGACCGGGAGCTCGACCGCGGGGTCGTCGTCGCGGTCGCGCACGAGGAAGTAGCGGTTCGCCTCGTCGTCGATCAGGTCGCGGTTGTTCGCGTACACCGACGACATGGCCAGATCGACGTCGGAGGTGGACATCCCCAGCTCCGTCATCGAGGCGACGAGGGCCTGCCCCCGGATGCCGCGGCGGCGCATCGAGCGGATGGTCGGCGCGCGCGGGTCGTCCCAACCAGTCAGCTCGCCGTCCGCGATGAGCCCCTTGATCGTCGACGTGGAGAGTTTCACGTCGTACTCGTCCACCTGGACGTGGCCCCAGTGGAGCACCTCGGGGTACTCCCAGCCGAAGTAGTCGTAGACGAACCGCTGGCGCTTCGCGGAGTCCTGGAGGTCGATGCCGCGAATGATGTGGGTGACGCCCGTGAGGTGGTCGTCGACGCCGGACTGGAAATCGAGCATGGGCCAGCAGCGGTAGTCGGCCGCCGCCTCGCGCGGGTGCGGCGTGTCGATCATCCGGAACGCGACCCAGTCGCGGAGCGCGGGGTTCTTGTGCTCGATGTCGGTGCGCACGCGGAGGACCATCTCGCCCGCGTCGTACTCGCCGGCGACCATGGCGTCGAACTCCTCGTGGACCGTCTCGGCGGCCTTCTCGCGGTGCGGACACGCCTCGGCGTCGTTCTTCAGCGCGGAGAAGGTCTCGCCGGGACACGAGCAGGTGTAGGCGCCGCCGGCGTCGATCAGCTCGCGGGCGTGGTCGTAGTACGTCTCCAGCCGATCGGACGCCTTCAGCACGCGGTCGGCCTCGAAGCCGAGGTACTCGATGTCCTCCAGGATGGCGTCGTACGCGTCTAAGTCGGGGCGCTTCGTCTCCGGGTCGGTGTCGTCGAACCGGCAGATGAACTCGCCGTCGTACCGCTCCTTGTACGTCCCGATCACCGCGGGCATCCGGGCGTGGCCGACGTGCCACGGGCCGTTCGGGTTGGGCGCGGCGCGCATCACGACCGCGCCGTCCTCGGCGTTCGGGAGCTCGGGGAGGACGTGATCGTCTTCCTCGTCTTCGGCCTCCAGCTCCGCGAGCTTGTCGGGCGCGAGCTCGCCGAGCCGCTCGCGGCGCTCGGCCTCGTCCATGTCGGCGACCCGGTTCACGACCCGGGCGACGACCCCGGGGATCTCGTCGCCGTGCGGTCTAAAGTCGGGGTTCTCGCCCATCAACGGGCCCATGATGGCGCCCACGTCC
>NZ_NHOY01000041.1 GCF_002252755.1 Halorubrum sp. Hd13 | reverse complement strand
CTCGCGGAGGCGTTCGAGGACGGGCTCGACCGCGGCGGTCGGGAGCGGGAACGTCGCGACCGCCGTGTACTCGCGCCCGCTCGTCTCGTCGGTGACGACGTAGTCCACGCCCTCGTCGTCGAGCGCCCGGACCACGGCCGCGCGCTTCCCCGCCGGGATCATGACCTGAACGAGTCGCACGGTGGGGGGGTCACGCCGCCGGTCCTTATAACGGGCGGTGGGGGATGTCGGCCCGTCCCTCGCCGGTCTCGCGAGAAACGGAACTTTAATGCGCGAATCCCTCGCACCTTCGGACAAGAATGCTCTCGCCGCTGGCTATCGACACGTTCCTGCTCGATTACCATCTCGGGCACGTCATACTGCTCGGGTTCATCGTCTCGCTGCTCGGAGCCGCGCCGCTGAAGTCCCAGCGCGTGATCGCCTCCGTCTTCGGCGGCTTCGGGCTGATCTTCCTCGTCGCGCCGTACACGACGATGCCCAAGACGTACATCCTGATCGGTATCCCGCTGATCCTCATCGGCACGCTGCTGTGGACGATGGCCGACAGCTGACCGGCGCGCGACTCGTTTCAGGCGTCTCCGCTCTCCTCGCTCGTTCCCCGCCCAGCGGCGCGGTCGGAGGCGGTCGCCGATCCCGTCCGTCGTTGTTCGATCCCGCTCCTTTTTGCACCCCGGGCGACACTCCTCGCCATGGTCACGGTACGGGCACCCGCCACGAGCGCGAACCTCGGTAGCGGGTTCGACGTGTTCGGCGCGGCCCTCACCCGGCCGGCGGACGTCGTCACCGTCGAGAAGGCGGCGGAGACGACGATCGAGGTCACCGGGGTCGGCGCGCAGTACATCCCGGAAGACCCCGAGAAGAACACCGTCGGCGCGGTCGTCGAGGCCCTCGACGCGCCGGCGCGCATCCACATCGACAAGGGGGTCCGCCCGGCCTCCGGGCTCGGTTCCTCGGCCGCCAGCGCGGCCGGCGCCGCCGTCGCGCTCAACCGGCTGTACGACCGGGGGCTCTCCCGCTCGGAGCTGGTCCCGATCGCCGCGGAGGGGGAGGCGGTCGTCTCGGGCGTCGCCCACTCCGACAACGTCGCCCCCTCGATCCTCGGCGGGTTCACGGTGACGACGAGCGAGGCGACCCACGCGGTCGACGCCGCGGTCCCCCTCGTCGTCTGTCTCCCGGACGTTGCGGTCTCCACTCGGGACGCGCGTCGGGTCGTCCCCGAGAGCGCGCCGATGGAGGACCTCGTCGAGACGGTCGGCAACGCGGCGACGCTCGCGATCGGGATGTGCCGCTCCGACCCCGACCTCGTCGGCGCCGGCATGTCCGACCCGGTCGTCACCCCGGAGCGCGCCCGCCTGATAACGGGCTACGACGAGGTGCGCGCCGCCGCCTTCGACGCCGGGGCGACGGGCGTCACCGTCAGCGGCGCCGGGCCCGCGATCATCGCCGTCTGCCGCGAGGACCGCCGGCGAGGAGTCGCCGCCGCGATGCTCGACGCCTTCTCCGGCGCCGGGATAGACGCCCGCGCCTACCAGACCCGGATCGGAAAAGGGTCGACGGTGTTGGAGGGGTAGGCGATCCGGCGGTGACCGGACGCCGGCTCGTCGGCCACGAGCCGCGCTCAACAGTTGTTCTCGATCTCCGCGGTGTCCCAGACCCTGTCGACGAACGCTTCTCGGCCGAGCTCTCCGCGATCGAACGCCGCCGCGGCCTCGGCGCAGACGTGCCACGTCCCGGTCGTGCACTCGTGGAGCGAGGTGGCCCACAGCGACACGCCGTCCGGCGGGTTCGACGCGAACGCCGCGGACAACGCCGAGATCTCTCCTCGAAACCGGTCCTCCCCGGCGTGGGGGGCGCCGCGATACCTGAGCTCCCAGACGTCTCCGCCTTCATCGAACCCGACCCGCTCGGTGCCGTCGTCGTCCGTGAACCGGGTCAGCCCGTCGGTCTCCGCCTCGACGGCGGCCAAGAGCTCTCGGGCACCGGGGCTCTCGGGGGTCTCGTTCGCCGCGAGGAACCGCTCCTCGTCGTCGCCGGCGGTCGCCGGGTCCTGCGCACAGCCCGTCCCGGGGGTCTCGGCGCCGTCGCCGGCGGTTCCCCCGTCCTCATCGGGGGCTCCCCGGGTACACCCCGCGAGCGTCGCCGCGAGACACCCCGCGACTCCGGAGAGGCAGCCTCGTCGGTTCATACGCTTGCTATTTCGCCTCCGGTGAGTAATAGTTCCGGTCGCTAAAACGTCCGTTTTGGCTTCAGTGACGGCGATTCACACATATCCGGCGCTCCCGTCGTCCGCGGAACCCGCACCGAAATCGAAGCTCGCTACTTAAACGCCGCGGCCCTGCAGCTTCTCCTCCTCGGGCATGTCCTCGTTGGACTGGCCCTTCATGCCCTTGCCGGTGCCGCTCGCGATCCGGGCGAGCTCCTCGGGGTCGTCCCAGTTGTTGACGGCCTCGACGACGGCGGTGCCCATCGCCGCGGGGTCCTCCGCGCCGAAGATGCCGGAGCCGACGAAGATGCCGTCACAGCCGTGGTACATCATCAGCGCCGCGTCGGCCGGGGTCGCGATCCCGCCGGCGGCGAAGTTGACGACCGGGAGCCGACCGGCCTCTGCGGTCTCGTGGACCAGGTCTCGGGGAGCGCCGTGCTCGCGGGCCCACTTCTCGCGCTCCTCGTAGTTGAGGCCGGTGAGCGTCCGGATCTGGTTTTTGATGGTGCGCTGGTGTTGAACGGCCTGGTTGACGTCGCCGGTGCCGGCCTCGCCCTTCGTGCGGATCATCGCCGCGCCCTCGCGGATGCGACGGAGCGCCTCGGGGAGGTTGCGGGCCCCGCAGACGAACGGCGACGCGAAGTCGCGCTTGTCGGTGTGGTACTCGTCGTCGGCGGGCGTCAGCACCTCCGACTCGTCGATCATGTCGACGCCGAGCGCCTCCAGGATCTCGGACTCCTTCCGGTGGCCGATGCGCGACTTCCCCATCACCGGGATCGAGACCTCGTCGATGACCTCGGGGACCCGCTCGGGGTCGGGCATCCGGGCGACGCCGCCGCGCTTACGGATGTCCGCCGGGACGTGCTCCAGCACCATCACGGCGACCGCGCCGGCGTCCTCCGCGATGCGGGCCTGTTCGCGGTTGACGACGTCCATGATAACGCCGCCCTTCTGCATCAGCGCGAAGCCGCGCTTGACCAGTTCGGTCCCCCGCTTCAGCTCTTCCAGATCGGTGGCCTCTGCCATACTGGATCCGTGGGTCGCCGGGCACTTAACGGGTCGCTTTCGCCGGGATACCGATTCGCTCGGCGGCCGGGATTCGACCCCGAAACGCCGCCGTTCGTCGCCACCGCAACGCCGAAGTCATCGGCCGTCGCAGATCCGGTCATGACGACCGGAGCCATCGTCGCCGGCGGTCGCTCGACCCGCTTCGGCGACCGCGACAAGTCAGTCGCCGCGCTCGCCGGAACCCCCATGATCCGACGGGTGGCGGACCGGCTCGCGGGGCGGGGGGACCCGGTCCCGCCGGGCGCGGCCCGCGCCGCGGGCGGCGACCCCGTCGTCGACGACCTCGTGATCAACTGCCGGCCGGACCAGCGCGAGGCGATCGCGGCCGCCGTGGAGGGGGTCGCGCTCCCGGTGACGTGGGCGCTCGACGACGAGCCCGACCTCGGGCCGACGGCCGGGATCCGCAACGCCTGCCGGGCCGCCCCCTCGGCGTACGTCGCCGTCGTCGCCTGCGACATGCCGTTCGTCGACCCGGGGTTCCTCGCGTCTCTCCGCGAGGACGCGGCGGGGCGCGAGGCGGCGGTCCCGCGGCTCGACGACCGATGGCTTCAGACGACGCAGGCGGTCTACCATGCCGACGCGATGGCCGACGCCTGCGACCGCGCGCTCGCCCGCGGCGACCGGAAGGTACTGGCGGCGCTGGACGAGCTGGACCGCGTCGTCGTCGGCGACGAGGCGATCCGCTCGCGGACGACGGAACGGACGTTCACGAACGTTAACACGCGAGAGGAGCTGTCGGCGGCGGCGGACGCGGTCGCGGAGGCGATCGAGACGGCGGCCGACGGCGACACCGACGGTCGGGAGTGACGGCGACACCGACGGTCGGGAGTGACGGCGACACCGACGGTCGGGAGTGACGGCGACACCGACGCCGCTCAGTTCTTCAGGACCTCGTACGCCTCGTTCAGCTTCTTGAACGCCTCCTCGTCGCCGTCTTCCCCGTCGGGGTGGAGCCGTTTCGCCCGCTCGCGGTAGGTCGACCGGATCGCCTCCTGATCGGCGGTCCGGTCGACCTACCGCGAG
>NZ_NHOY01000057.1 GCF_002252755.1 Halorubrum sp. Hd13 | reverse complement strand
CGTCGAGGTGGACGCCGTGCGCGAAGAAGTCGTCCGGGCCGAGCGCGTCGAGGTCGGCCGCGTACGCGACCGGGCGCTCCCCGCGCTCGTCGACGATCGGGTCGACCTCGTCGACCGTCTCGTTCGCGTGGAGGTGCACCGGGACGCCGGCCTCGCGCGCCGCCGCGACCCCCTCGCGCAGGAGCTCCTCGCCGACCGTCGTCAGCGAGTGCGGCATGAACGCGGTCCGGATCCGCCCGTCGGCGGCGCCGTCGAGCTCGCGGGCGACCGCGATGCTCTCCTCGACGTCGGCGCGGGCGTCGGCCTCCCCCTTGCCGACCGTCACGACGCCGTGCCCGAGCCGCGCGCGCAGGCCGGCGCGGTCGACGACCTCGGCCACCCGGTCCATCGCGAAGTACATGTCCGCGAACGCGGTCGTCCCCGAGCGGATCATCTCCAGCGCGCCGAGCGCGGCGCCGGCCTCGATGTCGTCGTCGGTCAGTTCGGCCTCGGCCGGCCAGATATCCTCTCGGAGCCATGCGTCCAGCGGCTTGTCGTCGGCGTACCCGCGGAGCAGCGTCATCGCGGCGTGCGTGTGCGCGTTGACGAGCCCGGGGATCACGAGCGACCCCTCGGCGTCGAGGGTTTCGTCGGGGGCCGCCGGCGCGTCCCCCGCGCCCGGGGCCGCGTCGTCTCCCACCGCGAGGATCCGTCCCGCGTCGCTGTCGATCGTCACGTCGGCCACGGTCACCGAGCCGTCCGGGCGGAGGACGCGGCCGCCCGTCACGCGAAGCGCGTTCATACGGACCGATTCCGGCCCCCGAACCAAACGGCTTCGGTTCGAGAACGACGGGGTGGGCGGGGGTCGGCCGTCTCCCCCGACTCCACGCCCGCGACGGGCTTACGCCGCTTCGGCCCCTCCGTTCACGAGTGACCGTCGACGTCCACGCGCACACGTCCTACTCCGACGGGTCCGGGATCCCGCTCATGGTCGACGCCGCCGAGGCGGCGGGGCTCGACGCCGTCGGGTTCGCCGACCACTGCAGCCTGAGCGAGGCGTGGCGCGACGAGCGCCTCTTGTGGAACCGCAACTTCGACCGCACGCACGAGCGCCGGCGGGAGGCGCTCGCGGTCGCCGCCGACCGGACCGATCTGACCCTCTACGACGCGGTCGAGATGGACTACGAGCCCGAGTTAGCGCCCGCGATCGGCGACTTCCTCGCCGCGGCCGACTTCGACTACGCGATCGGCAGCGTCCACTACGTCGCCGGGAAGCAGGTGTTCCCGTTCGAGTCGTTCGACGACGCGAGCGACGCCGAGCGCCGCGCGTTCGTCGACGATTACTACGACGCCGTCGTCTCGCTCGTCGGGTCGGGGCTGTTCGACGTGCTCGCGCACGTCGACCTCGTGGAGAACCACCCCGCGCTCCGCGGGCTCACGACCGCCGCCCACCGGGACCGGGTCGCGGCCGCCTGCGCCGACTCCCGGACCGTTCCCGAGATCAACGCCGGCAGGGCCGGCGACCGCGGCGAGTTCGACCTGTTTCATCCGACCGATCCGTTCGCGGAGGCGTTCCGCGACCGCGGCGTCCGGTTCGTCGTGGGGACCGACTCGCACGACCCCGAGGACTTCGCCGACCGGGTCCCGCGGCTGGAGCGCTACCTCGACGAGACGGGGATCGAGCCGCTTCCCGTCGAGTCGCTCTTGGGAGATCCGCCGACGGCCACCGAGTAACGCCGCTACCCTCCGAAGCCTCTTAGGCCGCTGCCGCCGCAGTACGGACATGGCAAGCGACGCTCAGCAGGCGTGTTTCGAGGCCGGGATCAAGTTCGGCTCGCTGTACCACCAGTTCGCCGGGACGCCGGTCAGCCCGTCGAGCACGCGGAGCTTGGAGGCCGCGATGGCCGAGTCGATCGAGAACCAGCCGTTCTGCGAGTCGGTGACCGTCGACATCCACGACGACCGCGTCGCCGACGCGATCGACCACGAGAACGGCTACACGGAGCTCACCGGCTCGCTGATCGACGTCGAGATGCGGATCGAACACGAGGGCGTGACGGTTCGCACTCAGATGACGATGGCCGACGGCTACCCGCTGATGGAACTCGTCTCCGTCGAGGGGGACTGATCCGTTTCGTCGAGGGGGACTGATCCGTTTCGTCGAGGGGGACTGAACTGTCCCGTTGAGGCCCAATCCGTCGATTCACTCCGCCGAATCCACGTCCCGAATCGTCCCGACGCCCTTGCTCGACCCCTCGCGGAAGACGAACCGCTGGCCCTCCTCCACGAGGTAGGGCCGGAACTTGAACCGGACCC
>NZ_NHOY01000058.1 GCF_002252755.1 Halorubrum sp. Hd13 | reverse complement strand
TCTCCTCGAATCTCTATAAAGAGAGATATAAATGGAATGTGCCGAGTTTGATGATCAGTATCCTCAATATGCGGCGTGTTGAGAGGTTCGGCAACTACTGTAAACGCCGGGATTCTCTCCTCGTAGAAAGATAGGCTAACAAGAGGTCGCACTCGGCTGGAGACGTTCGCAAGCACCTGGAGTGTAGCTCTTGGCGGAACAATTCTTCACAGTAGGCGCCAATACACAGACGATGACGGACGAAATCGACATCCCAACCGAGCCGCGGGCTGCGGCCGACGCACTGGCGGCCCATCTGACTGCGACCGCAGATCGCCCAGTCCCGCCAGCGACGAACCGATGGCTCGGAGAGGCTGAAGCCGTCGCCCGCGATGCGACCAGTGACGACCTTGACACGCAAACCAGACGGAAACGGGTTCGGCAAGTTGCTACACTGCTTGAGTCGGCTGACGAAACAGGCGATGTGGTCGCCGACCGCCACATCGAAGCAGCGGTTGAGTGCTGTCAAGTCATTCTCGCTAACGAGTGACGATGACCCTGTTTCTACGGAATAGCCCTCTCGTTACATATTAAATTCTACTAAGTAGAGAAACCGAATTAAATCACACAAAGTTATTCATTTTCGTTAAAGAAACCAATATAAGTTACTGAAGAGTGTTCCAGCGCACCACACTTATATTCGTAGTCTCTAAAGAATACTTTGATGAGTTCAAAACAAGACGATCTCAAAGAGACAGACACCGAGGCTCGTTTCGAGTTCAAGAAGGAGGAGAACTCCGCCTTCAAAAGCGAGAAGGGGCTCACCGAGGAGACGGTCCGCGTCATCTCGGAGGACAAGGACGAGCCGGAGTGGATGTTGGAGCGCCGCCTGCGCGCACTCGAACAGTTCCAGGAGATGCCGATGCCGACCGACTGGCCCGGCCAGCCGGACCTGAGCGAGGTCGACGTCGACGAGATCATCCCGTACATCCGGCCGGACGTCGACGTCCGCGCCGGCGTGGACGACTGGACCGAGCTCCCGGACGAAATCAAAGACACCTTCGACAAGCTGGGCATCCCGGAGGCCGAGAAGAACGCGCTCTCCGGCGTCGGCGCCCAGTACGAGTCGGAGGTCGTCTACCAGAACATGCAGGAGCGGTGGGAGGAGAAGGGCGTCATCTTCTGTAACATGGACGAGGCCGTCCAGGAGCACGAAGAGCTCGTCCGCGAGCACTTCATGACGAAGTGCGTCCCCCCGAGCGACAACAAGTTCGCGGCGCTCCACGGCGCCATCTGGTCCGGCGGCTCGTTCGTCTACGTCCCCGAAAACACCACCGTCGACATGCCCGTGCAGGCGTACTTCCGGATGAACTCCGAGGGGATGGGCCAGTTCGAGCACACGCTCATCATCGCCGAAGAGAGCTCGGAAGTCCACTACATCGAGGGCTGTTCCGCGCCGAAGTACTCGAAGTTCAATCTCCACTGCGGCGGCGTGGAAGTGTTCGTCGACGAAGACGCCCACGTCCAGTACTCGACCGTGCAGAACTGGTCGAAGAACACGTACAACCTGAACACGAAGCGCGCCATCGCCGAGAAGGGCGGGCGCATGGAGTGGATTTCGGGCTCGATGGGGTCGAAGGCGACGATGCTGTACCCCTCGACGATCCTGAAGGGCCGCGGCGCCTCCGACAACCACATCACTATCGCCTTCGCGGGCGAGGGTCAGGACATCGACACCGGCGCGAAGGTGTACCACAACGCGCCGGACACGAAGTCCACCGTCGAGTCGAAGTCGATCGCGAAGGACGGCGGCCGCACCAACTACCGCGGCCTCGTCCACATCGCTGACGGCGCGGAGAACTCTTCGACCGCCGTCGAATGCGACGCGCTGATGTTCGACAACGAGTCGACGTCGGACACGATGCCGTACATGGAGATCAACGAGTCGAAGGTCGACGTCGCCCACGAGGCGACCGTCGGGAAGATCGGCGACGAGGACATCTTCTACCTCCAGTCGCGCGGCCTCGACGACGACGACGCCAAGCAGATGATCGTCTCGGGCTTCATCGAGCCCATCACGGAAGAGCTGCCCATCGAGTACGCCGTCGAGCTCAACCGGCTCGTCGAACTCGAAATGGAGGGCTCGCTGGGGTAATCCGATGCCTGAGTGCGCCCACTGCGGAGCACACGTCTCACAACAATTTGTGACCGTGTTCGGGTTAGACGGTGGTGACGTAGTTGCCTGTCCAGCGTGTTCCGGTCGGGCACACATCGCAGAGACGATCGTGGACCGATACTAGTCTCAGACCATGGAACACTGCTTTGCGTGTGAGACCGACTACGGGTACCTCGGAACGGCCCCGCACGAAGGGTCCTGTCCAGCCTGTGGCTCGACTGCTGTCACTCCCGCAGGCGATCTCAGCGTCGTCGACACGACAACATGGGAGAGCGCGAACGGGCTCTCAACGGTCCACGTGACAGCGACTGACAACCTATCACGCCAGTTTGAATTTGTTATTGCGGCGCGGCGGGGACAAGGGAAACTCGTCTGTCTAGCGATCGATGAGGTAACCGTGCCCACTGAGACAGTGTGGTCAGTTCCATCTGCCGTTGCTACGAGAGTTACCGCGCATGGTATCAGGATCAGCGACTCAGCGCCGGCTCAGAGCTCACAATGAACAGTACTGGCCAGACACACAGTAGAACGCGTCTGTCCTGTCCCAGTCACGAGAGGTGATGCCACGTGATAAAGATACGAGCGCATACCCCCGTCTTTAGGCGGGGGTCAAGCGGGCAATAGCCTACACACCCACCGACGACGCCACGTCTGGATTTCCCACGGTTCATCGGGAGTATTAACATGACGACGGAGCATAATGTACAGCACGGATGAAGACCACACGCCACGCGAGCTACGACCTCAACTAGCACATAGTGTGGTTGCCGAAGTACCGTCAATCGGTACTCGTCAACGTGGTAAGTCATCGTCCGGGAGTTCAGTCGACAGTGACTCGACGTCCCTCTGCACCGCCACGAGGCGGTCGGTAAGCGAGCGGTACTCCTCGCTGGTCTCGAGTTCGGCCGGGCTTTTCACTGCTTCGAGCGTGTCCTGTCGCTCGATCTGCGAGAACAACTCCTGGAGCTTCTCGTCGTACTCGGCGCGGGCCAGCATCCGGTCGACCGTCTCGTGCAGCGCTGTGGCATCGACCGGTTTCTCGAGGTAGGCGTCGAATCCCATCTGGACGACGTCGAGGTCGGGGGTGACAGCCGAAACCATCGCGACCCGAGGGTTGACATCGGCATCCCGGATCGCCTCGAGAACTTCGCCCCCCGCGAGCCCGGGCATCATCCGATCTAGCAACACCACGTCCACGGTCTCGTCCAGCTGTTCGAGGGCTTCGGTCCCATCGTAGGCAGTCTCGACGTCGTAGCACCCCTCGAGCCACTCGGTATACAGGTCGGCCACGCTCCGGTCGTCCTCGACGACGAGGACGACTGCCCGGTTCGACTGCCCAGGTGTCATCTCGGCGTCTCGACAGACAGTTCGCTACCCACTGTTCGGCTGGCCGGCACCCGCAAACACACCTCCGTTCCGTCGTCCGTCGTCTCGACCGACGCGTCACCGCCGGCCCCAGTCACGATCATCCGAACCATCCACAGACCGAGCCCCTGCCCGTGATTGAGCGGCGTCTCTTCGCCGGTCTCGAGGAGATCGGCCTCCATCTCCGGCATCCCGGGGCCGTCGTCTCTCACGCTTATCTCGATCCAGTCGGATTCCGGGCGAGTGAGTTCGACCTCGACCGTGGAGCCATTGTTCACCTTGGCGGCGTTTTCTACCAGCTCGTGAACCGCTCTCTGGAGCGTCCGCGGCACTTCTCTCGACTCGTTGCCCGAGATGTCGGTCACGACGGTCGTATCCGGGTATTCCTCGCGTATCGGGGCCACGGCGTGCTCGACCAACGACCCGGCCTCCGCCGTGGTCCGCTGTCCCTTCTGAGATCTGATAACCTGCCGCATCTGCTTCATCTTCTCGGTCATCGATTCCCACTTGTCGAGGATCCGCTCGACGGTTTCGAACTGTTCGGCCCGCTTTTCGGGGTCCGCTTCCTCTGCCATGACCTCCGTCCAGCCACGCACCTTTGTCAAGTCGTTTCGCATATTGTGACGCATCACGCGCTGCATAACCTCTAGGTGGCGTCTGTTTCGTATCCGGGCGGTAATGTCACCACCTTCGACGACGAGCAGAGACACCTCACCGTCATCGTCGGTCACGGGTTTGACCGAGAAATCGATCGTCGCGAGACCGTCGGCGCCGCGAATCTCCGTCTCGTAGCGGACGAGCTCTCCGTCTGCGCCCCGCTCGAGGGCGTTCCGAAGGTCGTCTCGAACGTCCTCGGAGTGGGTCCACCACGGAGCATTGGAGAACGGTTCCCCGACGATGGCATCGCCCTTGACCCCGCCGAACTCGAGCGTGGCGTTGTTGACTTCGACAACCGTGCCGTCGGGTTCCAGTAGCCCAGTGAACTGGAAGGTCTGGTTGAAGATACTCTCGAACCGCCGGGCGCGTTTCTTCTGGTCGGTCACGTTCCGCAGATACAACAGCATGCCACCGATAGCGTCGTCGTCCAGCATGTTTCGGCACTGCCCCTCGACGTTGAGCCACTCGTTATCGCCCGATTTGAAGCGCCACTCGGCCTGGAAACTCCCGTTAGGCTCGTCTAGACCGCTGAAGAACGTCTCCATCGCTCCTTCCCGACTGTCTGGGTGGAGGTAGTCAAAGAGGTTCTCGCCGACGAGATCGTCGGGGTCGTGCCCGAGGACGCGCGTCGCCGATCGACTCGCGTACGTCACCGTCCCGTCCGGGTCGACGATTGTGACCACGTCGTCGGACTCCTCGACGAACCGTTCGGTTCGGCGCCGCTCGCGTCGTTTGTCGGTCAGGTCATGGACGATTTTCGCGTAGCCACGGAACTCACCGTCGTCGTCCTCAAGCGGCGCGTACCGAACGTCCGCGTAGAACTCCGAGCCGTCCGCCCGGACGCGCCATCCCTCGTGGGCGCTCTCGCCGGCGATACGCGCCTGCTGGAGCAACCGCTCGGGAAGTCCCGAATCCCGGTCGGCCTCCGGATGGAGTTCGGCCATCTCCATTCCGATGGCTGCCTCCGCGTCGTACCCGAACGTGCGCTCGGCGCCCTCGTTCCAGGTTTGAATCACTCCCTCCTCGTCGACGATGAGGAAGGCGTACTCGTCGACGCTCTCGGTCAGCAGACGGAACCGTTCGCGCTCTTCAAACAGGTCCTGCTCACGCTGTGCCTCCTCGGTCACGTCCTGTGCCAACACCAGACCACGGGGCCCATCAGACCCCCCGGTATCATCGTCGACTGGAACGATGTGGATCCGGAGCGTCCGGTCGCCGAGTTCGACCCGGCGATCCGTGCGCTCGCCGTCGAGTGCCGCCCGGAACCGCGAGAGGAGTTCGTCTTTAGTATCGATGCCTGATAGCACCGTCCCGGCCGTTTTCCCTTCGATGCTCGACGCTTCGAGACCCAGCTCCGACAGGAGTTCGCCCGCTGCCAGACCGTACTCGAGGTCCGCGTCGAAGGTGAGGGCAGCACCGTTCGGAATGTTCTGTGCCAGACTCACGTACCGTTGTTCGTTCCGTCGACGCTCGCGTTCCGCTTCCTTCTTATCGGAAATATCGGTCCCCGTCGCGAGCACCCGAACCGGCTCTTTCTCGCCGTCATAGACCGGAGTTGCCCGTGTCCCCACCCACAGTGTGTCGCCATCGCCATCGAGCATCCGGAACTCCCTTATCCACGGGTCGCCGGTTTCGAGCATCGCCTCCAGTTCCCGCTGGACGCGCTCGCGGTCCTCCGGGTGGACTGCCGTTCTGAACTCATCCATGGAGGTTATCTCCCGTCCGACGATGTCGACGAGCGTCTCGTTCCACGTCACGGCGTCCGTCTCCAGGTCCCACTCGGCGATTCCGGTGTTCGTTCCCGAGAGCGTCAGTTCGAGCCGCTCGCGCTGCTGACGGAGTTCCTCGCGAGCGTTTCGGCGGTCGATTTCGTAACCAACCCAGCGGCCGATCAGACGGATGAACGACAGCTCGAACTCGTCGAACGAGCGGTCGCGTGGCTCCTTCGAGGCGAAACACAGCGTCCCGAAAAGATCCTCGCCGGCGACGACTTCAGCGCCGACGTAGGTCTCGAGCTCGAAGGCCTCGTACGCCGGGTCGTCCACCCAGCCGGCCTCGACGGCATTTGTGATCGCCATCGGGCCGTCTCGCTCTATCGTCTTTCGGCAGTACGACTGCGCGAGCGGTACCGATTCGTCCGGCTGGAGGCGTTCGTGTGACCCCAGGGCCTCGACGATTGTCTGTTTTCCTGGCACTGATTCGTCGCCGGTCTCGATGCGCGTCAGAAAACCATAGGGGAGGTCGAGGTAGTCCCTGCTGGCTTCCAGAAGTTCCGAGAGTTTCTCCTCGAAGGTCAGTTCCGAGTCGGTCGTCGTCTCGTAAATCTCTCCGAGGAGGTCTTTCCTCGCTTCGAGCTGTCTCTCGCGCTCCTTGCGTTCCGTGACGTCCTGCTGTATACCGATGTAGTTCTGTAGGACGTCGTCCTCGTCTCTCACCGGCGTGATCGAAATGCGATTCCAGTAGGCCGTTCCATCGCGCCGCTCGTTCCGGAGTTCGAGTGACGTCGGCTCCTCGGCGTCAATCGCCGCACGGAGTTGCGCCACCTGTTCGGAGTCGGTGTCTTCTCCCTGGAGGAATCGCGGATTGCGCCCGATCGCTTCCTCGCGAGTGTAGCCAGTCATCCGCTCGAACCCGTCGTTGACGTAGACCAGCGGATTATCCGCCTTCGTGGGATCGGTGATCTGGATTCCGACGTTGGCTTCGTCCATCGCCCGTTCTTTGAGTTCGAGTTCGCGCTCGCGCCGTCTGCGCTCCGTCTCGTCGCGGACGGTACAAACGAGTCGTCCGTCCTCGACGATGGTCAGGGAGAGTTCGGCGGGGAACGTCGACCCGTCCGGCCGGCTACCGGTCACCATCCCGCGCCAGTAGCCCTCGGTCTCCAGTGCGGGGAACGCCTCGCGCTCTAACCGCTCGATTTCGTCGTCGTCGTACAGCTCTCGCCAGGAGTTCCCGAGCAACTGCTCCTTGCTCTCGAAGCCGTACATATCGACGTGCGACTGGTCGACGTACGTGTACTCATCGCCGTCGAGAACCGCGATGCCGTCGGCTGCCTCCTCGATCGCCCGCTGGAACTGTTCCAGCCGTTGCCGCCGCTCCTTCCGGTCGGTGATGTCCCGAAGGATGCCGGCCGTGCCCCGGAACTCGTCGTCGCCGATGAGTGCGAGCCGGTTTTCCACGGTTTTCTGGCCGCCGTCGGCTGTCTCGAGAACGAACTCCGCCGTCGTCGATCGTCGGTCCGTGGCGAGTAGCCTCTCAATTTGCTCTTTGACCTGCTCGACGTCCGCGTCCCGCATCCCGACGGTGGGGGATTGCCCGATGATCTCCGTCCCGTATCCGAACTCGCGTTGCGCGGCACTGTTGACGAAGGTGAACCGTCCGTCGGTGTCCAGCGCGTACACCGGGTCGTCGACCGCTTCGAGAATCGTTTCGTACCGTTCCAGTTCCTCGAACCGGTGACGACGTTCGAGTTCGGCGCCGATCCACTGTGCGACGAGTTTGATGAACTCCTTCTCCCCTGGCCGAAACGCCTCCGGACGGGGTTCCCCCATCGAGAAGTTCACCGTGCCGTAGATGTCGTCATCAACAACGACGGGCGCTGCGATGTATGCCCGAACGTTCTCGGCCGCTGTGTGGTCCTGGTAATCCGTGTGCGCAACGTTGGCGAAGGCGAGTGCCTCGGCCGTGTCACTCTCGAGCGTTGCCTCACACATCGTGTCCCCGAGGTCGTACACCGCGCCCGCCTCATGCGTTCCGGTCGCATCGACGACGGTATCCACCTCGTAGTCGTCTCCGTCAACGTGCGAGAGGGTGCCGGTATCGAGACCGAAGTGGTCACGCCCAAGCGACAGCAACCGCTCGATCGTCTCGTCAAATTCATCAGAAGCAATCGTAAGGCTGTTCAGTCGCCGGAGCGCAGCCAAGTCTTCTTCGACCGGATCCCCGGATTGCCCCCGCTGGAGCCGCGTGTCCGACGACGGATCGTACGCTATCGTTTGAATATAGCCTGTCCCGTCTACGTCGACCTGTTGGCTCGTTAGCGTGACCGTGCGGTCCCCATCGTCTGCGTGCTCAAGGGTCACCGTGAGCGGTTTCGTCGCTCCGGTGGCCGCGTGTTCGAGATGCTCACGAACCGGTTTTGCCGCTGTGTCCCCGGCGATGTCGGAGAGTGCGCTCGTCAGAAGCGCCTCCCGGTCGCGACCTGTCAACTCGACCGCGGCTCGGTTGACTGCCACCAGTGTTCCGTCGGTATCGCTGACGAACATGGCGTCGTCCGATTGATCGAACAGCGCACGAGCGACGCCGCACCTCATGACGGATGACTGTCGGTGATCGATTCGGGACAGCGCCGTTCGGAGGTTTGCCGCGATTCCTTCGATGATGGCTATCTCGCCTTCGTCGAGTGTATCCAGCTCTGTGACACCGACACGCAATATTCGGTCGCTCCCCACGGGCACGAGAGCCTCGGCCTGAATCGGCTTCGGGGGGTCGGTATCGACTGTCGCCTCGGGAGTGTCGGCAGCCGAAACGTCGTCTCCGCGCTCACCTACCCGATCGACGAACGACTCGGGAATCTGACCCGGAGCGCTCTCAAGTCGGACCGAAGATGGGAGAGAGGACCCGAGAGTAGTTGTTGTCCCCGTCGCCGAATCGTACGCACAGACGCTCGCCACCGGTCTGTCAAACGCCGTTTCTACTAGCTTGATTGTGCGCGAAACCGCGGTCTGAACTGTTTCAGCCTCGCTGAGTTTCGCCGACAGAGTGAGAAGAGATCCCAAACGTTCAGAAAATGGATTATCGCTAATCATATGCTATAATCAATGTGCATGTAATTGAATTGTTCGGCTACTCATCGTTCTCTATCGAATCCGGTTGCATCGCGGCAGCCGCGGTATCCTGAGTGGACGCATCTATCGACGCAGAGCGGAATTGCTCCGATGTTTCGCCGTGCACACCGTTCGTGAAGGCTGGTGCGTCGGCACCCACGGCTTCGCTGACACACGTCCAAGGAAAAAGCGACGGGATCGGAGCAAACGTGATACCCACAGCGTCGGTCGTCCTCTGATATCGGGTCGCTCTGTGAGTGCCGTCTTCGTCCGAAGTGACTTTCTCCAGAAAGCCGACAGTGTCAAGTTCCTCGACGCGACGATAGCAGGTCGCGATAGGTATATCGAGCGACTCGCTGAGGTGCGTTACTGATGTTGGGTCTTCCGTCGCCCCAAGAATCTCCATGCTATACTCCCGTCCGAGCGTCTGAACTGGTTTCATGCCGAGTTATCCTCCGTGTACGATGAGTTATCACTGGTGAAAAAGCACATTTCCAATATTCATAGGGTCATGCTATTCGATACCGGTACGTATCGGTGTACCGAAAATCCGATCCAATGACGAAATAAGACGCTCGGGATGACCACTTATCACCTGGGAGTTGTCAGCGTTTGTATCAGCCGCTGAGGATTTCAACAGAGTCTTTATACTAGTACTTAAATAGCTTTAATTATTTGTGCTATACATAAACTAAAAAATAACCGCGTCACCCGTGAATATCCACCGATAGTAGAACGCGCGGATGTGCCGCTCAAGCTAGTGTTTCTTCCTCATCGCTTCTTCCCGATGCTCGGAGTGTGATCCCGACCTCGACGGACTCGTAGGAGACGAACAGCCGCGTTGCCGTCCCGTCTTCTCGCTGCTCAACGATGCCTGCGGCGACCAGTACGTCGACGTCCTCGTGGACCACCGAACACGTCCGATCGACCCGCTCGGCCAACTCGGTGATACTCTCCGCCGGCGTTGCCATCAGATCCTCTACAAGCTCGATCCGGCGGTCGGTCAACACCTTCCGAGGCTGGTCGACGCTCGCGAACGTCACGACGGCCTCTGCGTCCGCGCCCGTCTCCGCGGTCGCCTGCTCATACGCCTCTGCCGTCGCGATCGCATCCTCGAACATCTCCTCGGTCGTTCCGATTTCGACCCGGAGGGTGTCGGGATACTCCACGTTCTCCATAATCTCGGAGGATAGATTTGATGCGTGCCTTCTATTCTATTGAACAGGAATAAATCAAAATCGAGACTGGTATCTTGACGGCTTTATTGTGGGTACTCTTCCTACCGATCTCAACTGTTAGTCTCTCCGGCTAACAAAATGAACGCCCAAAGGTCAACAGATTTGTAAGCTACTCTATAGTGTTAGGAGATGTTTTCACGCAAATGAAGCCAATTCACTAGCGAATTCCATCTCAACGAGCATAATCACGTGATCACCCGGCTCTAAGACTGTATCGCCTCGCGGGCTTATCAACGACTGCTCCCGTGTAATCGCTCCGATCACGAACTGTCCCTCAATCTCCTTCACAAGGTCTTTGATCGGCTTTCCCACGAGACGTGAGGTTTCATTCAGCTCAAGCTCTAACACTTCTGCCTGATCGTTTTCGAGGACTGCGATGTTCTCTGCAACGCTTTCGTATATGAATCTGATAATCTCTTCAGCAGTTACAGTTCGGGGATTAATTGCAACGTCGATCCCGATTTCTTGGAACAGCGTAATATAATCCGGGCTGTCGACGATAGAGAATACCCGGTCAACACCGAGGCGCTTGGCAAGAATCGATATGAGGAGGTTTTGCTCGTCAGAGTCAAGCGCTGCGATGACAATATCCGCCTCATCGACGTGCTCTCGCGTGAGGAATTCCGTGTCGGTTCCGTCGTGTTCCAGTACAATTGTCTTCGGTAGATTCTCTGCGAGCCACTGCGCACGGCCAGTGTCCTGTTCGATAATCCGGGCTGCTAGCTCACGCTCTTCGAGAAGTCTGGCCGTTTGATACCCGATCTCGCTGCCACCGAGAATTACGATATCATCTGTACTGTCTAGGGTTACCTGCGGTGCGATATCTTTGGCAAACAGCTGGATACTTTCTGGACTCCCGATCACGACTGCCCGATCGCCAGCGACGATGTCTGTCTCCCCCCGGGGTAAGATCATCTCCTCGTTACGGAAGAGCCCAACAAAGGTGAGCGATTCAAATCGGTCGGCCTCAGCAACCGTCTGTCCGACGACCGGACTGTCTTCCGGGAGTTCAAATTCCGCCATTTGGACGAGCCCCCCTGCGAATGGATCGACGTCGATCGCCGCTGGTAAACCGATAATTCGCACGATGTTCTCCGCTGTCTTCAGAT
This sequence comes from Halorubrum sp. Hd13, assembly GCF_002252755.1. GTDB lineage: Archaea > Halobacteriota > Halobacteria > Halobacteriales > Haloferacaceae > Halorubrum. The sequence continues at coordinate 4,556 of NZ_NHOY01000058.1, read as the reverse complement.
CCGTACAGACCATGAAGTCGACACCGAAGGCTGTCTGGTCACGTTCCCACGTTCGAAGATATTCCGTGTTTTTGGCTCTGTTGAAATCCTCTTCTTCAGACATATCCTCATCTGAAACAGCTGGTCGATAAGAGATGCGTATTGTGCACCAAAGTCCCTGAACCGAATAGATTTATAATGAAAGCAATTCCTGGGCCTTGTTTAGACGCGGTGTCGATCGGACGAAACGGTCGCTATCCGAAACACGGAGTTGGACAGAGAGGCTGTCGTAGACTGATCCTGTTCAGCCAACACGGACGCTAACTCACGTTACCGAGAGCGTCTAAACAAGGCTCAATTCCTGTATTCTATATGACCAAAGAGCGAGGCCGTATGCTCGGAATTATCAGTATTATCCTGTCAGTTCTCGCGTTGGCGTATGCTGTCCTCTGGTTTGCTGGGGTAGTTTGAATGCAGCTTTCGACCGCGGTTAGCTGATAACTGCATCTCTTGTATTGACCGCTCAGAGTGATCGGTCGATATTGTGACTGAGACAGGCGATGGTGAGTTCACGGAACTGCTTCCACCAGCGTCGTGACCGGACGAACGCACCGTACTTCCGCTTGAGCGTTGAGTTGACCGTCTCTGATTGACTCCGCTGGCCGTAGAGATCAGCGTCTAAGCGCGCGTTCCATGCCTTGTGGAGTGACGTGAATTCACGATGCTTAATCAGTGGACGAACCTCGTGTTGCCGAGCAAGTCGCCTGATCTTCTGGTCGTCGTAGCCTTTGTCACCGAGCAGAATATCGATGCCCTCGGGATTGCGCTTAATCAAAGAGGGTGCGATCTGGCTGTCGTGTTTTCGTGTTGTTGTCACATGTAGGTCGGTGATCGTGTTCACCTTCGCATCGACCAATAGCGTCACTTTGAGCTGCTGAATCGTAAGTTCAGCCCGTTTCGTGTAGTGTTTTGAAGCGTGACTCCGGTCGAACCCTGACGCATCGACTCCAACGATTCCGCTCGTCGGAAGTAGCGTGGTTGAGAGAGTCAATATGACACGCCATACAGTCATATCAAGCCGGTTGAATGCCTTACAGAGCGTTGATGGCGTAGGAAGTTCAGTTAATCCAAGAGTTCGACGAATGCGTGGCATCTCGATCAGTTCGTCGAGTAAACCACGATAGGTCGTGTTCTTCCGAACTTTGAGACACAGCAGAACAACGTGCTGCGGATGTGTATAGCGGTGTTTTGAGAACTTCGAGGAGTACTGAGAGACGGCTCGGCGTGCCAGATGGATCGCCTTCTCAGTAAAACGGAGAATCTGCGACTTCGGGAGGGTCTTCATCTCATGGAATTATAGGACAAACATGTAACTCCCAGAGTATTTCAACAGAGCCTAGTATTTCAAAACTCGAATGAGTAAATTGCGACATGTACGATCTCACTGGCTTTCAGCGCGATCTGCTGTACGTAGTTGCCGGACTTGACGACCCCCACGGGCTCGCGATCAAAGACGAGCTCGAGGACTACTACGAAAAGGAAATCCATCATGATCGGCTCTATCCCAACCTCGACACGCTCGTTGAGAAGGGACTCATCGAAAAAAGTCAGCGGGACCGACGGACCAACGAGTACAGCACTACTCGCCGGGGCACTAGAGAGATCGAAGCTCGGACTGAATGGGAAGCCGGGTATATTGACCACGACGGGTGATCGAACCGCTGCGTTCGAGGACTGTTCGACTCTAGTATTTCACGCTCTTCTCGCGTGAGCTCCACTTAGCATCACTAGACATCGTAGAAAGAGTATTTTAGATTAATATTATGGTTAAGATTAACTCGTGTCGTTTTAATTGCCGGACTCTACTGTTTTTCAATGGAGTGTCCAAAGATGGAATCGAGAATCTGTTCGAGAAGGGTATCAGCCGGGCAGTAGCTCAGACAGGCAACGGACAGTTTCCTAGGTCTCGTCGATGACGACTCCGATGACGAGTAGTACCGCATTAGCCACATCTGAGTATAGCCTCACAGCTGACAGAGCGATCGCTCGATGTTGCCGTCATGGATGCTATCTGTTTCTTTGCTCTTGTTAGGTTTTACCCTAACACTTATCGGAACAGAGTGCATCGACACGTGTGTGGATGAGCGATGATGTCACCGTACTTGAAGACGAGATTGAAGCCTACGCCGACGGCACCGTTGCGCGGGTACGCGTGCTTTCGGTCCCGACCTCAGACCGGTTCGAGGACGGGATCAAGTACGCCTACCACTACGGCGAAGCCGGCGCAGATGATCCGATCATCCGGTTCGACAACCACCACGGTGTCCACGAACTCCACCTCGGCGGTGAGACCTTCGAGATCGACTACCCCGGCCTTGCGGAGATCTTCCGCGCCTGGCGGGCGGCGCTCCCAGAAGAGAAGCGCGACGACTGGTAGCCCGTTCAACTACGGTGACTGACGTACAGACCCGCGACCAATCACAACCGACCATCTCACGCCCCACCACCCATGACCCAGACACTCCACGTTCAGATCAAGTCCGCCGACCGTAGTGACCTCGAAGAGCGTCTCGAAGCGATCGACGCTGGCGAGGACGTTGACCCCAGTGAGCCGACGCTGTCGATCGAGAACCTCGAAACGTTCGGTCGCGTTTTCCGCTCGACCAACCTCGAGCTCTTGGAGGCGATCGTCGAACACGAGCCGGAGAGCATCCGCGAGCTCGCACGCCTCGTTGACCGGAACCCGCCAGAGGTCCTCGAGAACGTGAACGAGCTGGCCGACTACGGCCTCGTCGAACTCGAAGAAAATGGCCGAGCAAAGCGCCCAGTTGTGTGGTACGACGAGATCAACGCGGACCTCCCGCTCACGACTAAGTCCGGACAGGGCCCGAAGGCGAACGCCTGACTCTACGGAGAAACACGAGGGGTGACGACATCGATCCCGAGGAGCCGCGACCTGACGGACACTACCACGTCGATCGGGACGCAGAGTGGTACTACGTCGACGACGACCTCGCGGGGACGGTCGCCCTCGGGCCAGCGACCGACGGTGAGCCCGGTGACGATTGGGTCCTCACGCTCTCGGCAGCGACGCCGGACGGGGACCCCGACCCGGCCGAGCGTGTCGCTGTTCGCCTCACGCCGTGGTGACGCCGATGCGCTCCATCCCGTCTTCGAGCTGGCCGACGGCCTCCGTTGCGGACCGAGAGCGATCCTCGACGGCGTGGAGTTCTTCGACGGCGCGCCGCGTCGCCGACCGGCCCTCGTCGCTGAGTTCGGTCGCCCGCTCGGAGGACGACGGCCGCAAGCCCGGCGACCAGCAGGCCTGGACGTCGGAACAGCGCCACGCCCTCACCCGCCACGTCGACGAACGGGCCCGCGCCGCCGTCGAGGCGTACACGACACTCCCACAGGGTACTGACCGCCTCAACAAGCAGCGAGCGCGCTACGCGGCACTAAAGACGGCTCGTGACCGGGCTCTGGTGTTCGTCCTCGCGTACACCGCCGTCCGCGTCGGCGAACTCCTCCGGGACCCCAATGACCCGCGCCGGCACGGCGTCCGCTGGGAGGACCTCTCACTTGACGACAGGAGTATGGACGTCTATCGGAAAAAACAGCAATGGGACGCCGCGAGTCTCCCCGACCCGGTGCTCTCGCCGCTGCGGAGCTACCGCCAGCTGATGGACCGGCCGACGGACCGGTGGCCAGTGTTTCCGACGTTCGACCAACGGACGCTTGCGGAGCTCGTTCGGGAAGAGCTAGCCGAACGAGGGGAACGCCCAGAAGCAATTACTGAACACCGTGAAGAATATACTCGCGACCTGCTGCTGGCGCTTGATGAGAATATTCAGCCGCCGTCGATCACGACTGACGGCGCTAGGTCGATTCTCCAGCGGCTCTCGGAATCTGCAGAAATTGACATCGACCATCCGAAACACGACTATCTCGCTCCGCACGGTGGTCGACGCGGGATGGGTGAGGTCCTCGTCCGTGCGTTCGGGTACACGGTGGCGGCCCGGTATCTCGATAACTCCGAAGAGATGGTACGAGAGCGCTGCTCACACATCGAAGCCGGCGAACTCGGTGACGCTGCAACCGAAGCTCTAAATCAGATCAACGGATAAGCGGCCGTCCAGCGCCTGAGAACGCCATCTCAGGAGTATCTGGTGAGAACGAGGAATGGAACTTATTGTTGCGGTCTCTCCTTGGTTTGGCTTTGCAGAAATGGATTCGATACCATCGAAACCACTCGCCGAACTGAGGGTGTTCATCGGCAAAACGCGTCAAACGGTCGTCGACTTCGAAACCGATCGCGGGAAGGTTGCGAAATTCGGCGATTAAGAGCGTAGACATCTTTTTCCATCAAGAATGGGCCTACGAGTGCGAATACCGTTGTACGTCCGGAATTACATGGTTAAGAATCCAACATTCTGCTCTGTTGAATCCGCAGAAGGCGACGGGATAGCGTCGCTCTGAAGGTGGAAGCGAAGCGGAAGAGCCGAATGTGTCTACCCTACTCTTCCGCTTCGTTAAGCAAGCCGCGTCGCTGGCTCAAAAGCGCTGTGCCGCCAGTCCAA
>NZ_NHOY01000123.1 GCF_002252755.1 Halorubrum sp. Hd13 | reverse complement strand
GTGGACTCGGAGATGTGTATAAAGGACAGACCCCGCGAAGCGGGAGGTCGGCCTGCGCGACGCCGACCGGGTCGCGGACGCGGTCGAGTCCGCGGTCGCCGACGCGCTGACGGGCGCCGACCTCCGGCGGAAGGCCGACGTCGACACCGGGATCGAGTCGGCGCTCGACCCGGTCGGCGGGGAGGCGGGCGGGCGTCTCGGGGCCTTCGAGGGGGCGGTCCCGATCGGCGTCTTCCGCGACCTCTACCTCCTCGTCGAGGCGGGCGAGGAGCTGCTCGTCGTCGACGGCCACGCCGCCCACGAGCGGGTGAACTACGAGCGACTCGCGCGGGCGTTCGCCGACGAGCAGGTGCCGACCGCGGCGCTCGACCCGCCGTCGACCCTGTCGCTGTCGGCGGACGAGGCCGCGGCCGCGGAGGCGCACGCCGACGCGCTCGCCGCGGTCGGCTTCGAGACGGAGCCGTTCGGCGGCGGGACGGTCAGGCTCAGGTCCGTCCCGGCGCCGTTCGGTCGCACCGCCGACGCGGACGCGTTCCGCGACACGCTCGCGACGCTCGCGAGCGGCGAGTCGCCGCGGGACGCACGGGAGGCGCTGCTCGCCGACTTGGCGTGCCATCCGTCGCTGAAGCGCGGGGAGATCGGGTCGTTGAGCCGAGACGAACAGCGCTCGCTCCTCGACCGACTCGGCGAGTGTGACCGCCCGTACGCCTGCCCGCACGGGCGGCCGACGGTGCTATCCGTCGACGAGGCGACGTTCGCGGCGGGGTTCGATCGGGACCGGTAATCGACCCGAGAGCCGCTCCGTGCGGCGACTCACCCCGATCGATGGCCGGTGGCCTGTCGCCGGAGGAGGTGCCCGCCGACCGCCGCGATCAGGACTCCGGTGCCACCGATCCAGCCCCGCTGTACCGCGTTCAGCGGCGTCGACCGCATCGACTGCAGTCGCGCGCTCCGGTACTCTCCGAGGGTGGTGTTCTCACAGGCTCGAACGTCGCTCTCGTTCAGCGGGACCGTCTCCATTCCCAGTCCCGTATCGACCAGTCGCGACTCCTCCGAGAGGTCCGCGCACTGCCGGGCGTACGCTTCGTAGTCCTCGCGGGTCACCGACGTCGTGGCTGCGGCGTAGACGAGTCCGCCGACGAGCGCCACGCCGATCAGGAGGGCTCCCAGTCCGACGACGACGTCCGACCAGTAAATCTCGCGCTCAACCATTATCCCACCACCCGAGCGGGGTCGGGGCGATTCGCGCCGACCGGCGGCGCTCACGAGACGCCCTGCCGGTCGCCGAGACGGACGTTCGGCCGCGACCGAGGCCGCTCATACCGTCTCTCGGACCGCCGGATGAAAAGAAGTTGCGCGGACCTCGGCGGTTCCACGCCGTCGTCGCTCGTCTCCGGGGCGTCCCGGCCGTTCGGACGAGGCGACCCGCGCCGACGTGGAGCCGGTCCGGGGCGGTGCGCCCTCAGGCCGGCCGGTCGCTCACGCGGCCGTCGCCGTCGAAGCGCTCGACGCGCTCGACGGTCTCGTCCGCCTCCGTCGTCTCGGGCGGGTACGAGACGGTCCGCTGCGGGTACGGGATGGATATCCCGGCGTCGGCGAACCGCTCTTGAATCAGCTCGACGGCGGACGCCTTCGAGCGCCAGCGCGCCTGCGGCGTCGGGGGGTCGATCCAGAAGCGGAGGTCGAGCAGGATCGCCGAGTCGCCGAAGCCGGAGGGAATGGCGTACGGCTTCGGGTTGTTGGCGACCGCGTCGATCTCGGTCAGGACCGCTTCCGCGATCTCGCTGGCGGCGTCGGGGTCGTCGTCGTAGCCGATACCGACCTCCATGTGGATGCGGAGCCGCCCCTCGCGGCTCCGATTCGTGATCGCCTGGTTGGTGACCAGATCGTTCGGGACGACGACGTACTCGCCGTCGAAGTTCCGCATGTGGGTGTTCATGATCGTGATCTCGGTGACGAACCCCTCCTGATCGCCGATCTCGACCCAGTCGCCGATCTCGAACGGGCGCGCGAACATCAGCACGAAGCCGGCGATGAGCGAGCCGAGGGTCTGCCTGGCCGCCATCCCGAGCACGATGCCCAGAAAGCCCGCCCCGACGAGCAGGCCGCCGAGGTTCACGCCCCAGATCCCGAGAACGGTGACGCCCGCGATCACGAGCAGTCCGACCTGCATGATCCGGGTGAGGAGCTGCTCCTGGTGGGCCGTGATGCGGTCGCTGTCGGCGGAGAGGTCGGCGACGTACTCCTCTAACACGTCGCTCGCGACGTAGGCGCCGCCGAGCAGCAGCGCCGAGAGGAGGGCCCGCCCGGCGACCGTCGCGGCGTTCTCAGCGACGGGAAGCACCGCGACGACGACCGAAAACTGCCCCCATAACGTCAGCACGGCGACGGCGGCGAGCGCGAACAGGGCGAGCTGGAACAGGCCGACGAGCAGCCGCAGGCCGAACGAGACGGGCACCGCCTCGCGGAGGGTCTCGATCGAGCTCTCTCCCCGACCGTCGAGGAAGCGCTCCAGCCACCCCGTGACGACTCGTTCGCCGGCGCGGACGACCCGCGGGAGGAGCAGCCAGCCGATCAGCGCCGTCAGGAGGAGGATGCCGACCGTCACGGCGAGGCGGGCCTCCGCGGTCACGACGCCGCCGAGCGCCGCGTCGAGGCGCGGGCCGAGCTGTGTGGTCACTCCCTGCCCCTTCGTCGTCGGATACAAAAATGCACCCCTACGGTTATCGGTTCGGAGAACTCGGCGAACCGCCCCGGACGGCGCGGACCGGTCTCAGCGGCCGCGTCGGAGCTCCTCGATCAGCTGTTCGATGAGCGCCGACTGCCGGTCGAGCCGCTCGGACTGCTCTTCGACGGTGCGGCGCAGCTCGGCGACCTCGGTCGCGAGGTCCTCGCCCTCGACGCCCGCGGTCTCGAACGGCGACCCGTCGAACGCGTCGTCGTCGGTCGGGACCGCCGCGTCTCCCGCCGCGGCCGGGTCAGCGGGATCGGCCGACGAGGCCTCCTCGACCGATGCGGCCTCATCGACCGATGCGGTCCGCTCCGCGGGCGGCTCTCCGGCGGCGTCGCCCGCGAGGTCGGCCCCGTCTCCCGGGCCGACGTCGACCGCCGGATCCTCGGCCGGGGATTCGGCCAGCGGGTCGGCGTCGACCGCGTGCCCCTCGGCGTCCCCGCTCGCGCCCTCGCCGGTCTCGCTCAGCGGGTCGGGGTCGTCGATCGGCTCAGCGTCGTCGATAGGGCCGGAGCCGTCGACCGGATCGCCTGTGGAACCGGGCCGGGCGTCGGTCTCGCCCGCGGACGCGGCCGCGGGCTCGGTATCGGTGGCGGCATCGGCTCCGGTCGCGGCGGACGGCTCGGCGTCGCCGACGCCCGCGGAGAGGGGGTCGCTCGCCGCGCCCGCGCCGCGCTCGCCGTCCGTCTGCGGCCCGGGGTCGACCCCCGTTTCGGCCGCCGCCTCGGCTTCCGCCTCCGCGTCGGCGACGGGCGACGCCGAGAGGGGATCGGGCCCCTCGCCGAAGTCGGTCGCGCCGTCGGCGTCCGCGTCGGCCTCGGACTCCTCGTCGTCGGCGACGGTGACGCGGAACTCCTCTAAGCTGTCGACGCCGTGATAGGCGCAGACGGCGTCGACGAGGGTCTCGCGGACCGCGCGCGCGGACTCGTTGGGGGCCTTGAAGCGCTCGGAGCGGCCGCCGTGGGCGAGCACGACCGCGGTCGCGACCGTCCCCTCCTCGAAGTCGAGGTCGGTGAGATCGGCGTACGGGAACTCCTCGAACTCGTCGTCCCACACGGCGGAGCCGACGTGTTTGACGAGTCGGTCGCTGGTGACGACGAGGGAGAGCTCCGAGAAGCGGAAGGTTCGGAGGACGGACTCGCCGGGGTCGGTGACGCCGGTCGCCGAGAGGACGCCGGCGAGGATCGGGTGGAGCGCCTCGTCGGCGCGCTTCGCCGGCAGCGAGAGGGTCTCGTCGCCGTCGAGGCCGTAGCCGAGGGTGAGTTTCGCCTTGCGGCGGCCCGTCGAGACCGCGATGCGCTCGACGTCGTGGGAGTACTCCGCGACCGACTCGTCCGACAGCAGCCCGTCGCCGCGATAGACGAGCGTCCGCGTCGGCGTCACCGCGAGCCGGTCGTCTCCCCCAAGCGAGACCGCGGCGACGACGTCCTCGTCGCCGACGGTCTCCGCGAGCAGGTCGGGAAGGCTCATGTCCCGGAGATTCGCCCCGTCCCGCATAAATCCGCGGGGTTCGATTCTCGGATCCCGAAACTCGCGGTGGTTCCGTCACCGACGCTCCCGTCGTCGCAGTCTGTCGCCGGACTCTGTTACCGCCTCACATCCCTCCGACGGATGGGAAGCTTAAAGGGTATCATCGCGGTACGGAACAGTGAGGCCGGGTGGCTTAGCTGGACATAGCGCCGCACTCATAGGGTTCGGAGATTCGGTGCGGTGACGCCTTGGAAGCGTCCGCGTCCTTCCCGTGGCTCCGCCGAGCCTCGGACCTGGGACATGCGGAGATCGTGGGTTCGGAGCCCACCCCGGCCACTATCTAAGTTCGTTACAACGGTCAGCCGCGGCGTTGCCTTCCGAGTGCGCTCTTCGAGGAAAATTCGACGACGGAGTGACAACAACTGAGGTAAGCCGTAGTTATCTCGCATTCAACTGTCCTTCGTCAGACGCTGGAGCGCCAATGGACGTATCGCCGTGACAGCGCAGTTCAGCGGTCGCTTCAGCGTTGCTTTGTGTTTCTCCTGCACGTACGCGCGCTAAGAACTGTCCCCATGATTTTGTCTCGATAGCGATATTTATACCAGTTCGCGACTCTCCGCGATCCCCGCTCAATCGCTGATCGGCCGTCTCAGGCCCCAACGAGCCATTGTGATGGGTTCACACACCCTACACACCACACAAAGTATTTATAGCGAACGGTGTATGTTCTGCTTGCAACCCCTACCCAAATAACTGCAGTACTGAGTACCATGCACCGAGTCCGGTCGCACTTTGATGATCCTGTCGGCGGCGACGAAGGTCGGGCGTCAGGTGAGGGGAAAGCTGCTGTGGTCGACGCAGACAACACACAACAACAATGACAAACGACACAAACTATCGCGGAAAGGCCAATGCGGTCTTCTTCGCGGCGGTCATGGTCATCTCCATGGTTGCAGCTGGCTTCGCGGCGGCGCCGGCAGCAGCCGTTGATGATCCGATGACTGTTAACGAGTTCTCGCCCACAGAAGTGGATGAGGACACGACGGTACAGCACACTCTGAACGTAACCGCTACTGGAGTTAGCAGCGCCTCAGGCCACAGCTATGAAGTGGAACTGCCCGCTGGTAGCTACAGCGGCACTCCTGTTAGCAGTATAAATTCAGTAACTAACGGCACTGGTGCTGACGTTTCCAGTGCTCTTGGTTCTCCCTCCGCCAATGGTGGCACACTCACTGTTCCCGTTGACACGAGTGGGGTTGACGCCTCCGAGCTCAACATTAACGTGACTGTCAGCGTCGACTTCCCGAACGTTGACGGTACTACCTCTGGTGCACTTAATGCCAGCTTCACCGACGCTGACGGGTCGGTTGGCTCCGTGCTCACCGATGAGGTCACCATCCGCGATATTGACGCTAGTGGCGCAACTGTCGAGGGTGACGAGAACTTCTCGTCCGGTGGCTCCTTCTGGGCTGGTCAAGAGCTCGGTCTGGTCATTCCGGACGGAGTTTCGTCCTCTGACGAGTTCGAGCTCCGCAGCTACGACCCGTCTGAAGACACTATCGGTACTGTTGAGGACGGCTTCGTCCTCGACAATGACCGTAACGCTACGGTCGACACCGATGGTCTCGAGGGTGACTACATCCTCGTGAACGCGAACAACCGGAACCAGGCTATTCTCTTCGACAACGAGGATGGCGTGGCAACCGGTACGACGACCGACTCCAATAACTACGACGGCGCCTCCTTCCAGGTCAGCACGCAGTCGCTGAGCACGGAGTTCGACGATGACTCGGCCGGAAACGACGGTGCGTCTGCGACGGCGGATCTCGAGATCGACTCGAACCGTCCGCAGTCCGACATCATCGTCTCCTCGTCGAGCTTCGACCAGGACGAGCTTAACGACATCTTCGGGACGGACGGTGACTTCACTACTGTCACCTCCTCGGACGAGATTGAAGACGAAGAACTCCTCCTGACTGGAGTTAACGACGGCGACTACGTGACGAACTTCACCGACGTCGACCCCGGTGACTACGAGTTCGACTTCGAGGTTGCTGACAGCACGGCTGAAGACACCGCCTCGATCAACGTGACCGACACCGGCGCCGGCGAAGTCAACATCGTCAACGGCAGCCTCACCCAGCAGCAGGGTGACGTTGTCGAGTTCACCGTCGAGGCCGACGGTGCGACCGACGAGGGCTACGTCGTCATCGGGAACGAGGAGGACTTCGGCTACCAGGCGAACGTCAGCATCGACGACTTCGGTGACGACGACGAGATCACTCTCGCGTTCAACACCTACACCGCTGGCAACAGCAACCCGGTCAGTGTCGTCGACACCGACGACGATGACGACGACATCACCTACGAGGGTCAGTCCAACCTGAACGACATCCTCGCCACCGGCAACTACGACATCTCCTCGAGCGCTCAGACGGGGTCCGACGCGGCAGAGGACACCATCGGTAGCGCCGACGACGTCGCGACGCTCTTCATCGAAGAGCGGTCGACGGACGGCGTCCAGACGTGGACCGCCTCCAACGACAACGCTGACGAGGTTCTCGACGCTGACGAGGACGAGCAGGTTGACACCCTCACCAGCGCTGTTGAGAACGACCTCATCACGCAGAGCGACGTCAGCGCGTACAACGACGTGAGCATCCACCAGATCAGCGCGAGCGGTCTGGAAGGTGCACTCGAATCGACCAACGACGACCCGGCAGCTGCACTCGCTACGCTGGCTACGACGAACGTGTCGAACACGCTCAACGGCGACACCGCCGTTGACCTGACCGTCGAAGAGACGGCCGACAGCGCGGGTCCGAACCAGAACCGCCGTGTTGTCGACCTCACGCAGACTGACTTCGACGTTGTCGTTGACGACGAGAACGACGACTACTACGTCCTCTTCGACACCGCTGACGTCACGTTCACGAACGGTGACGACATGCCGGACGACGAGGACATCAACTTCGACGTCGAGTTCACGGTGCAGGACCAGCGGCTCCTGAACCCTGACGACGATGTCGACGCTGACGAGTTCGAAGACTCCTACAACACGGTGTCGACGCCGTTCTCCATCGAGGAGCGCACGGCGAGCTTCGACAACGACCCGACCAACGTGACGAACGCCGAGGGTCAGTCCGTGACCGGCACGACGAACGTCGCGCCCGGGACGGAGTTCACCGTTCGCGCCCGCTCCGACAGCGACACCCAGCCCTCGTTCGTCCGCGCTGACGACGAGGTCATGGTGACCGCTAACGGAACGTGGGAGGCTTCCATCGACTTCAGCGACACGTCTGTTGGTGACGGTTACACCATCAGCGTGACGCAGCTCAACCTGAACGACGCCGTTGAGGTTGACGGCACGGTCGTCGAGCAGGTTCAGGCCCCCGCGACCTTCGAGGTCTCGGACCTGAGCCCGAGCTCGGCCACCGCCACGGCTGGTGACTCGGTCACGGTTTCGGCCACGATCGAGAACACCGGCGAAGCCGAGGGCACCCAGTCTGTCGCGCTCACGCTTGACGGCGACGAGCTCGACAGTCAGGAAGTGACGCTCGGCGGCGGCGAGACCACCACGGTCGAGTTCACGGCCGACACGTCCGGCCTCGACGCTGGTGACTACGAGCACGGTGTCTCCACCGACGACGACGAAGCGACCGGTACGCTCACCATCGAAGCCGACGGCGGCATGGATGGTGACGACGGTGGCGACGGCGACGACGGTGGCGACGGCGACGACGGCGGCGACGGCACTGACGGCGAAGACGGCGGCGACGGAGAAGACGGTGGCGACGGCGGCACCGACGACTCCACGCCCGGCTTCGGCGCGCTCGTCGCGCTCGTTGCCCTCATCGCGGCTGCGCTCCTCGCTACGCGGCGTACCGAGTAACGCAGCAGCGATTCACCACGCTCGCTAACCATCGGCCCTCGCGGGCCGACCCCTTGCGGCACTTCTTTATTTGACTCACGCGCTCAGCGACAGCTAGCGTCGTCGCTCGCGACCGCACTGGCCGGAGAGTGACCGTCCGGGGACCGGCGATGTCGCCGATTCGGTCGCGTCGACCGCACACTCCCTCAGCGTAGCCTGAGCGCCGACAGCGCCGCTAAAATGAGCGGGAACACGGCGAAGAAGGCCGAAGACGCCGGCGAACGTCCGCACGGCGATGAGCGTCGCGTCGCGCCAGCCGAGGCCGGCGAGGCGGCCCTCGGAAAAGAGGATCACCGCCGTCACGGAGCAGAACGCGAGCGCCCAGAGCACGGCCCCGATCCGCCGGAGCTGCGCGTCGTCGACGCTCGCGGTCGGCCCGGCGAACGGGTCGCCGCCGCGGGGCCGCGAGTCGTCCATACCGACTAACACTCGCGGATTGACATATAGCGTTCCGTTTGGTAAGTCGATTGTCATTCGGATTTATCTCTCGGCGGTCGAAACGCCTACGGCCCCCGACTGCGTCGGCGACCGTATGCAAGCGCGTGACCTGATGGAGGCCGAGGTGAAGACGGTCGCCCCCGACGACGACGTCGCCGACGCGTTCAAGAAGTTCGCCCGCTACGAGTTCAGCGGCTTCCCCGTCGTCGACGACGAGGACCGCGTGGTCGGCGTCGTCACCGAGTCGGACCTCGTCGACCTCTTCGAGCCCGACGACGAGACGCTGTGGATCCCGATCGGGCTCCCCCCGTTCGTCGACACGCTCACGTATCAGGTGAAGGCCCCGTGGGGAGACCTCGACCTGGGCGTGGACATGATCCGGAACGCCGACCGCCCAATCGCCGACGTGATGAGCACCGACGTGGCGACGGTGACTCCCGACGCTCCGATCGACGACGTGCTCGACCTGCTCGTCGGCGACGACCCCGACATCAATCGAGTTCCGGTCGTCGACGACGACGGCCGGCTCGTCGGAATCATCGCCCGGCAAGACGTCATCCGGGCGTTCCGCGACAAGCGACTGGCGTAGCCGGTCTCTCGACGTGAGAACGCTCCCCCGCGTTGATATTCGAGCGCCGCGTACCGGCGCGTATGAGCGACACGTCCCAGCAGACCGCGACGTTCGACGCCCGCACCGAACTGGAGGAGGGGACCCGGGTCCGCGCGGAGACCCGCCACTTCGAGTTCGTGATCGACGAGCCGGAATCGCTCGGCGGCACCGACGCGGGCCCCAATCCGGTCGAGTACCTGCTCGGCTCGCTCGGCGGCTGTCTGAGCATCGTCGGCCGCGTCGTCGCGGACGAGATGGAGATAGAAATCGCCGAACTGACCGTCGACCTCGAGGGCGACCTCGACCCGGCGAAGTTCCAGGGCGCCGACGTCGACTCTCGTGCCGGCTTTCAGGAGGTCCGCGCGTCGGTTCAGGCGGAGCTGCGATCGGGAGACGGCGACCCGGTCGACGACGAGACCCGCGAGGAGTGGCTCGCTCGCGTCGAGCAGCGGTGTCCGGTGAGCGACAACCTCGGCGGCGAGACGCCGATAGCGCTCGACCTGTCCTGATCCGCGGCGTCGGCCGTCACGGGTCGACCCGCGTCAGCCACGCCTCGGGGTCGTCGAGCTCGGACGCGGTCGGGAGATGCTCGGGGCGTTCCCAGACGGCGCCCGCGGCCTCGATCCCTCGGGCGTCGGCGACGTGGCGGAAGAAGGCGGCGCCCCGCTCGTACTGGCGGCGCTTCATCCCCAGCCCGAGCAGGCGCTGCGCGAGCTGACGGATCGGCCCGCCGCCCCCGCGGCGCTCGTCGAGCTTGCGCCGCAGGTCGGCGTACTCGTCGTCGAACGCGCGGTCCATCAGCACCTCCGCGTACCCTTCGACCGCCGTCATCGCCGCCTGAAGCTCCGCGAACGCCTCCGTGTCCAGCCCGCCGATGGTCACCTCGCCGGCGGTGAGCCCTTCGACGCCGCGCTCGACGCGCGACTCGAGGTACTCCGGGAGCCACGGCGCCGCGCCGAACTCGGCCGCGTGCGTCACCTCGTGGAAGGCGATCCACCGGCGGAACCGGGGGTAGTCGACGTCGAGCGTCGCCGCGACGCGCACGATGTTCGGGTGGACGAAGTAGAGCCCGTGGTCCGCGTCCGGCTCGTCCGCGAGCAGCAGCGGGTCGTACTGCCCGAGCACGTTCCGCGCGAGGAAGCCGAGCGCGAACGCCATCGTCCCGGTGTTGGCGATCCGCGAGACGTCGCGCGAGAACGCGGCTATCGGACCGCCCGGGCCGCCGAAACCGTCGATTTCACCGGAGCCCCCGGCACCGCCGCCGCTCCCTTGCCCTCCGCCGAACGGATCCGGGACCCGGTCAAGCGGACCCTCGCTCGTCCAGTCGCCCTCTGCGGGCCGCCCGTCGCCGGGAGCGCTCGCCTGCCCCGTCGCCGCCGCCTCGATCGGCGCCATCACGTTCCGGAACGTGTCGACGCTCGCGTCGATCCAGTGGTGACGATTCTGCACCTCGATCTCGTCGGGCACGTCGAACGCGATCCCCGCGACCTCGCCGAGCCGCGTGCGGGCGTCGCGGACGTCGGCGGCGTACCCCTCACGCTCGCCCGGTGTGAGCGCGACCGAGCCGGGGTCCGTGCTCGCCTTCGCGGCCGCCGCGGCCCGGTCCCAGTCGACGACGCCGGTGCCGGACGCCTCGGAGACCGCGCGCAGGCTTCGGAGGATGTCCATACGAAGGAGACGGGTGCGCGCCTCAAATCGCTTGCGTCGGTTCGGAGACGAGCGCCCGCGTTGGTTCGGCGGCGAGCGCCCGCGTCGATCCGGTCACTCGTCGCCGGCGATGCCCGACGGGACCTCCTCGTCGCCGCGGAGCTTCGCGACGCCGACCGCAATTGCGACGAGCGCGCCGAGCGCGAGCAGGAGACCGGCGACCGATCGCGCCGAAACGCCGCCGTCGGAGTCGTCGTCGGTGGCGTCGGCGTCCGCCTCCGCTTCCGCCTCCACCTCTGCTTCCGAGTCGGCGTCCGTCGCGGACTCGTCGCCCGCATTGAACAGGTCGAACGGCCCGATCTCGATGTCACCGTCGCCGAGGTGGATCTCCAACAGCGTGACTGACGAATCTGCCATATCCCGTCGTTCGCACGGCAACGATTTAGGCGTGGCGGCGCGGTCGCCGGCTGCCGGTGCGGTCTCGTCGCTCGCCCGCCCGAGGAAACCGTTCCGACGAACGCGCGGACCGGCGCTTTCTTGACCGGCGCCCGGTCACTCGCGTGCATGCACGAGAGCGGCCGGACGTTCCTCGACGACCTGCTCGCGACCGCCAGTCCCTCCGGGTTCGAGACCCCGAGCCAGCGGGTCTGGGCCGACTACGTCCGAGGGTTCGCGGACGACGTCTCCGTCGACGCCTACGGCAACGCCGTCGCCGTCCACCGGGGCGACCCCGACGCGCCGACGGTCGCCCTCGCCGGCCACGCCGACGAGATCGGGTTCATCGTTCGCGACGTTCTGGACGACGGATTTCTCCGGATCTCGCGGATCGGCGGCGCCGATCGCACCGTCTCGAAGGGCCAGCACGTCACGGTCCACGCCGACGAGCCCGTCCAAGGCGTGATCGGCCAGACCGCGATCCACCTCCGGGATCAGTCGGACGAGGAGTACGAGGAGATCGCCGGACAGTTCGTCGACATCGGCGCGACCGACGCCGCCGAGGCCCGCGAGCACGTCGAGGTCGGCGACCCGGTCACCTTCTCGACTGACTGCGAGGAGCTGGTCGGCGACCGGATCGCCGCCCGCGGGATCGACAACCGCACGGGGACGTGGGCGGCCGCCGAGGGGCTCCGCCGCGCGGCCGACCGCAACGCCGACGCGACCGTCTACGCCGTCTCCACGGTCCAAGAGGAGGTCGGTCTCCGAGGCGCTCGGATGGTCGGCGTCGACCTCGAGGACGTCGACGCGTTCGTCGCCGTCGACGTCACCCACGCCACCGACAACCCCGACGTCGACCGCGAACGCCAGGGCCCGGTCGAGCTCGGCGCCGGCCCGGTGATCGGCCGCGGGAGCGCGAACCACCCGTCGCTCGTCGCCCTCGCTCGCGACGCTGCGGAGGACGCCGACGTCCCCGTCCAGCTGCAGGCGGCGGGCTCCCGGACCGGCACCGACGCCGACGCCTTTTACACCGCGCGAGGCGGCGTCCCGTCGCTCAACGTCTCGATCCCGAACCGGTACATGCACACGCCCGTGGAGGTCGTCGATCTCGACGACCTCGACGCCGTCGCCGATCTGCTCGCGGCCGTCGCCGACGGCGCGACCGAGTCGGCTCCGTTCGCCGTCGACGTTTGAGCGCCGCGTCGTCCCGCGTTCTCGGCCCGTCAGTCTCGCCTCGGTCGGGAGACCCCGAGTCACGGTAAACCGGCGCACGGCACCGTCGAAACGGAACTGTTTTACAATATCCAATCGTATCCGAAAATGCGTCGAACAGGCGTGCGCTCTGGTAGTGTAGTCCGGCCAATCATATTGCCCTCTCGAGGCAATGACCGGGGTTCAAATCCCCGCCGGAGCATCCTTTTGCCGTCGTCGTCCTGCGATTTCGAGCCCGTGGACTGATCAAAACCCAAGTGGCTCACCACTACTGTGACGCTGGCTGTCGGGACACCCCGACGCAGTACAGCGATTAGAAACATTTGCCCTGCAATCCGACTCGCAGGACGCTCACGGAGGGTCCAGCGATGGATCTGAGCGAGTTCGCCGTCGTCCCGGAACCGACCGCCGAGCGGCTCTCCCAGCGGCAACGCGTCGATTACCGGACCGAACGCGAAGCCGCGATCAAGTGGTTGCTCGCGTTCGGCATCGGCTCGAAGAAAGCGAACGGGTACGCCGAAACCACCGTGCAAAACCGCATTTACCGGATGGACCAGTTCTACCGATACGTGTGGGACACCGAGAACCGGTACACGACGGCCGTGACACACGATCACGCCGACGCGTGGATGCAGGAGCTCGCGTACGCCGACTGTAGCGACACGCACCGTGAAGTGTGAGCACCCGCACTGCCCCGGGCATACCCGACACGAAACCTGCAAGGACTCACGTTCTCAGGGTGACCAGCAACAGCGTAGCACTCGCAGTTCCGCGACCCCGAGCCGAGAACCCCGACAAGGTCGGTCACGCCACGATCGGCAGGACCGACGATATCCAGCCACCCTCACCGTCACGCTACAGGTGATCGTGGTTACGCCGTCTCTGACTCCGGCGCGAACCACGCCAAGAGCGTTCCCAGCACTCCGAGGACGCCAGCGACGAGAAACGCCGTCTCGTAGTTCGACGCTTCGATGAGCCGCCCCGCAGCGATCGGCGCGAGAAACGCCCCTGCAAGGCCAACGCTCGTGAGGAACGCCACAGCCGTCGCGGCGACAGCCGGCGCAACCAGTTCACGGACGTACGCGAACACCAGTCCGAGACACAGCTGGATCGCGAACCCGGCAACAAGCAGCGCCGCGACCACAACAGGAACCGTTCGAATCGTTGTAAACCCCGCGATGACCGGCGTCGCCACGAGAAACGACAGCAACACGACCGGGCGGCGACGACCGCCGAACAAGATATCCGAAAGCACGCCGCCAGTCACCCGAGAAACCACACCCACAGCCGGAAACAGCGCGACGAGCGCACCACTCAACTCCAACGACAACTGCAAGTCCTCCGTGAGATACGACGGCGCCCAACTGTTCACGAACAGATACAGCGCGTACCCGAGAAACCCGAGCACGCCGACCGTCCAAACGCGGCGATCCATCACAACACGGCCAAGATCCGCGAGCGTCGGCGCCGCAGTCCCGGTCGCGTGTCCACTGCCGCGGCTCATCGGCCAGAAAATCAGTAGCCCCACGCACGCGATGCCCGTAAAAACCGGGAAGATCGCCGGCCATCCGAACTCCTCGGCGACGATGGGGCCGGTAACCTGCCCGATAGCGAACCCGACCGGCCCGCTCGCCGTGAACGTCGCCACGGCCGTCCCCTGCCTCGCAGGATCAAACGACCGCCCGACGATATCGATCCCCGCGTTCCACACGACAACGTAGGCAACCCCACCGAGAACGCGTGAGGCGACGAGCGACCAATACGCGCCACCGGTCGCGGCCCACCACCCCCACGCGCCGGCAACGAGCAAGAGCCCGACCGCCACCGCGATGGCGTACCGGGAGTTCGTCCGGTCGAGCACAACCCCAACGGGAATGCTCGCGAGAACCGCCGTCCCGAACAGGACACTCACGAGGAGGCCGGCCTCCGACGCGCTCACCCCTAACGACCCTCGAATAAGCGGCGTCACGCTCGCCGGGACGAGCTCGTACGCGGCAAGCGACACGGACATCAGAATCGCGCCCGCGAGCACCCCCCAGCGAGCACGATCGCTCGTCACGGCCGTCGTCGCCTCACCCGCAGTACCTTCACCCGACACGCCCCCCCTGTTCCCCCCGCCGTCTTATCAACATGGCGCGATCCGTTCGACCCCTCGACCGCCGCACTGAACCGCTTGTCCTCCACCCGCGCTGACCAGCCATCTTTTCCGAAGCCAGTGGCGAATCAACCGGGGGTACCACTCCGTTACTTGACAGACACCAACAATTAAGTAGGATATTTGCCATATGCAGGTAATATCGGGTAGTTACCCCGCTGAGACGGCAACAGCCGGGGATTCGACGGATCCGCAGGCGGATGTTGGACGCGCAGCGTGTTCGCAGACGGGGTGGCCGCGACAACCACGATCGGGTGATTACGCATGGATTCAGTGTGTCAATTCGTCACGGCATCATCGATCCGGGAGGACATCGTCCGGCTGCTCGCGAACCAACCGCAGCCGACACCGAAACTGATCGAGAAGCTTGACGCCTGCCGCTCCGGCGTCTACAAAGAACTGGCGAATCTCAAACAACGCGGCGCGCTCGCCGAGGCCGAAGACGGCTGGCAACTGACCGCGTGCGGACAACTCGTGACGGACACGATCGCACGTCGGCAGGCGACCGAAGCGTTCCTCGACGAGGACATCGAGTACTGGCAACACCACGACCTCGAACTGCTGCCCGACCAGTTCCGGCGACGGTTACCCGATATCCGCGAGTACGACGTCGTTCGCGGCGACATGCCGGCCGCCGACAAACACGTCTCCGCGTTCGTTTCACGAATCGAAGCCGGCGAGGAACCGGACGTCCTCGCCCCGGTCTTCGTCCGAGGCCTCGACGACGCCATTCCGGACGATCCAAACACCCGGGTGCTCGTTACAAGTGAGGTCCGCGACCGGCTCCTCGGGACCGTCGGGAGCGAACCCGAACGAGAGCGAGCGTTCCTGAACGCCCAAGTCAGAGTCGTCTCCGCCGATTTCGGCCTCGGTCGCACCGCCAACTCGCTGTGTCTCGTCTTCCCGAGCCGGGGTGACGGGGAGTGGCGAGCGACGCTTGTCTCGGAAACGAACGCGGCGATTCAATGGGGAGAGGAACTCTTCGAAGCGCTGTGGGCGGATGCAGACCCCATCGACGAGCCCGAGGAGGACTCGTTTGAGCTGACCGGGCGACGCGGCATGGTCGGCCGAACCAGATCCAGCGATTCACGGTCACCGTACTAACCGAGCGGCTCCCCTCGTCTCACCCTCAACACACCAACCGGTGGGCGCGGCCCGTCGCCGTCTGGCAGGCGCTTCGGGGCCGGCACCGCGGACGTGTCGCCGCACCTAGCCGGCTGTGTCATGCTGCGTCTCAGACGGTCCCCGGGATCCAGACGCCGGTCGGGACGATGCCCGCAATGTGGAGGACACCCACCAGGACCGTCCAGACGACGATGGAGATCGCCGGCGGGTCGAAGTGGGTCCGGCCGTGAGCGTAGAAGATCCGCTGCCCTACTTCACCGATCAGCGCGGCCAGCACCCCGAAGAGCCCGGCGGCGACCAGCGCAGCCCCGGCTGAGAGTCCCGCGAGGGCTGCGTCACCCGACGCGGTCAGAGCGACGAACACCGTCCCGCCGGCCAGCGTCATGTGGTGTGTCGCCGGGACCTTCTCGACCCCGAGGTTCAAGAACAGCAGCGACGCGGCACTGATCCCGAACCCGAGGAACGGACTCCCGGTCCGGAACGCGACGTACCCGGACGCGAGACCCGCCACGAGGCCGATCGCGGCCACTTGGTGCCACTTGTACATGTGTCCCAGCCACGGCTCGGTAGCCAACCACTCGGCTTTCGGGACGCCACCGTTTTCGACGCGGTTACCGCCGGCGACCGGCTCACCGCCGTCGGTGACCGCGCCGACCTTCTCGCCGTGTTCGAACGGGCTCATGTCGAGGATGTTACTGCCGCGGACGTCGCCGATGATGTCGTAGCCGAACGCCACCCGGTGGACGACTGCGCTGGCACAGATGGCCAGCGGGATCGGGTCAACCGGGACCAGCAGCTGCCGGGAGAGTTGCTCCACCGCGATACCGAACAGACCGAACACGCCACCGACCGCCAGCACGTCGACCTTGCATCCGAGCGCGGTCGCGATGTCCTTGCCGTTGTGGTAGCCGTCTTCGGCCCCGATGTATCCCTTCTTCCCGGCGTACGCCGCCGCGGCCGCACCCCCTGCAAAGGAGATGTGCGGTCCAAACACGTGCCCGAAGCCGATACCCACGAGTCCGACTGAATCACCTGTCGGCGCCCCAATGACGCCTGCCGCGGCGCCGGCGATGACGAGGAAGCCGGTGAACGCGAACGCCGGTAGCGCACCGATAGCCGCCCCGAACGCACCGCCGGCGAACGCGCCGAGCCATATCGGGGGGTCGCCGAGCGCGTCGAAGACGGCGTCGAACGACCCGCCGAAGGCACCCTGCAGGACCACCTCAGTGGTCACGTCGATGGGCATACTCACTCACCCCCTGCCTCATCGACCGTCGTCTGCCCATGGGGTTCGAGAGCCGTGTCGTGCTCTTCCCGTGGCGGTGTCCGTTCAGCTGCACAGTACCTCGTCCCGTCGTTTCGGGATTCCCCGAGCACACGTGTGTGATCACGAGGCATACCGATATCATTGACAGACACACACATTAAATTACTGTCAATTACGAATAGACCTATAGAGCGCAGATAGAACGATTTACACCGCGTACAACGATCTATTCTTCATAAAATCAGACATATATTATAAGCGAGAAATACGTTGCCGCCGCGAGCAGTAGTTCCTCTTCTTTTGGAGACGGCAGTGGGACCAAATCGAGTATGTTCGCAATGACCGGTGTCACCTCGAAGTTGAACCCGTCTTCTTCCGTGTACGCGGCGACGAGAAACTCAGCGTATGCAAGCAGTGACGTTTCGACGGATTCCTCAGCGAGAACCGCCTCAACCTCCTCACTCAGCCAATCATCAGGTTTCGTCACGGCGAAGAGAAAATCGGTTTCGACGTACGTCGCCGTCACGTATTAGACTCCTCCGCGGTTTCTCGGCGAGACTCCTCCGTGATCGCCGCTCGCGCATCTTCACGAAGCTCATCAATATCCTTCCCCCGATACCACCGGCCCCGAACCGATCCCGGTGCTGTGAAGCCTTGCCAGCGGCCGTATAGTCCCGACTGAGAGATCAACCGACTTCGATATCGGTGTGAACGAGGCGACGATCAGATGGATACGCAGTCCGAATGATCCGTTCGGGACGGTAGTGAGGGCGCGTCGGACTCGTCGTGAGCATCATCATGAGCGCCTGCGGGAGTCTCTTCCTCGGGACACCGACAGACGAGAGCGTTACGCAACGACCGACACAGACCGCCGAGGTCAGTGAAGACTGAAACGGACTGGTGTCGGTCTCTATTGTTACCAACATCAACAACCCGATTATCTTCCACTCAGTCTGACGATTTCGCTCGGTGAAAGTGAGACCCGTCTACGCAGTCAGCTTGATACCGTGGCCTGCCGCGGCGACGTACCCGAGGTCGACTTCAGGGAGATGCGCGTGTGCTTGGGTGATGCCGCGAGCGACGTCTGCGTCACCTGGGTTGGTGTTGTGGCCTTTCGCTTCGATGACGGTGACAGGTGTTGTGGCGGCGTCACCGTTCAACGCGTCGGTGGCCGGCATGCCAACACCGAGTAAATCGGGTTCGCTCGCGTGGAGTCGGATCGTGTTGCACGATGCGAGCCGGTTCCTCGTCGAGGAGGGCGATCCCCTCGTCGACGCGTTCGAGGGGTCAGGTGACGGCGACGCGCTCGTCGTGTTGGACCACCCGCCGACGGCAGAGGTGATGAGTGTCCTCCTCGAAGAACGGATGCTCGACGCGTTCCCGGACACCGTCTCGGACGTGTCGGTAGGAAGTTGAGTTGGTGTTCCGCGAGTTGAAGACGCAGTACAACCTGGATGAATTCGACACGAGAAACGAGCATGTGGTGAAGATCCTGTTGTACGTAGCGATACTCTTGCCGCCTCTGAGCCGTGATATGTTGGATCTGGTCACTGACCAGGCGGATGAGGAGATTGTGTTTCCAACAGAGCGCTGGGCGGCGACCTTTCGGTCGCACGCCCAGCTCATCCGCCACGAACTCGGCGAGTATCTCGGCTACTCGCCACCGCCGCTGTTGGAGCGGCTGATCGAGGACGCACAGAAGATCCATAAGCAACGACCGACCTTACAAGAGACGGCCGCTACAGCTACGCAACCGAGGTGTGAGTCTTAACTAAAGGCGAATGCCACTGTCTCCTTACGATCTCGCGGTCGCTCATCTACTCAGGTCGGTAAATTATTGTACCTTGGTAGTAACCTGCACTCAGACGGGGCTATATATCGAATGAGACGGAATAATATACAGCGATTGATTCGTGGAGGAGGTGCCCTCGGGGAATTGGATCATGAGGGGCAACTCCGAGAGGTGGAGATTCACAGATGAGCGCTGCGACCGACCGAATGGTGGAGTTGGTAGAGAACCCCGCGATTGAACACGTCTTCATCGAGTTCGCCGACGTCAACGGTATCTCCCGGTCGAAGCAGCTCACCGCGGACACCTTCCTCGATAAGTGGGAGGACGGGTTCTCGATGAACCTCGTGGTGTTGGCCCAGACACCGCGCAATCACGTCCCAGAGGGCTCCGGACTCGGCGTCGAGACTGGACATGGCGATGGGGTCGTCCACCCGATTCCCGAGACCGTGACACGGCTGCCTTGGCGAGAAAACGCCGTCCGGGTCCTGTGCGCGTACTACCACGAGGGTGAGCGACTAGCGTGCTCGCCGCGGGCGGTCCTGGAATCGGTGCTCTCGGCCAACGACTTCGAATTCGACTTCTACAGCGGGAGCGAACTCGAATTCTACCTCCTCGAAGAGGGTCCCGATGGCAACTACGTCCCGGCTACAGACGGCAGCTTCGAATGCGTCTCGTGGGCGACGGAAGAGATCTCTGACTTCTACGACCAGCTCGTCGAATGGGCTAGCGACTACGGAATCGATCTCACGGCGATTCACCACGAGCACGGCCCCGGCCAGTTCGAAGTGCTGTTCGACTACGGCAGACCACTGGAACAGGCGGAAACGACCTTCGATTTCAAGCGGCTCGTCAAGCAGGTTGGCAGGAGCTTCGATCAGTGGCCGACGTTCATGGCCAAACCCTTCGCCGACCAATCTGGTAGTGGCTATCACATCCACGTGAGTGCGTTCGACGACCGGGAGAACGTCTTCGAGGCCGACGCGGGCGGTACGCTCTCTGAGCGCGGCCGCCACTTCGTCGGCGGCCTAATGGAACACGCCGATTCGCTGGTCGCGCTCGGCACGCCGAACATAAATGGATTCAAGCGGTTCGAGCCGAACTCGTTCGTCCCTTACACCGCCTCGTGGGGGTACGATAATCGAATGACTGCGGTTCGCGTCCCACCGGGAGATGCCCGTCTGGAGGGACGGATTGCCAGCGCTGACGCCAATCCCTACCTCGTCATCGCCGGGACGATTGCCGCAGGCCTCGACGGGCTCCGACGTGAGCTGGAGCCAACGGCGCCAATCGAGAATGATCCGACCGGCGACCGCCCCGAACTCTCTCGTTCGCCCGAGCTTGCCCTTCGGGCGCTTGAGACGGACGACGCGCTTGTCGAACTCCTCGGCGAAGACTTCGTCCGTATGTTCACAGCCTCGAAGCGGTGCGAGCTGCAGGCGTTCCGGGATCACGTCACCGACTGGGAACGCGACCAGTACGTGAAGACGATATAGAAATTCAATCGAACCGTCGATTGCGACGGTCGAATGGTAGTCGGGACCTGAGTCAAACAGGCCCGTCTGGCGGTAATTCCCCTTACTCATCACTTCGTACGGGCGTTTGACTCTTCGTTCTACGCGGCAGTACGGGATACTAGCGTAATACAGAAATGCTGCTTCGACGTACCGCCCCGCCGGTGTATCCGGGGACCACTCCTCGTTAGGGTACTTATTACCCAAACCGGAAGCAGGCCAAGCTGCTTGACTGGGAGCTTGATCTTCCGATCTTCCACTAGACGATCTACAACTTGACCACGCGGGTCGCGGACCGGCTGCGACCCGCATTCAACGATGTCAATGAGAAGATTCGGGGGAATGAAGTCGTCTACTGTGACGAAACAGGCTTTCCGGTTGACGGAGACCAACACTGGGCGTGGACGTTCGTCACTGAGCCAGACGTGGACTCAATGATTGACATCCTCCTCCGCCTGATGGCGGAGGGATCCCGAGCGGTGGGAGTGTAAACGCATTCAATCGATACAAACCGGACGGGTTCGCACCGCACAGCGCCTGCTGCGGGGATGACGACCGTACCGCGTCGATCAGGGTTCCCTCGGGCACGACACGCATCGAAAAACCGGATTCCGACTGCCGACGCGAATCCGTATCTCGTCGCCGCTGCGACGCTAGCGCCCGGATACGACGGGATCAGACGAGACCTCGATCCCGGGCCGCCAACGGATGATGGTGACTTGCTTCCCCAGTCACCGAGAGAGGCCCTGGCAGCGCCCGAAGCAAACGATGCTATGGCGGACCTACTCGGCGACCTGATTCGAGGGTACGCGGCGAGCAAACGCAGAGAGCTCCGGTCGTTCGGTGAAACGGTGACGGAGTGGGAGCGGGCGCAGTACGTTGGGACGCTGTAGATCCGTTTTAGGCCTGCTCGTCGGGGCAGTGTTGAGATAAGGTC
>NZ_NHOY01000038.1 GCF_002252755.1 Halorubrum sp. Hd13 | reverse complement strand
CGAGTTCGCCGTCGACGGCGCCGTGACGTCGTCCGCAGCCGGCGGAGCCGAGATCAACGCCTACGACGGGATCGACGGCGGCGTCGTCACGGGCCGGACGACGAACCAGTCCGACTCCTTCCGGTTCACCGGGAGCGTCGTCGACTTCGACGCCGACGCGCCGGTGGACGTGACCGTCGACGGGGACGCGGTCGAGGCGGAGTCGGTCGGCGCCGACGTGCTCACGATCGACGGCGGCGGCGCGACGACCCACTACGAGTTCGCCGTCGACGGCGACGTCGAGAAGTCGACCGCGCACGGCGCGACGCGCAACGGCTACGACGCGATCGCCGACGACGGCACCGTCACCGGCCGCACGACTAACGAACCCGACTCCTACCGCCTCTCCGGGCCCGTTCTCGATTTCGAGGCCGACGGCGACGTCGCCGTCTCGCTGAACGGCGACCGGATCGAACCGGCGTTCCTCGGGGCGTCCACCATCACGATCGACGGCGGCGGCGCGACGGCCCACTACGAGTTCACCGTCGACGGCGACGTCGA
>NZ_NHOY01000079.1 GCF_002252755.1 Halorubrum sp. Hd13 | reverse complement strand
CGCGGGCGCCGCGGGGACCGCGACCGGCTACGAGATCCACATGGGCCGGTCGACGCCGACCGCGTCGGTCGCCGCGCTCTCCGGGCCCAGCGGGGAGGCGACCGACGCGGTCGGCGTCGACCGGCCCATGTGGATCTCGTAGCCGGTCGCGGTCCCCGCGGCGCCCGCGAGCGGACCGACCCCCTCGACCGACCGCGTCACGCGCTCCACGCGCTTCTCCGTCTCGAAGCGCGTCTCGACCGGGAGGACGCCGGCCCCCTCGACCTCGGTCCGCTCCCCGGTCCCCTCGACCCCGGCGTTCGTCAGCCGCTCGCCGAGAACCTGGTAGCCGCCGCAGAGGCCGACGATCGGGCCCGCGAACCCGCGGAGCGCGTCGTCGAAGCCGGCGTCGCGGAGCACGAGCAGGTCGTCGACGGTGTTCTTCGAGCCGGGGAGG
Organism: Halorubrum sp. Hd13; assembly: GCF_002252755.1. Lineage (GTDB taxonomy): Archaea > Halobacteriota > Halobacteria > Halobacteriales > Haloferacaceae > Halorubrum. The sequence goes on along the minus strand of NZ_NHOY01000079.1, from coordinate 12,627 downwards.
ACGACCGCGTCGGCGCCGTCGAGGGGGGAGCCGGTCCCGCCGCGGGAGGCGTCGAGCGGGACGTACGCCACCCGAACCCCCGGCTCGCGCGCCAGCGGCTCCAGGTCGGTGAAGTTCGAGATCCGCGGGAGCCGCGGGACGGCGATCCGGACCGCGTCGCCGTCGGCGACCCCGTCGTCGGCCCCGAGGACGCCGGGCTCACCGCCGTCTCGACCCTCGGTCCGATCGGGGAGGGAGAGACTGTCCTCCGCGGGGAGGCCGGGGTCGTCGTGCGGGACCACGCCGACGATCGGGACGCCCGTCCGGTCCTCGATCTCGGCGATGCCGGGCTCTAAGAGGGCGGGGTCGCCGCGGAACTTCGTGATGACCGCGCCGACGACGCGCTCGCGGACGTCGTCCGGCAGGAGTTCGAGGGTGCCGTAGAGGCTCGCGAAGGCGCCGCCGCGCTCGATGTCGACCGCGATCACGATTCTGGCGTCGGCGAAGCGGGCGCACTCGACGTTCGCGAGGTCCCGGTCGTGGAGGTTGATCTCGGCGATGCTGCCCGCCCCCTCCGCGACGACCACGTCGTGGTCGGCCGCCAGTCGGCGGTGCGCCGCGACCGCCGCCTCGCGGGCGGCCTCCCAGTGCGACTCGTAGTACTCGCCGGCCGCGTAGTGGCCGACCGCCTCGCCGTCGACGATCAGCTGGCTCTCGCCGTCGCCGCGCGGCTTGAGCAGCACGGGGTTCATGTCGGTCGTCGCCGGGACCCGGGCGGCCCGGGCCTGCACGTGCTGGGAGACGCCGATCTCGCCCCACTCGCCGTCCGGCGCCAAGGCGACCCGGGCGTTGTTGCTCATGTTCTGCGCCTTGTACGGCGCCACCGAGACCCCGTTCCGCGCGAGGTGCCGGCAGAGCCCGGCCGCCAGCGTGCTCTTGCCGGCGTGGCTCGCCGTGCCGGCGATCAGGACCGTCTCGGCGTCGGGGTCGGTCATCCGGGTCGGAAGTCGGCGGTCACGTCAGTACTCCGTCCCCCGCCGCGCCCGGTGTCCCGCGTCGAAGGGGTGCGCCACTTTCCGGACGTTCGTGATCAGGTCGGCGACGCCGTCCAGGTACGCCGGCTCCGCGTGGCTCCCGGTGAGGACGAGCTCGAGCCCGTCCGGCTTCGACTCCGCGAGCGCGACCACGTCCCCAGGGTCGACGAGGCCGCGGTCGGCCGCGTACAGCAGCTCGTCGACGATCAGCATGTGGACCCCGTCGTCGGGGTCGCCGTCGAGCGGGAGCGGCGCCGTCAGGTCCGCGTCGGCGGCGCCGGCGACGAGCGCCTCGGCGCGCTCGAAGGCGGCAGCGGCCTTCGCCTCGTGCTCGCCGTCCGCGGAGCCGTCGAGCAGTCCGTGCCAGCCGTAGTGGCCGGCGTTCTCGTATGTGAACCCCGGCATCGCGGCGATCGCGTTGTACTCGCCCCTGACGCCCTCGACGCTGTCCGCGCCCCCCTTCATGAGCTGGAGCATGTGGACGCGGTAGCCGTGCCCCGCGGCCCGGAACCCCATCCCCATCGCCGCCGTCGTCTTCCCCTTCCCGTCGCCCCACCAGGCCTGCACGAGCCCGAACTCCTCGGGCGCGGCCGGCTCGATCGGCTCCGGTTCGGGGGCCGTGCCGCCGCCGGGAGTCCGGGACGCCGGGTGCTCGGCCGCCGATTCGTCGCCGTCGGTCGGTTCCTCGTCGGTCGATACGTCCGCGTCGCCGTCGGTGTCTGTGTCGTCGTGTGTCATGGGTCGAAGACCTCCGCCCGCTCGTCGGCGACGACGCCGTGTTCGGCGTCGCCGGCCGGACCGGGCAGGTCGCCGTCCGGGTACCGCGACCGCAGGCTCGCGCGCACCGCGTCCCGGACGCAGGCGCGGGCCGCCGCGCCGACCGGCGTGGCGCTGCCCGAGAACGCCGCCGGCTCCCCGTTCGGGTCGTCGGCGACCGCGACCGCGTCGCTCGTCGTGCCCGGCACGCCCGCGGTCGCGAGCAGGGTCGCCGCCTTCGCCTCGGCCGCGACGGAGACGAGGTTCGCGGCGGCGCCGGGCGCGAGCCGCCGGGTGGTCCCGACGATCAGGTTGACCGTGCCGGGTCGCGGGCGGTCCTCGGTCGCCGCCTCGGGCTCGCGCTCCCGAGCGCCGTCCCCGGGCTCTCCCTCCGGGTCCATCGGGAGCATCGCCGGGTTCGAGAGCCCGACGGTCGCGTACGCGACGACCGGCCCGCGGCGCGCGGCGCGGGCGTGCTCCATCGCGACGCCGGTGAACAGGGTCGGCGGGTCGCCGTCGCGCCCCGCGTCGCTCTCGCCGTCCCGTCTCGCGTCGTCCTCGGTTTCGAACCCCGCCCGCGCCAGCCGCTCGTCGCGGTACGCGCCGAGGTCGGTGCGCTCGAACCCCTCGGGAACGGTGACGTTGTACGCGGCGTCCGTCCGCGACCGCCCGCCGTTCCACCCGGTCGAGAGCCAGCGCGTCCCCGGGCGTCGGAGGCGGAGGACGCCGTCGCGCACGGTCGCCTCAAACATCGTCGCCCTCCGGATCGGTCGTCGTGTCGTCGGTCGCCGCCGCGTCGGCCGTGTCGTCGGTCGCCGCCGCGTCGGCCGTGTCGTCGGTCGCCGCCGCGTCGGCCGTCTCCGCGTCGCCGACGCCCAGCGCCGCCAGCAGCCGGTCGTTCTCGGCCGGCCGGCGCACCGCGACCCTGACGTGCGAGTCGAGGCCGCGGAAGGTGGTCGCGTCCCGGACCGCCACCCCACGCTCGCGGGCCGTCGCGACGACCGCCTCGGCCGACCGACCGGTCGCCCCCACATCGACCAGCAGGAACGGCGCGTCCGAGGGGGAGACGTCGTAGCGCTCGGCGAGCGCCTCGCGCAGCCGGGCCCGCTCGGTGCGGACGCGCTCGCGGGTCTCGATTATAAACTCCTCCCGCCGCATGCAGTACGCGCCGGTCGCGAGCGCCGAGGCGCTCAGGTTCCACGGGCGGCGGGCGTTCGACAGCGCCGCGCCGACCTCGCCGGTCGCGACCGCGAACCCGGTCCGGATCCCGGGGAGGCCGAACAGCTTCGTCAGCGACCGGGCGACGACGACCCCCTCCGTCCCCGCGAGCGACGGGAGGTCCGTGAACCCGAGGAACGCCTCGTCGACGAGCAGGAGCGTGTCGGCCTCGCGGCACCGCGCCGCGAACCGCTCCAGCGCCGCGCGGTCGTACGCGTCCCCGGTCGGGTTGTTCGGGGTACAGACGACGGCGAGCGCGTGGTCGCTCGGGTCGGCGTCGAGGACCTCGGCCGCCGAGACGAACGCGGGTTCGCCGCCCTCCAGCCGGACTTCGCGGGCGTACTCGCCGAAGCTCGGCGCCGGGACGAGGGCGGTGTCGCCCGGGTCGACCGCGAGCGCGACCGCCGCGCGGATCGCGGCGAGCCCGCCGGGCGCCGGGATCACGGCCTCGGGGTCGCAGCCGACGTAGCCGGCCGCGGCCTCGCGGAACGCCGCCGGCGGCTCCGCGGGGTACGACCGGGCGTCGGCGAACGCCTCGCGGTAGACCGCCTCGACGCCCTCGGGCACCTCGGGGTTGGTGTTCGCCGAGAAGTCCAGCAGGTCGGGGTCGTCGCTGCTCCCGTGGGGCGCGCGGTCGAGGTCGGCCGCGGTGTCGAGGTTCATGAGTTCGGTCTCGGTGCGTCGGTCACGTGTCGGCCTCCCCGTCAGCGAGGAGCCGCTCGGCGACCCGCACGTCCGACGGGTAGTTGACGTTGACGGCGAGCCGCGCGTCCTCGGTGACGTGGACGGCGGCGTCGGCGCTCTCGTCGTCGCTTCCGGTCCCGCCGCTCCCCCCGACGACGTTGATCCCCGCGGGGACGACCTCGCGGCCGTCGACCTCGGTCGCCGCGTCGGCGCTGACGCCGAGCTCCCGCTTCCGCGACGCCGGGACGCAGACGGTGAGCGACGCCGGCGCGTCGTCGTCGCCGGCGGCTCTGGCGGCGTCGATCGCGCCGTTCACGGCCGCGGCGTCCACGAGCGGGAGGTCGGCGGCGACGGTCAGGAGGGGCGCTCCGCCCGGCCCGACCGACTCCATCGCGTACTGCAGGTCGGCGACGTAGCCGTCGCCCGGCGCGTCGATCACGCGGAGTCCCGGGCGCTCGTCGGCGAGATGCGCGCGCGTCGCCGGCGCGTGCGGCGAGACGACCGCGTGCACCGCCTCGACGCGGCTCTCGGCGAGCGCGTCGAGCGCCCGGTCGACCATCGGCCGCCCCGCGACCGGAGTCAGGGGTTTCTCCGCCTCGCCGCCGAGGCGGGTGCCGCGGCCGCCGCACATCAGAAGCGCGTCCACGCGATCACCCCCGCGTGCAGCGCGGCGACCCGCGCGAGTTCGTTCGTCGCGCCCAGCACGTCGCCGGAGACGCCGCCGAGCCGCCGCCGGGACCACCGGCGGAGCAGCGCCGCCGTCGCCAGCGCGGCGAGGAGCGCGGCGACCCCCGGGAGGACCCGCGGCCACGCGAGGAGCGCGGCGGGCGCGGCGAGCGCGAGGACGGGGAGCGCCGCCCCGGGGCCGACCCCGTCCGCGAGCGCGGACCCGAGCCCCTCGTGGGCCGCGTCGCCGACGCAGACGAGCGCCGCGGTCGCGGCCTTCGCGCCCACCTCGGCGGCGACGACGATTCCGGCGGCGACGAGCGGTCCGCCCGCACCCGGTGCCCCGGACGCCCCGACCAGCCCGAGCGCGGCGGTCGCCAGCCCGAGGACGACGGCGACGAGCGCGACCGTCCCGCCGACGCCGAGCGCGGAGTCTTTCAGGACCTCTCGGCGCTCCGCGGGACCGCCGTGGACGACCGCCGCGTCGCCGAGGTCGGCGACCCCGTCGAGGTGGGTGATCCCGGTCACGGCGTAGACGGCGAGGGGGAACGCCAGCGCGACCGTCGGCGCGGGTGCGGGCGCGAGCAGGGGGAGCGCGACGAGCGCGCCGACGAGGTAGCCGACGACCGGGAGCGTCCACGGCGCCCCCGAGAACGCCTCCCACGCCGCCTCGCTCCGACCGACCGGCACCCGCGTGAGGAAGCCGAGCGCGCCCCGGAGCGCGGCCGCGGTCATCCGACCACCCCCGCGGAGGAGAGGAGGCCGTCGCTCGGAAGCAGCCACCCGACCGCGAGCAGCCACCCCGTCGCCCCCGCGACGGCGACGCCGCCGGCGACGCCGACGAGCCGGACCGCCCGCTCCGCGTCGGCGACGCTCGGCGACGCGGCGGCCGGATTGAGCGCGTAGTGACCCGGCTTCGCCAGCCGCACGTCGAGCGCGGCCGCGGCGGTCGCCATCGGCCACCCGGAGTTGGGCGATCCCGGCTCCCGCGCCCACGAGCGGGCCCGCGAGAGCGTCCCGACCGACCCGGCCGCGATAGCGAGACAGGCCGCGGCCGCGCGGGCCGGGAGGTACATGACGGCGTCGTCGAGCCGGGCGCTCGCCCGGCCGACCGGCTTCGACCGGTAGCCGAGCATCGAGTCGAGCGTGTTCACGGCCTTCACCCACGCCGCGCCGGCGACCCCCGCGGCGAGCGGGAGGGCCGACGCCGGGGCGACCGCCAGCCCGACCGTCGCGCCGCCCGCGAACCCCGCGAGCGGCGCGACGAACCCGTCGGCGAGGTTCTCGGCCGCGCTCTCGACCGCCGCGCTCCGGAGCGCCGCCGGCGAGAGGTCGGTCGCGTCGCGCCCCACGAGCGCCCGGATCGACTCGCGGGCCGCCTCCGGATCGCTCTCGGTCAGCGCGACCACCTCCGCGGTGACCTCGCGGAGCATCCGGAGGCTGACGAGCGGGAAGAGGAGCGCGCCGGCGACCGGGACGCCGAGAACGGGGAGGACGGCGGCGGCGGCCCACACGGCCCCGCCCCCGACGACCGCGGCGAGGAGCGGGAGGCCGACCGCGGCCGCGACGCCGACCGGCCGCGGGCGCGACCACGACCGGTCGACCGGTTCGACGACCGAGCCGAACAGCGCGACCGGGTGGACCCGGCCCGGCGGCTCCGCGACCGCGAGGTCGAGCGCGACCGCGATCGCCAGCGCGGCGAGGGCTGGGAAGACGACGGCGACGCCGAGGGGCGCGGAGAGCGACATCGCGGTCAGAGCCCGTCGAGGAACGCGTCGAACGCCCCGCTCTCCGGGTGGACGTGACAGTACGTTCCGAGCGTTCGGTGTTCGGTCAGGCCGTCGTGCTCCCCGTCGATCCCGGTCCCGCGCTCCACGTCGAAGGCGAACCTGGCGTCGCCAGCGACGTCGGCGTTGGAGTAGTGGAACTCGTGGCCCCGGAGGGCGTCGCCCGCCGATGCGGTCGGCGCGTCCCGCCGCGCCCGCAGTTCGACGTGGTCGAGCGCCTGATAGCGGTCTCGCATCGCCACGTCGGCCGGGAGGACGCCCGCCATCGCGTGCGTCTCGCCCTCGACGGTCGTTAACGACTCGGCGAGCGCCATCAGCCCGCCGCACTCGCCGAGCACGGGGACTCCCTCCGCGGCCGCGGCCGCGATATCGGCGAGCGCCGGGCCCTCCGCGAGTTCCGCGGCGTGCAGTTCCGGGTAGCCGCCGGGGAGGTAGACGCCGTCGCAGGGCGGGAGTGGGTCGCCCGCGACCGGCGCGAACGGCTCGACGGTCGCCCGCTCGCGCAGGCGCTCGACCGTCGCCGGGTACGCGAACCGGAAGGCCTCGTCGCGGGCGACCGCGACGCGGGGGCGGTCGCCGGGCGGTGCCGCCCTCTCGCTCGGTTCGACGACTCCCGCCGGCTCCCGCGCGACATCGAGCAGCCGCTCGGTCCGGAGCCCCTCCGCGGCCGCGTCGAGCGCGTCGTCGGGGACCGGCGACTCGTCGCCCATGTGGAGCCCGAGGTGTCGCTCGGGGACCTCCAGGTCGTCGTTCGGCGGGATCCGTCCGAGGTAGGTCAGCTCGTCCGGGAGCGCCTCGCTGATCCCGTCGGCGTGACGCCCGCCGTGTGCGCGCTGGGCGATCACCCCCGCGACGTCGACGTCGCGGCCGGCGCGCTCGGCGTACGCCCGGAAGCCGAGCGCGGTCGCGGCGACGCTCTCCATCCCCGCGCTCGCGTCGACGACGAGGGCGACCGGCAGGTCGAGCGCCTCGGCGACGGCGGCCGTGCTCGACCCGTCGCCGTCGTACAGTCCCATCACGCCCTCGACGACGCAGACGTCGCCCTCGCCGCGGGCGTAGTTCCGACGGAGCCCGCCTTCGCCCTGCAGCCACAGGTCGAGCGTGCGCGAGGAGCGTCCCGCGACGCGCTCGTGGTGGCTCGGGTCGATGAAGTCGGGGCCGGCCTTCGCCGGCTGGACAGCGTGCCCCGCACCGTCGAGCGCGCGGATCGCCGCGAGCGTCGCGACGGTCTTGCCGACGCCGGAGGCGACGCCGCCGAGGACGACGCCCTTCACGGCGCACCCTCCGCGGTCGATTCGCCGTCGCGCTCGGCGAGCAGTCGGTCGGTCACGGCGGCGACGCGCTCGCGCAGGGCGATATCCGAGACGCCCGCGCGGTCGGCGAGCGCCAGCGCGCCGCCCATCCCGACGCCCTCCTTCGCCTCGCCGCGGGCGTACGCCCGCATCGCCGGGCGGTCGCTCGCGTCGAAGCCGGGGTCGGTCGCGGTCAGCGCCAGGTCGAGGTCGTCGGCGAGCGCCGCGACGTCCGCCGTCGGGTCGTCGGCGACGAACGCGGTCGTCGCCAGCGGGAGCCGCCGCTCGATCCCCGCGTGCCGCGCCAGCGCGGCGACCGTCGCCAGCTGGGTGCCGCCCGCCAGCGTCACGTCGATCCCGCGTTCGGCCGCGCCGACGACGAGGCCGGCCGCCGCCGCGAGCACGGGGTCGCCCATCAGCCGGACCGCGTCGAGGGGGTCGCCCGCGGCGTCGCCCGGGTCGAGGCCGCTCGCGGCCAGTCCCTCCTCGACGACCGCGCGCTTCCGCGCCAGCGGGTTCGCCGCCAGCGACGAGGAGACGACCGGGCGCTCGCCGAGCGCGGTCAGGACGCCGAGTGCGGTCGTCGTGCCGCCGGGGACCGTCTCGGCGACGAGGAGCTCGGCGGGGTCGCCGCCGCCGTCCGCGGCGGCGCCGCCAGCTCCGTCTCCGTTTCCGTCTCCGCCCACGCCGGCGATCGTCCCCGCCAGCCCGCGCGCCCGCTCGAAGACCGCCGCCGCGTCCGGCACGGGCTCGGCGGTCCGGACGTCGCCGCCGGGCGTCGCGTCGGCGTCGCGGACGGCCGCCCCCGCCGGCGCGGTCGGCACGGCGAGGCCGGCGTCGACGCCGACGAAGTCGACGCCGACCAGCTCCCGGACCGCCCGGGTGACGACCGCGGGCGTCGGGCAGCCGGACGGGCTGACCGGCACCGGCGAGTCGGGCCCGGGTCGACCGTCGGCGACGATCTCCAGGTCGGCGCTGGGCGTGTGCCGCCGGAGCGTCGGGTCGGCGCCCGCGGCGCTGATACCGTCGATCGCGGCCGTCTCGGTCGCGCCCGCGACGACGACGAGGGTCGGGTCGCTCACGCGGCGCACCCCGCGGCTCCCGCCGGTCGAACCCCTGTGCCGGTCGCGGTGTCGATGATGACCACTAGCGGTTGGTTAGCACAAGTCGACTTTAATCGATCGGCTACCGACGGGGGCGTCGACCGAGCGCCCGTCGCTCAGGACGGGGTCCCGCCGGCGGCCGGGGCGCTCGACGCTCGGTCCGACCGGGCCGCCCGCGGCCGCTCGAACCGCAGGCGGATCACGCTCCCCTCCGGCTCGTTCTCCTCGAACCGGATCCGACCGCCGGACTCGCTGACGATCCAGTTGACGAGCCACAGTCCGAGACCGCTCGCGTGTTCGAGCGGCGTCTCGTACCCTCGCTCGAAGACCTCGCGCTCGCCGGCGGGGATACCCGGGCCGTTGTCGGCGATTCGAACGCCGACGAGATCGGTTCCCGGTCGATCGCCGTCGAGCGACTCGATCGCGACCCGCGGCGTCTCCTTGTCGTTGTGTTCGACGGCGTTCTCGATCACGTTCCGCAGCGCTGACTCCACCAGCGGGTGCGCCCGAACGACCAGTTCGTCGGGGAGCGACACGTCGATGTCCGCCTCCGGGTGCTCCCGCGCGACCTGCTCGCAGCTCGTCTCGGCCAGCGACGCGACGTCGACGGGCTCGGTCTCCACGTCGCCCTCCTGTAACAGACGCTCGATCTCCCTCGCTTGGTCCCCCATCTTCACGAGCTCGGCCGACTGCTCTTGGACCATGCGCGCCCGTTCGGCGTCGTCGAGGTCCTCGGCGAGCAGTTCGGCGTGACCGTGGATCAGGTTCGCGTTCGTTCGAATGTCATGACGTAGCACGCGGTTGAGCACGCCGAGCTGACGGCTCAACTGAGACGACGTCTCCCGGGCGACGCGCTGCCGGCTGTCGTAGAAGCCGACGACGAACCCGACCGCGGCGCCGCCCGACGCGGCGTTCACGAAGACGTAGATCTGGTGGCTCATCTCAACGCCCTCCCCGTGCTGGTACACCGTCATCAGGGCGGTCTGGCCGGCCAGGGCGACGGCGCCGAGCGCGCACCACCCCGCCACGCGGAGCACGTGTCTCCCGTCCGTCCCCCGTCGCCGGAGCCAGAGACCGCCGACGAAGACGCCGAGGCCGAAGAGCATCGGAATGAGGATCCCGGACAGGAACGTCTGGAGGCTCTCCCGGTCGCCCGCCGCGTGCGCCACGTGGAGGGCGACCAACCCGACGCCGATTCCAAGAATGAGAAAGAGCCCGACGCGGGCCTTGGCCGACTCGGAGAGATGCATACGGTGGTAAATCGTCGAATCCTACAAGACCGTTCCCCCGAGGTTCTCACGGCTGATATCTATCTCCGACATCGGCGCCGCCGCGGTCGAACGCGGGCCCGCCGGACCGCCGGCCCGGTCACAGCTCGTCGGCCGTGCTCACGTGCATCCCGACGAAGCGCCACTCGCCGTCCCGGCGTTCGAGCGCGCCGCTCCAGCGCGTCTCGAACGCGCGTCGGTCGCCCGTCTCCGCGTCGGTCCAGGCCATCGCCACGTCGTCGCTGAACCACGCGCGGCGGTCGCGCTCGGTGACGCGGAGCGCGCGACTCGTCACCGCCCAGTCGGTCGTCGTCTCGGTCTGTCGCCGGAGCCCCGCGCGGATCTCGTCGCCGCCGACCAGGCGCTCGGAGATCCCGAACTTCACGAGCGCGTCGTCGCCGGACCCGGACTCCGCGAAGTACGGGCCGAGCGGTTCGCCCGCGCGAAGCGCGTCGTAGTAGCTCTCGATCCGTCGGCGCGCGTTCATACCGATCGGTTGGGATTCGTCGGAGAAAAACCCGTTCGGACGTCGTCGCTCTCGACCCGCGTTTCGATCGACCGAGAACCCTCGTGTGCCTTCTTATAAAAGCTCTGTGTGTCGGTAACTCATGACACAGTACGACGCGCTGCTGGGGACCGAAATGGACGACGCCGCGATCGACGATCTGCTGACAGAGGCCGGTGTCGGCGTGCTGTCGACGAGCGCCGACGGCGTGCCGTACGGCGTTCCGCTGTCGTTCGGGTACGACGGGGACGGCACCCTCTACTTCGTCTTTCTCGGCGGGACCAGCGAACTCCGAAAGGAGACCTACGCGGCGCAGTCGGACGTCGCGAGCTTCGCCGTCTTCGACGTCGCCCCCGACGGCTCGTGGCGAAGCGTGATCGCCGCCGGCCCGATCGATCGCATCGCGAGCGAGGAGTGGGACGCGGCGCGCGAGGCGATGGCGGACAACGCGTATCAGGCGACGCATCTCACCGAACACGAGTTTCGGGACGAACCCAACGTCTGGGCGCTGGAGGCCCGCGACCGTTCGGGTCGAGCCGTCGGACGGCAGTGATCGCGCCGCCTCGGACGACCGAGACGGGCGGCTCGGCCTCAGCCCCTGAGCAGTCGCACGACCTCGTCGCTGATATCGGTCTTGACGGCGACCACGTACCGGAAGCCGGGCTCCAGCACCATCTCCGGGCCCGGAAGCTGATTGCTGTCTCGCCCGGCGACGACGACGGCTCCCCGCGGGAAGGCGACGTCGCGGAGCTCTCGGCCCGCGACCGGCGCGTCGGCCGCCACGGTGAGTTCGAGCAGCGTGAGGTCCCCCGTCACCTCCTCGATCGTCCGGACGCCGCCGCCCGCGACGTGGACGATCTCGTTGGTCGCGGCGTGTGCGGCCAGCTCCTCCGGATAGACGACGCGGTCGACGAGCCCGGCGTACTCCTCTTTGTCGCCGTGGTCGATCCGCGCGACGGTCCCGATATCGGGTTCGATCTCCGTCGCCATCGCGCAGATGCCGATGTTCGTCATCGCGCCGTACCCGGTGAGCGCCGCGACGACGTCGCTCCGGTCGAGGCCGGCCTGTCGCAGGATCGACCGCCGGCCGCCGTCGCCGTGGATGACCGTCGCGTCGTACTGCTCGCTCAGGAACTCCACCCGCTCGCGGTCCTTCTCGACGACGACCACGTCGTGGCCGCGGTCGGAGAGACGCCGCGCGGCGTGATACCCGACGTGTTGACCGCCGACGATCACGACCCGTAGATCCGTGCTCATTCGCCGGGCTACCGCGCGCAGGTAATTGTAGGTTACGCCGTTTAAATAGGCGACGCGGCGAGTTCCCCCGCGAACGCCGGACCCCACGCGGGAGTCGTCCCCCGCTGCACGTATATATTATTTAATTAATATTATTGCGGGATCCACATCGTAGCCACGTTCGTCCTGTCGTTCCCGGAGAGAACGTACGGAATTTGTCGGGATTAGATTAATGTACGTGCAGTCGTGGTAATTGGTACAGCCGCGCGATGACCGGTCTCGGACGCCGAACTCGGGTGGAGACCTCGTGAGCAGTCACGACCAGCGGGAACCGGAGGCCGAACTGGGCCTGCTGGACGCGACGATGATCGGGATGGGCGCGATGATCGGCGCGGGTATCTTCGTCCTCACGGGCCTCGCGGCCGAGATATCCGGTCCGGCCGCGCTGCTCGTCTTTCTGTTGAACGGGGTCGTGACCGCCTTCACCGGCCTCTCGTACGCGGAACTGGCGTCCGCGATCCCGAAGAGCGGAGGCGGCTACGCGTTCGTGCGGGAGATATTCGACGACTTCGGCTCGTTCATCATGGGGTGGATGCTCTGGTTCGCGTACATGATCGCCGGCGCCCTGTACGCGCTGGGGTTCGCGCCGAACTTCCTCGAACTGCTCCACGTGTACGACGTGGTCGCGCCGCCGAGTGAGGTCGGTGCGGTGGTGCTCCCGCTGCTCGGAGTGGGGGTTCCGGCGAAGTTCCTCCTCGCGTTCGCGGCGGTCGCCGGACTCGTGGCGATGAACGCGGCGTCGACCGCCGCGAGTGGCAGCGCCGAGACGGTGTTCACGATCGTCAAGGTGTCCATCCTCGTCGTGTTCGTCGCGTTCGGATTCCTCTCGGCCGGCGGCGGCGGAGAGACGAGCTTCACCTTCCAGAACTTCGACCCGCTGTTCCCGGAGGGGTCCGGCGCCTTCAGCATCCTCCCCGCGATGGGCCTGACGTTCATCGCCTTCGAGGGATACGACCTCATCACCACCGTCACCGAGGAGGTCGAGAACCCCCGCGAGAACATCCCGAAGGCGATCTTCGTCAGCCTCGGCGCCACCGTC
>NZ_NHOY01000045.1 GCF_002252755.1 Halorubrum sp. Hd13 | reverse complement strand
TCCGGTCGCGGCCGCCGGTCGTGCACGCGGAACCGGCCGCTCGTCGTCGGGTCCATACGTGTGGATCGGTCGGCGGGCGGATAAGCGGGTCGGACCGGACCGTCGGCGACGTCCCGCGCGAGGGTCGAACCGGGTCCGTCCCGGTGGCGGATCCGTGTCGTTATGGGGCGGGCGACCCTACGGATACGGTAATGGGGATCCTCGAGGACAAGTCGAACGCCCGCCTGTTCTACAAGTACCTCTCGAAGGTGTACGACCAGGTCAACCGCTTCAACTGGACCGAGGAGATGCGGACGGAGGCGCTCTCCTGGCTGGAGTTCGGCGACGACCCGAAAGTGCTCGACGTGGGGTGTGGCACCGGGTTCGGCACGCAGGGACTGCTGGAACACGCCGACGACGTCCACGGGCTCGACCAGAGCGTGCACCAGATGGAGAAGGCGTTCGAGAAGTTCGGCAAGCGCGACCGGGTGAACTTCTACCGCGGTGACGCGGAGCGGCTCCCCTTCCGCGACGACACGTTCGACGTCGTCTGGTCGTCGGGCTCGATCGAGTACTGGCCGAATCCCGTCGAGGGGCTTCGGGAACTGCGCCGCGTCGCGAAGCCCGGGGGGCAGGTGCTCGTCGTCGGTCCGGACTACCCGCATAACCCCGTCCTCCAGCGGATCGCCGACGCGATCATGCTCTTCTACGACGAGGAGGAGGCCGATCGGATGTTCGAGGCCGCGGGCTACGAGGCGTTCGAACACCACATCCAGCGAGCGACGCCGCGGAGCCCCCGAGCGATCACGACGGTCGCCCGGGTCCCCGAGGAGTAGCGCGCGGAGCGAGCGACGCCGTCGCTCTACTATCCAGGCTCCACGACCGCCTCTAGCGCCGCGACCGGCCGTCCGCCGACCGATATCTCGACGGCGATCGTCCGTCCCGGTTCGAGGGCCGGGTCGTTCGTCCCCGCGATCCGGAACGACGCCGATTCGCCGACGGACCAGTCGCCGTCGCTGGCAGCGTTGAACGCGCCGGTCGGTCCCGGCCGGAAGCCGGCCGCAGAAAAGAACGGCACCGGCGGCTGGCGGGCGAGCGGCTCGCCGTCGACGCTGACGCGCACGTCCAGTTCGCTCGCGTCGAGCGCGTCGCCGCCGCGGTGCGTGACCGTGACCCGATCGCCGGCCGCCGACAGCGACAGTGACGCCGTCGGCGCGGGCTCGACGGGCTCGGCGGGAGCGGCGAGCGCAGCGGTGACGACGCCGCCCGCGAGGACGACGGTGATCGCGAGCAGCAGGACGCCGGCGACCGGGGCGAGCGCCCGATCGGAGCGGTGAGCGTCGCCAGCGGCGTTCCGGTTCGACGACGGACCCGGGTGGGTCGGTGAGCGGTCGGGGAGCACGGGGCGGCTGGCCGCGGCATCAGCTAAAAACGTCCGGACGGAAGCCGACGGGCGAGGGGACCGGTTCATCGCCTCTTCGACCCGGTCGTCCCGTCGGACGAGGAGGCGACGGACGGGGACGCGGCGAGCGCCAGCACCGCGGCCGCGGTGGCGAGATTCAGCGCCCGCGTGGGGCGGGCGAACCCGAGGGCCGTCTCGGCGGCCACCCAGAGCGCCAGCGCGACACCGACCGCTACGGCCGCGGCCCGCCCCCACGAGCGGTCCGCGTGGAGCCCGTATCCGGCGAGGACCGGACAGACGCCGAACAGCGCGACGAGCAGGGCTCCGGGGAGCAGGAAGTCGTCGACTGGCGTCGGGGCGAGCGGGGCCGGCGACGCGTCCACGAGCGCGCCGGAGGGGTCGACAACGAGCGCGGCCCCGCCGGCGAGCGCGCGTGCCGCGAGCTGGCCGAGCGCCGCGAGGAGCGCCCAGTGGGAGAGTGACCGGCCGCGCAGGCGCATGGAGAGGGATGGGTGCGGGACCGACAAGAGCACCGCGACGAATTCCGGAGGTCTTGGAACGCCCAACCCTGGAACACCCGACTGAAGTCGCGTCCGCGGGCTCGGGCGCGCCGGCGACAGCACGCGGCTGCGCTACTCGTCGTCGACGAGCCGGGGCGTCGAGATCGGTCGGAGGTCGTCGACGACGACGACGCGGGGCTCGTCGACGACGGTGATGCGGTACGGCTCCGCCGGCGAGAGGGTCCTGACGACCCCGTCGGCGTCCGTGGTGCCGATCGTCCGGCTGTCGCCGTCTCCGACGCTCTTCGTCACGGTGACGTCGGGAGCGGGGTCGCCTGTCTCCTCGTCGAGGACGGTCACCGTCACCGGGCCGCCGGCGTAGCTCCGTTCGACGGTTACGTTGAAGCCGTCACCGGCCTCGGAGGCACGCTCGGTGTCGGGGAAGGCGCTGAGGTTGATCCGCTGGTGCTCGACGAACACCTGCTCCGTCCCGCCGCTGACGAAGGCGCGGAGCAACCCGTACTCGTGCGGGATAGTGATCCGCTGGACCGCGCCGGCCCCGAACGCGTCTGGCTCCCGGAGCGCCGCCGTCTCGGGGTACGCGGCCGTGGTCACGTTGATCGCCTCGTCGTTGCTGATCGCGCCGCCGCCGCGGCCCCAGCGGTCGTTTCTGAACGTCTCGCGAACGTACTCGCCGTCGACGATCGTCGCCAGCGTGACCGAGCTCGGCGTCGATTCGACGTAGATCTCCGCGGCCGAGCGGTCGCCGCGGGCGGTCGAGAGCGCGAGGTCGCGGACGGGGCCGTTGTACACCTGGAGCGCGACCTGAAGCTCGTCGAGCCGGGTCGGGGAACTGAAGCCGTCGGTCTCCTCCGCGAGCGCGTCGATCGCCTCGAGCCGCCCGTCGTACTCCCGGGCAGTGGCGGAGATACGGACGAGTTCGTCGAGGAGTTCCCGGTCGGAGAGGTTGCCGGAGGCGTGCGCCTGGAACGCCTTCGACTGGCGGCTGTGGAGGCTCACCTCGTTGCGCTCGACGCGGCTGAGTGCGGCGAGGATGAGCCGCTGTCGCTCGGTGCTGGTCTGGGCGTTCTCGATCCGGTCGACGATCGCCTCGGTCTCCACGGCGGCCCCGGCGTCGGCGACCGAGAAGGAGAGCGCCGGGCCGAGGTTCGCGCCGCGAAAGCCGCTGCCTCTCCGGGAGTCGGCGTCGGTCGGCGCCGAGAGCGTGCGGAACGTGAGGTTCGACTCGTCGATCTGCGAGGGGCCGGTCTGGGGCCGGGGCGGGTCGATCGGGCCGTCCGCGTTCGGCCTGACGGGGTCGAGCGCGATCGAGTCCGGTGCCTCGACGGCCGCCGGGGACTCGGAGACGGCGGCCGCTGGCGACATCGTCCCCGCGACCGGGACGACCAGCAGCAACACCGCGACGAAGACCGAGAGGGCTCTCATCACGCATGAGTTCACCTCCTGATATAAAAAATCCACCTCGACGACCCAGCGCGAGTCCGTGACGCCGACGCCGACCGGCGACCGTCGCGGACGGCGGGTCTGTCGCGGACCGCCCGTTACGCCGACGCAAACCGGTTATGGAAAGCGTTTTGCCCGGGCCACGAGAGAACCGACGTGCATGCGGAATCCCCCGTCTCGCGTCCTCCTCGTCTCGCTGTTCGCCCTCCTCCTCGTCGGCGGCGGGGTCGCGCCGGTCGCCGGAGACGCGGTCGCGACCTCGCCGTCGCCCGCGCTCGACGCGGCGGCCCCGCACGGACAGCCGAGCGACGTCTCCCTCGCGTCGCCGAGCGTCGAGGCCGTCGCGGGTCCCGTCGGACAGATCGAGTCTGACTTCGACCCGAACACGGCGACGCGGATCCGGATCGAGCCGACGCCGGACCGCGACGCGCGGTGGGAGGTGTCGGTCAGGTACGCGCTCGCCGACGAGACGGAGGTCAGGGCGTTCGAGACCGCCGGACAACGGTTCCTCGACGGCGAGGTGGGCCCCGGCCCGGCGCTGTTCGAGGGGTTCGCGCGGGAGGCGAGTCGGAACGTGGACCGGACGATGCGGATCGAGAGCGTCGACCGCGAGGTGATCGTCCACGAGGACCCGTCCGAGTTCGACGTCGGCGAAGAGGGGACGGCCGCCGTCGGCGAACTCCGCCTGACGTTCGTCTGGACGGAGTTCCTCGGGGCCGACGGCGAGAACCTCGTGGTGGGCGACGCGCTGACGACGCCCGAGGGAACGTGGCTCCGGTCGCTCGGTGAGGGGCAGACGCTGGAGATCGCGACGCCGGACGGGTACGCCGTCACGGGAACGCCCGGATCGACCGTCCAGATACGCGACAACGCCGTGACGATCGAGGGTCCGCGCACGTTCGGCGAGGACGAGCGGGTCGCCGTCGTCTACGCGCCGGCGGGCACCACGGGGCCGCCGTGGGAGATGTTGACCGCGGCGATCCTCGTCGCCGCGCTGCTCATCGCGGGAAGCGTCGTCGCCTATCGGCGGATGGGAGACAACGACGCCGGCGGGGCGACCGCGAACGGTTCGAACGGCGACGGCGTCTCTCGGGCGACGACCGCGGACGACGACGCGAGTTCGGGTGCGGCCGCCGCCGGTCCCGTCGGCGGGGAGAACGGCGACGCGGCGACGGAGGCGGAGCCCGAAGAGGACCTCTCACTGCTCTCGGACGAGGAGCGAGTCGAGCGGCTCCTGACAGACAACGGCGGGCGGATGCGACAGGCCGACATCGTCGCGGAGACCGGCTGGTCCGACGCGAAGGTCTCGCAGCTGCTGTCGGCGATGGCCGACGAGGGGCGCGTCGAGAAGCTCCGATTGGGCCGCGAGAACCTGATCTCGCTGCCCGACGACGCTGACGTCGACGGCGGCGACGGGGGCGACGACGGCGGCGGCGCGGACGACGACAGCGCGAACGACGACGACGGTCACGTCGACCGCAACAGGCGGTAGGGAAGCCGTCGCTCGGTCCGCTCCGGGGGTCCGGGCGAAGCCAACTCTTCGCGGCGAGTGAGGCGTTCCGAAAACCCTTACACGGCGAGCGACCCAGTGACTATCATGAAAGTTCTGGTGACCGTCAAGGAGGTCGCTGAGGCCGACGACGACTTCGCGATCGAGGGAACTGACATCGCGGAGTCCGACCTCGAGTACGACCTCAACGAGTGGGACGACTACGCGGTCGAGGCCGCGGTCCAGCTGGCCGAGGCCGGTATCGCAGACGAAGTCGTCACCGTCACGATCGGGCCGGAGCGGGCCGATGAGACGATCCGTATGGCGCTCGCGAAGGGCGCCGACCGGGCGGTCCGCGTCTGGGACGACGCCTTCGAGGGCGGGTTCGCCGACGTGGCCGCGAAGGTCTCGACGATCGAGGCCGTCGTCGAGGCCGAGGATCCGGACCTCGTGCTCGGCGGCGTGCAGGCCGCCGACACCGGGTTCGGCGCGACCGGCGTCGCGCTCGCCGAGCGGATCGGCTTCGAGCACGCCGCGGTCGTCAACGACCTCGAGGTCGACGCGGACGCGGACGTCGCCCACGTCCACCGCGAGCTCGAGGGCGGCGTCGAGGAGCTGACCGACGTCGACCTCCCCGCCGTGTTGACGGTCCAGACCGGACTCAACGAGCCGCGCTACGCGAGCCTGCGCGGCATCCGGCAGGCCCAGCGCAAGGAGATCGACGCGAAGGACCTCGCCGACTTGGGACTGACCGCCGAGGACGTCGAGAGCGCGCTCGCGATCACGTCGATGTACGAGCCGGAGAGCGAGTCCGACGCCGAGATAATCGAGGGCGGCGCGAGCGAGACCGCGGGACGCCTCGCTGAGGTCCTGCGTGACAAGGGGGTGGGCGCGTGATGTCCGACGTGCTCGTCGTCTCGGAGCACCGCCGCGGCGAGCTCCGCGACGCCTCCTACGAGGCGATCACGGCCGGTCGAGAGCTCGCCGACGCCCGCGGCGGCGACCTCCACGTCGCCGTCATCGGCGGCGACGTCGACCGCTTCGCCGAGGACCTGAACCGCGAAGGCGTGGACGCGATCCACGTCGTCGACGACGGGGAGGAGTTCGACCACAACGTCTACCAGGCGGCGATCGCGGCCCTGCTCGATCGGACGGACGCCGGCACGGTCGTGGCGCCGAACTCCGTCAACGGGCTCGACTACGCGCCCGCGGTGGCCGAGGATCGCAGCCTGCCGCTGGTGACTGACGCGATCGGCTTCGAGTACGACGGCGGCCTGACGGTCACCCGCGAGATGTACGGTTCGAAGGTGGAGACGACCGTCGACGTCGACGGCGACCGCCACGTGCTCACGGTCCGGGGCGGCGAGTGGGCGCCCGCGGAGGGCGTCGGCGACGCCGCGATCGAGTCGGTCGACGTCGACCTCCTCGAGTCCGGCGCGCGCGTCACCGGCTTCGAAGAGGTCGGCGGCGGCGACGTCGACATCGCCGACGCCGACGTGCTCGTCTCGGTCGGCCGCGGCATCGAGGAGGAGGAGAACCTGGAGCTCGTCGAGGAGCTCGCCGACGCGCTCGGCGCGACGCTTTCCGCCTCCCGACCGATCGTCGACAACGGCTGGCTCCCGAAGAACCGGCAGGTCGGGCAGAGCGGGAAGGTCGTCACCCCCGACGTGTACATCGCGGTCGGTATCTCCGGCGCGGTCCAGCACGTCGCCGGGATGAAGGGGTCCGACACCATAATCGCCATCAACACCGACCCGAACGCGCCGATCTTCGACATCGCCGACTACGGCATCGTCGGCGACCTGTTCGAGGTCGTCCCCGAACTCGTCGACGAGTTCGCGTAGGCGGGACCCCCCGTCTCGGCAGCAACGTTCTTTGGCTCCGGCGGAGTAGCGGACGGTCAGACGGCGCTCCCGTCGACTCGAGATGATCCCGATCCGCGCGGCCGTCCCGACTACCGAGGAGGCGAGAGCGCTGCTCACCGGGATCCGGCGAGCGGCCGCCGTCGACGTCGAACTCGACGCCGTCGCCGCGGAATTGGCCGACGACGAGCCGGACACGGCACTGCTCGACCTCGTCGCGGCGCCGTTCACGTCCGTCGCCGACGTCGACGAGCGGCTGGCGCGGACCGAGTCGTACCTCCGCGAGCGCGGCGACCGGCGAGCGGTGTTTCTCACGGTGTACAGCCGGATGACGGCGACCGTTCGGACCGCGATCGACGACGGCGCGTTCGTCGACCCCGAGTGGGCCGCGTCGTACCTCGTCGCCTTCGCGGAGCGCTACCGTCGGGCGTTGGTCGCGTTCGAGCGGCGGGCGTTCGAGGCGCTCCCGCGGCCGTGGCTGATGGCCTTCGCCGCCGCGGCCCGGGGCGAGACGCTCGTCGCGCAGGACGCCCTGCTGGGCGTCAACGCGCACATCACCTACGACCTCACGTACACGCTCGGCGATGTCGGGATCGACCCCGACCGCGACGCGAAGCGCGAGGACCACGACCGCATAAACGCGGTCCTCGCCCGGCTCGTCCAGACCGCGCAGGACGCGCTCGCCGAGACGTACGCCGCGACCGAGATCGCCGGGATCGACCGGCTGCTGGACCCCCTCGACGACCGGTTGGCGCTGCTCGGGCTGAAGGGGGTCCGCTGGTTCGCCTGGCGGAACGCCGTGTTGCGCGCCGACCTCCCGACGTGGGCCGGCGAGCCGTACGTCGACTGGCGGACCGAGACCGTGTCGACCGGCGCCGCGGCGGCCCTGCTGGCACCTGACGTCGACGCGAGCGCGCGGCTACGTGACGCGGAGACCGACGTCGACGCGGCGGCCGCGTTCCGCGAGGCGGTCCGGCGTCGGACGTAGGAGCGGGCGGGTCCGACCGCCTCCGCGAGCCGCCGTCGCCGACCCGTTCTCGGTTCGTTTATCACCCCGCCGACCCTCCGATCCGGCATGAGCGAGGCCGACGAGCAGACGGTTGCGACCGCGACCGGCCGGGAGATCTGGATCGAGAAGTACCGGCCGCAGTCGCTCGACGACATCCACGGCCAGGAGGACATCGTCGAACGGCTTCAGAGCTACATCGAACAGGACGACATCCCGCACCTGCTCTTTTCGGGGCCGGCCGGCGTCGGGAAGTGCGTTACCGGTGAGACGCCCGTGTTGACTGACTCCGGAGTGAGGCCGATAGAAGACGTGGTCGGTGACACGGACGGTTTCGGCGAATCCGAAGACGAGATTCGGATCGCGACGATGACCGACCGGAACGATTTCGAGTACGTTGAACCGTCGCACGTGTTCGGAAAGCGTGCCGAGGAACTCGTGGAGGTAACGACTCGTGACGGCACCGAGTTCCGAGTGACTCCGGAACATAAACTCCGGGTCATCACCCACGAGGGGTTCGAGTGGATTCCCGCCGGGGAGCTGTCGGACGGCGATCGGATCGCTCGGCCAAGCCGGCTGCCGACGCCAGCGACTAATCGGACCACTGGACCGACGCTGCGGTGGTACGACGAGATGAACCCGGAGCGGACAGAGGTGACGCTCGATGCCGAGACCGCAGATGACCTGAACCTCGATCGGACGATCCCCTTGTCAGCGCTTCGTGCGACAGCCGACGGCGTGGACAGTTGGGTGAACGGCGTCGAAGCGATCGAATACGTCAGACAAGGCCGTCGGTCGCGTTCGATTACCCCACCGACGGACGTGACGCCGGAGCTGGCACGATTCGTCGGCCTCGCGATCAGCGAAGCCCATATCGACGGTGGACGGATCAAGTTCTACAACACCGACGACGCACTGCTCGACGCGTTCGATTCGGCCGCACACGACGTGTTCGACGTGGAAACAAGGCGAGGGACGCAAAAAGACATCCCCTACGTCGCGATCGGTTCCCGAACGCTGACTCACTATCTGGAATCGGTGTTCGACGCGTTCGCGAGCGCGAGCGGCGAGAAGGGGATCGGCTCGAATCTCGTCACAGCCGGGACGGACGCGCGAGCCGCGTTCCTGCGCGCCATGTTCGACGCCGAGGCCCACGTCAGCGCCAACGGGATAATCGAACTGACGCAGCGAAACTCAGGGCACATCACCCTGCTTTCGTACCTCCTCACGACGTTCGGTATCTCCACCCGCCGGAAGGAACTCCAGAAGTCTGCGACCAACGGATCTGGTGTCGAACGGACGTATCACGCGCTGTATATCTCTGGAGCGCGGGAACTGCGACGGTTCAGAGATGCGATCGGATTCACCATCGCTCACAAATCTGATCGGCTTGACGAGCACGCGCAGAAGGAGGCGAACCCCAATTACGACACGATCCCGAGCCAGACCGTTCTTCGGGATCTCTGTCGTCGGCTCGAGATCCCGATCACCGAGCATCTCCCGAAGAGTCTCAACCCGGAGTCGCCCGGAAGAGAGCGCTACTGTTCGGTTCTGGACAGCGTGGTCGACGCCGCAACGAAACAGATCGAAAACACGCAACGGGCGCTCGAACGCCTCGAATCGATCCGACCGGAACTCGAAGCGGCGACGGCCGTCCCGACGACATGGATCGAAAGCCGTGGGGAACTCGCTCCGATCGAAACCAGAAAGCAGGTCTCTGAGGTGGTCGGTGCGCGCTCGGATCGCCTCCTTGAATACAGCGACGGTCGCCGGACGCCGCGGGCGAATCGGGTGGTACGAATACTCGGAGAGTTGGATCGACCGGTCGAAGACGTTCAGATCGATCACGTGGAGACCGAACTGAGCGAGTGTATCGATCTGCTCGGCGTGGAGTACGCCGAAGTCGTGGACGGTCTCCAGATAGAGACGCCAGATCTCACGAATCTTCTTCGATCAGACGACTCTACGTTGACGTCGCTTACCCGGCTCGAAACGGTAGCAGATCGCCTCAGGGAGATCGCCACGGATTGGCTATCGTTGGAAACCGTCGAACTCCTTGATAAGGCGTCTCGGATCGCAAACGCCGATCTGCGGTACGACGAGGTAGAAACGGTCGAGAGCGTGGCGGCCGACGAGCGCGTCTACGACCTGACCGTCCCGGGGACGCGAAACTACGTCGCCGGGGAGAATCCGACGGTGATGCATAACACCACCGCCGCCACCGCCATCGCCCGTCAGGTGTACGGCGAGGACAACTGGCGCGGCAACTTCCTCGAACTCAACGCCTCCGACCAGCGCGGCATCGACGTGGTTCGCGACCGGATCAAGGGGTTCGCGCGCTCGTCGTTCGGCGGCGACTTCCGGATCGTGTTTCTCGACGAGGCGGACTCGCTCACGTCTGACGCCCAGTCAGCGCTCCGCCGGACGATGGAGCAGTTCTCCGACAACACGCGCTTCATTCTCTCGTGTAACTACTCGTCGAAGATCATCGACCCGATCCAGTCGCGCTGCGCCGTCTTCCGCTTCTCGCCGCTCTCGGACGCGGCCGTCGCCTCGCAGACGCGCGAGATCGCGGCCGCGGAGGGGATCGAGGTGACCGACGAGGGGGTCGACGCCCTCGTGTACGCGGCCGACGGCGACATGCGCCGCGCGATCAACTCGCTGCAGGCGGCGGCGACGACCGGCGACGTCGTCGACGAGGAGGCGGTGTACGCGATCACGGCCACCGCCCGCCCCGAGGAGATCGAGTCCATGGTGACGAACGCCCTGGAGGGCGACTTCTCGCGGGCCCGGGCCACCCTCGATACCCTCCTCACGGAGACCGGGATGGCCGGCGGCGACGTGATCGACCAGCTCCACCGCTCCGTCTGGGAGTTCGACCTGAGCGAGCGCGAGGCGGTCGCGCTGATGGAGCGGATCGGCGAGGCCGACTACCGGATCGCGGAGGGGGCCAACGAGCAGGTGCAGTTGGAGTCGCTGCTCGCGTCGCTTTCGTTAGAAGAATAGGTCGGTTCCGGTCGCGCCTCGTTCCGATCGCGGCGCGTGAACGCGGTTACGTATACGGGATCGGCGTTGGGAGCGGCGTCCTAATCGTCTCCGAAGCTCCAGCCGCTCGCTTATAAGCGGGTGACACCGGATCGACGATGAACGCCTCCAAAGCCCCAACCCCCCTTTGAATCCCGTCCCGCACAGCGACCGTACCTCACACCTCCCCAGCCTCGCCGCTCGCGCCTTATAAAGGCGCTCGCGGCGTCCCTCGCGCGGCGCTCCTCGCGGCCGCCGGTGGCGGCCGCTTGCAGGCGCGCGCCACCGCAGGCGCCTTCAGACATAAATCATAACCGCTGTTCCGGGACGCGCTTTTTAAGCCGAGCGCGCACCGATGAGGGGTACAGAATGCTCGTCGTCGTCTCAGACACCCACTCGCACGAGGAGTCGAAGCTGCAGGGGCGCACCGCGGAGGCGGTCCGCGCGGCCGACCTCGTCGTCCACGCGGGCGACTTTCACCGCGAGCCGGTGCTCGACGCCTTCGAGTCGGCGGCGCGGACGCTCCGCGGCGTGTACGGCAACAACGACGACGCCGCGATCCGCGATCGACTCCCGGAGGTCCGGACGGTCGAGTACGCGGGCGTGCGGTTCGCGGTCACCCACCGCCACCGCAGCGGGGACACCGGGCTGGTCATGCTCGGTCGGGGGCGCGACGCGGACGCCGTGATCTGCGGCCACAGCCACCGCCCGCGGTTCGACGACACCGGCGGGCTGCCGATCGTGAACCCGGGAAGCCACGCGCGGCCGCGGGGAAACCGGCCGGCGCACGCCGAACTGGACCCGGTGTCGACGGGGGCCGGGGGCGAGACGAGTCCCGGCGCGGCGAACGCGCTCGACGGGCGGCTCGTCACGCCGGACGGCGAGGTCTTCGAGACGTTCCGGATCGAGCCGTGAGAAGACGCCGCCCGCGCCCTCCCCCTCCGCGGGCGG
>NZ_NHOY01000024.1 GCF_002252755.1 Halorubrum sp. Hd13 | reverse complement strand
GCTGTCAACCCCATACGACCGAGCGGCTGGGGATTTTGGAGCGTTCCCATCAGCGACGGGGACATATCACAGCGACTGCGCGAGGAGCACGACGTAGATGACGGCGTTGTAGACGCCGTGCGCGAGGCCGGGCACCACCACGTTCTCCGTGCGCTCGTAGAGGACCCCGAGCACCGGGCCGAGCACGACGCCGAACCGGACGAGGTGCGGGAGCTGGGCTGGACCGCGGACGGCGTCACCCTGCTCGGCGGCCCCGTGCGGTTCGGCGTCGGCGAGGAGAACGCGGGCGCGACGGAGACCGAGCGCGACGACCTCGACTACGACTTCGTCGCGATGGGCGACGTGGAGGCGGCCGCGTACGACCTCGTGCGCGAGGGGTTAGAGGGGTTCGGCAACCGGATGCGCGACAACGCGGAGATCGACCGGTGGGCCGAGAAGGGGGCGTTCGTCGTCGAGCAGCACCCCAACCACCCCGACTACCTCATCTGCGAGATGGAGACCTCCCGCGGCTGCGCCTACCGCTGCTCGTTCTGCACGGAGCCGCTGTACGGGAGCCCGGCGTTCCGCGAGGCGCGGTCGGTCGTCGACGAGGTCGACGCGCTCTCTGACCGCGGGGTCAGGCACTTCCGGCTCGGCCGGCAGGCCGACATCCTCGCGTTCGGCGGCGACGGCGAGGCGCCGAACCCCGACGCCTTACGGGAGCTGTACGGCGGGATCCGCGAGGTCGCGCCCGACCTGCGGACGCTCCACCTCGACAACATGAACCCGGTGACGATCACCGACTACCCCGAGGCCTCCCGCGAGGCGATCCGGGTCATCGCCGCGCACAACACGCCCGGCGACACCGCCGCGTTCGGGCTGGAGTCGGCGGACCCCGTCGTCCAGGAACAGAACAACCTGCTCGTCACGGCCGAGGAGTGCCTGGAGGCCGTCCGCGTCGTCAACGAGGAGGGCGGGTGGCGGCCGGGCGACGCCCCGGAGACGACGCCAGGGGGCGACGACCGGGTGACCGGCCCCTCGACCGGGCCGGACGCCTCGCCGCGGCTCCCGAAGCTCCTCCCCGGGATCAACCTCGTCCACGGGCTCGCCGGCGAGCGCCCGGAGACGTACGAGCACAACAAGCGGTTCCTCCAGACCGTCTACGACGAGGGGCTGATGCTCCGCCGGATCAACATCCGGCAGGTGATGGCGTTCGCCGGCACGGAGATGGCCGAGACGGGCGCCGACATCGCACAGGAGCACAAAGACCAGTTCCAGGCGTACAAGCGGGAGGTGCGCGAGACGGTCGACAACCCGATGCTCGACCGGGTCGTCCCGCCGGGGACGGTCCTCCCGGACGTGCACCTGGAGTACCACCAGGACGGGAAGACGTTCGGCCGCCAGCTCGGCACCTACGCGCTCCTCGTCGCCGTGCCGGGCGAGCGAGAGCTCGGCACCGCTATCGACGTGGCGATCACGGACCACGGCTACCGCTCCGTGACGGGCGTCCCCTACCCCCTCGACGTCAACGCGGCGTCGATGGACGAGCTGACCGCGATCCCGGGGATCAATCGGAGCAAGGCCGGGGACGTCGTCGTCGGGCGCCCGTACGGCTCGGTCGAGGAGGTCGACGCCGGCGTCGCCGACCTGTCGCGGTTCGCCGTCGCCGACGACGTGGACGTGCCGATCCCGGGCCGCGAGCGCGCCGGGTCCGGCCCCGGTCCGGCCGCGCGCTCCCTGCTCGACCGGCGCGACGGCTCCTCGGTCGGACGCGGGGACTGAGCCGATGGCGGCGCCGGATCCGAGACCGCCGATCGAGCGCGTCCCGGTCCCGGTCGACACCCGCGCCCCCGGCGGGACGACGAACGCGTACGTCGCCGGAGGGCTCCTCGTCGACCCCGCGGCCCGCACCGACGCGCTCGACGACGCGGTCGGACTCGACGCCGGAGGGGGACGCGAGGGGGAACGCGTCGCGGTCGAGGCGATCGCGGTCACGCACACCCACCCGGACCACGTCGGCGCGGTCGCCGAGTACGCCGAGCTCACGGGCGCGTCCGTCCTCGCGCACGGCGACCACGTCGACCGGCTCGCGGAGGCGGCCGGCGTGGAGCCGGACGGGACGTTCGAGGGCGGAGAGACCGTGGGCGACACCGAGGTCCGCGCGGTCGACACGCCCGGCCACGCGCCGGACCACGTCGCGTTCGCGGTGGCGGAGGGGCGCGCCGGCGAGAACCGCGAGGCGAGCGGCGAGAGCGCGGGCGACGAGTCCTCCCGCGCGCTGCTCTGCGGCGACCTCGCCGTCGCCGAGGGGAGCGTCGTCGTGGGCGCTCCGGAGGGGGACCTCCGCGGCTACCTCGACAGCCTCGAACGCGTCCGTAACGCGGGCTACGACCGGCTATACCCGGGTCACGGTCCCGCGATCGACGACCCGGAAGCTGTCTGCGACCGGCTGATCGACCACCGTCTCGACCGGGAGCGGGCGGTCCTCGCGGCGGCGGCGGCGGGCGCGAGCGACGTTGACGAGGTCGTCGACGCCGCCTACGAGAAGGACCTGACCGGCGTCGCGGACCTCGCGCGGGCGACGGTCGTCGCGCACCTGGAGAAGCTCCTCGCGGAGGGGAGGATCGACGAGAGGTGGGCGGACCGGCTCGGCCGCGGGCTCGCGGAGTGAGAGTCGTTTAAAAGGGCCTACGGCTCGGCTTCGAGGTCGGCCGCGACCCGCGGCAGCGGCGTCTCCGTCACGTCGACGAACCGGCCGCCGACGTCCTCGACGCCGCCGTCGGTGGCAGGGTCGTCGCCGACGTGGATCAGCTCCGCGGGGGCGACGTCGAGCGCCTCGGCCGCCGCCTCGAACGCCTTCGGGTGGGGCTTCCGCCAGCCGCAGCCGACGCTGGTCGTGACGGCGTCGAACTCGCCGCGGAGCCCCGCGCGGATCAGCGTCTTGGAGACGAGTTCCGGCACGGCGCAGTTCGAGAGGAGCCCGACGGGCCCCTGCTCGCTCACGTCGCGGACGGCGTCCAGAGCGCCCTCGCGTCTCGTCACGTCGGGGTCGAACGCCGCGACGACGGCGTGTCTGACGACGTTCTCCGCGGCGTCGACGCCGCGGGAGTCGAGGGCGTGCGCGACGTGGGCCGGGAGCGGGACCTCGGCGCCCGCCGGGGCGTCCACGTGCCGCTCGCCGTACGCGACGTGCCAGTCGTCCGGCACCGCGACGCCGCGGGACTCGAGCTCGCGCGCGACGATCTCCGCGGGGTCGGACGGGTACTCGACGTCGACGAGCGTCCCGAACAGGTCGAAGGTGACTGCCACGATACCCTCCCTTAGGACAAAACGGGATTGAACCTGTCGGTCGGCGAGAGGCTGTCGGGACGGAGAGGAGGCGGCGCGCCGCTCACATCGCCGGGGCGACGTGGATCGAGTAGAAGCGGTAGAGGCCGGTCACCCACGCGCAGAGCCAGAGGAGCATGAACCCCGCCACGCCGACGCGGAGCCGGGCGCGCCAGTGGCTCATGTCCTCGTGGATCTCGTCGATGTCGACGTCGGGGTCCTCGTACGCGTCGGCGTTGCGCTTGGCTTGGAGGATCCGGAAGATGCCGGTGAGCGCGAACGCCAGCAGGGCGTACGCCTGCAGGCCGAGGAACGCGTGGATCACGGCGAGGCCGGTCAGCCGCTGGAGGACGCGGGGGATCATCCACCCGACGATCGGGACGGTGGTCAGCGCCAGTCCCGTGCCGATGTACCACAGGTGGTGCGTGAGAACGTTCCAGCTCACCGTCTCGGCGTCGATCATGATCCACGCCCCGTACAGCAGGAAGGGGAGACTCGACGTCACCGACAGTCCCGCGAGCGCCGCGAAGACCGACTCGTCTACCATCGATCAACGGTTCGGGCTGCGGCGCGTAAAACTCCCCGATCCGCGTCTCTCACCGGACGGTATCGCCTCCGAGCCGGTCTGCCCGGTCGGCGTCGGGTCGGGGACCGAGGACGAAAACAGTTAGCGTCCGGAGCCCGTACGGCCGGACGATGGAGGATACCTCGACGGGATCGGAATCGGAGCCGAGACCGGACCGATCGCGGGACACACCGGACGGCGACGAGGGGTCTCCCGGCGGGGAAACGTCCGGGAACGGGGGAGAACCGA
Organism: Halorubrum sp. Hd13; assembly: GCF_002252755.1. Classification (GTDB taxonomy): domain Archaea; phylum Halobacteriota; class Halobacteria; order Halobacteriales; family Haloferacaceae; genus Halorubrum. The sequence continues at coordinate 17,675 of NZ_NHOY01000024.1, read as the reverse complement.
CCGTCGAGGGCGGCGCCGCGGACGACCTCGACGAGCTCAGGCGGCGCGTCGAGGAGGAGTACGACTTCGACGACTTCGGTCCGTCGGACATGGCCAAGATGAGCGCCGAGGAGTGGGACGCCGCCTTCGACCCCGACTCGTGGATCACGGGCGACCGCCTGCTCGAACGCGCCGAGGCGGAGCTCAAGTCGCGGGTCGCCCGCCGCGAGGTGTTCGGCGTGTTGGAACGAGTTCGCGCCGACGGCGAGGAGCGGATCTTGGTCTACTCCGACGAGGGGTACGCCATCGTCCGCCCGACCGGAGAGGTGGCCGGACAGGGGACGGTGCTGCGCGACATCGAGCCGATCGTCGCGCTGGCGGCGATGGAGTCGTACGACGTGCCGGAACCGCCGGACGACTGGTCGCTCCCGCACCCGGACACGGTTCCCCAGGGGTCGGGGGAGTTCGGCAACCTGATGGTTCAGGTGATCGCGGTCGTGCAGGTGCTCGCGGGCGCGGCGCTGCTCGTCGCAACGTTCCTGACCGACCTCGACACCATCGTGGCGCCGGCGATGGGGATCGTGTTCCTGCTCGTGGGCCTGTTCCTCTTCGTGATGGTGGCGAACGCGCGGCTCTCAGATCGGTTCCGTTCGGAGGAGTACCGCGAGCGGTTACGGGCCCTCCGCGAGGCGAAGGAGCGGCCCGACTTCGTCCCGGTCGAAGGGGGGGTCGTAGACGAGGAGCAGCTGGACGAGTAAAGCGCCGATATCGGGTGATAGAGCCCCTGTAAACGCCCCCACGTCGACGGATTCAGTCGGTGGGTTTAAGCGCACGCCGTCCTGAGTGAACCTGTATGAAAAGGCGGGAATTCGTGCGGACGGCCGGGGGTGCGACCGCCGCGGTCGCGGCCGGTGCCGGAGCGACCGGGACGGCCGCCGCACAGGAGCAACAACCGGACTGGCCGAGCGGGGTCACCAGCGGGAACCTCGGGTCGTATCAGGACGCCCGCGGCGAGAGCGAGGTGACCGTGCAGGTCGGCGCGGGCGACAGCGGCCTCGCGTTCGACCCGACCAAGCTGTGGGTCGACACTGGTACCACGATCACGTTCGAGTGGACGGGGAACGGCGGAGCGCACAACGTCCAGACCGTCGAGGGCGGCGGCCCGGCCAGCCTCGACAGCGGTGACCCGGTCGGCGAGGAGGGGTACACCTACGAGTACGAGGTGACCGAAGAGGACGTCGGCATCACGCACTACCACTGCGTTCCCCACACCGCGGTCGGCATGCACGCCGGCCTCGCCGTCGGCGAGGACATCCCGACGACTGAAGCCGGTGGCGGCGGCGCCAGCGGGTGGCCGGAGAACATCGCCCACGTCGGGGTGCCGCTCCACGCCCACTGGGTCGGGATCGCCGCGGTCCTCGGCATCTCGCTCACGTTCGTGTTCACGTTCTACATGCTGAAGTACGGCGAGTCGGCTCACACCGGTCACGGAGGTGCCCAATGAGTTCCGGCGGTTCCTCGTACGGCGACATCCACCGGTACGAGCCGGCCCGCGAGAGCACCGCGGCGGCGATCGCCATCGTGCTCCTCACGGTCATCGAGGTCGTGTTCGTCGGGCTGTTCGTCTACGGGCTCATGTCCGCGTGGGCGTCGACGGAGTTCGGGAACATGTACACCGCCGCGCTGCTGGCGATGATCTTCATCGACCTCGCGTTCATCCTCCTGTTGTATCGCAAGGAGTTCCTGCCGGACGTGATGATCGTGAAGAAGCGCCGCCGCAAGTGGGAGGACCTCTACGTCCGCGAGGAGGACAAAGACGGCGTCGGAATAGACACCGACGGGGCGATGGAGACGGTGAAACGGGCCATCTACCCGTACTACAAGAAGTAACTGACAATGAGTCTAAAGAAACAAGACGATATGGACCACAACGCGTGGCTCAAAAAGCAGGATCTGACGGTCATCGAGACCGCGTTCCTCACCACGCTCATCTGGCTCGACAAGCGGCTACGCATCGTCGACTACCTCGAGCTGCTGGAGACGATGTACTACCGCGCGAACATGCAGATGCCGAAGAGCCACACGGAGCAGTACGACCTCGACAACAAGTTCTGGTACTGGTACCCGCTGTACTCGCTCGGATCGCTGTCGATTATCGCGTATCTGGTCGCGGCGGTCTCGGGCGCACTGCTCGGGTTCTACTACTCCCCGTCGACTGCCGGCGCCGCCGCGCAGGGCGACCCGACGGCCGCGTACGACTCCGTCGTGATGATCATGACGGACGTCCAGTTCGGGTTCATGCTCCGCTCGATCCACAGCTGGGCGGCCCAGTTCATGGTCGCCGCGGTGTTCCTACACATGCTCCGCGTGTACTTCACCGGGTCGTACAAGGAGCCCCGTGAGGTCAACTGGATCCTCGGGGTCATCCTCATCGGTCTGACGCTCCTGTTCGGCTTCTCCGGATACGTGCTCCCGTGGAAGCAGCTGTCCTTCTGGGCCGCACAGATCGGCGTCGAGATGGCGCTCGCGACGCCCCTCGTGGGCGAGTGGGCGGCGCAGCTCCTGTTCGGCGGCTTCACCCTCGGACAGGCGACGCTCGTGAGAATGTACATCCTGCACGTCTTCGTGCTGCCGTTCGTGGTGACCGGTCTCATCGCGCTCCACGTCGGCATCGTTTGGGTGCAGGGAATCGCGGAGCCGCACTAATCCAATGACCGACGACACCACCCCCATGACGGACGGAGGCACCGATGAGGAGGCCCGCACGGACGGCGGGCCGCCGGCGACAGTTCCGCCGGACGACGAGACGCCGACCTGGAGCGAGCGCAAGGAGCACACCAGCGGGCTCGCACAGCTCACCTACCAGTACTTCGAGCGGTCGCGGCGCGAGGACGAGAACCTCCGCGCGGAGTCGACGTACGTCGAGCGCGACGTGCTCGGCTTCCCGACCTGGCCCCACGAGACGATCCGGAACCTCGCTATCACGAGCTTCTTCGTCGGGATCATAATCCTCATCGCGGCGATCCTGCCGGCCCACTACGGCGAGCCGGCAAATCCGGGCGCGACGCCGGCGATCATCCTGCCGGACTGGTACCTCTACTGGTCGTTCGGGCTGCTGAAGCTCAACCCCATCAACCCGAACCTGGCGGTGCTCGGCGGCAACATCGCGATCTCCAACGAGTTCCTCGGGATCATCGCTCACGGGATCGTCTTCGGTACCATCACGCTCGTGCCGTTCCTCAACAAGGGGGGCGCGCGGCGTCCCGTCGAGGAGCCGTTCTGGGCGGCCGTCGGCGTGACCGGCGTCGTTCTGTCGATCACGCTCGCGGCGCTCGCGATCCAGAACTTCTTCCCGATCACGCTCGACCTGCTGCTCACGCTGACGTTCATGCTCCCGCTCGTCGGGGGGATCATCACCTACGCGGTGTTGAAGACGATGCGTGAAGGGTACATGTACGACCTGAACCGGCGGTACTACATGCTTCGGCCCCCGAAGTAACGACACAGAACCGCACCCGCCGCCCGACCGTTTCCGCCTGTTTCCACTATTTCGATGTCATCACCAACCGACCGCGACGACGCACAGGCGTTCGACGAGACGGGCGACCCCATCGCCGCCGACGAGCAGGAGGACCCTCGCGACGAGCCGACGGGCCCGCGTATCGGGCCCGACGGGCGCGAGGTGGTGGTCCCGTTCCGGATGTACAAGGCCGTCACCGTCTTCTCGACGCTCGCGGCCGTGATCGCGTACCTGATCGGGTTCACGCTCGTCGACGCTGCGACGCGCCAGATCAGCTTCTTCCGGACGACGGTCGTCTATCTCCTGAACAGCGCCGGCCTCTACCCCTCGGACGACACGCTGGTCGCCGCGCTGGCGATCACGGGCATCGCGTTCATCGTCGGGGGGACGGCGGTGTACGTGCTGGGGACGCGGTTCCGGGGCCAAGGGATGGGAAAGTCTCAAGACGACTCCGGCGAATCGTAAGCTAATGGCAGACGAGTTCATGAAGGGGTTCGCCCTGTTCGCGCTCGGTGGCCTCGGCTGGCTCACCTTCGGCGGATGGTACCGGACGCCCACGTACTACGACGTCGTGCAGCTGGTCAATCCCGCCGAAGGCGTTGATAGCGTCTACGGGGAGATCGGCCTCGTCGCCGGCGACGCGTTCTTCTGGGTGATGGTCCTCGGCGCGCTCACGTTCTGGGTGCTGATTCCGGCGAGCCGCGAACTGCGCGACGTTCTCAACGACGACGACGCCGACGCCGCGAACTGATCCGGAGCCGTTTCGCCCTTCGAGCCGGCTCTTGCCCCCTGATCTCGTTTTACCGTAGTCTGTCGCAGCTCCATCAGCGACTCGTCGGCGCGTCAGTGCCGCTTCGTGGCCGGAGAGACGGCGGAGCGTGCGTGAACGCGGTCACGTCGGGAAAGCCGCGAGCGGCGCTCAGCTAAGCGGACGGCGCTCAACTGAGGGGCTCGAAAGGGCGTGGACGGCGACTGTGTGGACGGCGACGACGTGGACGACGACGTAGACGGCGATGAGGAGGACGGAACCGCGACGAGAGAAGAGCGAACCGAGGCGGCGACCGCAGGCGGTGACGACGTGGACACGTCGCTCCCGGCGTCGCCGAGCTACGCGACGACGAACTGGTTCCAGACGCCCGCGACGAGGAACCAGAGGGCGTAGTAGGAGGCGAACACCAAGACGAGTAGCGACGCGGCGATGGAGCTCTTCGGGGCCTCGATCGGCATGTCGTTGCGCGCCTCGACGTTCCGCGCCTCCAGCTCGAAGAGGTCGGCGGTCAGCATCGTGATCACGAGCACCGAGAGGATCACGCCGCTCACGGGGGCGTCGAGCACGAACAGGAAGCTCAGCAGTAGCAGTCCGATGTTCGTGAACGCGTGCGGCGTGTACGGTTCGACGTCGTCACCGGCGTTTCCCTGTTCGACGTGTCGTCGGTACGCGACGTGACGTGTGGCGAGGTTCGCCACCGCCATCACGAGTATCGCGTACGGCAGCACCGGTCCGACGGCGGACAGCCAGCCGAGGGGAACGAGGAACTGCAGTGGGTCCATATCGTCACATCCGTTCACGAGTTATTAGAGTGTTTCCGATCGACGCGCTCGGCCCGCGCCCGCGAACGTCACGACCGCGACCGAGTCGGTCGCCTCGATCGCGACCGATCGATGGGGATCGACGTCCCCGCGCTCTTCGCCGTCGACGACGAGCGCGACCGACTCGGCCTCGCGTTCGACGGAGAGCGAGAGCCGCCCGGCGGCGACCCACGCGTCCGTCCGGGTGCTGAACGGGGAGATGGACGCGACGGAGAGCCCGCCGCCGGGCTCCACGATCGGTCCGCCGGCGGCGCTGGCGTACCCGCCGCTTCCCAGGGGGGTCGCGACGACGACGCCGTCGGCGCGGAACGACTCGTGCGTCCCCCCGGCGAAGTCGATCGCGAACTCGGAGATACGAGCGGGCTCCGCGGTGACGAGCGCGACGTCGAAGGCGGCGCGCCGGGCCTCGCCGTCCCCCGCGTCGACCGCGAGGACCGGATGCGTGACGCGCCGGACGTCGTCTGCGGGGCGGTCGCCGTCGGCGGGAAAATCGCCGTCGGCGAGACGGTCGCCGTCGCCGGAGCGGTCGCCGTCGCCGCAGAGGGCCGCGTCGAGCAGGGCACCCATACGCCGCTCCGCGGCGTCGCTATCGACCGCGAGCCGCCGCGAGCCGACTGGGATCACCGGCGCGTCCGGCGCGTCGACGAGGACGTCGCGGAGGGCCTCGTCGCCGACCGCGACGACCGCGTCCGCGGCGGACCGTTCGACGGATCGATACGGGAGGCCCCCGAGGGCCTGCCGGAGCGCCGCCGCCCGGTCGTCGCCGACGACCGCGACGCGCCGTTCCGACGAGTGCATACGCGAGGGATGCGGCCGGCGCGCGTGAAAACCCCTCGGTTCGCGACGGCGGTCGCCCTCAGAACGGCCAGTCGCCTGTGATCTTCATCCCGGTCGCCTTCCCCTCGCGTTCGAGGGCGGCCGCGATCTCTTCGCGGTCCCGCCGCTCGGTCGTCACCGACGCGTCGGCGAGCTCCGCGACGAGCTCGGTCAACAGGATCGCCTGCTCGCGGAGGTTCCGCGGCTCCAGCTTGTCGAGCGTGTCCGCGCCGGTGTGCCCCCAGCCGCGGCCGCGACCCTCCGTCTCGCCGGAGACCATGTACCCCGGGATCCCCCGCTCGACGAACGGCCAGTGGTCGCTGTGCGGGACCAGCTCCCCGCCGAGCGACACCGGGTGGTCGAAGCGGTCGCCGACGCGCTCGGCCGCCGTCTCGAGCGCGTCGAAGCCGTGGTGGTCGAGCTTCAGGGTGCGGCCGAACACGTTGCTGTCGACGTTGACGACCGCCGCGACCCGGTCGGGGTCGACCTCCTCGGCGAACAGCGATGAGCCCACGAGCCCGACCTCCTCGGCGCCGAAGGCGACGAACCGGACCCGCCGGTCGAGCTCGTCCTCGCGGGCGGCGAGGGCGTTCGCGACCTCGACGATCGTCGCAGTTCCGGCGCCGTTGTCCATCGCGCCCTGCGAGATGTCGTGCGCGTCGACGTGCGAGGAGACGACGAGGTACTCGTCGGTGTCGGGCCCGAGTTCGGCGACCGCGTTCCCGCTCGTCGCGTCGGGCGTCTCGCAGTCGACGGCGACGGTGAGGTCGTCGCCCTCGTTGCGGCGGGCGAGCCGCGAGCCGGCCTCCTTCGAGACGCCCACCGCGGGAATGTCGCCCACCGGCGCGTCAGCGGTCCCGACGCTGCCGGTCGGCGGAAGCGTCCCCTCGACGTGGTTCGCGAAGACGAACGCGGCGGCGCCGGCCTCGACGGCGTGGTAGTACTTCTCGCGGCGGTGGATGAACCGGTCGACGGAGTCGGGGGTGTCCGACGAGACCATCACGACCGTCCCGTCGAGGTCGCCCTCGAAGTCCTCGGGGACGCCGTAACCGAGGTCGACGAACTCCCCGATCGCCTCGCCGCTCGGGCTTCGCGGGAGCGCGATGCAGGCGTTCATTCCGCTCGCGACGGGGTCATCGCCGCGTCGGATCGCGCTGTCTCCGCGCTCCCAGCCCTGGATCTCGAACGCCTCGATCCGGGCGTTCCGCGCGCCGGCCGCGGCCAGCGCGTCGCGCGTCAGCTCCAGTCCCTCGCGCTCGCCGTCGGTGCCCGCCATGCGGTGGTCGAGGTCGACGAGGGCTTCGAGGTGGCGCCAGCCGGCGTCGCTCGTGAACGTGTCGCCGATCCAGTCGGTCATGGGCGTGGGTGCGGCGGCGGCGGCTCAAGCGTTTCGGTGGCGGCGGCCGGTGCCGGAGGTTATACCCCCGGCACGAGCGGCAGCAGGGCCGTCGCGGCCTCGGCGGCCGCGAACGTCGAGTCGTACAGGTGGTTCAAGAGGAGGTAGGTGACGACGCCGAGCACGAGCGAGAGGATCCACGCGCTCGCGGCGATCCGGCCGACGCGGCGGTGGGGCGTCTCGTTCCGGAGCTCCCGTTCCGTGTGGGTGAGCCCGAGGACGATCGCGTAGAGGACGACGGGGACGGAGACGACGGAGAGGAGGATGTGGATCGCGAGCATGATCAGGTACGCCGGGTACACCCACTCCCACAGCGGGACCCACGCGTACGCGGAGTCCAAGACGAACTCCTTCGTCCCGCCGCCCGCGACCTTTGGGAGGTACATGCCGAGGAACACGAGGATGAGGGCGAAGGAGGTCGTCATCGCCGCCGCGTGCTTCTTTACCTCGTCGTTGCGGATCCAGTACCACCCGAGCGAGAGCGTGACGATCGTGACGGTGTTGACGGCGGCGATGCCGTGTGCGAGCAGATCGACGGTACCGCGGGAAAGCGTCGGAAACAGCGCCTGAAACTCGGGGACGAGGAACACGCCGCCGACGGCGCCGTAGCCGACGAGGGTGAGGAGCACGGTGATCGCGCCGGCCCGGCCCTTGGCCCGGTCGCGAACGCTGACGGTGGACATACAGTCGGTTGTCGCGGAACGGTTATTTCGCTTTCGAGGACGGGACGAGTCGCAGGCGGTCGGCGCTCACGGGTCGTTGGCGCCGGGCGTCGATTCACCGCTCGATGACGCCGGTCGCCCTCGCGACCTCGATCGCGGCCTCCTCGTTGATCCCGCCTTGGAGGATCGTGTAGCGGTCGCGGATCTCGTGGGCGGTCGTCAGCGCGGCGATCAGCTCCTCGTCGTCGACGCCGAGTTCGGCGGCGGTCGTCGGGGCGTCGAGCTCGGCGAGCGCGTCGCGGATCGCGCTCCACCGCCCGTTCTCGCCGCTGTGGAGGTACTCCGTCATGACCGAGGCGACGCCCACCTGGTGGCCGTGGAGCGCCTTTCCGGGGGCGATCCGATCGAGCTGGTGAGAGATGAGGTGCTCCGCGCCGGAGGCGGGTCGGGAAGAGCCCGCGATCGACATCGCGACCCCGGAGGAGACGAGCGCCTTCACGACGACCCACGAGGACTCCTCTAAGCCGGGACGGATCATGTCGGCGTTCTCGACGAGCAGCTCCGCGGTCATCTCCGAGAGCGCGCCCGCGTACTCGCTGTACTCGACGTTGCGGAGCCGGCGGGCGAGCCGCCAGTCCTTCACGGCGGTGTAGTTGGAGATGATGTCGGCACAGCCCGCGGTGGTGAGCCGCCACGGGGCGTTTGCGAGCAGCGTCGTGTCCGCGACGACCGCGAGCGGCGGGTCGGCGGCGACCGAGTGCCGCGTGTCGCCCTCGGGGATCGAGGAGCGCCCCGAGACGATCCCGTCGTGGGAGGCGACCGTGGGGACGGAGACGAAGCCGACGTTGAGGTGGTCGGCGGCCATCTTCGCGATGTCGATCGGCTTCCCGCCGCCCAGGGCGATCAGGTAGCCGGGGTTGGCCGATTCGGCGGTCTCTTTCAGCTCCTCGACCGCGTCGAAGGAGGCGTCCTCGACGACGGCGGTGGCGGGGTCGTCGAACTGCGCGCGCACCCGGTCGCCGGCGATCTCGTTCGGCGTCGGGCTCGTGACGATGAGCGGCCGCCCAGTGAGGTACAACTCGCCGACCGCGGCGCCGAGGTCGTCGATCACGTCGTGACCGACGAGCACGTTGCGCGGGAGCTTGATCCACGTGGACTTGTCGAACATACCGGTCGGTCGCGCCCGCGGGCCAAAGCCGTTGTCCATGTCGGTCGGGAGCGACGCCCGCTCTCCGCGCGGCCGCCTACGCGGCGAGCGCCGAAAGCGTCGTCGCCGCGTCGTAGAGGAAGAAGACGCCGAACCCGGCGAGCACGACCGCCGAGGCCACCGCGACGAGGGGCGCGAACGTCTCGGCCCGGTTCTCGGCGGCGACGAGCCCCGCGGGGAAGCCGGTGATCCAGATCAGGATGCCCAGAAAGAAGCCGCCGATGAGCGCGGGGGAGCCGGTAGTGACGACGAAGGCGCCGGCGAGGTCCGCGCCGACGAGCGGGAGTCGGGCCAGCACGTCGAGTTCGCCGGGGCGCAGCAGGCCGACGCCGACGGTGAGCCAGAACAGCACCTGGTACGGGTTCGTGAGCGCGAGTACCAGCGCCTTCCGGAACCCCTTGCCCGCCTCGATCGCCGGTTCGTCGCCCGAGGTCGGGCGGAATGACGCGCGCGCGCCTCGGGCCGCGCCGACGGCGAAGTACAGCATCAGGACGCCGCCGGCGGCGACCATCGCGGCGCGGAGCAGCGGGAGCGCGTCGACGACGGCGACGACGCCGAGGTACGCGAGGACGAAGAAGATCGCGTCGGCGGTCGCCGCGCCGAGCCCGGCCCGGAAGCCGGCGGCCCGACCGCGCAGCACCGACTCCTCGGCGATGACGGCGTTCATCGGACCGGGCGGGGCCGCGAGCGCGAGGCCGAAGACGACCCCCGCGGCGAGCGTCACGAGGAGGTTCACACCGCTCGGAACGGTCGGTTTCGTGAAAAAGTCCGCGAAGGAGCGATGAGCGTCAGCGTCGGAAAACCGACACCGACGGGCGGATGTGTCGAGCGCGACGATCGACGGGCGGATGTGTCGAGCGCGACGGTCGACGAGCGGATGTGTCGAGCGCGACGGTCGACGGACGGGTGTAGTGAGCGATGCGACCGACAAGCCGCGATCGGCGCCGCGCTCGCGGCTCAGTCCGCGTCGTCGACGCGGATCGACCGGGCGATCGCCGCCGGCAGGCTCTGCTCGCCGGTCGGCGTCCGCACGGTCACCATCCCGAAGGGGGCGACGTCGACGACCTCGACCTCGGTCCCGGGCGTGATCCCGGCGTCGGCGAGGTAGTCGAGTTCGTCCTCGTCGCGGTCGGAGACGCGAGCGACGACGACCCGGTCCCCCTCGGCGCGGTCTGAGAGCCGCGGCCCGCTCCCCTCGTCGACCGGCTCCAAATCGGCTCCGGGAATGGGGTCGCCGTGGGGGTCGACGGCGGGGTCGCCGAGCGCCTCGGCGACGCGGCGCTCGAACTCCTCGGAGATGTGGTGTTCCAGGGCGTCGGCCTCGTCGTGGACCTCGCTCCAGTCGTAGTCGAGTCGGTCGGCGAGGAACGCCTCCAGCAGCCGGTGGTGGCGGACGACCTCCAGCGCGACGGCCTCTCCCTCCGCCGTGAGCTCCGCGCCCTGATACGGCTCGCGCTCGACGAGCCCGCGGTCCTCCAGCTTCCCCAGCATGTCCGTCACCGACGGGGAGGTCTTGTCGAGGTACTCCGCGATCGCGGACGTCGAGACGGGCGGCCCCTGCTCGGACTGGAGGACGTAGATCGCCTTCAGGTAGTCCTCCATGACGTCGCTCAGCATTTATAAGCGATCGCGGCCCGCGGCTGAAATACCTACCGGGAGTGAGGAGCGGTCGGAAGCGGCGTCCGCGGCGCTCCGGTCGGTGACGCTCACTCGTCTTGGAGCTCGGCCTCCCGCAGCGCCTCGTTGAGGTCCTCGCGGACGCGCTCGCCGGTCTCGCGGTCCATCGCGGTGGTGACGATCCGGTTCTCCTGCACGCTAGAGCCGTCGCGGAGGAGCAGCCGGACGTTCCCGTTGGTGCCGGCGCGCGTCGCCTTCGCGCGGAGGCCGGTCCGCGAGCCGGTGCCCCCGGCGTCGATGGGACCCGGGACGATCTTCTTGACGTGGGGGTGTTGCGCGACCGTGCTCACCGCCTTCCGCCCCTTGCGGTCGCCGATCAGCGTCGAGTGGGAGCCGCCGATCTTCTCGCGCGGCGGGGTCTCGACCACCTCAAGCGCGCGGTCGCCGCGCCGGTCGAGCACCCACGAGACGACCGGGCTCACGTCGAGACCGCGAGTCGCGTCCGGGTCGTCGCCCGCGTCGGTCCGCGCGTCCGGGACGCGGTAGAACTCGTGGTGGACCTGCGCGCGCGTCTCACGGAGGGGTTCGCGCGCCCCGGCCGCGTAGACGGTGTCGGGGCGCTTGCGGCGGATCTCGTCGGCGACCCGACCGGCGAAGTTGCGAAGCTGGATCTCGGTGAGCTGCTCGTCGCTCTCCGGGCGGGTCGTCACCGTGGTCTCGCCGATGACCTCGTCCTCATCGAGCATCGTCAGGCGCGCGCGGTCCTCGGCGAACTCGGCGACGACGGCGTCGGCGTTGGCGGTGTTGCAGGTGAGACAGTAGTCACCGGGCTTGCGAAGCGGAGTGCCACACCGCCGACAGTTCATATCGAACGGAGGCGCGTGGCGGGTAAAAGCGCGTCCGTTCACGTCACCGCGAGCGCCTCCGTTCGCCCCGGTGCAGTGACGGCCGGACCGGGCCGCGGCAACGGTCGGTCTGCGACCCGGAGCCAACCCATATTAGTGGGGGCACGCCTGAAGAGCGGTATGGACACCGACCGATCCCCGGCGGACCCCGCGGACGGGGACACCGGGACGGAGTTCGAGGGGGCCGGGGAGGAGTCCGAACGTGCCGAGGCGGGGTCCGAACGTGCCGAGGCGGAGTCCGAAGACCCGACCGACGACGAACCGGACGGCCCGGAGGGGGACGCCATCGAAGACCGGTTGGCGCGGCTGTTTCAGAGCGGCCGGACGAACGCCATCGTCGCGTGGTCGATGGTGGCCGTGCTCGTCGGCGCCTTCGTCGAGAGCCTGCTCGGGGCCGACCTCCTTCCGATGGTCCTCGTCGCCGCCATCGCCGCCGTCGTGGTCGCGCCGGCGGTCGCGGCACGGGACCCGCGGGTGATTCCCCCGTGGGAGGTCCTCGGACTCGCGCTGTTGCCGGTGCTCGTACGCACGCTCTTCGGGGGTGAACTCGGGACGTTCGCGACGTACCTCGCGATCGCCGCGTTCGCGCTGATCGTCACGGTCGAACTCCAGATGTTCACCACGCTGCGGGTCACGCACTGGTTCGCGATCGTGTTCGTCGTGTTGGCGACGATGGCGACGGCGGCCGCGTGGACGGTGCTCCGGTGGAACGCCGACAGACTGCTCGGCACGGAGTTCCTGACGACCAACGAGGCGCTGATGATCGAGTGGATGTACGTGACGCTGGCCGGCGCCGCCGCCGGGGTCATCTTCGACGCCTACTTCCGGCGCCGCGGGGCGCGGCTGCGTCGCGCCATCCGATGGGTGGTGCGCCGATGAGCGTCCGCGGGGCCTTCCGCGCCCGCCCGTCGCTACGGACCCAGCGCCGGCTCACGAGGGGGATGCAGGTCCTCCTCGCCGCCATCGTGGTGTACGGCGTGGTCTTCGGCCAACCGAAGGCGATCACCAACGGCGGCCTCGGCCTCTTCGTCACCTTCGTGCCGGCGCTTTTGGAACGCAACTACGACATCCCGCTAGACCCGTGGCTCGGCGTGTGGATCACGTCGGCGGTGTTACTCCACACGCTCGGGTCGGCGTGGTTCTACGCACAGATCCCGTGGTGGGACCACCTCACCCACGCGCTCTCGGCGTCGCTGATCGCCGGCGCGGGGTACACGACGCTGCGGGCCATCGACCTCCACAGCGACGAGATATCCATCCCCTCGCGGTTCGCGTTCGTCTTCATCCTCGTCGTCGTCCTGGCGTTCGGCGTCGTCTGGGAGCTGTTCGAGTTCGCGCTCGACATCGTCGCCGACGAGACGGGGGTCTCGATGCCGCTGGCCCAGTTCGGGCTCGACGACACCGTGCTCGACCTGATGTACAACTCCGTGGGGGCCTTGGTCGTGGCGACGTTCGGACAGGCGCACCTCACGGGCGTCGCGGAGCGGGTCCGGGAGGGGCTGTACGGGGCGTTAGACGAACGGTCCTAGCGCAGACACGCCGCCACGACCCGCAGCGCGGCCTCGCCGCGGACCTCGTTCGCGAGCAGCGGCACGCGCTTCACGTCGCGGCCGCGGAACAGGTCCGTGGCACGCCGGAGCGCGGACTGCTGGACCTCCCACCGCCGCGCGCAGAACTCGCAGGTGTCCGGGTTCGGCTCGACGATCCACGCGGGGTCGACGTCGGCCACGTCCCCGACGCCCTCCATCACGCGATTGACGACCAGCGTGTTCACCGGAATCCCGAACTCGTCGAGGCGGGCGACCAGGCGCTCCGACTCGACGACGCTCATCTCCTCGGGGATCGTCACGACGCGGAAGTCGGTCTGTGCGGGGTCCCGCAGCACGGCCCGGAGGCGCTCGATGCGCTCCTGCAGCTCGTCGAGGTCGGCGGTCGGGTCCGCCTCGTCGTCCCCGGCGCCGAACATCCCCTTGAGCCCGTCCATCATCCCCGAGAAGCGGTTGCGGAGCTTCATCACGCGGCCGATCATCGAGTCCATGATCTCGGGCAGTTGGAGGAGCCGGAGGGTGTGCCCGGTCGGCGCGGTGTCGACGATCACCCGGTCGAACCGCGGGTCGTCGAGGTACTCCAGCAGCTGGCGCATCGCGGCCGCCTCGTCGGCGCCGGGCATCGTCCCGCCGAGCAGCGAGCCGATTCCTTCCTCGCCGTCGGGGTCGCCGTCCGGGTCGGCGCCGCTCATGCCGCCCATCCCGCCCATCGCCTCGCCCATCTCGCCCATGCCGCCGAGGGGGTCGCCGTCCGCGCCGAACATCCCCTCCTCCATCGCGTCGTCGGGGTCGATCTCCGCGGCGAACAGCGGCATGTCCTCGCGGATGCGCGTCGGCTCCGCCGGGATGTCCGTCTCGTAGGTGTCCGAGAGGGAGTGCGCCGGGTCCGTCGAGACGACGAGCGTGCGGACGCCGCCCGCGGCCGAGGAGAGCCCCGTCGCGGCCGCCATCGTGGTCTTCCCGACCCCGCCCTTCCCGCCGTAGAGGACGTACTCGGGGGCGTCGACGCCCTCGGGGAGGTCCGTGGCGGCGTCCGTCTCGGCCGGTAGGTCGGCGTCGGTGGCGTCGGTCTCGTGACCGCCGGCTCCGTGCTCGCCGTCGCCCCCGGCGTCCTCGTCGCTCTCGGGCTCCTCGACGCGATCCACGGGTTCGACGTCGATGTCGTCCATACCGGGTCGTGGGCGCGGCGCGTTTGTGTACTCGTCGGTCTTACGAAGGGGACTCGTGGGAGTCAGATCGTGGAAAATAGACAATCAGAGTGACTGTCGCTATCTCGGCGAATGACGTCAAAGCCCCAGTCGCTCGGTTGGAAATGGTTGACCGCGAATCGGCGGTGAACACCTCCAAAGCCCCAGTCGCGAGGACTCGATGGGCTCGCTGCGCTCCTCAGTCGCTCGTTTCACTCGCTCCCTGCGGTGCTTGCATCGCCTATCTTCGTCCTCGCGACTGCCCCTTTGAGTCCCATCCACCCGCAACCGCACCGCAGCCTCACACCTCCCCAGCCTCGTCGCTCACTTCGTTCGCGACTCCCTCGCGCGTGCTGCTCGGCCGCGAAGCGACCTCGCAGGCACGCGCCACTGCACCGCCGTTCGTTTATAAATAATCGCCGCTTCCGTCTAGCGGTGTTTATATATCGCGTCTACTCGCCCGCACCCTCGCGCTCGACGGCCATCCCGAGGTCGGCCATCGCGTCGAAGAAGTCCGGGAACGAGACGTCGACGTGCTCGCCGCCGCGGATCGTCGTGGTGCCCTCGGCGGCGAGCGCGGCCACGGCGAGCGACATCACGATCCGGTGGTCGGCGCGGCCGTCGACGGTCGCCCCCCGCAGGTCGCTCTCGGACCCGTGGATCGTCAGGACGTCCGGCTCCTCGGTCGTCTCGGCGCCCATCTTCGTCAGCTCCTCGGCCATCGCGGCGACGCGGTCGGTCTCCTTGTACCGGACGTGCTCGCAGTTCGTGATCCGGGTGTCGCCGTCGGCGACCGCGCCGAGCGCGGCGATGGTGGGGAGGAGGTCGGGCGTGTCGCCCACGTCGACCTCGACGCCCGAGAGGTCCGAACGTCGGACGGAAATGACTCCCTCGTCGCGGTCCCACTCGACGTCGACGCCCATGCGCTCCGCGATGTCGACGATCGCGGCGTCGCCCTGCGCGCTCGGGCGAGCGCCCTCGATCCGGACGGACTCGCCGGAGCCGGCCGCGACCGCCCCGGCCGCGACGAGGTACGAGATGGACGAGAAGTCGCCGGGGACGGCGTAGCTCCCGCCGGCGGGCGCGTACGACTGGCCGCCCTCGACGACGAACCCCGCCGCGCCGGCGGCGCTGTCGAGCGCCTCCCCGTCGGCCCCCACGGGGGTCGCCTCGACGCCGAAGTCGTCGAGCAGTTCGAGCGTGATATCGACGTACGGCGCCGACTTGAGGTCGGTCGTCAGATCGATCTCGATCCCCCGGTCGGTGACCGCGCCGGCCATCAGCAGCGCGGTGACGTACTGCGAGGAGACGTCGCCCGGGATCGCCACCTCGCCGCCCGCGAGGGGCCCGGAGATAACCAGCGGCGCCTGGCCGTTACCCCGGGTCGACTCCGCGCGGACGCCGAGGTCCGTGAGGGCCGTCAGGAGCGGCCCCTGCGGGCGCGACCGGAGCGACCCGTCCCCCGTCAGCACCGTCGCGCCGTCGGCGAGCGCGGCCGCGGCCGTGACCAGCCGCATCGTCGTCCCGGAGTTCGCGCAGTCGATCACGTCGTCGGGGACCGCCGGCCGGCCGTCGAAGCCGTCGACTGAGAGGGACTCGGCGCCGTCGGGGACGAGCGCGTCGGTGTCGGCGTCGGCGACGTCGCTCCCGGACTCCGGCCCGACCGCGCCGCCGAAGGCGGTCACGGCGCGGGCGGTCGCCCGCGTGTCAGCGGAGACGAGCGGGGACCGCACGGTCGCGCCGTCGCTGTACCCGGCGGCGAGCAGCGCGCGGTGCGTGTAGCTCTTCGAGGGCGGCGCGCGGGTCGTCCCCCGCACGGTCGAGTTGGTGACGTGGACGTCCATACCACCTCTGCCGGGCGCGGCGACAAGTCGGTACCGGACGCGGCACGACTCGTCGCGGGGCGAACGGCCGCGGACGCGGTCGATCGGTTCCGTCGCGGCGCCCCGGCGCACCCTTTATACCACCGGGAGCGTTAGCGTCGCGTATGCCCCAGTGTGAGATGTGCGGCGCCGACCAAGCCTCGCTGACGACGACGAAGGTCGAAGGCGCCGAACTGGAGCTGTGTAGCTCGTGTACGGACTTCGGCACAGAGGTCCGCGACGAGTCCACCGGCTCCGGTGGCAGCAAGTACTCCACGAGCTCGAGCACCGGGAAGTCGTCCGCCTCAGGCTCGTCGTCCGGCGCCTCGGGGTCCGGCGGCTCCTCGGGCGGCTCGACGCGGCCGCGCGACATGTTCGACGACATGGACGAGATCGCCACCGACTACGACGATCAGATCCGGAACGCCCGCGAGTCCCGCGGGCTCAGCCAAGAGGAGCTGGCCGACCAGCTCAACGAGAAGGCCAGCCTCATCCGCAAGCTCGAACGCGGCGACACCCTCCCGACCGACGAGGTCCAGCGGAAGCTGGAGCGGGCGCTCGACATCTCGCTCGTCGAGGGCGAGTCCGTCGAGGACGCCGACTGGGACGGCGGCGACTCGGGGACGATGACGCTCGGCGACGTGGTCAAGCGGAAGGACTGAAGACACCGTCGCGCGGCGTTCGCCGCTCCGCTCTTATTCGACGCGTAGCCGCATCCCGACGAGCAGGACCGCGAGCAGTACGAACGCGACGAGCGAGAGGTTCGGGATCGTGAGTCCGAGGGACGGGCTCTGCCACTGAACGGTCGCGCACGGACCGCCGAGCGTGCACTGTCCCTGCGTCGCTTGGAGGTACGAGTGGTACGCCGAGAGGGCCAGTCCGGGAGCCACGAGCGGGAGCGCGGTTCGCGAGACCGCCGGCCGTGCCTCGACCGTCGCGACGCCGAGCACCGCGACGAGCGGGTACATGAGGATCCGCTGGTACCAACACAGGTCGCAGGGCACGAGCCCGAGCCCGAGGCTCAACCAGAGGCTCCCCGCGGTCGCGACCGTCGCGACGAGCGTCGCGGCCGACAGCCAGACCGTCGCCTCCGAGGGGCGGCCGGTCACACCGTCGCTCCGCCGTCGTCCGTCTGCTCCGATCCCCCGTACCGCTCCGCCAGGTAGTCGATGATGTAATCGACCGTCTCGGGGTCGTAGCTCCAGAAGCCGAAGAACTCGCCGGGCGCGCGCTCCTCGGCGAGCAGCGCGCACTTCGCGTCGTCGTAGCCGCCGCCGTCGTACGCGACGAACCACGTCTCGCGGATCTCGGCGGTCTCCCCGACGTGGACCGTGTAGTGTTCGACGTCCGGCGGGTCGCCCTCGTTCGCGGCGTACGCGTGGACGCT
>NZ_NHOY01000112.1 GCF_002252755.1 Halorubrum sp. Hd13 | reverse complement strand
GCCGGAGGGATTTGAACCCCGACCTCGCCGCGGTCATGCGATTCCCGCGGCTCGGTCTCGCGCTTCGCGCCGGACGCCAACTGTCAGAAGTCTGTGCGAAAATCCGCCAGAACTGCGGCAAACAGATATGTCCGACTTCAGCCCCACCGCCAACGACGACCCAGCCCAGACAGTCCCGCTCCGAAAAGCCCGCAACGACTTTCTCGACCACAAATACAACACCCAGAAAGAGTCCACCGCGAGAGCCTACAAGTACCCTACCAAGGCCCTCATTCAGTACGCCGACGAGCGGAACGTCACCGTTCCCGGCGACCTCACAAAAGGCTTAGTCAATTCGTGGATAGACCATAGGCGGCAAGAAGTCAAGCCCGTCACCGTCCACAACAACGCCAAACACGCCCGCGTCTTCCTCAAGTGGCTCGCCCAGCGCGACCTCTGCGATTGGGAAATCCACACCAAGATGGACATACCCGACGTTCCCGACCGCGGCGACGTGAACGAGGAAATGATAGAAGCCGACCGGGCCGAAGCCATCCTCGACTACCTCAACACCTACCACTACGCCACCACCTATCACGCCCTCTTCTACACCATGTGGCACACCGGCTGTCGAATCTCCGGAGCAATCGCCCTCGACATAGACGACTTTCACGTAAACCCATACGGCAAGAACGCGCTTCGATTCAAACACCGCAAAGCCACCGGCACCCCGCTCAAGAACAATAGCAAAAGCGAACGAGAAGTGAACATCTCCGAAGGGCTTTCCGAAGTTCTGAACGACTACATCAACGGGCCCCGCCACGACGTGCTGGACGAACACGGCCGCGAGCCGCTGTTCACTACCCCGAACGGCCGCCTCTACCGGCAACGCTCCTACAAGAACGTCGTCGCCCTCACGCGGCCATGTGTTGTCTCTAACACTTGTCCGCACGACCGCGACCTCAACGAGTGTGACGCCGCGACCAAGAAAGACCAAGCGCCTTCCTGCCCGTCCTCGATGACCCACCACCCCATTCGCAAGGGGTCTATCTCACACCACCTCAACGAAGGCTGGCCCCAAGAACAACTATCCGACCGAGTAGACGTGTCCGGAGACGTTCTCGAAAAACACTACGACCTCCGCTCCGAAGAAAAGAAGCGAGAGAACCGAGTACAGTACCTACACGAGTAATCTAATATATTACTGGGAAGAATAGTCTACCGGGCCAGTTCTCATATCTCATATATTTGTTTTAATCTGAACGATACCCCGACTAACTGTGCCCCTTTCACTCATATTTGGCAAGCAGAGCCGAGAAACTTAACACCGGCTTGATACCAAGACTATGAGATGACTTGGACACTTAGACTCTACGACCACAACGACGTGGAAATTGGGTACGTGGAAAAGCCCAATAAGTACGCCTATAACGTTATTATCAATCACTCTGACTCTGGGTGGGATGATATTAAATCGAAGTTGGAACAATATGAACTATTCTTTCCAGACGACCCTGCTGTAGAGTTACAGGACCGGGTTTCATTGGGAACTATAGAATCTGGACCATATTCATACAGGTTTCAACCAGAAGCTCACTTACAGAAAGTCCGAGACGAGTTTTCTCACCCGGACGTTGCGGATAGCGTACTGAACGACGAATAGTATCGACTATTCAACATACAATCATAGACGGAGTCCTATACTGGAGTAAGCCACCTCGGAAACGTCGGGTTCAGAAAGACGAGTTCTGCGAGAAGGGCGGCGCTCCGGTGAAACCTCGGCTTATTCTGTTTCGGCGTCAACCCGCTTCGATACGGAGTGGTTTCGACGCCGCCTTCCTGCTGTATTCGGCAATCCATTAGAGGCCTATTATCCCGTAACTTCGCTACTGTAGATAATATACAGGCCTTTATATACCCCCCTCCCGGCCTCGTTTGCTTGGCCCACTTCTTTCCATATCTGTCTTCACTTTATGATAGGTCTTGACTCGGTCTTTTTCAGAGAAGTCAAGAACGTATGCTGTTTCCCAGAACACCTCAGCCTTCTCGCCGTTAACTAATGGGTGAGACCGACGTTTATCTCGTTCGTCGCTGTGAACAATATACGAGCAGGTCGCCCACGCAACCAGTTCCTTGCGAATACCCCACTTCCTCAAATCCTGAGATAAAAAGAACTTTTTTGCCTGCGTTTGCTGGTGGGGAAGCAATTCAAGATTTGCTGACAGAATCTCAATCAAATCTTTATTAGACCACTCGTTAAAGTAAGCCTGATTCCACCACTTAGGACCGTTTTTCAGGCCAGCGTCTATCTGGTCTAAGTGTTGATAGTGCTTTTGGTATTTTAGATACAGCGAGTCAGCATATCGGAAGTTAGATGAGGTGTGCTTATTCCAGCCTCTTGTGGGCTGATTTCTTCCATCATCAAGATTCCACCCGATGTACGTCTCTCGGTCTGTATTTGGTGTTGCTATACCTGTCGCTGTAGGTGAGTTTGTTGTTACACTCATGGCTGGTTCAAGCAGGGCAGATTAACAGAGCGCACTTCTCGCTGTTTAGTGAAAATTCTACACACGTATGTAACCGAGCATATATTCTGCTGTAGAACGCTCCGCTCTGCTCTCCATCCACTTATTCTCAAGCAGTATATTATATCTATCGGCGCGTTGTCTGGCGATTACGACTTCAGAAGGGGCCTTACACGCGGGAGTCCCAGCACGATTTGTCGAGCCGGGTTACGTCAGTCTGAAAACTGGCGAGCAAGTGGTGTTCTAACCTCCCTGTAACTTCCTAAGTCATTCTGGGTCCTCAACAAGTTCGTACAGCCCCTTGTGGAGCCGAGAGACGTACCCGTGTTCGGTTAGCCGTTGGAGTCGGTTCCGCACGTGCGCCCGCGTGTAGTCATGCTCTGCGGCGATATAGGCGGGTGTACACCGACCTTCCTCTAACATCTCCAGTATCGCTCTATCGGTCGGGCTAAGGTCAATATCAGCCATATCTGTCGATTGGTGTTACTCTGGCATTAATCTTATGTACGTATGCGTACGTTCGTAATAGTTATATACAGACCGACCCCTATGAGAGAGTAAGAAGCCCGGTTTCGCCGCAAAGGGTGGCCCCGTGCGCCAACACGGGACCGGTGCTTCTGATTGGAGCCAGAAGCAATGACGACTAACGCTAAGACAGCAAAAAAGCGTACCGCTGTTGAATACCTCTCGTTCGGCGCGAAGACCGCCAAGCGCGTCGCGTGGGAAGCGTGGGAGTTCACTATAGTCGGGCCACACCTCGTCGAAGTCACCAACGCGAGCTACGGCTTCGAGAAAGACGACCACACCTACACGGTCGGGGTCGAGGAACGGAACGGTCTGGCCGTTCCCGCTGAGTGCGACTGTCCGGCCGATATGTACCACGAGGAGTATGATTGTAAGCACAAGGTCGCACTCGCCACTATCGGAGGGAAAACAACTCTGGACGCCGCGGGGACCTTCTCGCCGCATTTGACACCATCCGGGGAAACGGAGACCGAAATAATGGCCAAGAAACTGAAACTTGATGCTGGGGAGCTGGAGACATGCCCACACGGAGACCCGTACTGTAATGCCCCGGAGAACGACAACTTGGCGTGTTTCGACTGTTTCAGAGAGGAAACCTAATCATACAAGTTATAGATGCTATTGAAGACACATTCATGAGTATGTAGCTCGGCGTATATTTCACCCTTTTATTCACAGTCTTAACTTTTCAGAACCTGTCATCTATATAAGACATACAGATTATAAATATTGATGAAAAATGTAACGATAAAGCTTAGACTTGGCCAAGCAAAAGGATTTAGGAAGTTGATTTTGTTGGCTAGGGTATGTCAGCAGTCGACTCCGTATCCAACTCTCTTCAGGGTATTTCATCGCGGATTTCCGACGAAATGAGTGAGAGGGAGATTGAAACTGCCTTCTTACAAGAAGGGTTCTTTTCTAGTTTGGAATATCGGGGCATCGGACATGACTTACGGAGTGAGTGGAAATTACCAGACAACAGTCGTCCTGATTACGCCACTCTTGACGAAAATCAGCGCGTTACTGCTGTTTATGAATTCAAGAACCCCACAGAATCACTGAGTGACCATGTAGACCAATTATTTGGATACACTGAGGAACTAAAAGCAGATTTTGGGGTTCTAACAAACGGGCACGCTGTCCGTGTTTACAGGCGAAGAAACGGAACACACACCCGCTTATACGAGGTGGACGTTGCTGACTTTAGCCGAAGCCAGATAGAGGATTTGGCCGATGTTTTGAGTAAGCCGAGTTGGGATTCAACTG
Organism: Halorubrum sp. Hd13; assembly: GCF_002252755.1. Lineage (GTDB taxonomy): Archaea > Halobacteriota > Halobacteria > Halobacteriales > Haloferacaceae > Halorubrum. The sequence goes on along the minus strand of NZ_NHOY01000112.1, from coordinate 4,189 downwards.
ATGCTAACACTGTTTCTGAATATATAAGCGATATAGAACCAGTTGGTTTGGCAAACGAGTTGGGAAGAGACGAATTCTATAATACGTTCCAATTAGAGAAAGGAAGCCCATTTGGCGACTTGGTAGAAGCTTCTATTGATTTATTACATGAATTGAGAGATGATAAGGAGTCCAACTTCGTGGTTGGAGCATACAATTTCTGGGAAGTGAGCTACTCAAGCACCCCCGAAAATGTACCAGAATCGTGGGAACCGTTCTTAGAGGATGATAGGACAACTCTGAATGACTTCATGTTCTGCCTAGAGACGGGCCACGCCCTTCTTAGTCGTCTTCTTCTAGTTAAAGCGAGTGATGACTACGATTTCTTCCCTGAAAATAATTGGATTGAACGCTATTTTACTGAAGTTCAGGGATTCACCAGCACAATCAATACTGACGCATATCCCGTAATGACAAACAGCCTATTTGAAGACATGCGGGAACACCTAGTCGAAAGTTTGTTTGAAGATGATATTTTTAGCTGGTGGGTTGAAGGGTATGGTGAAGCGATTACCACTCAACACGAAACTCCATTCAGACAGTTCCGTGATGTTGCTGCCACAGAAGATGAAATTGTAGAAATCAGCGATACGGTACGTGAGAGTTACAACCAGTCGGTGTCTCGGATATTGTTCCCCCTCCTAAAATTCGATTTCTCTACGGTCCAAGGTGACCTGCTTGGAGACCTATATCAAAAATACTTCGACCCAGAAACTCGTAAGGCGCTCGGAGAGTTTTATACTCCAGAAGAAATTGTAGACAATATTTTGGATGAAACGGCATACAGTAGCGGCATCTATCGCGACCGACTGCTTGACCCTGCCTGCGGCTCTGGCACATTCCTAGTGGAAGCTGTTGAACGATATGTACAAGATGTTGAGAATTATCATACTAATCCAGATTGGGAGCAGCATCTGAATGAATTGTGTAATCGTCCTCGAATCGTAGGCCTAGATGTACATCCATTTGCCGTTCTTATGGCACAAATCCGGTTTATGGTGGCTATTCTTCCAAAGTATAAGTTAGCAAAAGAATCATCTGGGCAGGGAGAGTTCACTATCAAGCGCCTTCCAATATTTCGAACTGATTCATTAGAGATTGAGACGGAAGACGGAGAGATAATATCGAATGCTGAGGGGAGTACGCAGGCGTCTCTCGATATTGTTGAAGGAACAGAAGATGTTCACGTACCTGTCCCTCTTCCGATTCCCAGTGATGATGATACTTCTCAATTCTTATATAAAAGGATAAGGCTCCCACTTTACCGGCATATACAAGAAAATACAGGGGTATCTAATGATGAAGATTATTTTGCTACACTTCAGGGGGTAATGGATGTTGTTAAATTCCATATGAATGATAATGAGTGGGAGTACCACGGTGGTATTGAAGTTGGTGTGGAACGTTATGGTCGAGAAGCGTTCGATAATATTGAAGACTTTTTAGAGCCATATATTAACGAATTGTTAGAAATAGTTAGAGAACTTAAACAGGAGCACGACGATGGACGACTATTCAAAATGTTTGAGGATAGTATCTTAGCTATCGTAATTAAAAACTATCTTACCTATGATTTTGTTGTAGGGAATCCCCCTTGGGGTGGGATTTTGTTAGGGAGCCGCGGCGCATTAGCGGACGAATCGTTCAGGGACCGTCTCAGAGAAGACTACGACTCTGCCTATGGCCGATTTGATATTTATGTGCCGTTTATTGAGCGTGGAGTGGATTGGCTTGAACCCGGAGGAAGAATTGGATACATCACACAAAATAGATTTATGAATAGAAACTATGGACAGGAAATCAGGCGTATATTGTTAGAGGAAACAAAGCTAGAATTGATAGTTGACTTTGGTGATTATGACGACATGTTTGACACGGCTACAAATTATCCCTGTATTTTTGTTGCTGAGAAAGTATTTAGTGATGAAAACGAATTTAATTTCATTACTTTTGATGATGAAATTCACGAGAACACGGTGCCTGAAGTCGTGAGAGCGCTAGAAGAAGGGGAAGCACCGTGGATTCGCAACCATACTCTGAGTCAACAGAAGCTCACCACGGATACTTGGTCTCCTGCCAAGGTTATTGCCTCGGATGTAATTGATAATGTTAGAGCAGGAGACGCTCAGAATCTTGGCAGTCTGTATAATGCCAGTCAGGGCTGTACAATTGGTGGTGAGGGTGGAGAAGATATATACGTAATATCGGAAGATGTAGTAGAAGATGAAGATTTGGAGACCGAGTTGCTTGAGAAGGTTCTCAAGGGAGGTGACATTAATAAGTGGGCAGAGCCAGAACAAAATAAGTATCTAATTTATCCGTATGACGACAGAGGGAACGTTGTAGATATTGAGTCGTATCCTAATATTGACTCTTATTTGTCATCTCACAGAGAAATGCTTGCTAACCGCCATCTAGATGGAAAATTAATCACTGAAAGAAACAAACAATGGTACGAACTTTGGCGTTCGAGGGATGTTGATGTTCTCAATAGTTCAAAAATAGTCACACCGCGGCTTTCCACTAAGAATAGGTTCGCCGTAGATTTGGAAGGACACCATTTGTTGGATTCCGCTGTGGGAATTGAGTGCCCGGATGAACACTACCAGTATCTGTTGGGTTTTCTAAATTCGACATGGACTCAGTTGTACGTGAACAGCGAAAGTACATACGTCCAAAACCGATACTGGAATTACAGTCAGACGGTGGTGGAATCCCTCCCAATAATCCCACCCACAACGGCTGAGGGAACTTCGGAATACGACCAGATAGAAGAGAGTGTTGACAACCTCATACAACGGCGAGAAACAAAAGACAAAATTGATAGATTTCCCAACTCATATGTCACCGGGTCTGTGGCCGTAGATTGGTTGTACTACGTATGGGAAACTAACCGGTCCTCGGTTGAACCAACAATTCAACAGCGAACAGATGGGACATACGCGATTGAAATAGGACGTGAGAGCATTACTTCGCCCCTTATTGACTCTGAAAAGCGTGCCAACTACATTTTCACCGCAGTCAAAGGGATGAGTGTAGATAGTGGCGAAGAAATCAGTATTCCAGTGCCACGACGTGATTCGGATGTTGAACAAGTTTTGGAAGAACTGGAACGCGACCAAGAGTTACTGAGAAATATTGATTCGGAGGAATTAGAAGGTGCTATTGACGAGGCAGTCTACGAATTGATTGGGTTAGATGACGATGAGGTAGGCACAATTGAATCGTGTCTCGAAATGTTCTAACCCCTACACCATATTCGATAATATATTAGAGTCAGTAATAGTTGGTCTCTAATTGTTTGTATCCGTCCCCCATTACTACAGTCAAAACTTAATTCCTAAAATCGCAAGACGGAGCGACCCTGTATCGGTCAAGTATCAAATGTTTCCGGCAAAACGGGGTGGTGAGACCTAATCAAACGTCTCTCAGGGTGTGAGTTTTTATGAGAATAGATTAACTGTGAATTATGGAAATCAAGCAGGAAACAGATATTCACGGCGGCGTCAATAGTGAGAAGACTAAGACTAACATCAGAGATATTCTCCAAAACAACCTCCACATTCATACTGATACTTCAGCCCGTGGAAATCGTTCTCTGTCGCAACCAATCCAGAATGCGTTCAAAGAGAATGGCTGTAGAACAGAAGTTAGTCCACAAAGTCTCCCAAACAAGCGGGTAGATGTTTATTACAATAGTACTCCAATTGAAATAGATATTGGGTCAAAGAGAACCGCGGTCCTGACTAACCTGTTAACGCTTCAAGAGGAGTATAATCAGGGATATATTGACGAATCTGTTCTTATCGTGCCCGAGAATAAGGAGGATTGGGGAGGTAAGTCGTGGTTCAAGACCAGAGAATGGGCTAAAAATGAGATTGATAAGTATGCGTCCGTATTCGATATTCCTATTTGGCTGATTGGCGTGTCGCCCTGAATGGTTAACACAAGTTGTGCCTCATACGACGCGAAGGGTATATATTGCCGGGAGTCGAATCTAAGGCACCGCATGAAGGCAGGGGGGAGGAAACGTAAGGGGTTCACGTCCGGTTGTGGAATCTCCGTCACGTTTCTGTTATAACCCCAGTACGGACTCTGTAGGTGGCGATTTGCGAGCGAAGTGAGCAAAGTGGGGCCGGAGGGATTTGAA
>NZ_NHOY01000129.1 GCF_002252755.1 Halorubrum sp. Hd13 | reverse complement strand
ACCTTATCTCAACACTGCCGGTCGCGGAGACGCAATACTTACCACCCGCGGCGCGACAGCGACCCCTATGCGGGAGCTATCCGACATCGACGTCATCGGCGTGGTGGGGGCCGGTACGATGGGCAACGGGATCGCGCAGGTCGCCGCGACCGCCGGCTACGAGGTCGTGATGCGCGACATCGACGACGAGTACGTGGAGCGCGGCCTCGACAGCGTCGCGGACAGCCTCGACCGGCTGGCGTCGAAGGGCGCCCTCGACGAGGCCCCCGAGGCGATCCGCGACCGGATCGCGGGCACCACCGACCTCGACGACCTCGCGGCCGCGGACGTCGTCGTCGAGGCGGCGGTCGAGGACATGGACGTGAAACGCGACGTGTTCGCCGACCTCGACGAGGTGACCGACGACGACGTCGTCCTCGCGACGAACACCTCGACGCTGTCGGTCACGACCATCGCGAGCGCCACGGACCGCGCGAGCGACGTGATCGGACTCCACTTCATGAACCCGGTCCCGATCATGGACGGCGTGGAGGTCGTCGTCGGGGAGCGCACCGCGGACGCGGTCGTCGAGTTCGCGCACGCCTTCGCCGCGGACCTGGGCAAGGAGACGTGGGAGTCCGACGACAAGCCCGGCTTCGTCACGAATCGGATCCTGATGCCGTGGATCAACGAGGGGGTCCGCGCCTTCGACGAGGGCGTCGCCGACAAGGCCGACATCGACCGCGGGATGAAGCTCGGGACGAACGTCCCGATGGGGCCCTTAGAGCTCGCCGACCACATCGGGCTCGACGTCGTGTTAGACGCCAGCGAGACGCTGCACGCCGAGCTCGGCGACCGCTACAAGCCGGCGTACCTCGTCAAGCGCAAGGTTGAGGCCGGCGACCTCGGGAAGAAGACGGGACGCGGGTTCTACGAGTACGGCGACGAGTAGGAGGCGACGAGGGAGAGGCGACGAGGGAGACGGGGCGGCCGGCGGGACCCCGGCTCAGGCGCCCTTCGCCGTCCGGTCGTCGTCGGCCGTCCACCGGCGGGCGCCGGGGAGGAGCCCGACGAGCTTCGTCACGTAGCCGAACCGGAACAGCCCGAGCTGCGAGAGCGCGCCGAGGGCGAAGACGGCCAGGAAGGCCGGCGCGGTGACGTCGAACAGGAGCGGTTCGACCGACGGTCCGGCGGCGGCCGCGTCCAGCGTCGCCGGCGTGAGCGAGCGCGACGCGAACGCCGCGCCGATGAACGCCGTCGAGACGACGAGCGTCGTCCGGCTCAGGACGAACCCGAACAGCGCGCCGACCGCGACGCCCGCGAGCGTCGCGCCGACGAGCAGCAGCGTCCCCTCGACCCCGGCCGCGTCGGCGGCGTACAGCGGGCCGACCGCGAAGCGACCGGCGAAACCGCCGACCAGCCCGCCGATGGCGACGACGGCGAAGGAGAGCCCGGCGTACGCGAGGAAGCCGCCGACCGCGGCGCCGATCGCGACCGCGACGCCGGTCAGGACCAGCCCGTCGACGGCGATGACTCCGGCGAGGCTCGGCGCGGCGAGGTAGCCCGCGCCGCCGCCGACGAGCAGGCCGGTCAGCGTGACGGCGTAGACGGAGACCGCGGCGCCGACGAACGCGAGGAGCAGTCCCGCGAGGACGAGTCCGGCGTTGACTGGGGTGAGCATACGTCCGCCTTTTCGACGGCGAGGGATAAAAGCCGCCGGCCCGAGCGCGTCGGTCTCACCGCGCCCGCCGCCCCGCCTGACGGTCCACGTGGCGCGTGTAGCCGCCGACGGCGAGGCCGAAGCCGACGACGAGCAGCAGGAAGCCGAGCAGCCGGCTCGTCCCGATCGTCAGCATCGAGAGGAGCAGGCCGAAGGCGAACGCGAAGACGCCGGCGACGGCCACCCCGACGTCGACGAGCGGCGACGGCTGGACCGCCTCGCAGTGGGGGCAGACCCGGGCGTCGCTCGCGATCGGCTCCCGGCAGTCGACGCAGCGGACGCGGTCGTTCGACACGAGCGGTCGTTCGGACGACGGTCACTTATATACGTCAGTCCGCCGCGGCCGCGCCGGCGTCGTCGCTCGCGCCGAGCGTCTCCTCGACCTGCGTCACGACCGCGGCGAACGCGACGACCGCGAGCCCCGCGCCGACCGCGAAGGGGACGACGAACCCGAAGCCGACGAGCCAGCCGGACGCGAGGGGACCGAGCGCGACGCCGAAGCCGAACCCCATCGTGAGCACCGACAGCGTCGTCCCCGACTCGCCCTCCCGCGCGAGGTCGCCGGCGAGCGCGAGCGACGGCGCGAAGACGCACGCGACGGCGACCCCCTGCGCCAGCCGGACGAGCGTCATCACGACCGGGTCGGTGACGATCCCCTGCAGCAGCGTCGTCGGGACGAGGAGGACGAAGCCGGCGAGCAGGAACGGCCGGCGCCCGATCCGGTCGCTGGCCTGCCCGACGGGCACCTGCAGGAGCACGTTCGCGATCGTGACGGCCGCGAACTGGAGCCCGAACCACACCGGCGCCTGGTCGAGCCGGACGTTCACCTGGTTCTGGAGCGTCGCGAACAGCGCGATGCACATCCCCATCGCCACCGTCGCCAGCCCCAGCGCGAAGACGGGGTCGAGCAGGCGGTCCTCGCCGCGCACGCGGATCGAGAGGTCGTCGCTCGCCTCGCTGGACTCGGCCGCGTCGCGGACGAGCAGGAAGACGAGGGCGAAGCTGAGGTACGCCCCGCCGCAGGCGGCGGCGAAGGCGGCGTCGAAGCCGTCGATCACGGGGAGGCCGATCGGCGAGAGGTCGTACGGGCCCGCCTCGACGACGGCGCCGGCCAGCACCGGACCGAAGCCGAACCCGATCAGCCGGAAGGTGTTGTACACGCCGAAGTTGCCGCCGCGGTCGGCGTCGGCCGACGCGTACTCGTTGACTAACGCGACCGTCGCGGGGATGATCAGCGCCGCGCCGAACCCCTGGATCGCCCGCAGGACGACGAGCTGCCAGTAGACGGTCACGACCGTGTAGAGCCCGCTCGCGGTGCCCAAGAGGAGGATCCCGATCAGCACGAACGGGCGACGGACGCCTATCCGGTCCGAGAGCCGCCCGGTAATCGGCTGCGAGAGGCTGTTGAGGAAGCCGAAAAGCGAGAGGACGATCCCGATGAGGAGCGGCTCGGTCACCGTGACCGCCGCCGCGCCCACACCGACCTCGGTCCCGAGGAGCGCGCTGACGTCGATCAGGTCGCTCGCGATGTACAGCGGCAGCACGACGATGAGGAAGGAGTTGCCGGCGGCCCCGACCATCCGGGCGAGCGCGAGCACGATGACTCGCCGGTCGGTGTCGGCGATGCCGGAGAGCGTCCCCATTTCCCTCCGCTTCGGTCGGGACCACAAAGGTGTTTGCGAACGGCGGGAGTCGTTCCGGTTCCGGGCGGTCCGGCCGGGAGAGCCGGGACGATCCGTCGACGGTGAGCGTCGGCCGCTACGATTCGGGCACCGGCGGCTGGCGGCGCTCGATCCCGCGGACCTCGAAGCGCGCGCCGCCCTCGGCGGACTCGGTCGCCGCGACGGCCCAGCCGTGCGCGGTGGCGATCTCTTGGACGATCGCCAGCCCGAAGCCGGTGTTGCCCTCAACGCCGGTCCGGCCGGGCTCGAAGAGATCGCCGGCGACGTCCCCGGGGATCCCCGGGCCGTCGTCGGCGACGTAGAAGCCGTCGTCGAGGTCGCCGACGCGGATCGAGACGTCCGACCCGCCGTGCTCCACGGCGTTCCGGACGAGGTTCTCGAAGAGGTTCCGGAGTCGGTCGGGGTCGGCGAGCACCTCCCGGTCGGTCTCGACCGTCAGCTCGGCGGACTCGGTGTCGACCGTCTCCCTAGCGTCCGCGGCGACGCCCGCGACCGACACCGGCTCGGGGTCGCCCACGGTCTCCCCGTCGCGGGCGAGCGTGAGGGTGTGCTCGACGATGGACTCGATGCGGTCGAGCGCGTCGGCCGCGGCGTCGAGGTGTTCGGCGCCCTCGTCCGCCATCGTCCGCGCCAGGTCGAGGCGACCCTGCGCGACGTTGAGCGGGTTCCGGAGGTCGTGCGAGACGATGCCCGCGAAGGAGTCGAGCCGCTCGTTCTGTCGTTCGAGCGCCGCCTCGCGCTGCTTGAACGCCGTGATGTCCTGCTGGAAGCCGACCCACTCGGTGACGCGCCCGTTCGCGCCGCGGATCGGCGCGACGCTGACGCGGTTCCAGAACTCGGTCCCGTCCTTCCGGTAGTTCAGGAGTTCGACGCTGGCGGGCTCCTCCGCCTCGATCGCCTCGCGGAGCTGCGCGACCGACTCCTCGTCGGTGTCCGGACCCTGTAGGAACCGGCAGTTGACCCCGATCGACTCCTCGCGGTCGTAGCCGGTCATCTCGACGAACCGGTCGTTGACGTACTCCATCGGGTTGTCCGTGCGGTCGGGGTCGGTGATGGTGATACCGACCGGCGCCTCGTCGAGCGCGCGGGTCTTCGTCTCCAGCTCCTCGCGCCGCTCCACCTCGTCCGAGACGTCGCGCAGGATGCCGACGCTCCCCTCGAAGCAGTCGCCGTCGTACGGCAGCGCCGCCATGTGGTCCCGACAGGGGATCGGCTCCCCCTGCTTCGGCTCGATGTCGACCCGGAACCGCTGGATGTCCGGACCGGTGCTGGAGAGGATGGTTCCGAGCCGGTCCTCGGACTCGGCGACCGCGTCGTCGCCTTTTATAAGTCCGGGCGTGCTTCCGACGATCTCCTCGACGTCGTAGCCGGTCAGCTCCGCGAACGGCTCGTTGACGAACTCGAACGTCCCGGTCTCGTCGACCACGTACACGGGGTAGCCGAGCGCGTCGATGACCGTCGAGTAGCGGTCCGCGATCTCCCGAGTGCGGTGCTCGTCGACAGCCTGGTGGACTCGGTTCGCGAGCCGTCGGAGCTGCTCCGGGCCTCCCTTCTGGAAGTAGCCGGTGACGCCAGCGTTGAGCGCGCGGCTCGCGATCTCCTCGCTCCCCTTCCCGGTGTACAGCACGAAGGGGATCGAGCGGTCCGTCTCGCGGAGCCGGTCGAAGAACTCCAGCCCGTCCATGCCGGGCATGTCGTAGTCGCTGACGATGCAGTCGAACCGCCCGCCGTCGAGTTCGTCGAGGGCGTCCGCCGCCGCCGTGACGCTCGTTACCGCGACGTCGTCCAGTTCGCGTTCGAGGTACGCCTCCGCGAGGTCGAGCACGGAGGGGTCGTCGTCGACGTGTAACACGTCGATCCGTTCGGGCATGCGGGCGGATACGTCGCCGACTCATAAACGGATGTCGCCCCGGGTATCAGTTCTGAGTACGGAGCGAGTGGGCCGGTCGGGGCGCGGCTGAGGGTCGGTCGCCCGACCGACCGGTTCCACTGCCGCCGCGCGTGGCTGATCGTTAAGTCGGCGCGGCGCGGACGGTCGGGCGATGGCGGGCGGCACGCTCCCCGGGACGGCGACCGACGAGGCGGACGGGAGCGACCGCGTCGTGTTCCACGTCGATATGGACTGCTTTTACGCCTCCTGCGAGCGCCTGCGGCGACCAGAGCTCGCGGGCGAACCCGTCGTCGTCGGGATGGGGTACGAGGACGGTGAGACGGTCGGCGCCGTCGCGACCGCGAGCTACGAGGCCCGCGCGTTCGGCGTCGAGAGCGCGATGCCGATCTCCGAGGCGCTCGACCTGCTCCCCCGCCGCGCCGACGCCGACCCGGACGACTCGGACGCGCCGGACCCCGAGGCGGCCGGCCGGTACCTGCCCGTCGACCTCGGATTTTATAAGGAAGTCGCGGGCGACGTGAAGGCCGTCCTCCGGGACTGCGCCGACACGCTCCGCGAGGTGAGCGTCGACGAGGCGTACCTCGACGTCACCGACCGGACCGCGTGGGACGCCGCGGAGGGGGAGAGCGCCGCGGCCGGCCCCGCCGAGGCGCGTACCCTCGCGGAGGGGTACGCCCGGCACGTCAAGGAGCGCATCGAGCGGGAGGCCGGGGTGCCCGCGAGCGTCGGCGTGGCGCCGAACATGTCGACCGCGAAGGTCGCCAGCGACGCCGACAAGCCGGACGGGCTCGTCGTCGTGCCGCCCGGTTCTGTCGAGTCCTTCCTCGCGCCGCTACCGACCGCCGAGATCCACGGCGTCGGCCCCGTGACGGAGCGGACGCTCGCCGAGATGGGGATCGAGACCGCCGCCGACCTCGCCGCGGCCGACCCCGACGGACTCGCCGACGAACTGGGGGAGCGCGGCCCGGAGCTCCACCGGCGCGCCCGCGGCGACGACGACCGGGAGGTCACGCCGACCGGGCTCCCCAAGAGCCTCTCGCGGGAGTCGTCGCTGTCGCCGACCGCCGACCGGGAGACGAAGCGCGAGACGGTGGCGGCGCTGGCGGCGGACGTGGCCCGTCGGGCCCGCGAGCGGGGCTGCCTCTACCGCACCATCGGGATCAAGGCGGTCGAGCCGCCCTACGATGTCAACACGCGGGCGCGGAGCCTCCCCGGTCCGGTCGACGACCCCGACCTCGTGGAGTCGGTCGCGTTCGACCTCCTCGGGGAGTTCGACGGAGACCGGGTCAGAAAGCTGGGCGTGCGGGTCTCCAACCTCGACTTCGCCGAGAGCGACCAGGCGACCCTCGGTGGGTTCGATCCGGGCGACGGCGAGGGAACGAGCGCCGGCGGGAGCGCCCGCGGGACGGGGACCGGGTCGGCCGCAGGCGGCGGCGACGGCGGGAAGCTCACCGACTGGGTGGACGGCGAGCCGGGCGCCGAGGACGAGGGCGAGACCGACGAGGCCCGAGACCGACGGGCGAGCGAGCGCGGCGACGGGCAGGCGTCGCTCGGCGACTGGGGGTGAGACCCTCCGGCGCCGGAATCGGCGCGTGGATTTATCAGGCGAGCGCGGCGATTCGGAGGCGTGTCCCTCGCTCGCCGCGTCCTCCTCGGCTCGAACCGGAACGGCTCGCCGCGTCGGTATCGGCTCCTCGTCCCGCCGCTGCTCTTCCTCGCCGTCTTCGCCGCCTACGCGGTCGGGGCGTTCGAGGTCTCCGGCGGGGTCGTGTTCCTCGCGGGCGACGCCGCGGTCGTCGGCGTCCTCGCGGCCGCGGTCCTCGCCTATCGACGGGCCGGGCTGGCGCTGGCGTGGGCGTCCGTCTACGGCGCGCTCCTCGGGTACAACGCGGACCACTACCTGCTGGGCCTCTCGGGGCGGCCCCTCGGCGAGCGCGTCGCCGCGCTCGTCGGACCCGACGGGCTCGCCTTCGTCGGCGTCGAGGCCGTGGTCCTGGGGACGCTCGCGTGGGTCGGCGGCGCGGCCGCGGCCCGAGCCGCGGAGGCGCTTCGGTCCCGAAGCGGTGAGGCCCCGTCCGAGTGAGGGGATTTAGGTGCCCGAGCGCCGACTCCGACGCATGGACGATCTGTCGTGGGAGACGCTCGACACCGACATCGACTACCGCTGCCCCGGCTTCGACGTGCGCCGCGACGAGGTGCGCTTCCCGGACGGCGAGACGGACGGGTTCCACTACGTCGACGAGCCGCCGGCGGTCGTGGTGCTCCCGCTGACCCCCGACGGCGACGTCGTCGTGATCGACGAGTGGCGGCAGGCGGTCGGCCGCGTCAACCGCGGGATCCCCGCCGGGACGGTCGAGTCGGCGGACGCCGACGACCTCGAACGCGCCGCCGCCCGCGAGCTCGCCGAGGAGACGGGGTACGAGGCCGACGCCTTCGAGCGCCTGACGTCGGTGGAGCCGACGAACGGGATGGCGGACTCGGTCCACCACCACTTCCTCGCGACGGGGTGTGAACCCACCGCCGAGCGCGACCTCGACCACAACGAGTCGATCGCGGTCGAGACGGTCCCGTACGACGACCTGCTCGAAGCGGTCGTCGACGAGGGGCTCCGCGACGGGCGGGCCGTGACCGCCGTGCTCTGGTACGAGCTGCTGCACCGCTGACGGGGGCTTCCGGGGGGTCGCGAGCGCGGCGCACGAACAGCCCTATTATGCGTCGGCCCGTACGCCGGGTAATGCCTGACCCCTCCAGCGACGACGGGACGCGACGGGAGTCGAGCGCTCCCGACGGCGGCGAGCCGGCGGACGGCTCGGCCGCGACCGGCGACGGGCCGGCGACCGCCGACGGCACCGCCTCGCCGACGGCGTCCGACGGGTCCGACGGCCGCGGCGTCGGGATCGCGATCGTCACGGCCTTGCTCTTGGGGGCGCTCGGCCCCGCGATCGCCCTCGCCAGCGGGGGCGTGGTGCTCGCTCTCAACGCGGTGACGGGCGGGCTCCCGCTCGCCGTGACCCTCGTTATCACGCTCGTTTTGGGCCAGTACGTCGCGTTCGGCGGGCTGGCGCTCGGCTACCTCGCGTGGCGCGGGCTCGACCGGTCCGGGATCGTCGCGTACCTCGGCGTGCGGCGCCCGAGCCTGAAGGAGATCGGCCTGATCGTCGGGAGCTGGGCGCTCATCCTCGTCACGATCATCGTCGTCTCGATCGTGATCCAGCAGCTCGGGACCGAGGCCGCCTCGAACCAGAGCGCGGAGCTGGCGATGCGGAACCCCGCGATCATCCCACTCCTCATCGCGGCCTCGTTCCTCGTGATCGGCCCCTCCGAGGAGATCCTGTACCGCGGCGTCGTCCAGGGACGGCTCCGGGAGTCGCTGTCGCCGGCGCCCGCGATCCTCATCGCCTCCGCGATCTTCGCCGCCGTCCACGTGATGGCGCTGACCGGCGGCGCCTCCGCGCGGCTCACCACCATCGCCATCCTCTTCCTCCCGAGCATCGTCTTCGGCGCGGTGTACGAGTACACCGAGAACCTCGTCGTCCCGGCGCTGCTTCACGGCCTCCACAACGCCGTCATCTTCACCATCCTGTACATCTCGATCGCCTACGGCGACGAGATTCAGGAGGCGGCCGGCGGCGGCGCGGCGCTGCTCCCCATTTAAAAAGACGAGCGACAGGGGGCGTTTCGGACCGCCGCCGGCTGCCAGAGGCGCGAAGCGCCTCGCTGTCGCGAGCCGTCGCGACTGGGGCCTTGGAGGTGTTCACCGATACGCAGTCGACAACCGGTTATAAACAACCAGAACATCTGCAACTACCGAGTAGAAGCGGACTGAGGGGAGTAAGCCCCCTTCGGTTCGTCCCGACATTCGGCTAAGCGTCCGCGCCGTGGCCGGACTACCTTATGGCGCGGACTTGCACCGGCGAGGATTCGCCGTTCCATCCGTTCCCACCCGTCGATCCTCCTCGGGTTAACTCCCTTCCCTCGCGGGTCGGTTCGCGCGAATCACGGGTCGGGGCGGGGGGTGTCGTTGCTGTTCCAGAGCCAGCCGTCTCCGACTCCGGGCGTGTGCCCGGTCGCCCGTCCGGCCGGTGGGGGGACTTTCCTCATGCCAGAGGCACGGGAGTCGGGCTCCCTCTGTCCGGGTCGACGTTGCCCGCGACCGCGAATAAGCGATCCGGTCGGAGCGGGGGTTCCGAGCGCGCCGCGACGGTAACGACGGCCTAATTCGACGGCGGGTGCGGCCGCGACCCCGAGGACGAGCGCTGCTTCGACCGCCGGCGAACGGGGGTCCACCCGCCGGCGAACGGGGGTCCACCCGCCGGCGAACGGGGATCCACCCGCCGCGTGAACCGGGGAAATCGAAGCGCTCCGGCGGGATGCCGTGCCATCAGTTCGCAAGGGAAGCGTTCAAGTCGTCAGCAACGTAATGGACCTACATGTCCGAGGCCCAGACCGTTCAGCTGTCGTACGACGACGGTGCACGAGCGGTCGAACTCGCGCGGGAGGCGGTCGAGTCGTTCGTCCGACACGGACAACGTGAACAACCCGGCAGCATGCGCGAGGCGTTCTACGCCCGCACCGGGGCGTTCGTTCGATTGGAATCCACGAGAGGCCGCGGCCGCCTCCGCGGCTGCGCGGGCGCCTGGGAAACGTCCGACCAGCTCGGCCACGCCATCGTCGAGGCCGCCATCAAGGCCGCCTCCGGCGACTCCTGCGGCTCGGAGGTCGAGCCCAAGGAGCTCGACAACATCACCGTCTCCGTGTTCGTCGTCTCGAACACGGTGCTCACGAACGACCCCCTCGCCGACCTGCAGATCGGCACGCACGGCGTCGCCGTCGACGGCGGCAACTCGCACGGCTGGCTCTACCCGACGGTCCCCGTCGAGAACGGCTGGTCCGGCGCCGAGTTCCTCTCGCGCGCCTGCCGGAAGGCGAAGCTCTCCCCGACCGCCTGGGAGGACGACGACACGATGGTGACGCTCATCGAGGGACAGGTGTTCCGAGAGCGCGCCGACGGCGGCGCCGTCGAGGAGCTGTAACGGCCGAAATCGACTGTTCTTCTCCGTTTCCGGTCGTCGGCCCCGTAGCCGACCGCTACTCCGCCCCGTAGCCGACCGCCTCCGCGTCCGCGAGCGCCCGCTCCGCCGCGGCCGCGAGGTCGGTCGCGTCGCCGGCGACGACCTCGCCGTCGCGGATCGCCGGCCCCATGAGCGACTCGGCGTCCTCGGGCCCCGATCGGTCCGCCAGTCCCACCGCGTGCGCGCCGTCCGCGGTGCGGTAGACGGCCTTCGCGCCCGAGAGCTTCCCGCGCTTCGCGGCCGGCTCGCCGTCGACGGCGACGAGGTCGAGCGCGAAGTCCACGGGGTCGGCGTTGGAGACGTAGCCGCCCACGCCGAAGCCGTCGGCGACGTCGCGGAGCTCGCGGAGGTCGGCGGGCTCGAGCCCGCCGGAGACGTACACGCCGACGTCGGCGTGGCCGCGGGCGTCGAGCTCCCACTGGACCTCGCGGACGATGTGCCGGAAGTCGCCGCGGCGCGACCCGGTGGTGTCGAGCCGGACGCCGTCCAGCCGGTCGCCGAGCGCCGCGACCGCCCGGAGCGTCTCGTCCACCTCGTCGGAGTAGGTGTCACAGAGGGCGATCCGCGGCACCGACTCGTCGACGGCCTCGTCGAAGGCGCGCCACGCCGCCTCCTGCTCGCCGCGGCCGAAGCAGATCGAGAGGGCGTGCGGCATCGTCCCCGACGCCTCGCGGCCGATCAGGTCGCCGGCGGCCACGTGCGAGAAGCCGTCGAACCCGCCCACGAGCGCGGACCGCTCCACCGCCGCCGTCATCGAGGGGTGCACGTGGCGCGCGCCGAAGGAGAGCACCTGCGACTCCGGCGCGGCGGCCCGGCAGTCGAGCGCGGCGGTCGCCATCCCGGAGGCGTGCGAGAGGAAGCCCAAGAGCGAGGTCTCCAGCCGCGCGAACTCCCGGTACGGCCCCTCGATCCGCATCACCGGGCCGCCGTCGAACAACCGCCCCTCGGGGATCGCGTCGGCGTCGACGTCGCGGCCCTCCAACAGCGCGAGCGCGTCCTTCAGCCCGGCGAACAGCTCGAAGTCGCCGTCGGGGAACTGGTCGGCGGTCACCTCGGCGACGACGCGCGGGTTCCGGCCGGCGCGGTCCAGCACGGCCTCTGTCCGCTCGAAGTACGCGTCCGTCGCCCGGCCGTCGCGGATCGCGGCCGCGTCGACGATGTCGAACTCGGTCATACACGGGATACGCCCGCGCGGGAGCAAAAGCGGTCCGGGTCCCGGGCCCGCGCGGTCCGGGTCCCGGGCCCGCGCGTCGCGGCGACACTCGTCCGCCGGCGCGCCGAGCGACTCAGTCCCGCGACCGGCGGGCGAGCAGCGACACCGCCGCCAGCAGCCCGAGGAGGCCGGCGACGACCCCGAATCCGGGCGCCTCGTCGCCGGTCGAGGCGTCCGGCCCGGACGAGCCGTCCGGGCCGTCGCCGTCCGACCCGGAGTCGTTTCCGTCGTCGCCGTCCGACCCGTCGTCACCGTTCGTGCCGTCGGCACCGTCCGTCCCGCCGTCGCCGCTCGCACCGTCCCCGGTCGCGGGGGGCGCGAGGTCAGCGTCGGGGCGCAGTTCGAGCACGCCGCCGGGCTCCGGGGCGTGGACGATCGTCACGCGCGTCCCGTCTCGGACGACGCCGTAGGCGCCGGGGAAGTCGCCGTCGTCGATCTCGTACACCCGTCCCGCCTCGTACTCGTCGTCGCCGTGGGCGGTTACCATCTCGACGTACGTCTCGCGGAAGTCCGCGGCGTCGGCGGTCGTCTGCCACTCGGTCACCCAGACGTACCCGTCGCGGGCGTCGTCGCCGTCGCCGGCGCGGTACGGGTAGAGCTCGTCGCCCGCCCAGCCGTCGGTCGACTCGTGGGCGTAGTTGTAGTTCGCGCGGGTCTGGAGCTCCTCGTCCGGCTGCGTGTGGATCCGGACGTTCGCCCCCGCGCTCGTCTCGGGCTCGAGCACCGGGTACCCGTACTCGAGGCTCTGGTACCAGAACATGACGAACATCGACGCCTCGCCGGTCGTCTCGGCGCCGTCGACCCCCTGATCGGGGTACGTCTCCCAGTCGCCGGTCGCCGTGTCCTCGAACGTCACGTTGCGGGTCTCGTAGTCGGGGTTCCGGTGGATCACCTCGGCGGTGCTCCCCGGCGGGTTCGTCATCGTCTCGTTGACCGCCTCCCAGCCGCCCTCCTCGACGAGTTCCTCGACGTAGAGCGCGCCGTCGGAGTACGGCTGGAGCACGGTCTGGAGGATGCCGAAGTTGAAGTCGGCCGCCGACCCGCCGCCCCCGCCGCCCGCTGCGCGGCCA
>NZ_NHOY01000127.1 GCF_002252755.1 Halorubrum sp. Hd13 | reverse complement strand
CCTCCCCAGCCTCGTCGGCCACTCTCCGCTTCGCTCCGAGCGGCCGACCGGCCGCTCGGAGGCGCGCGCCACCCGCGTAGTTCATTTATAACCGAACCACGTCCACGCCGCCCCTGTTCCCGAACCCGTTTGACCGGCAACCCTGCTCCGGAACGGTAGACCTTTGCCGCCGCCGGTGTGAGCGGGCGTATGGTCTCGCTGGGACTGGTGGTGGCGCGGTTCAACGACTCCGTCACGGAGCCGATGGCCGAGGCCGCCCGCGAGGCGGCCGCCGACCGCGACGCCGTCGTCGTCGACGAACTGAGCGTGCCGGGCGCGTACGACAGCCCGCTGGCCGCCGACCGGCTCGCGCGCCGGGACGACGTCGACGCCGTGGCGGTTATCGGCGCCATCGTCACCGGCGACACCGACCACGACCACGTCATCGCGAGCGCGACCGCCGAGCAGCTCACGCGAGTGAGCCTCGACCGCGACACCCCCGTCACGTTCGGCGTGAGCGGCCCGGGGATGTCCGGCGCGGAGGCGCGCGAGCGCATCGATAAGGGCGCGGAGGCGGCCGAGGCCGCGATCGACCTCGCGACGGAGCTCGAATGAGCGCCGGAGACGACCCCCGACGGAACACACGACAATGAGCGAAGCATACGACTTCTCGGACCGGATCGGACGCGTAGAGCCCAGCGCGACGCTGGCGATATCGAACCTGGCGGCTGAAAAGGAGGCCGAAGGGGCCGACATCGTCGACCTCTCGGTCGGCGAGCCCGACTTCGACACCCCCGCGAACGTCGTCGAGGCCGGCAAGGACGCCCTCGACGCCGGCCACACGGGCTACACCTCCTCGAACGGGATCCCGGAGCTCCGGGAGGCGATCGCGGCGAAGCTCCGCGGCACCGGCATCGACGCCGACGCCGACGAGGTGATCGTCACCCCCGGCGGCAAGCAGGCGCTGTACGAGACGTTCCAGACCCTGATCGACGACGGCGACGAGGTCGTCCTGCTGGACCCCGCGTGGGTCTCCTACGAGGCGATGGCGAAGCTCGCCGGCGGCGACCTCTCCCGCGTCGACCTCGCTTCCCACGGCTTCCAGCTCGAACCCGCGCTCGACGACCTCGCCGAGGCGGTCTCCGACGACACCGAGCTGCTCGTCGTCAACTCCCCGTCTAACCCCACGGGCGCGGTCTTCTCCGAGGCCGCCCTGGAGGGCGTCCGGGACCTGGCCGTCGAACACGACATCGCCGTGATCTCCGACGAGATCTACGAGCGCATCATCTACGACGCCGAGCACGTCTCGCTGGCGAGCCTCGACGGGATGGCCGACCGCACGATAACGATCAACGGCTTCTCGAAGGCGTTCTCGATGACCGGCTGGCGGCTGGGCTACCTCCACGCGACCGAGGAGTTCGTCGGGCAGGCCGGCAAGCTCCACTCCCACTCCGTCTCCTGCGCGACGAACTTCGTCCAGCGTGCCGGCGTCGAGGCGCTGGAGAACGCCGACGAGTCCGTCGAGGAGATGCGGCGGGCGTTCGCCGACCGCCGCGACCTCCTCGTCGACCTGTTCGACGAGCACGGGGTCGACGTGGACGTCGGCGACGGCGCCTTCTACATGATGCTCCCCGTCGACGACGACGACCAGGCGTGGTGCGAGGCCGCCATCGAGGAGGCGTCGGTCGCGTGCGTGCCGGGCAGCGCGTTCAACGCCCCCGGACACGCGCGGATCTCTTACGCCGCCAGCGAGGAGCGCCTGCGCGAGGCGGTCGATCGGCTCGTCTCGAACGACCTGCTTTGACATCCTCCCCGCGCTAAAGCGCGAGGCTTTCGCCTCGAATTTTCCGTAAACGCGGGCGACCGTCGGCCGATTTGGCGACCGATCGACGGTCGCGCTCCGGTCGTGAGAGCGGATCGGCCGATAGCGCGAATCTGCGGTGCGTTTTTACCACTGCTCCCCGAAGTTTCAACTCGGTGGTAAGATGTACGACAACATACTGTACCCGACTGACGGGAGCGCCGGTTCGGAGGCGGCGGCAGCGCACGTCCGAGAGATCGCGTCTGCGTTCGACGCGACCGTGCACGTGTTGCACGTCGTCGACACCCGCGAGGGCGGGCTGGGCCTGAGCGGGGCGTTCCAAGAGGAGGAGAGCCAGGCGATGAGCGGTCGCTCGCCGGACGAGGGGTACATCGGCAGACACGAGGGCGAAGCCGATACCGACGAGATCGAAGACGAGCTCGCGGCCCACGCGAAAGAGCTCATGGAGGGCCCGTCCGACTCCCTCGACGGGATCGACCTGCGGACCGCCGTCGAGATGGGGACTCCCCACTCGGCGATCCTGCGGTACGCCGACGAGAACGACGTCGACCTCGTGGTGATGGGGACCCACGGTCGGACCGGCGTCGAGCGCTACCTGCTCGGCAGCGTCGCGGAGAAGGTGGTACGGATGGCGGACCAGCCGGTGGTGACCGTCCGGGCCGACGAGGGCGAGTGACCGCGCGGGTCCCGGCTTCGCCGAGTCGAACGTCGCCGATGCGACGTTCCGAAACCCTTACTCCCGGTCCGGGACACCTCGACGTATGAGCGATACGTCCGAGTCGACGGATGACGCGGCCGCCGTCGACGCCGAGGAGGTCCGCCACGTCGCGGAGCTGGCCCGGGTTCGCCTCGCCGACGAGGAAGTCGAGGCGTTCGCCGCCCAGTTCGGCGACATCCTCGAGTACTTCGAGGCCCTCGACGAGGTCCCCGAGACCGAGCGCGAGGAGGAGCTCGTCAACGTGATGCGCCCCGACGAGGTCGAGACGGGGCTCTCCCAAGAGGAGGCGCTGTCGAACGCCGAAGAGACCGAGGACGGCTACTTCGTCGGCCCGAAGGTGTCGTAGATGGCGGCGGACTACAACGCCTTCATCACCGAGGCGACGATCGAGGGCGACGCCGACGCCGAGGGGCCGCTCGCGGACGCGACCGTCGCGGTCAAGGACAACATCTCCACCGAGGGGGTCCGAACGACCTGCGGCTCCGAGATGCTCGCCGACTACGTCCCGCCGTACTCCGCGACCGTCGTCGACCGGCTGACCGACGCCGGCGCGACGGTCGTCGGGAAGGCGAACATGGACGAGTTCGGGATGGGGACGACGACGGAGACGTCGGCGTTCGGCCCCACGCGGAACCCCGCGGACCCGGAGCGCGTCCCCGGCGGGTCCTCGGGCGGGTCGGCGGCGGCGGTCGCCGCGGGCGAGGCCGACCTCGCGCTCGGCTCCGACACCGGCGGGTCCGTGCGCTGTCCGGCGGCGTTCTGCGGCGTCGTCGGGATCAAGCCGACGTACGGGCTCGTCTCGCGGTACGGCCTCGTCGCGTACGCGAACTCCCTCGAACAGATCGGCCCGATCGCGGGCACGGTCGAAGAGGCGGCCGCCGCGCTCGACGTCATCGCCGGGGCGGACCCGAACGACGGCACGACCCGCGACCTCGCCGACGTCGAGGGCGCCGACCCGGACGCGAGCTACGCCGCGGCCGCCGACGGCGACGTCGACGGGCTCACGGTCGGGATCCCGACGGAGCTGTTCGAGGGCGCCGACGAGCGCGTCGTCGAGACGGTCGAGGCCGCGATCGCGGACCTCGAAGCCCGGGGGGCGGAGACGACCGAGATCTCGCTGCCGTCGGTCGAGCACGCGGTGCAGGCGTACTACGTGATCGCGATGGCGGAGGCGTCCTCGAACCTCGCGCGCTTCGACGGCGTGCGGTACGGGAACCGCGCCGAGTCGGACGGCAACTGGAACGAGTCGTTCGCGGAGACGCGCGAGGAGGGGTTCGGCGCGGAGGTCAAACGCCGGATCCTGCTCGGCACGTACGCGCTCTCGGCGGGCTACCACGACAAGTACTACGAGAAGGCGCAGGACGCACGCGCGTGGGTCCGGCAGGACTTCGAGGCGGCGTTCGACGACGTCGACGTGATCGCGTCGCCGACGATGCCGGTGCTCCCCTTCGAACTCGGCGAGAGCCTCGACGACCCGCTGCGGATGTACCTCGCGGACGCGAACACGACCCCGGTCAACCTCGCGAACCTCCCGGCGGTTTCGGTGCCGGCCGGCGAGGCCGACGGGCTCCCGGTCGGCCTCCAGATCGTCGGCCCGAAGTTCGACGAGGAGACGGTGATACGCGCCGCGAGCGCGGTCGAAGACGCCGAATAGCGGCCGCCGACTGCGACTCTTAACTCGCGTAAAACCGCGTTGAGCGTCTCGGCCGGTTATGTGCCTCGCACCCCTCGTCCCGAGCGCATCATGACCGAAACCGAATCGACGTCGACGGACGCGTTCAATCGCGACTCTGTTCGATCCGCCAGCCGGATCGCCATCGCGGCGCTCGCGCTGGTGGGCGTGCTGTCCCTGTTCACGCTGCTCCCGGGCGTCGGCCGCTTGGTTCCGCTGACGCCGGTCACGTTCGCCGCGGTCGCCAGCGCCGCGGTGACGGTCGCGGTCGTCGCCCTCCTCGCGTACGCCGCGCCGAAGGTCGCCTCGCTGACGCGCGCCGCCCTCCATCGGACCGACGCCGCGGAGCGCGTCGAGCGCATCGCCGAGAACGGCGGCGCGATGGCCTATTGGCTCGTCGTGCTCGCCGCCGTGCTGGTCGCGCACCGCGGGCTCGCCGGCGCGATCGTCCCGCTGATCGACGGCTTCGCGTGGGCGTACGACGCCGCGTTCCTGATCGCGTCGTTCGTCCCGCTCGTCTTCGTCGTGGCGCGGCTGACCGTGACCGTCGATCCGCTCTCCGAGCTCGTCGCCGACCGCGTGACGGGACCCGAATCGTCCGGCGCGGACGAGGACGCCGGCGCGGACGACTCCGAGACGACAGCGGGGTCCGCCGACGCCGACGAGTCGCCGGCCGCGACGGCCGAGGGCGACGCGACCGATTCGCGCACGCACTGGACCGAAGACCGCTGGAACGCCGACGAGGCCGCGACGAGGGCGCCGACGCGGACGCGGACGCGTCCGACGACGAGCCGCCGACCTCCTGAGCGAGTCGACTGACCTCCTGAACGAGCCGCCGACCTCCCGATCGAGTCGACTGCCCCCGTCCCCCGTCCCGGACTGCGATCCGGAACGTCCATACCTGCCCCGGTGGAGGTGACTGTATGGCGCTGACCGACGAGGAGCGGAGCCGGCTCGCCGACATCGTCCGGCTCCAGCCGACGAAGAACGGCGAGCTGCAGGACGCGTGGGAGCTCGACAGCGGCAGCGAGGTGCACCAGTACCTGCAGAACCACCTCAAGGAGTACTACTACCGCGACGACGACAGCCTGATCCGGTCGACGGCCGAGGCGAACGACCTCGTCGACGTCGAGCCCGGAATCGAGGCGGACGCGGTCGCGAGGGGCGGCGCGCCGGAGACGATCCGCGTCCCGGAGCTGGTGGCGCAGGTGTTCGAGGTGATGGCCGACCCCGACGAGCGCTCGCAGTCGGTCGTCAGCGTGCTCAACGCGGTTCGGGAGGCGTTCGACGTCGACCCCGACGTCGACGAGGTGCGGCGTGCGCTCCGGACGCTCGAACGGAAGAACGTCGTCGAGGTCGTCTACCGGACCGTGCCGACGTTCAAGCTCGCCGTCGAGCGCGACGAGATCACGGTCGAAGTGAGCGAATAGTTGAGTTAGAAGGTAGCTGCCGGAGCGGAGATTGTCGAGGGAGGGATAAATCGGGTCGCCTCGGTCGCCGGCTTATAAATATCCAAACCGTGTTCGGCTGAGAACGCTTCCGGAGCCCCAGCCGCTCACTTATAAGTGATTGATTTCGGATCGCCGGTGACTACCTCCGAAGCCCCAGCCGCTCACTTATAAGTGATTGATTTCGGATCGCCGGTGACTACCTCCGAAGCCCCAGCCGCGAGGAGCACGCACGCTCGCTGCGTTCCTCAGTCACTCACTTCGTTCGCTCCTTGCGGTACTTGCGTCGCCTGCGTGCTCCTCGCGGCTGCCCCTTTGAGTCCACCCGCACAGCGACCGCACCTCACGCCTCCCCAGCCTCGGCGGCCGCCCCGGCGCGGGCGGAGCCGCGCCGGCCCGCCGCCTCCCTCGCGCTCGGTTCGCGCCCGGTGGGGCGCTCACCGGAGCGCGCCGCCGCATACCGTTTATAACCAATTACTGAACGCGCTATCGAGACTCCCCCGCGTCACATCCCCATGTCGGCGGCGGCGTCGGGGACCGGCAGGTCGTTGACGGCGACGCCGAGCAGCTCCGCGGCGTGGTCCAGCGCCATGTCGAACCCGTAGTACCGCTCCAGCTCGTCGCCGTTCGGCCCCGGGCGAACCTTCAGCATCGCGTAGCCGTCGACGTTCTGCGCGACGGTCGCCTCGGCGCCGTCGGCGGAGAACGTGAGCAGCCGCTCGCCGTCGGTCTCCTCGTAGCGCGCCGCGACCCCGTTCGCTTCGGCCTCGCTGGACTCGCCCTCGGTCGACTCCGCTCCGGCCTCCCCGTCGGCCGTCGTGTCGCTCATACCACCGGTAGGGGCCGGTCCCTGTCGTATCTGTCGGTCGTCGGGACCCGACCTCGGCACCGCGCGGCGCCGCCTACCGCGGGTCCCAGCCGTGGAACTCGTCGCCCGGCTCCAGTTCGAGGTCGAACGCCTCGATCATCCCGCCGAGCCCGGCGTACCCCTGCGCGAGCGCGGCGATGCCGACCACGGTCTCGTCGTCGTACGCGGCGGCGACCTCGCCGTGGGCGATCGCGTCGACCTCGCGGCGGACGACCGCGACCGCGTACTCGACCAGCGTCGTCTCGTCGGCGTCGAGGGCGGTCAGGTCGTCGGTGCCGATCCCGGCGATGACGTCGTCGCCGATCCCGACGCCGCGGGCGATGTTGACGTGCTGGTGCCACTCGTAGCGGTTGCGCGTCTCGCTCGCGGCGGCGAGGATGACGAGCTCGCGGTCCCGGTCCGAGAGGCCGCTGTCGGTCCACAGCGAGCCGAGGAACGAGCGCAGTCCGGCGAGCACCTCCGGGTTGTTGCCGAGCGACCGATAGACGTGGAGCGGTTTCCCCTGGAGCGACGACTCCAGCAGCTCCTCGTACTCCTCGGGCACGTCCGACGCGTCGACGTATGGAACGCGGGCCATGCCGGGGCCTCGCCGCCGACCGGCATAGCTGTGGGTGTCGCGGACGACCCCGCCGGATCGATCCGGGATGGCAAGGTTAAGGGACGCCACGCGCGTATCGCTGGCAATGAGTACCGAGGTGTCGCGGCGGCGGGCGTGGGTGATCGCCGCGCGGCCGCAGACGCTGCCCGCGGCGGCGGCGCCCGTGATCGTCGGCGTCGGGCTCGCCCTCCGAACGGGCGCGTTCGCCCCGCTCCCGGCGCTCGCGGCGTTCGTCGGCGCGGCGCTGATCCAGGTCGGCACCAACTTCGCGAACGACTACTACGACGCCATCCAGGGGGCCGACACGGACGACCGCGAGGGGTTCACCCGCGTCGTCGCCAGCGGCCTCATCGAACCGGCCGAAGTGAAGCGGGCGATGTGGCTGACGTTCGCGGCCGCGATCCTCGTCGGCACCTACCTCGTCGCCGTCGGCGGCGTCCCGATCCTCGTGATCGGCCTGGCGTCCGTCGCCGCCGGGATCGCCTACACCGGCGGCCCGTACCCCCTCGGCTACCACGGCCTCGGCGACCTCTTCGTCTTCGTCTTCTTCGGCGTGATCGCCGTCACGGGCACCTACTACGTGCAGGCCGCCGCGCTCGTCGGCGAGGCGTTCCCGCTGTGGATTCCCCATGGTACGGTCACCCTCGCCGCCGTCGTCGCCAGCCTCCCGATCGCCGCGCTCTCGACGAACATCCTCGTCGTCAACAACGTCCGCGACCTGGAGGAGGACGCGGCGACCGGCAAGCGCACCCTCGCGGTCCGGTTCGGCTACCGGTTCTCGCGCGTCCAGTACGTCGGGCTGCTCGCGCTCGCCTACCTCACCCCCTTCTGGTTCCTCGCCCGCGGGGACGGCCCCGCGGTGCTGCTCCCGCTCGTCACGCTCCCGCTCGCGGCCGCCGTCGCGCGAACCGTCCTGACCGAGACCTCGGGCGACGCGCTCAACCCGGCGCTGGAGTCGACCGGAAAGCTCCTCGCGGCCTACGCGGTCGCGTTCGCGGTCGGCCTCGCGCTCTGACCGATGCGGCTCCGCCCCTTCTCGCTCGACCTGACGAGCCCGCTCGGCACCGCCCGCGGCGCCATCACGGAGCGCGAGGGGTTCCTCGTCGGCGTGGGGCCGGACGACCGGGCCGGAATCTCGGTCCCGGGACTCGGCGAGGCCGCCCCGCTCCCGGGCTGGACCGAGTCGCGGTCGACGTGCGAGTCGGCCCTGCGCGGCGTCGCGGACGACGGCGGTGCCCTCGTCGACGACGCGCTCGACCGCCTCGACCCGGGAGCCACGCCCGCGGCCCGTCACGGGCTCGCGCTCGCGCTCGCGGACGCCGCGGCGAGAGGCGAGGGGCGGTCGCTGGCCGCGCGGCTCGCGGCCGATCGCGGGCTCCCGACGCCGACCGAGACGGTCCCGNNGGGGTCGCCGACGCCGACCGAGACGGTCCCGGTCAACGCCACGGTCGGCGACGGCGACCCCCAGACGACCGCCGCGGCGGCCGCCCGAGCCGTCGCGGAGGGGTTCGACTGCGTGAAGGTGAAGGTCGGCGCGCGCGCCCTCGACGCCGACGTCGAACGTCTCCGCGCGGTGCGGGAGGCGCTCGGCGACGACGTCGCGCTCCGGGCCGACGCGAACGGCGCGTGGGACCGGTCGACCGCCCGAGAGGCGCTCGACCGCTTCGCGCCGCTGAACCTCGCCTACGTCGAGCAGCCGCTCCCCGCCGAGGACCTCGCCGGCGCGGCGGCCCTCAGGAGCGGTCGAGAGGGTCGAGAGGACAGAGAGGCCCGAGACGACCGAGAAGACCGAGAAGACCGAGACGACCGCGCCGGCGACGACGCCGACGCTCCGGTCCCGATCGCGCTCGACGAGTCGCTGGCTCGTCGCGACCTCGACGCCGTCCTGGACGCCGGCGCGGCCGATGTAGTCGTCCTGAAGCCGATGGCGCTCGGCGGGCCGGACCGCGCGCTGGCGGCGGCGGCGACCGCCCGGGCCGCGGGTGTCGAGCCCGTGATCACCACCACGATCGACGCGGTCGTCGCGCGGACCGCCGCGGTCCACGTCGCGGCCGCGGTCCCCGAGGTCGCCCCCTGCGGGCTCGCCACGGCCTCGCTGCTCGACGAGGACCTCGCGCCGGACCCCTGCCCGGCCGCCGACGGCGAGGTGGCGGTTCCGGACGCCCCCGGTCTCGCCGGCGACGCCTTCGACGGGCTTCGCTGAGATGCGGCCTCCCGGTAGCGACTACCGCTCGACGACTTCGATGATTCCCTCCATGTCCCGCGTCTGGTGGGGCGTACAGACGTACTCGTACGTGCCCGGCGTCGCGAACTCGCGCTCGAAGGTGTGGCCCTCGGCCGCGGCGAGCCCGGAGTCGAAGGCGCCGCCCCTGTCGACGACGTTGTGACTGCCGCCGACGCCGGTCCACTCCCAGACGACCGTCGTGCCGGCGTCGACCCGGACCGCCGCGGGCGCGAACGAGAAGCCGCCGTCCGCCCCCACCGCGACCGCGACGCTCTCCTCGCCGGTCCGATCGACCGGGGCCGCGTCGTCGTCCCCGCCGTCGCCTCCCGGGAGTAACGCCCCGGTACACCCCGCGAGTCCGGCGGCAGCGGCGGCGCCGACGCCCGCGAGCAGCTCTCGTCGCGTTCGCGTGTTCATGGCGGTTCGAAGGGCCGAACGGTATAAAACGTCCCGAGAGCGACGAGGGAAAGGGGCTTGTACGGCCGCAGCCGAAGGGTCGAGTATGAGCGAGTGGACAGACGCGATCGTCGGCGACCGCATGACCGTCGACAACCAGTTCACGGACCGAGTGTCGGCCTCGCGGTTCTCCAGCCAGGAGTGGGGCCTGATCATGACGGCGACGGAGCTCGAGATCGAGGATGCCGCCGACCCCGAGGAGGCCCGCATCGTCGCCGACACCTCCAGCCTCCCGGCGATCATGCCGGAACTCGAGAACGTCCGGTCGCAGGTCGCCGCGATGGGCGGAGCGCCGGACCGGGGGGACGGCGGCGGCTCCGGCGGCGGCCTCGTCGACTCGATCAAGGGCGCGCTCGGCCTCGGCGGCTCGGGAGGCGGCGGCGGTAGCGACGAGGAGCTCGCCGCCGCCGAACAGCTCGTCCAGGAGTACGCCGACGAGCTGCAAGCGCACCTGGAAGACAACGGGAAGTGGGAACAGGTCAGGCTCGCGTATCAGGAGTAACCGGACGGCCGCGACCGACGAGGCCCTCGGTCGTTACTCTAGTCGCCGCTGCGGAACAGCGTCAGCCCCTCGGCCTCGTAGATGTTGATCAATTCCCTGACAATCTCGTCGTACTCCTCGTCGTCGACCCGGAGCGCGTCGAGGCGCTCGACCGTCTCCTCGTCCAGGTGGATCTGGGGCATACGCGGCGATTCGTCGGCTACGTAATAAAAATCCTCGGTGAGTTCGGACGTGCTGAGACCGCCGGCCGTCAGTCCGGCCGACGTTCCTCAGCCAGACTGCCCGATGTCGCTCCCTCGGACGCGTCCTCCGCGAGGGCTCGGCGAGCCATTCGCTCGACGTCCGCCTCGGAGAGGTCGTCGCTCGGAAGCAGGAGGCGATCGTTGAAACGAACGATCGAATCGTCCTGTTCGAGCATCGCGAGGAGCTGTGAGGAGTCGACAGCGGGACCGTTGGTCCGCGTCGTTCCGACCAGCTCGCTCAGCTCGTCGAACCCCTCGAACAGCTGCGTTTGCTCGATTCCGATCCGATCCTGGAGAGAGAGCACCGATCCGCGTTCAAACCGATGCGAAGTCGGCGACTCCGACCGCACCGTGTTCACTTGCATCGCCGACACGCTGTTGGACGCCACCGGGACGCCGGGATCGCCGACGCAGCGGATCCGAGTCTCGTCTGCGAGACCGGACAGCGAAACGCTCGCGGTCATCGACGTCCCCGCCGCTAACAGGGCCACGACCGACCTGAGGGCCGTGGAAGACGGCGGTCCCGCGACGGCGACGGAACCGAGCCCCCCGTTCTCGACGGCGGCGAGTCCGCCGTCGACGCCGTCGGTCCCCTCGAAGACCGTCAGCGTCGGCGCGTCGCCGAGATCGGCGACCGCGACCGTGTCGTCGGCCGCGGCGACCGCGCCGTCCGCGACCGGGAGCGCGCAGTACGCGACGTCGACGTCGGGGTCCGAGAGCACGGTCCCGACCGCCTCCGCGTCGGGTTCGTCGAGCACTTCCCACTCCCCGACGCCATCGGGGACCGCCGGCTCCGAAAGCGCGCGACGGGTCCTCGTCGCGCGCTCAGCAGAGCCGACCAGCGCGACGAACCGGACCCCACCGCTGGCGGTCGTCTCCCGACGGAGCCGGTTCTCGTAGCTCGCCGGCGTCAACACCGACGTCCCCGCCGGAAGCGGGTCGTCGTCCGGGCTCGGGAGTCCACCCGCCGGAGCGAGCCACGGCGAGGTCGCGAGCGCGTCCGGCGCTCCGGAATCGGCGGGCTCGGCCGTGCCGCGCACCCGAACCGGCGCCAGCACGTGCGCGAGGTGGGGAAGCAGTTCGGCGCCGGTCGGATTCGGCCGGAGCACCGCCTCGGTCGGCCAGTCGGGCGCGTACGGCGCGACGGTCTCCGCATCCACTTCGAGGTACTCCATCAGCCGCTCGCTCATCGACAGGTCCGCGAGCTTCGGCGGGTAGAAGGGGAGCTCCGAGCCGACCAGCTCGTACTCGTACCGGTCGGACGGGACGTACCCCTCGGTCCGGGTGAGCGTATCGAGGAAGAACCACGTCCGAAGCAGCTCCGCGGCCCGCTCTTCGAGCGCGACCCCCTCGGTCGGCAGCGATTCGATGTAGCCGTTTGCGAGCCGGATCGCGGGCGCGTTTCCGGTCACCATCCGCGCCCCGAGGTAGTACGACAGCGTCGAGAGCCGGTAGACGTCCGCGTAGTCGGGGCGGACGACGACCTCGACGCCGGTGTCGGGAGGGACCAACGGGCTCGGGATGTCGAGCGCGTCGCCGCGCTCGATCCGCGGCGGGTAGCCGCGGAGCGTCGGCCACGACCGCTCGGCGGAGAACTCCTTGATCGACGAGCCGAGCACCGAGACCGCTTCCGCCAGCGCGGCCGGGTCGTCGGGGACCGTGATCGTCGCCTCGGGGCGGGTGTGAAGCGACCGCGCGCCGACCGTGACGGTGACCGATCGGTCGAACTCGAGGTCGACCGGTCCGGAGTCGGCCATGCCGGTCGTCGAGACCGCCACGTCGGTCGCGCGGATCAGCGCCTTGGTCACCCCGCTGACGTCGAAGCAGTACGACCCTCGTCGGAGCTCCATCGGGTCGTCGAGCCGCGCGACGAACTCGCCGTCCGCCCTGCGCACGGTCACCGCCGAGTAGTCGGGAACCGAGATTGACTCCGCCTCGAAGCTGACCGCTCTGTCGACCGGAAACGGGAACAGCTCCGTGAGCGCGGGCTCCGGATCGGGTTCGGTGTCCGACACGAGCCGGAGCTCCTCACCCTCCAACGCGTCGCGAACGCAGAGCGTCTCACCCCGCGTCTCGAGGCGTACTCGTTCTCCGATCGCGTCGTCTCTCACTACCAATTGATAAACCGACAACAGTTATCAGGTTATCGGTGCTTCTCTGAATTCGGCATCTCTCGGCCGCAACAAAGGCATTTCACCGCCTCGTGTTAACAGGAGTGACAGCAATTTTAACACCGCCCGGCCGCGACGCATCGCCATGAACGACGCCGCGGCGGCCGCTCTCGCCGATGCGTTCCCGGAGCGGTCGGTCGAGCGCCTGACCGGCGTCGGCCCCTCGTGGAACGGGGCCAACGAGACGGTCGGGGTCGCCTTCGCGGACGGCGGTCGGGCGTTCTGCAAGGTCGCGGTCGACGGCGACGGCACCCGGATCGCCCGCGAGCTGGCAGTCCTGCGTTACCTGGCCGCCGAGCGGCCGATCGCGGTCCCGGACGTCCTCGCCGGTGACCCGGACGCGACGGTGCCGTACCTCGTCACCGCGCCCGCTCCCGGACGCGAGCTCCTCGACCTGTGGGACGAGCTCGGGGAACGAGAGGGCGGTGAGGCCGACCGCGCGGCGTTGCTCCGGCGCGTCGGCGCGACGCTCGCGACCCTCCACACCGAGCGGTTCGAGACGCACGGCGAGATCGTCGGGAGCGACGGGCGGGGCGGACTCGCGCTCGATCCCGCGCCGTGGCCGGACGTGCTTTTAAAAACGATCGAGCGAACCCGCGAGATCGGCACGTCGGAGCGGCTCGGCCACCACTACGACGCCGTCGTCGACTGCGTCGAGGCGAACCGCGACCGCCTCCGCGACGCCCCCGCGGCGCTCCTCCACGGCGACGTCGCGATGCCGAACCTGTTCGTCGTCGGCGCCGGGACCGGACGCGACCGCGAGGCCGAGGCAGGCGACGGGATCGCTCCGATCGACTGGGAGCTCGCCCACGTCGGCGATCCCGCCCGCGACCTCGTCAGGGCGGAGGACCAGCTCCTCAACGGGTTCGACGAGCGGGGGCCCGAGCGGTACGCGGCGGCGCTCCGCGCCGGGTACGCCGAGTGCGCCGGCGGGCTCCCGGCGGGATTCGCGGCCCGGAGGCCTATTTACGAGGTCGTCCGGATGCTCGGCCGCTCGGGGTTCGTCGACCAGTGGACGACGTACGTCGACGAGCCGATGGCCGACCTCGTCGACCGGGCGGAGGCGGAGATGGAGGCGCGGTTGGAGGCGGTGTGAGGGCCGTCGTTCGGGGGCGATCTGCCGCCCCTCAGCGGTTCCACGCCGCGTCGTCGGGGTCGATCCGTCGGTCGCCCGGCTCCAGCCCGTCGACGGCGTCGAGGACGGACGGATCGATCTCGGCGTCGACGGCGTCGAGGTTCTCGGCGACGTGGTCGCCCGTCGCCTTCGGGATCGGCGTGACATCGCGAGCGAGCGCCCACGCGAGCGCGAGGACGGCCGGCGAGCGATCGGCCCGGTCGGCGATCGCGAGGAACTCCTCGTCGTCGAACAGGTCGCCGCGGGCCAGCGGCGAGTAGCCGACGAGCCGGTGGTCGAACTCGGCGGCGAGCCCGCGCAGTTCGGCCTGCTGAAACCGCGGGTGACACTCGACTTGGTGGGCGGCGATCGGCGCGTCGAGGATCTCGCGGGCCTCGCGGAGCAGTTCGGGGGTGAAGTTCGAGACGCCGACGTGATCGGTGAGCCCCGCGTCGCGAAGCTCGTCGAAGACCGGCAGCGTCGCGGCGGCGTCGTACGCGCGGATCGGCCAGTGGACGTACAGCAGGTCGACGCGGTCGAGCCCGAGGCGGTCGAGGCTCTCGCGGGCCGTCTCGCGGACGTCCTCGGGCGCGAGGTTCTCGGGGTGGACCTTCGTGGCGACGACGACCTCGTCGCGCTCGACGTCGGCGGCGGCTATCCCCTCGCCGACCGCGGCCTCGTTGTCGTACATCTGGGCGGTGTCGACGTGGCGGTACCCCGCCTCCAGGGCGGCGGTCACGGTGGCGGTGCACTCCGCGGGGTCGTCGAGCCCCGACGTGCCGAGGCCGAGCGGGAGTTCCAGTGGCGGCATGTCGCCCGATTCCGACCCCGGATTTATAAGCGCGCGCTCACCGGAACGGATCGTGGGCTTCCGGCTGGCTTCCCGCGATCGGTCGCGGGGCCGGAGCGGTCTTTTCACCGCGCTGGAAACCGCTCGGCGTTATATGAGTCCCGGAGCGCCTAGCTTCGCACATGAGCACCGGGATTCACGCCGAACTCGCCCTCTCCTCCTGTGACGGCTGTCCCGTCGCGGCCCTCTCGGCCAGCACGCCGGTCGAGGAGGTACGGGTCGACTCGACCGACGACCGCGTCGAGTTCGTCGCCGCCGATCCGCCCGACGACCCGCCGACCGGGCTCGACCTCGTCGAGTTCGGCGGCCGAGCGCACGGTCGGTACGAGATCGAGTGCGAGCGTCCGGCCACCGACGGCGGGGTCCATCTCGGGGCGCCGAACTCCGAGGAGCCCCCGCGCTCGGAGCCCTCCTCGCTCGACCCCTCGCCGACCGATCCCGACGGCGGGATCTGTGCGGGCTGTTCCTGCGGCGGGCTCCCGGCGGCGTTCGCGAACTTCCCGGTGTCGCCGCGCCGGACCGAAATGGTCGACGGCGAGATCCGGGTCTCGTTCGTCCTGAGCGGCCACGAGGAACTGCGGGCGATCGTCGACGAGTGCGAGGCGGTCGGCCTCGACGTCGAGCTCCGTCGGCTCTGCGTCGACCGCGCTCGCGGCGACGGGGACGAGTGTTGCCCCGACGTGGTCCCCGTCGACCTCGCGGGCGTGACCGACAGGCAGGCCGAGATCGCGACGGTCGCCGCCGAGAAGGGGTACTTCGAGACCGGCGGCGCCTCCGCCGTCGACGTCGCGGCGGAGTTCGACCTCGCGAAGTCCACGGTGTCGGAACACCTCCGCACCGTGACGGCGGCGCTCTTTTCGCAGACGTTCGGGACCGGCGACGGTACTTAAACCTCCGAACTGTTCGCCGACAGCTATCCCCGGGGTTAGAGCGTACTGATCAGTAGCGGAGTCGAACCGACCGGTTCGGCTCCGACCACCCATGACCCAGTGGACACAGCTCGGACCGCGGGAACGCGAGCTCCTCGCAGTCCTGCGGCGCGCCGACGAACCCCTCGCCGCTCGCGACCTGCACGACGCGGTCGCGGACCGCGGCGACGACGTCGCGTACACGACGGTGAAGCGGACCGTCGACCGGCTCGTCGAGAAGGGGCTCGTCGACCGCGGCGCGGAGCGGCGCCGGGGGACGGCGCGACACCGCTACCGCTTCGACGCCGAGGCCGCCCGCGACCGGCTCGTCCCGCAGATCGAAGCCGAGCTGCGGGCGGTCCTCGGCGATCGGGCGGTCGAGCGGATCGCGGTCCGAACGGACTCCGACGGCGACGGCGGAGCGGACGGCAGCGCCGACGCCACCACCAGACAATGACTTCCCAACCCAACGCCAGCGACGAGCCGACGGCACGAGCCGACGAACAGCGCGACGAGACGCCCGCGGACGCGGGCGAGACGGGACCGGCGGACGGACCGGACGCGGCCGACGGCGAGCCCGAGATCGTCGACGGGCGGACGATCGAGCACCTGCTCACCGACCACGAGCGCGACATCGCCTCGACCGCGGAGGGGACGGACGCGACCGCGGCGAAGCGGCCGAGCCTCGACCTGCCGCGCTTGGAGCTCGGGCGGCGCGACTTCATGAAGGCCGGCGCCGCCGTCGGGGCCATGAGCGGCCTCGCGGGCTGTACGAGTATCCTCGCGGACGAGGACGACGACTCCGGCGGCGCGGCCGGGAGCGGCGAGCACTCCGTCGCGCCCGGCGAGCACGACGAGTACTACGGCTTCCTCTCCGGCGGCCACACGGGCGAGATCCGCGTCGTCGGCCTCCCGTCGATGCGCGAGCTGATGCGGATCCCGGTGTTCCAGACGGAGAGCGCGCGCGGCTACGGTCACGACGCGAAGTCGAGCCGGATGCTTGAGGAGGAGGGCGACGGCCACGTGTGGGGGGACACCCACCACCCGCGCGTCTCGCAGACCGACAACGACTACGACGGCCGCTGGCTGTTCGTCAACGACAAGGCCAACGGGCGGATGGCCCGGGTCGACCTGGAGTACTTCGAGACGGACGCGATCACGAACGTCCCGAACTGCCAGGGCGTCCACGGCGCCTGTATGCAGCTGCCGGACACGCAGCTCGTCTTCGGCGTCGGCGAGTTCCGCGTCCCCATGCCGAACGACGGCCGGGACGTGCAGAGCCCGGACGAGTACGGCTCCGTCATCACCGCCATCGACCCCGAGACGATGGACGTCGAGTGGCAGGTCGAGGTCGACGGCAACATGGACAACGGGGACGGCGGCAAGGAGGGCCGCTGGTTCTTCGCCACCGGCTACAACAGCGAGGAGGGGACCACCGAGGGCGAGATGGCCCGCTCCGACCGCGACTACGTGAAGGCGTTCGACATCCCCGCGATCTGGGACGCCGTCGAGAGCGGCCAGTACGAGGAGATCAGCGGCGTGCCCGTCGTCGACGGGACGAAGGACAGCCCGCTGAACGAGGGCGACCGCCCGATCGTCCGCTACGTCGCGACGCCGAAGAGCCCGCACGGGGTCAGCGTGACGCCGAACGGGAAGTACGCCATCGCCTCCGGAAAGCTCGACCCGAGCTGTACCGTCATCGACATCGAGGCCATCGCCGAGGTCGACGACCCGCAGGACGCCATCGTGGGCCAGCCCCGTATCGGGATGGGGCCGCTCCACACCGCCTACGACGGGCGGGGCCACGCGTACACGACGACGTTCATCGACAGCGAGGTGGTCAAGTGGGACTACGAGGCCGCCGTCGAGGCCGAGGCCGGCTCCGAGGAGCCGGTCGTCGACCGCCACGACGTCCACTACAACCCCGGCCACCTCATCGCCGCGGAGTCGTACACGGCGTCGCCGCAGGGCGACTACCTCGTCTCGCTGAACAAGCTCTCGAAGGACCGGTTCCTGCCGGTGGGGCCGATCCACCCGGAGAACGACCAGCTGTTCCACATCGGCGACGACGACGCCGGGATGCAGCTGGTGAAGGACAAGCCGTCGTACCCCGAGCCGCACGACGCCAGCATCGTCCACAAGGACAAGATCGACCCCGCGAAGACGTGGGACCCGGACGACTACGAGCTGGAGTACGTCGCCGAGGGCGAGGAGTCCTTCGAGCGGGTCGACGACAGCACCGTCGAGATAGAGATGTGGGCGCGCCGCAACGAGTACGCGTTCCCGGAGGTCACGCTCCGGGAGGGCGACGAGGTCCGCCTCAAGATCTCGAACATCGAGACCACGAGCGACGTGATCCACTCGATCGCGATCCCGGAGTACGACATCAACCTCGCGCTGGCGCCGCAGGACACCCGCGAGGTGACGTTCACCGCCGACCAGCCGGGCGTGTTCTGGGCGTACTGCGCGTACTTCTGTAGCGCGCTCCACCTGGAGATGCGCTCGCGGATCCTCGTCGAGCCGTCCGCGTAGGGACCGAACAGCCACTCGACCACACCCCGACCCACCACCCCCCACCCTATGACACCCGCACTCGACCGACTGACCGAACTCAGACGGGCGCTGCCGCTGACGGCGGCGGTCCTGTTCGTCGCCGCGCTCGCGGTGCCCGTCTGGGAGATCGCCTTCGAGGCGCCCCAGTACCCGGACGGGCTCCTCGTGGAGCTGTACGCCTACCCGCG
>NZ_NHOY01000054.1 GCF_002252755.1 Halorubrum sp. Hd13 | reverse complement strand
TGAGGCGGGCGCAGGTGACGTAAGCACCGCAGGAACGAGCGAAGCGAGTGACGAGGAGCGCAGCGAACGTGCGCCCGCCTCACGGCTGGGGCTTTGGAGGTTTTCATCGTCAAGCCACGATCAACGATTTATAAGCAGGCGGCTGGGAATCCGAAAGCCGTCACCGCCGAGCCGTCACTCAATTATAAACACCCGACAGCAACACCCTCATCCGATTCATATCGCCGTCACCCAGGCCCGATACTCCTCGTCGAGCCCGTACACCTCGCGGAACGCGCGCTCGACGAACCCCGCCACGCGGTTGGCGTCCGAGCGCGCGGTGACGACCGCGTTCGTCCCCTCGGCTTCCTCCGGGCTGACGAGTTCGTCGATCCGGAACTCGGGGAACTCGCCGAGCAGGTCCTTCAGCCGCTCTAACTCGTCGTCGGTGCAGTCCAAGATCAGCTCCGTGCCGACGAGCTGGATCCACGGCGGCACCTCGCCGCCCTCGGTGACGTCGCTGTCGGGGTCGACGTCGACGGTCATCACGTCGCTCGACCGGGCGCGGTGAGCGGCCGCCGCGTCCGCGATCAGCTTCAGCCGCTCCGTCTCCGTCGCGGCGTCGAATCGTGTCATGTCGTCACGTCGACGCCGGCGGCTATTGAAAGGGCGCGCTTCTCCGAGAGGGACGGTTTAAAAGCCCGCTACCGCTCCGTCTCCGCGAGCACGTCCTCGGCGATCTCCAGGGTGCGCTCGGCCTCGCGCACCCGGTCGTCGACGGCGCCGGTCCGCACCAGCTCCAGCTCGGGGTCGTCCAGCGCGTCGCGAACCTCGGCGGCGCGGCGGAGCCGCTCGTACTCGTCGTCGCGCGCGAGATCGCGGACGGCGCGCAGCGTCGCGACCGTGTCGTCGTCGGCGACGCGCGAGACCAGCGGGATCAGCTCGTCGATCTCGTAGGCGAGCTCGTCGCCGGCGGCGGGCGGCCAGTCGAGCGTCAGGGGCTCGCCGTCGAGCCGCTCGATATAGGTGCGGTGGACCGCGACCGCCGTCCGGAGCGCGCCGGGGTCGTCGACGTAGTGCTCCAGCTTCGAGTTCGAGTAGTCCGCGTACTTCAATAGGGTCGGCAGCGGCTCCTCGCCCGCCTCGTACTCGGCGACGTAGTCGGCCAGGTCCGTCGGCGGCACGTCGACGTCGACGAACGGCGTCGCGTCCGCGCGATCGAGGAACGAGAATGCCTCGCGGGCCGACGCGGACTTATAGAACTCGTCGAACGACTCCCGGACCGCCTCGTTGTACGTCTCCACCGGCTCGCGGAGGCGGTCGACGTCGGCGTCGAGGTCGGCGTCCGCCATCGCCGCGACCTCGCGAAGCTCGTCGAGCCGGGCGGCGAGGCACTTCTTCGCCTCACGGGCGTCCCTGCGGGCGATCCGATAGTCGTCGAGCGCCTCGTCGCGGTCGGCGAGCAGGTCGACGTACTCCCCGGCGGGTTCGAGCGCCTCGCGGGCCGCCTCGAAGTCGCGCTCCGAGAGCCGCTTCTTGTCGACCGCCTCGTCGGCGGCCGCGAACGCGTCGGCCGCGAGCGCGTCGTCGTCGACGTCGACCGCGTTCGCGAACTCGCCCTCGAACCGGACGTAGGCCTCGAAGTCGCCGCTGCCGACCGCGTCCTCCTCGTACTCGTCGAGCACGCGGTGGGCCCGGCGGTACGTGTCCGCCGCGGCCTCGACGCGCTCCCGGCCGAGGTCGGCGATCCGGCCCTCGATCCCCCGGAGCTCGTCGTAGCGCTCGCGGAGCCTCGCGGCCGCCTCGCCCGCCTCGGCGACCGGGTCGGGCTCCGCGTCGCGTCCCGCCGCGCCGCGGTCCGCCGCGCCGCCGGCCGCGTCGCCCATTCAGTACACCTCGTCCGGGTCGAAGACGCGCTCCCCGACGTGCTCGCCGTCGATCGTCCGGTGGAAACAGGACCGGTGCCCCGTGTGACACGCCCCGACGTTCTGGTCGACGAGGTACAGGAGCGTGTCGGCGTCGCAGTCGACGCGCACCTCGCGGACCTCCTGCGCGTGGCCGGAGGAGCCCCCCTTGTGCCACAGCTCGTCGCGCGACCGGGAGTAGTAGTGCGCCTCGCCCGTCTCGCGGGTGCGGTCGAGCGCTTCCGGCGAGACGTACGCGAGCATCAGCACCTCGCCCGAGTCGGCGTCTTGGGCGATCGCGGGGACGAGCCCGTCCTCGCCGAAGTCGACGTCGATCGGGTCGGCGGCGGCGTCGCTCGCGTCTGGGCCCTCGCCCGCTTCCGGCTCCGCGTCGGCGTCGCTCATGTCTCGCCCGTAGCGCGGGGCTCGAATAGTCCTTTTGTCTGTTCTCGCTCGCTCCCGAGAGAGATCGCCCGCCGCTCCGGGGGCGCCGAGCGCCTGCGAGGCCCCGGCCGCTCCGAGGCCGACGACTCTACTCCCGGCGTAGTACGAGCGCGTCGCCGTCGGCGTACGCGTCGGGGCGCCGGTCGACGACCTCGAAGCCGAGCCCGTCGTACAGCGCGAGCGCTCCGTCGTTGTCGGGGTGCGCTTGGAGCGTCACGGGACCGTCGGCCCCTTCGATCGCGGCCGAGAGGAGGCCGCGTGCGCGCCCCTCGCGCCGGTGGTCCCGGTCGACGACGAGTTCGGCGACGTGGACTCCGGGGCGGTTGGGGGCGTCGACCGGAAGCAGGTACCCGACCGGGCGGCCGTCCGCGACGCTCACGAGCGCCGAGCCGACCGCGAGGCCGTACTCCAAGAGGTCCGGGTTCGGCTGCCGGAGGAACGCCTGGAGCTCGCGGATCCGGTCGGCGTCTGGCGGGCGGGCGGCGCGGACGCGCGGGTCCGGGGTATCGGCGTCTTCGTCCGACGGGTCGGAGTCCGGCCCCTCGCCGTCGTTCGACGCCGGGTTCAAAGCACCGTCACCCCGAGCCCGACCGCGACCGCCGCCCCGGACAGCGTCGCGAGGAAGTTCACGGTCTGGTTGCCGATCCGGTCGCCCTCGACCAGCGCGCCGAGGAGGCTGTCGACGGTCATGCCCGCGACCCCCGCTAAGACGACGACCCCGCCGCCGACGAGGTCGCCGAGAGGCATTCCGACCGCGGCGAGGCCGCCGACGAGGAGCGCGCCCGCGAGACCGGCGAACTCACCCTGCCAGGTGATCGCGCCGTCGGTGCCGGGGTCGACCCGCTTGAGAGTCGTGACGAGCCGCGGCCCGTCGAACAGCCCGCCGATCTCCGAGGAGAGCGTGTCGGCCATCGCCGTGGCGGTCGCCCCCGCGAAGGCGAGCGCGAACGGGGCCGGAGGGAGCGCGACGTGGGCGGTCGCGGCGTAGCCGACGAGCGCGACGAGCGCGACCGCGGAGTTCGCCAGCACGTTACCCGTGCCGCGGGCCCCCTCGTTCTCCTGGGCGACGCCGCGGGCCGCCTTCTCGTCGAAGCGGTACTTCGAGGCGAGCCCGCCGACGGCGTAGAAGGACATCAGCGTGAGGAACCAGCCGACCCCGCCGAGCACGACGGCGAGCAGGGCGGAGAGCACACCGGTGAGCATCCCGGGGACGGAGGCGGTGCCGAGCGCGAAGGAGATGTAACCGAGCGCGACGGTCACGCCGAGACCGAACGCGACGAGGGGGACGGTGACCGCCGGGTCGAGCGCGAGGAACCCCCAGACCGCGAACGCGACGAGGATCACCGTGATGTGCGCGTCGCGGGCGAACACCAGCGACCGCACGAGCGCGGCGGTCAGCGCGGCGACGGACGCGATGAAGACGAGGTCGGGGAGCGCGGTCGCCAGCGACGCCGCCCCCGCGGGGTCGACGCCCGGAGCGGGGACCGGCCCGTCGAGGGAGAACCCGCCGTCGACGCCGAGGGCCGCCGTCTGGAGCCGCACCGCGACCTGTCCGACGAAGGCCGCGAGGGCGCCCACCCCGACGTAGCCGGCGACGAGCGGGAACTCGTCGGTCGTCGACCGGCCGACGAGCTCCCGGCCGAACCGTCCCCCGCCGACGGCGAGCGCCGCCGCGGCGAACGCCTCGTACGGGAGGGGGGCGCGGGGGAGCGAGGCGAACAGCGCGAGGCCGGCCGCGGCGACCGAGAAGGCGACGAGCCCGTAGAGCCGCTCCTCCTCGCGATCGCCCGGCAGCGCGAGCGTCTCGAACCACTCCCCGTCGCGGATTCCGAAGAAGGCGAGGCCGGCGACCGCGAGGAAGGGAACGACCGCGGCGTCGCCGAGCGTCGGCGCGAGGGCCGCGAGCGCGGCTACGGCGGCGAAGGTACTCGCGCGTCGGAGCCTCCGTATCACACCCTCGGCTACCCGGGACGAGCACTTAACGGTCCCGACACCGGTCGACGGCCGCGCCCCCGGTCAGTACCGGTACTCGTTGAACTGGACCGCGTGCCCTTCGATCACGCGTACGGGTCGCTCCGGGTCCTCCTCGTCGTCTCCGGTCGCTCCCTCGTGCGTGTCAACGCCACTCATACGCATGGAGAAGCGACTGATTCGTATAAACGTTACCCACGGAGCGGAAGTACTGACGCGGGGGCGAGACGGGTGCGTTCAGTCGAGGACTCGGTCGATCTCGCCGACGTCACCCCCGACT
>NZ_NHOY01000080.1 GCF_002252755.1 Halorubrum sp. Hd13 | reverse complement strand
GGGACACCAGATCCGGAACAGTGACTGGCTCGGGATATAGGCGGTCGGCGGCCCTCTCGACGCGCCGGCCCGTGCGAACGACCCCCCGGCTACGACGGTGTTCAGATAAGGATTGAAAGGTGAGGCGGTGCGTTTTCAAAGTGATTCATGCCCGAAAACGACCGCCTCAGCGGCTGTTTAGACGAGATCAACTTAGAGTTTGTGGAGCGAGAGGCAACACCGCAGCTGTTGATGAAGCTCAGTATTCAGCTCCACCTTACTGGATTATCGCTTTCGAATACTGTTTCGTTTCTTGAAATATTCGGTGTTGATCGGGTTCGATCCACTGTTCATAACTGGGTTCACAAGGCCGACCTACAGCCGGAATCTGGTCGGCGCCCGAATCACGTTGCGGTCGATGAAACGGTGATTCAGCTTGAGGATGAACACTATTGGCTGTACGCCGCCGTCGATCCAGACTCAAACGATTTACTCCACACAAAGCTTGAACCGACAAGAACGAACGTGATCGCAGATCAGTTTTTCGCGGAACTCCGCGAAAAACACGACGTGGATGACGCGATCTTTCTCGTTGATGGTGCGGTTCCACTTCACCGGGCATGTGAAAAACATGGCCTCGATTTCAGATACGAACGACATGGAAATCGGAACAGCGTCGAACGTGTCTTTCGTGAGATAAAACGCAGGACTACCAGCTTTTCAAACTGTTTCA
>NZ_NHOY01000118.1 GCF_002252755.1 Halorubrum sp. Hd13 | reverse complement strand
CGAAACAGTATTCGAAAGCGATAGTCCAGCAAGGTGGAGCTGAATACTGAGCTTCATCAACAGCCGCGGTGTTGCTTCTCGCTCCACAAGCTCTAAGTTGATCTCGTCTGCTTTGTTGAATCCGATGACGGCGCGGGGATCACTGTTTGAGAGCTTGTTCGAGGTTGTAGACTGCGGCGGTCAACACGAGTTCGCGGAACTCGCGGTACCAAGCGCGAGGGTGGACAGCGGGGCCGAACCGACGCTTGATGGCCGAAAAGGCGGTCTCGGCCATCCAGCGCTGGCCGTATAGCTCGCTGTCCAACCGTGCGTTGTGCGCGTGATCGTACGCAGCGAACAGCCGGTGACGCAGCAACGGCCGGACGCCCGCTGAACGGAGGGTGTCCCGGAGAGATTGGTCGTCATAGCCTTTGTCGCCGGCGAGACTCTCGATTTTCTCGGTGTTGCGAAGGGCAACTCGACGGCCAGTTTGGGTGTCGTGAGGCCAGTGTGCCGAGCAGTGAAGATCAAGGATGGCACACGAGTCCGTATCGACGAGTGCCGTCGTTTTGAGCGTGCGTATGTGGCGATCCGAGCGGTGTTGGTAGTGTTTCGATGCCGTTTCGCGGTCGAAGAACGTGGCATCGATGGCACCGTGCGAGCCCGGATCGCAGATGGTCGCAGACTCCCGAAGGAAACCGCGCCACACCGACATGGGCACCCTCTCAAACGACCGGTACAGCGTTGAGGGTGCGGGAAATGCCGTCCGCGACAGCTGTAACAGACCACGAACACGATCCATTTCACTCGCCCAATCGACGATCTCGCGGTACGTCGCATCCATGTGAACCCGCAAAAAGTGGAGCGTGACATGCTTCCACCCGGGAAATCCGTTGCCAGTCGGATCACTCACCGCCGTTGGACTGGCGGCACAGCGCTTTTGAGCCAGCGACGCGGCTTGCTTAACGAAGCGGAAGAGTAGGGTAGACACATTCGGCTCTTCCGCTTCGCTTCCACCTTCAGAGCGACGCTATCCCGTCGCCTTCTGCGGATTCAACAGAGCA
>NZ_NHOY01000034.1 GCF_002252755.1 Halorubrum sp. Hd13 | reverse complement strand
CGTGGTAGTGCGTGGCGAAGAGCGCGGTGGCGCCCAGCTCGTCGTGGACGAACTCGGCGGCCGCGCGGGCGATGGCGCGCCCGTCCGTCGTCGCGGTGCCGCGGCCGACCTCGTCGAGGAGCACGAGCGAGGCGGGGCCGGCGTCGTGGAGGATCTCCGTCAGCTCGCTCATCTCGCGCATGAACGTCGACTGCCCGCCCGCGATGTCGTCCGAGGCGCCGACGCGGGTGAACAGCCGGTCGAAGACGGGCAGGGTGGCGGCCTGCGCGGGGACGAACGACCCGGTCTGCGCGAGCACGACCGCGAGCGCCACCGAGCGCATGTACGTCGACTTCCCGCTCATGTTCGGGCCCGTGATCACGGCGACCGACCCGCGGGGAAGGTCGGCGTCGTTCGGGACGAACGACGCCTCCGCGCGCTCGACGACGGGGTGGCGGCCCCCCTCGATCTCGATCCCGGCGTCGGGGTCGTCGCGAACTTCCGGGCGGACGTAGTCGGCCTCGACCGCCACGGTCGCCAGCGAGCAGCACGCGTCGAGCTCGGCGAGCGCGTCGGCGAGGCCCTGGATCCGCTCCGTCTCGGCCGCGACGCGCTCGCGGACGTCGGCGAACAGCTCGTACTCGAGAGCGTCCGCGCGCTCGGCGGCGCCGACGATCTCCTCCTCGCGCTCCTTCAGCTCGGGCGTCACGTAGCGTTCGCTGTTCTTCAGCGTCTGCCGGCGGCGGTAGTCGTCGGGGACCCGGTCGAGGTTGGCGTCGGTCACCTCGATGTAGTAGCCGTGGACCTGGTTGTGGCCCACCGACAGCGAGTCGATCCCGGTGCGCTCGCGCTCGCTCGCCTCCAGGTCGGCGACCCACTCGCGCCCCTCGCGCTCGGTCGCGCGGAGCGCGTCGAGGTCGTCGTCGAACCCCTCGCGGATCACGCCGCCGTCGGTGATCTCGGGCGGGGGGTTGACCGCGATCGCCTCGTCGATCAGGTCGCGGACCGCGACCAGCTCGTCGAGGCGATCGCGGAGGCCGCGGAGGTGGTCGGTCCGCGGGCGCTCGGCGTCGCCGCCGGCGTCCTCACTCCCCGCCTCCGCGAGGAGCGACTTCAGCTCCGGGACGACCGCGAGCGTCGCGTGCAGCGAGCGCAGGTCGCGGGCGTCGGCCCGCCCCCGCGAGACGCGCCCGACGAGGCGCTCCAGGTCGTAGGCGGCCGCGAGCGCGTCGGCGACTCCCTCGCGGACCAGCGTGCGGTCGGCCAGTTCGCCGACCGCGTCGTGGCGGCTCCGGATCGCGTCGGCGTCGACGAGCGGGCGCCGGAGCCACCGCTCCAGACAGCGCCGGCCGAGCGCGCAGCTCGTCTCGTCGAGCGCGTCGAACAGGGTGTCGCTCGCGCCGAGCCCGCGGTTCTCGAACAGCTCCAGGCTGCGCTGGGCGGCGGCGTCGAGCCGCAGCCGGTCGCGGGGGTCGTACCGCCGGAGCCGCGTGACGTACGAGAGCGGCCCGTCGTCGCCCTGCGTGTACTCCGCGTACGCGAGGACGGCGCCGGCCGCCCGGAGCTCGGCGTCGCCCTCGAATCGCCGGTCGGGCGCCGGGAGGTACGGCTCCAGCCGCTCCGTCGCGGCGCGGCGCTCGAAGACGCCGGGGTCGTACTCGTGGACCGTCCAGCCGCGCTCGGCGTCCGCCGGCTCGAACGTCGGGGCGTCCGGCCCCGCGATCAGCTCGGCCGGCGCGATCCGGTCGAGCTCCCCGGCGACCGCGTCGCGGTCGCCCGACGTGACGAGGCATTCGCCCGTGGAGACGTCGACGGCGGCGAGGCCGACGCCGCCCCCCGCGTCCGCATCGGTCTCACCGGCCGCCACCGCCGCCACGTAGTTCGTGGTGCCCGCCTCCAGCAGGTCGTCCTCGACGACGGTCCCGGGCGTGATCACCTCCGTGACGGCGCGGTCGACGAGGCCGGACGCCTGCTCGGCGTCCTCGACCTGATCGCCGACGGCGACGCGGTAGCCGGCGTCGAGCAGCGATTCGAGGTACGGCGCGGCGTTGTCGATGGGGATCCCCGCCATCGGGTAGTCGCCGGTCGAGTCGGAGCGCTCCGTGAGCGTCACCTCGCAGACCCGCGCGACGGCCTCGGCCGCCTCGCAGAACGCCTCGTAGAAGTCGCCGACCTGGAACAGCACCAGCGCGTCCTCGTGGGCGGCACACAGGTCCGCGTACTGCGAGAGCATCGGCGTGAGCTCCTCGCGGGCGTCGGCGACGCCCGGCGGGAGCCCCGTGGCGACCTCTCGGTCCGCAGTTGGCATACCGCGAGTCCGGGCGCCCGCGGGCATAAACGGTACGGAGGACGGCGGGCGCCGGCGCGGCGCCAACGGGGGGTCCCCACGGCGGGACTCCGGGAGGGACCGCTGTGAGGGACGCCCTCGGCCGCGAGCGGTCGGGACGCTTACAACGATGGACGCCCCAGTACGAGTGTGACGAACCGGACGATCATCGTCGGCATGGCGGCGACGAGGAGCAGGGCCGTCAGCCCGATGAACGTCGCCGCCATGCCGACGA
>NZ_NHOY01000066.1 GCF_002252755.1 Halorubrum sp. Hd13 | reverse complement strand
TGGGTTCACAAGGCCGATTTACAGCCGGAATCTGGTCGAAACCCGAATCACGTTGCAGTTGATGAAACTGTGATTCAGCTTGACGATAAACAATACTGGCTGTACGCTGCTGTCGATCCCGATTCAAACGATTTGCTCCACACAAAGCTTGAACCGACACGAACAAACGTGATCGCAGATCAGTTTTTCGCGGAGCTTCGCAAAAAACACGATGTAGATGCCGCGATCTTTCTCGTTGATGGAGCGGTTCCACTTCACCGAGCATGTGAAAAACATGGCCTCGATTTCAGCCTCGTGTTCAGATAAGCTGATTCCATGCGAAAGCGAACGATCTGAGCCACTCGTCAGCAGTTTCTGCTTCAGCGTTGCTAAAAAAGTTTGAAAAACTGATAGTTCTGCGTTTTACCTCACGAAAGACACGTTCGACGCTGTTCCGATTTCCATGTCGTTCGTATCTGAAATCCCTCGTGTTCAGATAAGCTGATTCCATTCGAAGCTGAACGATCTGAGCCAGTTGCGGCGGTT
Organism: Halorubrum sp. Hd13; assembly: GCF_002252755.1. GTDB lineage: Archaea > Halobacteriota > Halobacteria > Halobacteriales > Haloferacaceae > Halorubrum. Next base: position 9,734 of record NZ_NHOY01000066.1, on the reverse strand, counting down.
TCTGCTTCGGCGTTGCTGAAACAGTTTGAGAAATAGAAAGTTCGACGTTTTATTTGTCTAAATATACTTTCAACAGCGTTCCGATTTCCATGGTTCTCGTATCTGAAATCGAAGCCGTGGCGGTGACACACATCTTGTAAAGAGTGCGATCCAGTGACGAGAAACACGGCGTCGGAGACATCGTGTTTTTCGGGGAGTTCCGTCAGAAACGAATGAGTGAGAACCTTTTGTCGTCGGCTCAAGCTTTCTGTAGTGTAATTCGATCGTCTCGGGAACGACGGCAGCATACAGCCAATATTGCTCATCGTTGAGTCGGAGCACAGTCTCGTCAACTGCAATGTGATCCGGATACCGATCAGCTTCAGGCTAAAGATCTGCCTTGTGAACCCAATTATGAACCGTTGATCAAGCACGTTCGACACCAAATATCTAAAAAATAGAAACTGTATCCGAAATTTATAGGTAAGCAAGATGGAACTGAATACCGACCTTCATCAGCAATCTTGGTGTCGCTTCTTGTTCCACAAAACCTAATTCAATCTGGTCGATAATACCGCTGAGGCGTGTGTTGTCGGGCATGAACCACTCAGAAAACACACCGCCTCACTCCTCATCCTAATCTGAACACCGCCGTCAATACACAGTCTTCAGTGACCAGTTGTTTCTGGCTGAAACATATATGAAGAATATAATTTAAGCAGAGCTAGTAGTTTCTATTTTGCCTCAACTAATGCCATGTGAGGTTCAGTGATGCGCTCTCCGGTCTGTTTGTCGAAGAAATGTAATTTATCCATGTCTACGACAAGTGTGATACTGTCACCTGCTTCGAGATCAGTCATTCCATTAATCTGAGCAATCATCTCGACTCCGTTGACTTCCACGTGAAGGTTCGACACAGCTCCGACGTCTTCGATAAGTGTGAGATCTGCAGTAAAGCTTTGACCCTCGTCATATTCCCACGTGATATTGTTAGGGAGGTGGATATCCTGTGGTCGGATACCGAGCCGAATTGTGTTTGTGTCGATCTTCTGCCCGAGACCGTTGTCGGTAGAGATTGAATTTTGAAGCGTGAAGCCTTCAGTTGTGTACTCAATAGTTCCACTGGACTGTTGGACGTCTGCGTCGAAAATATTCATATCTGGACTACCAACGAAATCGGCGACAAATTCGTTTGCGGGCTCGTTGTAGATAGCTTTTGGTTCTGCGAGTTGTTGGAGTTCACCCTCATTCATCACTGCAATTTTGTCGCCTAACGTCATTCCAATTTCTTGGTCATGCGTGACGTAAACCATCGTCTCATCGAGCCTCTGCTGGATCTGGAGGATCTCAGATCGCATCGTAGTACGAAGTTTCGCGTCAAGACTGGATAATGGTTCGTCCATCAAGAATACAGAAGGATCACGAATGATTGCACGACCGAGGGCGACGCGCTGTTGTTGCCCCCCGGAGAGTTCACTCGGATAGCGATCAAGCATGTCCCCTATTTCGAGGATATCCGCGATCTCCTGTACTTTCTGTTCTTTATTACCTTCATGACCGCCCCGCATCTCTAGCGGGAATTTAATATTTTCTCGGACAGTTTTGTGTGGGTAAAGCGCTAGGTCCTGATAGACCATCGCTATATTTCGATGCTTCGGGGTAATGTTCGTTACATCTTCATTTCCGATGAGCACTTGTCCTTCTGTAGGGGTCTCTAACCCTGCGATCATCCGAAGTGTGGTCGACTTACCGCACCCACTTGGCCCAACGAGGACTAACAAGTCTCCGTCGTCCAACTCGAATGAAATGTCATTGACTGCCACTACATCCCCAAACCGTTTCGTAACGTTCCGCAGTTCTAGTTTTCCCATTGTGTTTTTGTGTTGTTGTCTTAATTGTGTATTGATTCTTCCGTCTTATTGCTCTACTAAGCCACGAATTATGTATTTTTGGAATACTGAGACGAGAACGAGTGATGGAATTGCACCAATTATCGCGGCGGCGGAAATTAAATTCCATGGAGTGAATGTGTCCTGTGCTAACGCAAAGACACCCACAGGCACAGTTTGTGCTTTTGGCCCAGTCGCTAGCAGGAAAACCGATAGGAATGTCGTCCACGAGAGTAGCCATGTGATAGTTGCTGCAGACATGATCCCGGGTAGTGAGACTGGGACCATTATTTTATAGAATGCTTGGAATTTAGTACAACCATCTGTTCGTGCTGAATCAATTAATGAGCTGGATTTACCGTCGAAGGATCCTTTCACTATCCAAACAGCGAACGGCTCAAGAAACGCTGTCTGTGCAATAATGATAGCGATTTTGGTATTGATCAGACCCAGAGAACTGAATATGAAATAGATCGGTACAAGAATGGTGATCGGCGGAATAATTCGTGTTACAGTTACGAGAAGTAATGACGCATCGCCGATTCTAGACTGATACATCGAGATCGCGTAAGCGTGGGGCACGCCGATAAGAAGGCTTAGGATAGTTGTTACCGTCGCAATCAGCAGGCCGTTGAAAATGTATGTTGGTAGCGCAGTTTCAGTCCAGACTTGGATGAAGTTCTGCCATTGGACATCGAACCCCCAAAAGACAGGTGGGGATTGGACAGTCACCGCGCGTGTTTTTAATGCAGTTTCCAATGCCCAGAAGATCGGGAAGAAGAGCCACAGAAGCACCAAGATGAGAACGCCGACTGCAACAACACGGTGAAGACGGTTCATCAATGCTTGATCTTGGTTGATTCTCTCCCACAGGCTCAAGTCTTTATTTTGGGTATTGTTGCTCATTTATTCTACCTCCAAATCTGTGTCACTCGAGAGTCCCTTCACGATGATTCCTAGCACAATCAGAATCATTACTACGAGTATGAGTCCTTCAGCTGCCGCGTAGTGGGAATTGCCGTTTTGGATCATCTCTTGATAAATATCGATGGCGATGACGGTCGTCGCTGTCCCCGGACCTCCTCCCGTCATTGTGTAGATGATCTCAAAGCCTCGTAACGCGAGCATAGCTTGGATCACCAAAACCGCGGTAAGTGCCGGGCGGAGTAATGGCAGTGTTACGTGCCGGAATTGATTCCAGATACCGGCTCCATCAAGATATGCTGCCTCATACAGATCATCTGGGATCGAATCAAGCCCCGCCAGTAGGATGGTGGTTCCCAACGGTGTCATAATCCAGACTGTCGTAATGATCGCCGTAAAGTAGGCGGTCCACGTTCCAGAGAACCACTGAATCTGTTGTTCTATTAACCCAGATTCAATGAGTAAATAATTGATGACCCCGAATTCAGGGACGAACATCAGTTTCCACATTACAGTGGATATGACGAATGGAATAGTCCATGGAATCAAAAGAAGTGTTTGCCACACCCTCCGGTAGGGAAGATCAGTATTGAGTGCCAGCGCAATTCCTAACTGCACTGGAATCCCAATACCAAGGACGCCAGCAGTGTAGAGTAGTGTGTTTCCTGTAAATAGCCAGAAATCTCCTGTAGTGAGTACAGCGGCTATATTTTGAAATCCAACGAATCGCGTGTCTAAGAAGAGTGAAAAAACGTCTTGTGTCAGAGTGAGATAAATCAAGAAGAGAGCAGGACCTCCGATAATCAACGTGATGAAGACGACAGAAGGGAGTAAGAGGAGTTTATCAAAAGACAGTGAAGACAGCCCTGACACACGTGTCCGTATGCTCTGAAGACTATCCTTCCAATTAGCTAGGTTTACACTCATATTGAAAATTGGGTACGAATACGGCTCTTAAATGTCTTCCGCTTGGGATTGTATGTTTTGGGCAGTCTCCTCTGCAGACAACCCGTCTGCGAACGCTTCTGTCATTGCGGAATACATTACTTGCTGAATTTCAGATTGATTGGGGTAAATAAACTTGCCCTGCTTGTCAATAAATTCAGCGAGGACATCCGGATACGGAACCTCTTCTTGAACCTCGTCCATCTCGAAGACGTCCGATCTAATCGGGAGATTCCCTGCGATTAACAGCTCTGCTTTCTGTCTCTCTCTGCTTGTAACGATATTCTGGAACTGGGTTGCCGCTTTTTTATGCTTCGAAAATGCTGAGACGTTATGCGTAACAAGGAACGCGTCGCCCGATGGCGTGTCGCCAGCACCTTCCGGAGTCGGAGCGAGATTAAATGTTACAAGATCTTCAGGCTGGTCATCACTATCGGGTTCATACGCAAACATGTGAGTTAGCCCAGCCAACATGAACGCAGCATCCTCTTCAAACACCTGTGGAGCAACGTTACCTTCACTAAGTGATGTGACTCCTTGAGGGGCATATCCTTCCTCCACGAGGGTGAGGAGGAAGTCTAGTGCGTTCACGAAACCATCATTCATGAAGTCAGGGTTGTTATCATCATCATAGAGATGACCCCCAGCTCGCTGAACTAAATTGTGAACGGTTTCACGCCCTTCGCTCCCAACACTGAATGGGAACACGATCGCGTTTTCAGTTACTTCTTGTACTTGGTCAAGAGCATCAAACAACTCTTGGAACGTCTCTGGGCGGAAATCTCGTGCGAGTCCTGCTTCCTCTAGGACGTTTTTATTTGCATACAGTCCCCAGCCCTTCGTGTAATGTGGAGTGGCATAGAGGCCTTCTTCATATGGGAATTCACTAAAACTAGGTAGATCTAACGGCCACGTACAAGCCTCAATAGCCATATCAGACCAAGCGTCAGTCGTCGTGATGTGTTGATCGACTTTCTCAAAGTAACCCTGCGTTCCCAGAGAATAGGCCCACGAGTCGATCAGGTCAAAGACGTCTGGTGTATCCTCCTGAGATTGTAGGAGTGTTCGTACCCTTGAGAGTGTATCCGCTTCTGCAATCTCGAAGGCTTCTGGAGTAATACCAGTCTCCTCTTCGAATGCGTCATAATGCCCCTGAATTTCAGGATCTCCTGATATTTGATTGAGATTGCTTATTACCAGTTTGTCTGCTTCCTCTTGGGGTGTGTCCTGAACCCATCCGCCTGAATTCGACCCTTCTCCGTCACCATTTTGGCCGGATCCCATACATCCAGCTATCAGACCGCTGGAAATAAGTGCTGTACCCCTTAGCAGGTTACGCCTATGGCTGTCAACCATACTCATACCGATGATATCTATCCAACTTAATTCTTATTATTAATCACCAATATTACCGATGCGGCTGATTGTGACAGCTGCTTATACAGTCAAACTAGTGGTGAGCACGAGGTCTCCAGGAGATTTAGTAGAAGACATTTCTCAGGCTCGGCCACAGTTTGATTTTGCTGCGGTGACTCCTCGTGTGTACGCGTAAAGCAGTATATGGAGACGTGTAACCCGTTGAGACCTTCACAACCTCATTTACAGGCGGGTCAAGGCGAGTACCTCGAGACTTGACCCCGAGGCAGTTCACTACTGTGGCTTATTCCACAAGGTGATCGGTGGGTTGGTTTGACTCATCATATTCAATATTCAGTTCAAGTTCATTAGAAGTCGATAATAGTAGCTCTGGAAGCTCTTCTTCAAACCATGTCCCTGTTAGTCGATGCGACGGACCTGCGATACAGAGTGTTCCTATGAGAGACCCTTCGGGTTTTACTGGGACCGACACTACATGGACACCCTCAACTGCTTCTTCTCGGTTGAACGCGAATCCACGCTCCTGAACTGCATCTAATTCTTCAAAAAGAACATTTCGATTCGTAATCGTATGCTCAGTATTTTGTGGTAATCCCCATCTATCAAGGATTTCGTTGACGCGTTCCCGGCTGTAGTGTGATAGAATAACTTTCCCCGCTGCAGAACAGTGAAGACGTACCTGACGGCCGATATCAGCTCCTACTTTTACCGCATTCGCTCCGGTGGCCTGATACAGATATACACCTAGTCCGTGATCTTCTGCAATAAAATGAGCACGTTCGTCAGTCTTATTTGCAAGCTGATGTACATACGATTTTATTTCGAGATAATCCGGGTTACGTGTCCGAGCAGCTGTGCCTAACCGCGCAAATCGAAGGCCAAGTTGGTACTTTTGCCCATCTCGAGAGATATACCGTAGATCGTATAATGTATTCAAATACCGATGGGTCGTGCTTTCAGCAATATCCAATTCATCGGCGATCTCAGAAAGGGATGTCGGCCCGTTATCAATGAGCAGATGGATGATATCGAAGCTCCTCTCAACAGTTTGGAGACGGTCATTAGCTTGGTTCTTAACCATAATCATCTCTTCCTCAGGCAAATAATATAAAATTTCCGCATAGTGGAAGTCATAACCGAGAGGGCCTCGTGACCATTATTCTATAATCGCCACCATCTCCATCGAACACACCACTAACAGTTGGAGAAACCATAATGATCATCAATCATCGTCGAAAGTTCGAACCTCAGTATCTTTTATTGTGTTTTTCGTCAAATATGTTAGACTAATTAACTGAAGATCGAGCCACAAAGCGAATGTAGTAGAGTAAAATTCCATATAGTAGAATCCAATCCATTACGCTCGTACAGTTGTAATAGTGGGATATAATGGACATTCATAACATATAGAAACGGGGATAGAGGGTTCAGAAATGGCATATAGCACTAACATGCTTAATTCCACTATATGGAACTTCGATGTACCGAGATCAGAATCCCATAGATATTATATATTCTATCAGAAATATAATACTTATCTGAGATGATGAAGATCGTTTGTGGACAGGTCCGAAATTAAAATTGTTCCCTGATCAGTACGCACACTTTCGATGAGAGATTTCATGTTATCTCTCCCGGAAACGTAGTGAGCATCACCTCATCGGACCGTGTTTTAATAACAAATTTCTTTTTGTTATATTTATATATGAAATATTATTGGAATCTGCCTAATGCAGGTCAGTATATGAGAATACCCAAGGTATTAACTCAAGCTAGTCGAAGAATCGATTCATGCGACGAAAGAATGAGTTCTTGGAGAGGCTCATGAAGGAGAAAGTCGTCATGGGAGCACAAACAGTTACTCACAAACCGTCTATTATAGAAGTGTATGGTGACATGGGGATAGATTTCGTGTGGATTGATTTCGAACATATTGGTCCGACACCTGAAAATAGTAAATTATTCGAGGATATCACACGTGCTGCCGAGTTATCGGGAACCGATTTGCTAGTCCGACTTCCCGGAAATGACCCATCTCTCATTAGAAAGGTGCTTGACTCAGGCGTACGAAATATATTGATCCCTCGAATTGAGACCGTAGCGGATGTACGACAAGCAGTTGAAGCGTCCAAATTCTCCTATGATAATGATATTGGAGAGCGTGGTATTGCAGCCTCTCGGGTGAGTGGATGGGGGAGTGAATTGAATGAAGAGTACGTCCACATAGAAGACCAGAACACAGCCGTTGGGGTGATGATCGAGAATACGACTGCAGTAGAAAATCTAGATGAAATTCTTCGTGTGGAGGGGCTTGAGTTCGTTGTCATCGGTCCTGCTGATCTTTCGGTCTCGATGGGTTATCCATTGAATGATGGGCATCCAGAGGTTCAAGAGACAATCAAACATATTCAAAAGACAGTCAAAGCGGCTGATATTCCGGTCGGCCAATTGGCCAGCGGGACGGATGAGGCCAAAGAACTCATCGATGATGACGTCCAGATAATCCGAATAAGCGGTGGTGAAATCGCTGCTCTTCGTGATGTTGTTGAGACTCGATTCGACAAACTTAGCGAGTTCACAGGGTCTGAGTAAGAGTCGGTCGCCGACCGGTTCCGTATGAGTCCAATACAAACCAGAAAGTCTACTGAAAGAAGCCTTTCTCTGTTGAAATCGTGATCTCTCGATTGGGTAGTGTCGATTTCTAGCTCATCGAGGAGTATCTCTCAAAAATTTCTCTGATCAAAATATTAATATACTATTGATTAGTGTGTCCTGATGGGATGAGTGATAGCTGGAGTGTCTTGTTACCTGAAAAGATCCACGATGTGGGCCCAGAATCAATAGCAGACTTTGCCAAGTTCACATCAGTTTCAAAAAATATCCGGACTCCGGAAGAACTTCGTTCGCGTATCAGCGAGTTTGATGCAATCATTCTCAGACATGCTGAGCTAACGAAGGAAGTTATTGAGAGTGCTGACAATCTCAAGGTAATTGCTAAACACGGAGCAGGCCTTGACAACGTCGATATCGAAACAGCGAGTAAGCAGAAAATCATTGTGTGTAATACTCCCGGGATCAATTCAAGAGCAGTTGCTGAACACACAGTCACACTGATGATGGGGGTGAGACGTAATTTATTACTCGCAGATCGAAACGTACGCGATGGTAAGTGGGATGAGGTTCAGACAGATTGGGATCGGTTCTCCCGATCGGAGGTTCAAAATGACGTAGTTGGGTTATTTGCGTTCGGTAACGTCGCAGAGGAGGTTGCTAACTTGGTGACTGGACTAGGCATGGAGTGTATTGCTTATGACCCATACGTTGATCACGAAGCACTTGGGGATACGGTAACTGGAGTTGATGATAAAGAGACACTCTTCGAGCGTTCTGACGTGGTAAGTATTCACTCACCATTAACTGAAGAAACACGTCACAGCGTCGGTTCAGCAGAACTCCGGGCATTGGGAGAAGATGGTATTATTGTTAATACGGCACGAGGAGCCATCATAGACGAAGATGCGTTGATATCTGCGCTTGAACAGAGAACTATTCTTGGCGCTGGATTAGACGTTCTAGAAGAAGAACCACCGAGTGAAGACCACCGATTATTCCACAATGAGAGAGTTATCCTGACGCCCCACTTGGGTGGGCTGTCGAACGAAGCCACGTATAATGCCAGTCTCAGGGCCGCTGAAAACGTCCGAAGCGTTTTTGAGGGCGATATTCCGGACTCAACAGTAAATCGGGAAGCACTCGGCAGAAAGTGGGCGTAACATTTTAAATTCATACGCTAGAAGCTTCGACTGAAGAGTATAATGTGGTCACGCTGGTAGCCAATAGGAGCTTAATGGCCGTTGAAGCGAGGAAGTGACGTAGTGGGCCTGTCCCATCCGTGCTGTTGGCTGATATCGATCACGATCCTCTCACTCACTATGCTGTCCCATATGGAAACAAACGCTCTGTTAAATCCGATGATAGCGGCCGGATCAGAAGAGTGATATCTGGTGTTTAAGTAGAGGTCAGCGACAGCTGGTGAGTCGGAATCGGCTTTCGCTCTCCAAAACCACTCCTTGGTTCGGCTCAGACATTGTGGAGCGAGAGGCAACACCGCAGCTGTTGATAAAGCTCAGTATTCAGCTTCATTTAGCAGAAATATCTCTTTCAAATACTATTTCATTTTTTTAGGTATTCGGTGTTGATCGGATTCAATTCACCGTTCATAACTGGGTTCACAAGGACATTTACAGCCGGGATCTGGGCGGAGCCCGAATCAAGTTACGGTCGATAAAACGATGATTTAGCTTGACGATGAACAATACTGGCTGTACGCCGCTGTCGGTCCTAATTCAAATTATTTACACCATATAAAGCTTGATCCGACAAGAACAAACGCGATCGTAGATCAATTCTTCGTGGAACTCAGCAAAAACACGACGTGGATGACGCGATAATTCTCGTTGAGGACGCGGTTCAACTTCACCGAGCTTGTGAGAAATATGGCCTCGATTTTAGAGACAAACGACATGGAAATCGAAACAGCGTCAAGCATATCTCTTATTAGATAAAACACAGAACTATCTGCTTCTCAAACTGTTTTAGGAACGCCGAAGCAGAAACTGC
>NZ_NHOY01000070.1 GCF_002252755.1 Halorubrum sp. Hd13 | reverse complement strand
GGAGAAAACACCGGGGTATTCAGGGGGGATAATTAGGGCCTAATCTCTCAGGGTGGGGTACGTTCACCCCTCTAATATGGTGGTGGAATTACACCCCCTGAAATTCAGGGGCTAATCAGGGGGGCTAATTCCGGATTTTCTTCACGGGGGGTTGCAGATTAGGGGCTTATTCAGGGCATGATTTTCACACACCGTGAACTTTAGACCCTGATTCAGGTGGCATAATTCATCCCCCTAAACAGTTAAGCGGGTGGGGCGAATTGTGGTTCACAACGAGTCCCCAACTCAATATGAGTGTGATTACTGACTACGGTCTGAAAGAGGACGACGTAGAGTTTCTGTCGACTGTCAAACAAATCGAAGAAAACCCTACGGAATATGATAATACTGATCCGGGGGAGACAGTCGCGAACGTCACGGTGCTCAAACAGGTGTCGGGCCTCTCGAAAAATCAGATCGACTACCGCGCTCGGGAGGGTGACGACAGTCGTGGGCTTGCCGATGATGGTCTGAATTTGATCCGCTCACATGGTCCCCGAGTAGAGGGCAAGGGGTTTGGTCCACGGTCGGTAGAACTGACTGACAAAGGCCATCGGGTAGTCGCTGAGATCAAGGAATCGCGCTCGTCGGGCGACGGTCGTGAGGGCGGTTCGGGTGCGGCTTCGTCGGCGGAGATCGAGGAACTTCGGACGGAGGTTTCTGAACTACGCGAAACGGTTGAAAATTTGTCTGAGGATATGGAGACGATTAAGCAAAATCGGACGGGCGCGATCGGGGGTAATCTGGGGGCCAAGCTCGAAGCGATCGCCCGGGCGTTCCCACAACAGAATTTCGTGTTGACCGAGGTACTTGGGATCGACATGGATGCGGTGGCGGCCGCAGATATTGATGACGAACAGGCGCTCAGAGAGCTCCGTGTTTCAGCGTACAACCATCTCACCGAGTCGATCGATGAGGCCGACTCCGAGCAACTTGACCCACCTGTAGAGAGCGAGGAACACGCGTAGGTTCTCCCCTGAGTAGACTGCGTACATCGGCTTGATGGCTCGTCGGAATTGTTGTCGATCTCACCGTGGATCTACCGCCGTATCTCGCTTACTGTTTACTTTGATTTATGGCCGAAATTATGTCTCCGAAAAGGCCTCCTCCAAGCCCGCTTGAAGCAACGTTTCCCGACGGTGATTGAGAGTAGACCCTGCGGTCTACGGGGACTTCCCGACTGACTCAGTCTGAGCTTTTGCGCTGTTCATCTCCGCTTTGCTGGTAGGACTCCCCGGCACTCTCACTCCCGTACCGGTCCATGAACACGGAGTCGATCTCGTTGTCAGACTCGACGTCGTCGGGGTGGTTTCCAGACTCGACTTCGGCGTCGACGATCCCTGACCAAGAGTCCTCAAGGTCGTCGTCTACCTGCTCGTAACCGGTCGCTGCGGGCTCGCCGTTCTCCGCGCTGGCACTCTGGTCGCTACTCGCGCTGGTGACGGGCGCCTCGTCTTTCGGCTCTGGTTTCTCGTTCTCGGGTGAGTGCCTGATCGCGTTTCTCGCATCGTCGACGGTCTGTATCTCGCGCCGGCCACCATCGGAGAGGCTACGAACCACGGCCTGTAGGTCTACTTCCTCTTGATCGGTCGGGTGGTAGTCGCCGTCAGCGAAGGCTTCGATCGCCCCCACGGAGAGGTCGATCCGACCGTCTGTGGCTATCTGTTTGGGGGTCACACGACTGCTATCTGTGGCCACGTCTCCGGCCTGTGGCTCGCTTCTGTGGCGTCTGTCTGTGTGGCCGTCTTCTCGGGCGGCTCCTCGGCTGGCTCCTCTGTACGTGCCTCCCCGAGTGCTTCTTTCTCGGTTGCCTCCTCGTTGACCGACTCGTCCTCGACTGGCTCCTCGCTATCAGCCGCGAACGCGCCGACCCCGCCCGGTGGGATGATGATCTCGTTGCGAATGTCCTCGTAGGTGAACTCACGCGCCCCCTTTGAGATACGGCCGAGCGCCGCTTGGAGGGCGATCCCCTCGTTTCCAGCCCCGATCTCTCGGTTCGCCGGGCAATCTCCGCGACCTCCTCGGCGGTGAGCTCGATCTGTTCGTCGCTAGCAATTTAACCAACAAAGCGATGGCTTGAATTTGTTGTTGGTTAAGGTGTCGCTTCGATAATTGAGGTGATCTCTTCTACTGTGGTGCATGGCCATAGCGATCGCGGACAGCCTCGGAATGGTCTGATCTGTTGAATCCGTAGAAGTCCCCGGCAGAGCTCTGCTGTCACACGCTGTTAATCAATGACGGTAGCCGCCACCGCTCGTACTGTCTCCTCCTGCTCAGCCACGTCGACGTTGACGAGGAAAATCTCCGGGAGTAGGCGGCGACGTATGGCCTCGAAGACGAAATCGACGCCTCGCTCCGCTACCTCGAGACGCACGGCGAGGTCGACGACTTTCGGCTCCCGGAGTGGGGACGAGTTCCGGGAGCTGGCGGCTGACTACGAGGGGCAACTACCCTGAGATCGAACATCGTTACCAGCCGTGCCGTCTGCCAGCGTCAGTTTGGGTCGTAGGGATTCGTCGCTGTATCGAGTCGGTAAACATCCTCGACAGCGTCAAAATCGTCGTCAAACGCATACAGGTAGCCGAGCCCCTCGGTTTGCATATACGCGACAATGCAGGCATCGACGAACGAAAGCGGTTCGTGTTGGCGGAAGAGAGCCTTCCCCGTCGCGAGGGCGTCAGTGGTGAGTGAGTCGATGTGGAAACGGGCGTTTTCTTCGATGCGATCGAGGAGATCCACGGCTGCGTCGTGGCCGGCGTGGGTCGTGAGGCCGTTGAGCGTTTCAGCGAGTACGTAGTCGAGGACGACTGCCTCAGGGAGCGTTCCATTGTCGATTCCTTGGAGCACGGGAAGCGCGGCATCGTGGGATCCATCCTGCCGGTATGCGGCGGCAAAGAGGACTGTCGTATCGATGAGTGCTCGCGGCATTTACTCGACGTCGACGCCCCAGGCGTCGTGATCGCTCGTCACATCGGTCGGTTCCTCACCATCGTAGCCGTCAAAGTCGGCGAACGTGCCTGTTTGCTGTCGGACAACGTGGACCCGAATGCTCCCGTCGTCTTCGAGATGCCAACGGAGTTGATCACCATCGTCGATACCGAGTTCCCGCCGAATCCGGGCGGGAATATTCGCTTGGTTTCCAGACACCTTGCTTTCGGCGTCAATTCTGTCGCTGCTCATACTTCCCGGTATGTGACTGACCGTGAAAAGCATAGTGTGCCGTCACACTACTCAGTAACAGGAGAGCGGTTCCGACGAAGAGGATGGTGAGCTATCTTGGAGTTGTTGGGAGCCGGCCGTCTGGTCGTCGGCCGGAAAAGGCACCCGGAAGCGGGTACACACTTTCGTTGACATCCTCTCCGCCCTGAAGGGCGAAGGTTCCCACGGCACCGTACCGCTGGGTTGGGGTGTTTACGGTTTGTAGCTGTCCCGGTGACGGCTACTGGCTGTGTCAATCAGCCGTTACTCCTATCCCGACTTGGGATTCAGAGGTACTTCTTACTGCATCCCGAAATCCACAACAGAAAGGGTGCTTTCTGTGTGGATTCGGGCAATCCCGATATTGTCCGATTAGGTGGGCGGGTAGACCGCCTCGGCTACCTAGCAGTATGACAATCACTCAGTTAAAACACCCGACCAGAAGCTCCTGGTTACTGTAGAGAACTGTCGGATTCATCCCCGCGCTGAAACGCGAGGCTTTCTCCTTGATTCTCCGTAATGGGACGGACCAATCCGACGTACCGAGATCGGTTGGGAGCGGTCGAAAACGAGTGGAGCGCGTTCCGACGAGCGCGACGAGCGCTCCGGGGCGAGGATCAATTCCGGTTCGACCACCTGTTCATGTACGCTCGCGATCGCGCCGACGCCGCCGGTCACCTCAACCACTCCGACCTGCTGGCGCCGGTGTGGATGGCGATCGCGCTTGAACAGGAACGCCGGATCGCCGAACCCGAGTTACGAGTCGACTCACTCACCGACACATAACCCGTGACGCGCACGCCGGAGTCTCTCGGAGACGGTCACCTCGCCCGATGGACGCTCACACCCGACGGCATCGCTCACGAGGTTCACGAAGAGAATCACCCGACGCTGTTCGTCGATGACGCCGCCGGCGACCGCTACGGATGAGCGGGTAGACCCGATCCGTTACCACCGTCAGAGGAGGGGCTCTATGATGCCCTGTGGGAACTCCGATCATTTCTGGACGGCCAGGATACGGTCTCGGGACCGGGAGGTTGTAGCTGTCGAGGCACTCTTCGAGCGAAGGCCAGCCTTACTCGGCGGGCACGCCTCTTTCCGGTCAGCAAACAGGTCGACGTGGCGGCCCGTCGTCTAGAGGCCCGCCACGGAACAGATTTCGGGAGCCGCGAGCTGCGCTTGCTAGCAGTTCACGTAGGCGTGGGGAACGTCGAGGACCTCTTGCCGGAGTTCACGAACGGCGGCCGTGAACCAGTCATTCTCGGTTGAGCACGAACGTGACGCTCTCTCCGTCGACGGCTGCTTCGAGCGTTCCGTCTCGAAGCGTCGCCGTTGTTGTGCGATCTGATCCGCCCGTGAGTGTTGCGGCGTCGCCGAGTAAGTCGCCGGTGTCGGCGGGGACGGCGGCAAACACCGCCGCGCCGTGCGGCGGTAGTTTCCGCTCGATGACCGGGCCGTCAACGAGCGTGCCCGACAGGCCGTCCCACACGATTGGGTCGGCTCCCGAGCCTCTCTCTAAGTGTTCGTATGCGTCGAATCGGACCGTCGACGGTTCGTCTGACCAATTAAACAGTGCGACAGTCGTGGTCTCGTCGCCCGGTCGGTCGCAGATGACACGTGACGGGAACCGCTCTGCGTCGAGCCCCGCGACCTCGGCGTCGCTCGCGGGCGGGATAGACCGTTCTAGTAGCCGTCGACTGGCCGGAGCGATCTCCGCGAGCCGGTCCGAGAACACGTTTACACCACCAGTCGTGGCGACGAGCGCTGCGAACGCCTCGCGCTCGGCTCCGGTGAGGTCGCTCGTGTCCCGAACGAGCTGGCAGTCGGGGTCGTTGAGCCACCAGCGCCGGTGCAAGTAGTTCCGCGTGAGCGTATTGCGGACGGCGTTTTTTAATGCCGGTTGGCTCCCCGATTCCCCTGGTGTTTCCCAGGTCGGATCGGTGTCCGGGCCGATCCGCATTGCGTCGAAGAGTCCGACGCTTGGGGCCATCGGCGCGCCGGACCCGAGGAGAAATACGTCGTCACCGGCCACCTCGGCGATCGTCTCGATCCCTCGACGGTACGCCTCCATCCGGGTCGCCTCAGCGTCGTATCGCTCACCGGGTAGCGCCGCTGCGAAGAGGAAATCAAGCTTCAGATACGTGAACCCCCAGTCGTCGACGACCGTCGACACGGTCTCTCGAAGCCAGTCGACAACTTCCGGGTGCGTCGTGTCAAGCCCGTACAGCGACGACCCGGCGCGGAAGCCGCCGTCGACGGGTGTTCCCGGCCCATCAGCAGCCGCGTCGGTCGGCTCCGTAATGAACCACTCCGGGTGGTCGGCGTGCAAGTCGGCACCGGCCTCCACGTAAAAGGGCGCGAGCCACAGCCCCGGTCGGTACCCGGTGGTTGAGATGTCGTCCGCAACGTCGCTCATATCCTCGAACCCGTCGGCGATCGATCGCCAGTCGCCGAACGCCTCCATGTACCCGTCGTCGATTTGGACGACGTCGACTGGAATCCCCCACTCGCGGAGTTCGGCGAGGTTCTCTCGTACGTCCGCTTCGGTGACGTCGGTAAAATAGTGATACCACGAGCACCAGCCGGTCGGTGAAGTTTCAGGCACGCGAGCGTTCATCCGCTCGCCGACGCAGTCAGCCAACGCAGCGAGCCCTTCCCGAAGCTCACGATCAGCGTCGACCCACAGCGGCGGGAGGGCCAACTGTTCGCCGGGCGCTAGGCGTGTCCCTTCGAGCGGGCACACCGCGCGGAGTGTTGCGACGCCACTGTCGTCGTCGTCGATCTCAAACCGGGTACAGTAGCGATCGTGCTCGAGAAACCCCGCCGTGACGTATCGGTCGTCCTCGACGAGTCCGGTCAGGTAACTGCTGGTCCGGTCGTCAGTCGACGCTGCGAGGTCGTTCATCATCGGGGCGTTGTCTGGGCTCTCCGTGGGGAAGCGCTCCCCAACCGGGAGCGTACCCGTCGACGACCACGACTGGTATCCGTGCCGGTAGACGCGCGCGTCCGCGCTGAATGCGGTCTCGAACCTAAAAGTAATGTCGCCCGCCCGGACCGGCTCGTTGCTAGCGTTCTCGACGGTGCAAATCGCTTCGACGCCGCCTGCTTCGGTCGAGAGTGACACGTCCGCGACCTGCATTCGCTCATTATCGCCATCGACTGCGGCCGCGTCAAGGGCCCCGACGAGTAAATTCCCGGCGTCATCCGCGATCGTGACCTCGTGGCTGGTCGGGTCGTACGTGACTGCGGTGGCGTCCGCCCTGCGTTTCTTCATACCACACGGTCCTTTCGCCCATATAAATATCACACCGTCTTCTCATACCCACCTATCCGAACGCTTAGGTGGCGCGGTTGAGTGGATGCGCTATGCGTATCGGAGTTTGTTACTTTCCCGAACACTGGCCGAGCGAGGAGTGGGAACGCGACATCGCTGCAATGGCAGACGCCGGCCTCGAGTACGTGCGAATGGCGGAGTTCTCGTGGGGAACCCTCGAGCCCGAGCGTGGCACGTTCAACTTCGAGTGGCTCGACGAAGCTGTCGAACTCATCGGCGACCACGGGATGCAGGCGGTGTTGTGCACGCCGACGGCGACGCCACCGAAGTGGCTGGTCGACGAGCGACCGTCGATCCGACAAGAAGATGCCGACGGGACCGTCCGCGAACACGGCAGCCGCCGACACTACTGTTTCAACTCCGACGCGTACCACGAGGAGACGACCCGGATCGTCAAGCAAATCACCGAGCGATACGCCGACTCGCCGCACGTCGCTGGCTGGCAGACGGACAACGAGTTCGGCTGTCATAGGACTGTCCGGTGTTACTGCGACGACTGCGCCGACGCGTTCCGGACGTGGCTCGCGGACCGGTACGGTGACATCGACCGGCTCAATGAGGCGTGGGGGAACACGTTCTGGAGCCAACAGTACGGAGCCTTCGAGGAGGTCGATCCGCCGGGCCCGACCCCTGCCGAACATCACCCCTCGCGTTTGCTGGCGTACGCACGCTTCGCCAGCGATTCGGTCGTCGAGTACAATCGCGTCCATGCCGACTTGATACGCGAGGCCGACCCCGACTGGTTCGTCACCCACAACTTCATGGGACGATTCCCGACGCTGAACGCGTATGACGTGAGTGCTGATCTCGACCGAGTCGCGTGGGATTCGTACCCGACGGGGTTCGTCCAGGACCGCTACGACGCGGAGGCGTCACCGGACCAGTTGCGGGCCGGCGACCCTGACCAAGTCGGGATGGACCACGACCTCTACCGGAGCGCGCTAGACCGGCCGTTCTGGGTGATGGAACAGCAGCCGGGCGATGTGAACTGGCCACCACACTGTCCGCAGCCGGGTGAGGGCGCGATGCGGCTGTGGGCTCACCACGCCACCGCCCACGGGGCCGGTGCTGTCCTCTACTTCAGGTGGCGGCGTTGTCTCGAAGGCCAAGAACAGTACCATGCCGGACTCCGGAAGGCGGACGGCTCGCCTGACCGTGGGTACGGTGACGCTATGCGAACGGCCGAGGAGTTCACCGCACTCGACGGTGTTTCTCACGTGGACGCTCCGGTAGCGACTATCTTCGACTACGACTCGCTCTGGGCGCTTGACACTCAGCCGCACGCGCCGGATTTCGATTACTGGGCGCTCCAAGAGGCCTTCTACGGCGCCGTGCGCAGTTACGGCGTACAGGTCGACGTGATCCCACCGAGTGCTGACCTCTCCGGGTACGCGGCCGTCGTCGCGCCCGCACTCCACCTCGTTACCGAAGGTCTCGCCGACAAGCTGAGCGACTACGTCGCCGACGGTGGGGAGCTCCTCTTCGGGCCCCGAACCGGCGTGAAGGACGCGGAAAACAAGCTCCGGCCGGCACCCCAACCCGGCCCGCTAGCTGATCTCGTCGGTGCGGACATCGACCAGCACGAGTCGCTGCCGCGACGCCTCCAAACCGCGGTCCAGCGAGTCGACAGCCCCACTGACAGCGGTGTCGATGAAGACGTGATTCAGGCCGTTCAGTTTCGGACCTGGGCCGAATGGCTCGTTCCCAACGCTGCTGAACCCATGTATGTGTACGACGTCGATGGTCCGGCGAACGGTCGGCCGGCAGTCGTCACCAATGTGGTCGGTGACGGCCAGGTCACCTACTGCGGGGTCTGGCCCGGGGCTGACTTGGCAGATACGCTCGCGTCAGACTTGCTCGAACGCGCGGATGTCCGACGCGCCGATCAGCTTCCAGACGGCGTCCGAGTCGGGTCCCGCGGCGGCTATACGTGGGTGACGAACTTCACGAGCGATCGGCTTCAGTTGCCGGGAATCGATCCAGACTCGCTCGTAGTGGACGACACCAACCGGGACAACGTCGACGTGGCACTCGACGGCGACTCATCAGCAGACGGCAGCTTTGTGGGACCGTACGGAGTCGCCGTCATCGAGGGAGACCGTGTCGATGGACTACAGGTCGCTAAGCCGTAGTTGAGCACGTCCGTCAGAAGCCCTAGTGGTTGTGGCCGTCGGTTATTTCGACCGTTCCCGTGTCCGGTAGTTCGGGAGCGTGTCGTCCTGCATCACTGCGCCGCGTCCGCCGTCCACGAGCAGGGCGGCCCCCGTAATGAACGCGGCGTCCTCGCTCGCGAGGAACGAGACGGCCCCGGCGACATCGGCCGGTGTGCCGATCCGACCGGTCGGATGGATCGACTCGACCTCCTCGAACCGCCCCTCCGGGAGCTCCTCGCGGGTTCGCTCGATCTCCACCCAGCCGGGAACGACCGTGTTCACCCGGACGCGTGGACCGAAGTCCACGGCCAGCGACCGCGTCATGCCGTTGATGCCCGCCTTCACCGCGTTGTACGGGAAGTGAGCGGGCATCGTCGCGTACGCGTGGTTCGACGAGACGTTCACGATTGCCCCGCGGTCCATGTGCGCGAGGGCTGCTCGTGCGGCGAGCCAGTACGCTCGGAAGTCCGTCTCCACGACGAACTCCCAGTCGTCGAGCGTCGCCTCGTCGGCGGCCGTCTCCGTCTGCACGCCAGCGTTGTTCACGAGCACGTCGACGGACCCGTACCGCTCGGCGGCCGCCTCCGCCAGCGCCGCCACGTCGTCCGGGTCGCGCATGTCAGCGCGGACGAAGGTCGCGTCGCCGGTCCGCGAGCCGTCGGTCGACTCGTCCGCGGTCCGATCCGCGATCCGGTCGACGACGGCCTCGCCGGCCTCGACGGTGCGACCGCTGACGACGACGTTCGCCCCCTCGTCGGCGAGCCGTTCCGCGATTCCGGCGCCGATCCCGCGCGTCGACCCGGTGACGATCGCGGTCTCGCCGGCGAACCGGCCGGACACCGCGTGCTCGGTCGGGGACTCGTGTCGGCGTGTCATAGTTCGCCTCCGTGTCGGCGCGTTCGAGTTCTCATCCGGCTCACCACTCCGCGACGGAGCCGTCGTCGTGCCGCCAAACGGGGTTGTGCCAATCGACGTCGCCGCGCTGTTCGCGGACGTACTCCTCGTCGATCTCGATCCCGAGGCCGTCTCCCTCGGGGATGTCGACGAAGCCGTCGCGGTACTCGAACACCGTCGGATCGGCGAGATAGTCCAACACGTCGCTCGTTTCATTATAATGAATGTCGAGCGACTGCTCTTGGATCAGCGCATTCGGCGTGCACGCGTCAACCTGAATGCAAGACGCGAGTGCGATCGGTCCGAGCGGACAGTGGGGCGCGATCGACACGTCGTACGCCTCGGCCATGGACGCGATCTTCTTCATTTCCGTGATCCCGCCCGCGTGCGAGACATCCGGCTGGATCAGGTCCACGGCGTCCGTCTCGAACACCTCTTTAAAATCCCACCGCGAGTACATTCGCTCGCCGGTTGCGATCGGGATCGTCGTCGACTGCCGGATACCCGAGAGCGCATCGTTGTGCTCAGGTAACACCGGTTCCTCAATAAACATCGGGTCGTACGGCTCAAGCGCGGCCGCAAGCCGCCGAACCATCGGTTTCGACACACGCCCGTGGAAATCGACTCCGATGTCGACCTCGTCGCCGACCGACTCCCGAACAGCCGCGATCCGGTCGACCGCGTCGTCCACGGTGGCTGGGGTATCGATAGGCCGTAGCTCCGCGGTCGCGTTCATTTTTAGCGCCGTGAATCCTGCATCGACCTTCTCTTGAGCGGCGTCACCGACATCAGCCGGTCGGTCCCCGCCGATCCACTGATACACGCGGATCCGGTTCCGTGCGCGACCGCCGAGCAGCTCGTGGACGGGCGCGCCGAACTGTTTCCCTTTGAGGTCCCATAACGCCTGGTCGACGCCGGCGATCGCGCTCATCAGCACGGGGCCGCCGCGATAGAATCCGCCACGGTACATCGCCTGCCAGTGATCTTCGATCCGTGTCGGATCCTCGCCGAGTAGGTAGTTGTCGAGCAGCTCCTCGACCGCGGCGACGACCGTGTGAGACCGCCCCTCCACGATCGGCTCTCCCCAGCCGACGGTGCCATCGCTCGTCGTCAGCTTCAGGAATAACCAGCGGGGCGGTACTTCGAACAGCTCGTAGTCGGTGATGTACATGGTAGGTTAGTCAGTCTTCAGTTGTCCCGACGACTGCTGAGTCGACGGTGTCCGTCTTGGTCTTAAGCGCGTCGCCGGTCTCGGCGTTGAACAGGTAGAGCGCCGCTTCCTTGAAGTCGAACGGGACGTGCGTGCCCTCCGTCGGCCGGACCGCCGGTGCGACGCGGGCGGTGAGTTCGTGGCCGGCCATCTCCATGTAGAGGAAGTTCTCGTTCCCCATCGGCTCGACGACCGTCACGTCGGCGGTGTTCTGCCCCGCCTCGACGACGGTGATGTCCTCAGGTCGGACGCCGACGCTGACGCGGTCGTGCCCCGCGACCGGTTCGGGGTTGGCGAGCTCGTACGTGAACCCGCCGGGGCCCCGAAGGGTCGCGCCGTCGACGTCGGCAATAAAGAGGTTGATACTCGGCGAGCCGATGAAGTCCGCGACGAACTGATTCACGGGCGAGCGGTACACGTCCTCAGGCGCGCCGACCTGTTGGAGCACGCCGCCGTCCATCACGGCGATCCGGTCGCCCATGGCCATCGCCTCCGTCTGGTCGTGCGTGACGTACACCGTCGTGACGTCGAGATCGGCTTGGAGCTCCTGCAGTTCGGTCCGCATGTCCGACCGGAGCTTCGCGTCGAGGTTACTGAGCGGCTCGTCCATCAGGAACACAGATGGCTCCCGAACGATCGCCCGTCCGAGTGCCACGCGCTGCTGTTGCCCACCGGAGAGCGACTTCGGCTTCTCGTTGAGCAGTTCGCTGATACCGAGCATCTCGGCGACGTTCTCGACCTTCTGTTCGATCTCGTCACCGGTCAGCTTCGTCGAGAGCTTCAGCCCGAAGCCGATGTTGCCCCGGACGGTCATGTGCGGGTACAGCGCGTAATTCTGGAACACCATGGCCACGTCACGTTCGCTGGCCCGGCGGTCCGTGACGTCTACGTCGCCGAACCGTATCGAGCCGTCCGTCACGTCCTCAAGGCCCGCGAGACAGCGGAGCGTCGTCGACTTCCCGCAGCCGGACGGCCCGACCAAGACGAGGAACTCGCCGTGGTCGATCTCGACGGAGAGGTCCTTCACCGCGACCACGTTCTCAGTTCCGGAGTCGTACACTTTATCGAGCTCAGAGATGTTGATTCCTGACATTGGTTACTCCTTGAGCGACCCCGCGAGGATGCCGCTAACGAACTGTTTCTGCAGCAGTAAGAACAACACGACCATCGGGACGATAGCGAGCGTCGCCGCCACCATGATCTGATCGTAGTAGATACGCTGGAAGCCGGTCAACTGTGCCAACCCGATCGGGATCGTGTACATGTCCGCGCTCTCGAGGATCACGAGTGGATACAAGAACAAGTCCCATTGGAACAGGAACAGGATGATCGCCAGCGCGGCCAGCGACGACCGCATCGTCGGGAGCGCGATCCGGTAGAATATCTGGATCTCCGTCGCCCCGTCCATCCGGGCGGACTCCAGCAACGCGTCCGGGATCGATTTCATGTTCTGCCGCATGAGGAAGATTCCGATGGGGTTCGCCGCCCACGGGAGGATTATCGCTCGGAACGTGTTCGTCCAGTCCAGCTGTGCCATCAGCAGGAACAGCGGGATGACGAGGAGCTGGATCGGCAACACGAGCGTCGCTAAGATCGCGTAGAAGATCGGCTCCTTGAACTTGAACTCGTACTTTGCGAACGCGAAGCCGGCCATCGAGCACAACACCAGCGAGAGCAGCGTGTAGATCACCGCGATGAGGACGCTGTTCCGGATCGTCCGGACGAAGTCGAGCCGCTCCTGCAGGGCCGCGAAGTTGTCGAGGAACGCCGTCCCGGGTACCAGCCGCGGCGGAAACTGCAGGAACTGCTCCTGCGGGAGCGTCGCCGCCACCAGCATCCAGTACAGAGGGACCATCATCACCACGACCATTGTGACGACGAAGGCGTACGTGAGGAACTGCCAGACCGCGTCCTTCCGGCGCTGTTCGCGCATCAGTCCTCACCCCCGATCTTGATCTGGACGACAGAGAACACGCTGACGATCACGACGAACACGACCGTGAGCGCGCTCGCGTAGCCCAGGTTGAAGTTAACGAACGCCTGTCGGTAAATGTATTGCACGATAGTGATAGTCGAGTTGGTCGGACCGCCGCCGGTGATCACGTACGGCTCGGCGAACAGCTTGAACGTCCCGATCGTTGAGAGGACGATGACGAACAGGAACACCGGTTTGAGTTGCGGGAGCGTGACGTATCGGAACTTCTCCCACCGGTTCGCACCGTCGATCTCGGCGGCCTCGTACAGCTGCTGCGGGATCGTCTGAAGCCCGGCCAGCAGGATGATCATGTTGTATCCGGTCCACCGCCACGTCACCGCCGCGATGATCGTGTTCCGCGCCCAGAACGCGTCGGTCAGCCACGGGACGGGGCCGAGTCCGACGCCGGCGAGGGCGTAGTTGAGGAATCCCAGCTGTTCGTTGAAAAGCAGCAGGAACACCGTTGAGTACGCCACGAGGTTCGCCGAGACGGGTAACGCGATCGCTGTGCGGAACACTCCTTTAAGCCGCAGAAACGACGCGTTCAGCGCGAGCGCGAGGGCGAGCGCTAGCCCGATCATCAGCGGGACTTGTATCACCAAGATGTACGACGTGTTGAACATCGACTGCCAGAACAGCTCGTTGCTGAGCAGGCGGGCATAGTTCCCGAGCCCGATGAACTCCAGCTGTGCGATCTGCGGGATCTCGAGGTACAACGGGCCGAGGTCGATCCAGAACAGCGACCCCTGTCCGACTCCTCGGTACTCGAAAAACGAGAGGTACAGCGTGTAAAACACCGGGAACGCCAGGAACGCACTGAACAACAGGAAGAACGGCGCGATGAATATGTACGCGACTCGCGGCAGCGTCGGCGTCGCCGCCGTCAGGTCCTGTCTGGCGAAGCGGAACCGGTCCCAGAGCGGTCGCGCCGCTCGCCTCGACCGTCGCGTCGCTCTCCCGACTGCACCGCGAAGACGGCGGCGATATGCCTGCCCGACGCGATCGTCTGTTTCGTCAGAAGTGGCCATGCGATCGACTCCTCCCGGATTACGCGAGGTCCCGATCGGTGTTCTCGGCGACCGTCTCCGCGGCCGCCTGCACGGCCTCTTCGGCCGACTGTTCCCCGTTAATCATACGCTGGAGCTCCGTTTCGATGGCCTGCGACACCTCGGGGGTGTCTTCGGTGAACCGGTAACCGGGAGCCTCCTGTGCGACCTCGGCGAAGAGCGCCCGCGCGGGCTGTCCGTCGTAGAAGTCGAGCTCCTCCTCGAAGACCGGGTCCTCGTAGGTGGTTTCAAGCGCCGGGAAGAGCCCGTACTCGTCGTACATCGCCAGCTGCATCTCCTCGGTCGCCAGCGAGAACTGCAAGTAGTCCCAGCCGCGAGCCTTCTTGTCGTCGGACACCTGGTCGGCTATCATGAGGTTGGAGCCGCCCCAGTTGGACGCTCGCGGGCCGCCCGACTCCAGCGCGGGGATCTTGAACACGCCCCAGTCGCCCGCGGTGTCGGGGAGCTCGGCGCGCAGCGTCCCCTCCATCCACGCCGCCGAGGGGAGCGACGCGATCGTCGCGTCGCCGTAGGCGCTGAACCAAGCGGACGTCCACCCCTCAATGTTAGCCGCGATGTCGGCGTCGTAAATCTCCTTGATGTTGCGAGCCACGCGGAGCGACTTCTCGTTGTGGATGTTCACCTCGCCGCTCTCGAGGAAGGGTTCGCCGGAGAGCTGACGGAACTGGTACCGCCAGACGCCGGAGAGGTCCCCTTCGGGGAGGTTGAGCATGTACTGCTCGTCGGGCAGCTTCTGACCCTCCTCGATGAAGTCCGCCCACGTCTCGATGCCGTCCGGGTCGATATCGTGTTCGTCGTACACCGACCGCCGGTAGTACACCGCCGTCGGGCCGGTGTCCCACGGGAGCGCGTAGATGTCGCCGTCAACGGTGAGCGCCTCCCACTTCCCGGAGATGAAGTCGTCTTTGACACCCGCTTCCTCAATCTCGTCGGAGAGGGGTGCGACGGAGCCCGTGTCGATGAGCGAGGGACCGTCGACCGACTCCAGCATGGAGACCGCCGGCGCGCCGGAGCCCGAAAGCAGGTTCGTCTGAAGCCGGTCTTTCATCGCGGACCGACCGAACTCCTCGACGGCAACCGTTGCGTCGTTCTCGGACTCGTACTCCTCGGAAGTTATCATCAGCGCTCGCGCGGCGACGTCCCACCCCCACACGTTGATCTCCGACGCCATGCCGTTGCCGCTGTCGCTCTCGTCGCTACCGTCACTACCATCGCTGCTGTCGCTACCATCGCTGCCGTCGCTACCGTCGCTGCCATCCCCTCCACTTTCGGGATCGCCGGTTCCGATGCACCCTGCGAGTCCCGCGAGCCCCGCGATTCCCGCGCCTTTCATGAGTCGACGTCGCCCGTATTGTGCGTAGTTTGGTTTGTTAGTCATGATCGTACCTGACTATCCGTTCCTCATGCTACAGCTATATAAAATTACTGGACATTTGTCCTAAAAACAGCTCAGAACCGCATTATTTGTGTTTTCATAAGCTGAACAGAGCCCAGTTATATACGTTTTTTCAAATTTATGCCGCGTCCGCCTAGTATTGCGGGTATAATATATTTAATTTATAAATTTTATACCCAATATTATGTTCTGATCCACGACTGTGTTCTCCTATACTAAACAAGTGTTATACCGCTGTCTCCCATACCACTCTCAGAAACGATGGGAGACCCGGACACCATCTCCGTTCAGGCGACGGCAACGTCCCTGCAGATCGTCGAGGAACTATACGAGCGTAACGGCGCCGGAGTCACCGAATTAGCCGATTCGATGGATGTCTCGAAAAGCGCGGTTCACAACCACCTCTCGACGCTCTGTACGCTCGGCTACGTGAAGAACATCGAGGGGACCTACGAGCTCACCCATCGGTTCCTGCGGATCGGGTTCGGGACGAGAGAACGGAATACCGTCTATCAGGCGGCACAAAGCGAGATACGAAAACTGGCGCAGAACACAAACGCGGTCGCGAACCTCGTGGTTCCGGAAGAAGCGGACGCCATTTACTTACACCGGATCGGTAATGACGACCATCCAATCGCAGTAGGGGGGAGCGTCCGACTCCACGGGGCCGCGGCGGGCAAGGCAATTCTCGCGTTCCGGTCAGCGGACGCAGTTGACGAGTACGTCAACCGCTATGGGCTCGATAGAAAGACTGATCGGACCGTGACGGACCCGGCGACGCTTCGCTCCGAACTCCGGTCGATCAGGGACCGAAAAATCGCGTTCGATCGCGGCGAGCTCGACGCGAACTGGCAGTGCGTCGCCTCTCCTATCGTCGTCAACGGCGATCCTGTGGGCGCAGTCACCGTCTCCGGGCCGTCTGACGAGATGCAGGGGAAACGGCTCGAGGAAGACACGGCCGGGCTCGTTTCCAGTGCCGCGAAAACAATCGAACTCGAACTATTGTGACGCGCACGATCATCCTCGACACGGTTTGATTTAATACTCCTCCGAGGGAGGGCCTCACCATGCAAACTGACCGACTAGACCGAATCACGGACAGCGGAGTAATTGCAATCCTCCGGGACGTAGACACAGACGACGCCGGGGCGGTCGCGGATGCCGTTGTCGACGGCGGCGTGACGGCGCTTGAGGTCACGGTAGACTCGCCAAACGCGATGGCATCGATCGAGCTGATATCGGATCGGGTCGAGGACGTGCTGGTCGGCGCGGGCACCGTGCTCGACGCGGAGACAGCGCGTGCGGCACAGCTCGCAGGCGCGGAGTTCCTCGTGACGCCGACGGTGAACCGTGACGTCATCCGAACGGCGAACAGCTACGGAACGCCGATCGTGGTGGGCGCTTACACGCCGACTGAGGTGCTTGAAGCCTACCAAGGCGGCGCCGACGCGGTGAAGGTATTTCCCGCAAAGACTGGGGGACCAGATCACGTCGCAGCGATCGGCGGCCCCCTCTCGCAGATCCCCCTCGTCCCGACCGGCGGCGTCGGTGCGGAGAACGCGGGCGCCTACATCCAGGCCGGTGCAGTCGCGGTCGGTGTCGGTAGTTCAATCGTTGACCACAATGCAATTGCCGACGATTCGTACGGCCGGGTTGCGGCAAACGCCCAATCGGTCGTCGAGGCTGTCTCGGCAACTCGGGATTGACCGGATTTGGTCACCACAGCCTACTTATTCGACGCTGTCACGGACTATCTGTTGGGTAAGAAAGGGTGACCCACCGCAAGTATTGTCATCACTTAAACTACCTCTATCGAACCACTCGGCAATAGCGTTCATCACAGATCCCACCGTTAACTACACGACCCTACAGATAGGCAAGGAGAAAGCCCACGGGTTTAGCCGTGGGGTGAATCCGACAACTACAGTAGCATGTGCGAACTACGTTGTTGCTGGATATTCAACTCTCCAATTCATCCAACCCTGCCTCTAGCACTTCGGTGTATGCCTCTGAGAGTCCTGGTTACTGTAGAGAACTGTCGGATTCATCCCCGCGTTGAAGCGCGAGGCTTTCTCCTTGATTCTCCGTAACGGGAAGGTCTCCCCCAGTCTTTTACATAGCCCCAGCTGTCGTACATCGCCTCGCCGCTCCCGTAGCCAACGGTCACGCCGTCAGTCTGCGTCCAGCCCGCTGGGGGTGTTCCGCTTCGCCTTCGAGCACCCCGTGGACGGCGTATCGGAGGTCCTCGTGGGCTTGGTTGTCAGTCGTTCGGGCGACTTGGTCGTGTTGCTCAACAACGTACTCGGCTTGTTCGAGGACTGTCGTTTGGGCTCGTGGGCTGGACCATCATTGCGCTCTTCTTTGATGGTTCGTGGTCGATGGTCGGGCAAACTGCTGTGGAAACAGTTCTTTCGCTTGTTACGGCCTCTGTAGCAGCCATGATCTTGGAATACTTCGGAATCGACCTCGGTGAGTGGGAATCTACTCTCCTGCTTCGTACTCACCTGCATCCCAGCTCCGGCCGTTAATAGTCTCGTTAAGCGCTCGCCGATCTGCTTCGTCGAAGTATTCCGGATGCCGTGGATTAATTCTCGGTGTAGGGCTCTTTCCGAACAGAATCGATCTTTTCCACCGGACGAGCATTCCCATCTTAAGTTCGACAAGTATCATCTGTAACTGGATCTGAACCTGTTTTTTTCTTTCTGACGGCATTCCCCCAGGTCCAGTTGAGACATCAAAGCCAGGAGCGAGTACCCAATAGTCGACGTCGAACTCCTCGTAGGTGTAGGAGCGATAGTTCAGTAGCTGTGCGATCCCCTCAGAAATTGGCCCGCCCTGTCGTTTAGGCGTCCGTTTGACCTCGATCCCAATACATCCGACAGACGGGTGCTCTGCGAAGATATCAACCCGGCCATTTCGATTGTCATCCCACACTTCTGTCGAAACGTCCCAGTCGTACTTCTCAAGCAGTTTCACGAGGTGTTTCCGATACCCTGTCTCATACTCGTAATTCACAATATTCAGACGGGGGAATCCGTCCACAAGGGCGTCTTGGTGATAATCTCTATTCTCCCAGTCGAATTCGTCCGTAGTCGATCGGGCCATTGTGTGTCGTGAGTTGTCTTCGCGGCAATCGGTGTGCGAGCGATGCATCTGGTAGACTGCTTGCTGTGTCGCGAGTCCACTCCCGCCTGTTCCGTTGCTGGAGAATCTACCTGGAATCGATACCTCCACAAGGTAGCCGGCGGCCTCTTTTGTGGCCTGCCTGAGGCTCGGAACCGATGCAGCGTTGGCTGCCCTGCCGTCGCCGTCCGGATCTCGGCTGATCGAGTAGGACCGCTTCTGAACTGTCTTGTCAGTTGGACATCTCCCCTCACCGCCCTGTTTGGATCGCCGCGGCTGTCTCCAGCAGTTGAAGTGACACGCGCGGTGGTCGGGCGAGCCCGTAGAGGGTGGCGTGAGCGCTCCGGCCTCTGGCCCGCACTAGCCGCCTCCGTCTGTGTGACGGCGTACCACTTCCGGTGTCCGCCCACCGTTGTCGGCCGAACACGAGGGAGATCGCTGACAGTCCCAATACGGCGGTCGTAGCTACTGGCCGAGATGTCGGCGCGCTCGATGAGTTCCTGCCGACCACGTGGCTCAGACGCGTTGAGTAGCGTCGCGTACAGCTTCGTCGCCGTCGGTGCGAGGTCAGGGCGGAAGCGACTGCTCGGCAGCGTTGTCGCCGCCCTGATCACTGCTGGCTCCCACTCCTGTTGGCGTGGGTCATCGAGTGCTCGCACCAAACAGGTGACCGCGTCGTACGGACTCGCTCGGTGTGGCACCTCGCGGCCGAACGATCGGAGGCAGAACCGCGTGAGCTCGCGTCGAACACGCGGCGTCCACCCGGTGTCGTACTCCACGGCGAGTTCGTCGACGATCCGGCGGAGCGACGCGTATGTCGTCCCGTCGCGAACGGGCACGGTTAGCGTCGGTGCCCGTTCGTTGCCGGTGGCGATCGCCTCGCGGAGGGTGTCGAGTTCCGCGGCAAGCGCCTCGGAAATGGCTGTCTGGAGCGTTGTCGCCGTCGGTCCGGCGAGCACCCACGACGCTGTTAGCTCCATCGAAGCGCCTGTCTCGATGTCGTACGGCAACCGTCGCTTGAGCTTCGCCGGACGCTCTTCGAACAACATCCGATAGCCTGAGTGAACGCCGTACACCGACTGTTTCGGCACCGTATACCGAATGAAGTCACAAAGATCGTCTCGCTTCGTTTCGCTTTGGGCGAGTGTCTCGGTGTCCGGCAGCCGGACCGTTAGGGTCAGATCGACGCCAGCAGCGTGATACAGCTGGGTCGCCGTCGCGATGAGTCCGTGGAGGTCCTCGAATAACTCACCACGGGCCGCACTGTCGGAGCTATCGGTGAGCGAACTGAGGCGAGTGAGATGCGTCTCGCGGACGCTCTCGATCCGGTCACGCCAGTTCTCGTACACCTCCTCGTGTTCGCTGAACCAGCCGACTTGCTGACCGCGACGCAGAGTCCGGCCGGGTGAACCGGTGTGTCCGCCGGACCCACCGTGGATGTTCGCGAACGTCTCACCGAGTCGCGTCGGTGTGAGGACCTCCGACAGGGCCGTGTCGCTGAGTAAGACACCCGCGAGACGTCCCAGTGTGGCGAGTGGACCGCCCCACTGGACGATGGCGAGACACTCGCCGTCGAGGTGACTGAAGTAGCTCACTCGACCGTCGTCAAACGGTTCAACCGGGTCATCAACGAGCGTAACCGCTCCAGTCTCCGCCGGGATGGTGAACCTTTGGTGGATCGACGCCGCGTCGTGGGTGTCGATCCGCTGGACGTAGCCCTCGTCGCCGTCGCCGGTCGCCGCAAGCCACGATTCGACCGTGGTCGGTTCGGTCCCCAATGCCCCTCGCGGGGGC
Organism: Halorubrum sp. Hd13; assembly: GCF_002252755.1. Lineage (GTDB taxonomy): Archaea > Halobacteriota > Halobacteria > Halobacteriales > Haloferacaceae > Halorubrum. The sequence goes on along the minus strand of NZ_NHOY01000070.1, from coordinate 4,316 downwards.
GACACTGTACTTGGTGAATCGTGAGTGGTCGCGGTAAGACTGTGTGCCAACTGGGTCTGGTCCGGGTGGTGGAGCTCACAATCCGGCGTGAGACACTTACTGACGGCCGTCTCCCCGAGGTCGGTGAGCCGAACTGTGTTGTGCTCTCGACGCCGGTCGATCGCAACTAACCCTCGCGACTCCAAGTCGATGACGTACCGACCGATCGTCCCGCGCTCGATCGCGAGTTCGGGATCGGCTTCGAGCTCGGCGTACGTCAGACCACTCTCGGTGGGTAACACGGCGAGTAACTGCCGTTTCCCGGGTGCGGACGCGAGTCCATCGAGAGCGATCCACGCCAATTGTGTGATGTCGGTGGGTGCAGCTGGTTCATCGGAACCGCGGTGTCCCTGTTGGGGGGACCGGTCCCGGCTGTCAGTAAGACCGAGATGGACCTCGGTCCACCGCGGGTACCGGTGGGTGAGTTCGTGCTGGAGTGCCGGCGAGGCGACAACCCGGACGTCGAATCCGTCTGCGAGGACGGCGATCGCCGCGAGTGCACGGACTCCGGTCCGACGGTCAGTCAGTTCGGTCCATGCTGGCCCACCGAGGACCAACGTAATCGCTCGTGGGGTGGGATCGAACTCGCGATGGAGCGCGACCGGCCCCTTCGCGAGCGCCCCGAGTCCGGCGTTGACGGCGCCGCGTCCCGTCCCGATTGCTTCGACCGTTTCGACTAACGATTCGTGACGCCGCTCGTGATACGTCGACTCGGCGGTCGAATTAGTGTCGGTTACGGCGAGCTCGGTGATCGCCTGCGTGTATGCGACCGCCTCCGCGGTCGCGTCGTCCCACGCGTCGTTGAGGGAGTTCCACGCCGGGAGCGTCGCATCGAGTATCGATGAGCTCGCACGCCACGCGTCGGTGTGATTTGTCTGTGCGCGTACCGTCTCGATGCTTCCCTCGCGAAGCTGTTCGAGGACATCTGGCACCCACTCGGTCATCCGCGGCGAGACCGCGGCACAGCGGATACCAGCCGCCTCATCGCTAGCGGGTGGACGCACGAGACGGACGCCACGCTCGCGGCCCTGTCCGGTGGATTGTGGACGCGGCACTCGGGAGTGATCGTTGGCTGGCATCACTCGGATGGCTCCCAACAGTTGACCACCGCGATGAGCCGCCGGAGTAGCTGCCGGATGTACCGCCGTAGCGTTCGCGAGTCTGGATCGACACCGCGGGCAGTCCGGAGTGCGGCCGCAATCTTGGGGTGGCAAGTCTCCTCGATCGCCATCGTGGCCTGCAACAGGGCCGCGTTGACAGCGCCCGGATTGTGAGCGTCGCTCGCAGTGAGGGCACGACGAAGGTGCGCGATCGTCGCGCGCACGGTGTCCACGTCTACTGCTTGCTTCGGCGTGGGTGGGTGTGGACGATGGCGGCCGGTCGTCGTGTTCCGACGGTCGTCGACGAAGTGTGGCGGCGACATCAGTCGTCACCCTCCACCGTTGGTTGATGGCCACCGACGGTCACCTGTGTCCGGGCTGTCCGGCGCTGTTGCCGCTGGGTCGCCGTCGGCACGACCTGCTCGGCGAGTGGTGTCTCGGGCGGCAGCCAGCGGATCGTCGTCGTCGCTGGCGCGCTCACGCCCACGGGTACCGGGTCGATGAGAATCGGCCACGTCGATTGGGTCGCCGCGTCAGAGGCGACACCGATGCGCCCGGTGACCATCAGTTCGTGGACACCGAGGGTGAACACCGCTTGCTGGCGATGTTCGGCGTGTGCGCACACACAGTGGCCGACCTCGTAGATCCGCTGTTCGGCCGGCTTGTGGACGTACGCGACGACGTCGTCGCCTTCGATGAACGACCGACCGCAGTGTTGGCACGTCCTCGACGTGGCTGCGAGCGAGAGCTGATCGAGATCCGTGATGATGTCGCCCGCGGCGGACCTCGCTGCGGGCGCGGTGGCGTGCTGCTCGCTGTCCCGACTCATGGTCCCCGATTCACGCGGGCGAATGAGTGGCCGCAGCACCAGCCACAGCGCGGGCAGACCCAGCCGTTGACGAACCGGTTGACGAGCCGGTCGCACTGGCGGCATCGCCAGAGTTTCTTCATCACGCGTGGCCCTCCACCGCTTGTCGGACGGTCACGTCGTCGAGGTCACCCGTGAGGGTCTCGCGGGCGTCGAATCGGATAGACGACGGTCGCGTGCGGCTCACGCCGTCTCACCTCTCGCCTGCCATGCGCGGCGCGCTTCCAGGGCGCGTCGGGCCGACTCGGTGAGGCGGTACTCGTTGGTGCGCTTGTCGCGCGCCCGCTTGGCGACGAGGTCGCACTCGACGAGCTCGTCGAGGTTCTGGTAGAGGCGGCTGTGGTTGAGTTCATCGCCGTAGTAGCCGGCGAGTTCCGCCTTCAGCGAGAGTCCCTTGCGGGCGTCGTCGTGGGAGAGCGCCCACAGGAGATCGCGCTGGAAGGCGGTGAGATCGGCGAGGGTGTCGCCTGTGGCGGTCCCGCTCTCACCGGTGTCGACGCTACTCACCGCGCACCCCGTGCACGTCGCTGCGGAGGTCGCCGAACGCGGACGCGCACTCCTTGCAGAGCGCGCCGCCGAACGCCGCGTCGTAGCCGTCAGCCGGCGCTTCGCAGAGACCGCAGCCGTTCGTTCGCCCGCACAGTTCGTCAGCCGTCGCGCAGGGCTTAAGCCCCGCAGTTGCCTTCGTTGGCATGGTTCTGTGGTTTCAGCACAGAACCCGACCCGGTCGGGTGTCTCAGCACCGCGACCGGGATCCTACAATTTCTCACTAGCCGAGGGTTCGTCACTCGGGCTCCGTTGTTGCTCTGAAACACCGCGGTAACTTCAATGTAACGACGGTGCCTAAAAGTGATAAACGACCGTAATATGGACAACGGTACATCAAAGTCATATATGAGATATGCGGGTAACTGGATGACTGCAGTAGATGACCGCATTCTGGAGTATCTATCTGAGCACGAATCCGGCTCTCCTACCAAAATGAAACGGGAAGGCCCAATTCGATACTCTCGACAGCAGGTCCATCGCCGGTGTAAGAAACTGGCCGAAAATGGACTCGTCAAAGACCTCGGAAACGGCGTTTATATGATCACCGACGATGGTGAAGCCTATCTTGACGGTCGGCTTGATACCGAGAATTGGACCTACATCGATGACGACAGCCACGCCGTCGAGCCACAGGACCCGACCAACGGTGAAACCTCAAACGGAGGCGCCAGTTGAATGCGAGACTCCGTTCCGTGGATGAATGGGCTTGATGAGCGAGTCCTCGAACGGCTCGCAGATGTGGGCGACTCCGACGCTTGGGAGATTGGCTTCGACCTCACCGGCACCGTGAGCCCCGGACGAGTCACCGAGCGCTGTAAGGTGTTGCTCGACGCCGAGCTCGTCGATCGCTACGAACAGGAGATCGTCGACGGCCGGTTTGAGATCTACTGGTCGATCACGACGTGGGGGCGGCAATATTTGAGTGAGGAAGTTGACCCCGGACTCGACGTTCCCGAGCCCGGTCCCCGACCGCCTCATGCTACTAGGCCTAGTGAATGGGCAGGGTTCTAATAGTACAAATAACAGAACAACAAATATTAAATATTTTACAGTCGGCTGATAATACAACACGTGCCCCGAAAAGCTCGTTTGACTATTGCCATTCTTATAGCATCTCTGTTCGCTGGAACAGTGTTTGCTTACCTTACACGAGGATCTACCGTTGATAGTCACATATTCACCACAATGGCAACTGTAGAAGGAGCATTTGTAGGAATAGTATTCTCGATATTTGTACTAGCATCACAAGTGAGTGCGGCGCAGTTTACTCCTTTAACATTGGAACAATTGAGTAAATCTCGCGGGTTTGCCGTGCTACTAGTTTTTTATATTATCTCGATTTTATCAAACTTGTATTTGAGTCACGTACAAACAGTATCCGTACCTCGTTTTAGCTATATATCTGAATGGAATATTGCATTGGGCATAGGAGTTAGCCTAACGACTGGTAGTGTTTAGATAAGCTGATTCCATGCGAAGGCAAACGCTTGAAGCCAATTTTCAGCGGTATTCGGCTTGACATGGCTGAACGTATTTGAGAACTGGTTTGTTCGTCGTTTTACTTCACGAAAGACACGTTCGACGGCATTCCGATTCCCATGTGTAACGTGTTGGAATCGGAGCCCGTGACGATGACAGGCCGCCTGTAACCACGGAGCACCATCGACGAGAAAGATTGCGTCGTCGACCTGATGTTTCTCACGCAGTTCTGAGAGAAACATCGAGGAGATCGCGTTCGTTCTCGTTGGATAGAGCCGAAC
>NZ_NHOY01000081.1 GCF_002252755.1 Halorubrum sp. Hd13 | reverse complement strand
CCAGCCGGGAGACGGTCGCAGGTGACGCAAGCACCGCAGGGAGCGAGCGGAGTGAGCGACCGAGAAGCGCAGCGAGCGTGCGACCGTCTCCCGGCTGGTGCTTTGGAGGTGTTCGCTGGCGATCCAGTATTAGCCATTCATAATCGAACGGCTGGGGCTTTGACGGTGTTCACCCACCCAATAACGACAACGACGGACCGACGCGAACCGGCCCAACCACCACCGCCCACTTATTCTTCCGTCCCCGCGCCGGCGACTGGATCGAGGGGAACCCTTTTTGATTGGTGGGCGGGTACTCCGCGCCATGACAGAGTACACCGTCGAGTTCGTCGGCACCGGCGAGACGATCGAGGTGGCCGACACGGAGACGGTCCTCAGCTCCTGTATCGAGGCGGGGATCGCCCAAGAGTACTCCTGCCGCGTCGGGATGTGCCTCGCCTGCTCCGCCGAGATCGTCGAGGGCGAGGTGACCCAGCCCGCGGCCCGCGGGCTCACCGACGATGAGGCGGAGGAGTACGCGCTCACCTGCATGGCGCGCCCGCAGTCCGACCTGAAGCTGGACCGCGGCAAGTACCCGCCGAGCATCGAGGACGAGGAGGCGACCGCGGCCGGCGGGGACACCGACGGCGCCGGCGGCGCGGCCGCGGACGACGATTGAAAAGGGCCGCTCCGCGGCTCAGTACGGCACCGCGTATAGCGCGACCGCGAGGAACGGGATCAGCGCGAGCAGCATCGCGATCGCGTACCCGAACATCTCCCGCGCTTTGACCTCCGTGATCGCCAGCAGCGGCAGCGCCCAGAACGGGTTCAGCAGGTTCGTGTGCGCGTCGCCGACCGCGTACGCGATCGTCGCCTGCCCGTAGGGGACGCCCAGGCTCTCCGCGGCCTGCAGCACTGAGGGACCGATGACGAGCCACTCGCCGCCGCCGGAGGGAACGAACACGTTCGCGACGGCGCCGACGAGCCAGGCGACGACGGGGTACGTCGCCGCCGTCGACACGTCGAGGAGCGCCTCGGCGAGCAGCAGCGCGAGCCCGGAGTCGGCCATGATCCCCTGAATCCCCGCGAAGAAAGGGAAGAGGAGGACGATGCCGGCCGCCGCGCCGGCGGCCTCGTTGAATCGGTCGCGGTAGTACGCCGGGCGCTGGTAGATGAGGAGGCCGGCGAAGAGGAACCCGAAGTTGACCGCGTTTAGCGTGAACGCCCCGAGCCCCTGCCCGAGGAACTGGTAGGCGACGACGGCGACCCCCGAGAGCGCGATCAGGCCGCCGAGGAGCCGGCTGTTGTTCAGCCGCTCGGCCGGAACGTCGTCGACGCCGGCCGGCGGTTCGTCGACCGGATCGGCGACCTCGGCCGCGTCGGTCCCGCCGTCGGCGGTCGCGTCGTCCGCTGCGCGACCGCCGTCGGCGGCCCCGTCGTCCGCTGCCCGACCGCCGTCGGCGGCCCCGTCGAACAGCTCCGCCTCGTCGACGTAGTGCGTGATCCCCTTCGCGCGGCTCCCGGAGGGAGCGAGAACGTACAGCATCGCGCTCGCGAAGACGATAGAGAGGGCGGTGAGGGTAAGCGCGTACGGGTGGAAGATGGTCTCGACGGCGGGCACGGTCGAGCCGAGGAACTCGAAGCCGGTCCCCTCGCCGATGTTGTTCGCGTCGGTCAACTGCAAGGGAGCGGACCCGGAGATGCCCCAGTGCCACGTCAGGCCGAGCCCCATGTAGCCCGCGACCGCCAACAGCGGGTAGTGGACGTCGATCCCCTTCCGGTGCGCGACTTTCCCCATCTCGCGGGCGAAGATCGCGCCCATGATCAGGCTGAATCCCCAGTGGACCCACGCCAGCGACATCGAAATGAAGCCGACGAACGCCGCCGCCTGCGCCCCGGAGTTAGGGACCTCGGCGAGCCGCTGGAGGAGGTCGTTGACCCGCGGGTGATACGCGATGACGAACCCGGTCATCAGGATCAACACCATCTGCATCGAGAACCCGAGGAACGCCCAGAAGCCGCCGTACCAGAAATCCAACAGCTCTACGGCACCCGATCCGGTCGCGATGAGGCCGGCGGCGAAGACGATATACGTCAACAATATTGCAAACACGAAGGGACTTGGCATCCATCGCTCCACGACCGTTGAGATACTGAATCCGATACGTTCGACGACCCCGGCCTCGTCACTTGCCGCCATGCGAATGGTATCCAGCATCTTACAGTATAAATAATGGGATACCGCACCGCCACCTCACGCGGAACGGTCCGGGCGGAGGCGGGGGTTCATTCGACGCGCTCGAACCGGTGGCGGACCACCTCGGCGTCGTCGTCCCAGTCGAAGTTCCCGCCGTGCGCGCGGACCATCCGCTCTTTGTACGCCTCCAGCGACGGCGACCCCTCTCGCTTCGCGTCGGCGTCGGTCATGTCGCCGAGGGTGCGCTCGGTGACCTCGGTGAGCTCGAACGTCGCGCCGTCGATCTCGAAGACGTCGCCCTCGTCGCCGTACTGATTCCCGCGGTGGAGCTGGGTCACGTCGCCGTCGAGCGCGGCCTGCTTCACGCGGTCGTTCGGGAGCAGGTCGGCCGGGTCGTTCTCGGACATGTGCGCCCGTTGGGCGCGGATCCGTTTATAGGCGTGGCCGGCGGGATCCGCTCGGCGTCAGGAGTACTCCGCGGTCAGCTCTTTTTCTGGCCCTTCTTCCCTTTCTGCCCGGCGTTTCCGCTCGCTGTCTGGAGGATCTCGGCCGTCCCGCGAACCGGTCGACCCGTGTCGCTCCGCTTCGCGAGGAACCGGACCCGAACGCTGCCGTCCGATCCGCCCGGCGCCGTGTCGACGCCGGTCCCGTCCGCGGGGAACACGAAGGTCGTCCGATTACCGCGCTGGACGACCTGCCGCGGCTCCGCGCCGCCCGCGCGGTTCACGTCGTAGAACCAACCGCACCGCACGGAGCCGTCCTCGATAGCGTCGGCCGTGATTCCGTCGACGGTCACTCGGTAGTTCTCCCCGGCACGCTTGACCGAGACGTCGACCTCCTCGCCTTGCGGGTGTGGGAGCGCGCGGTTCGTGATCGGCGGCACAAGGTAGTTCCCGCGAACCTTCGTCTCGAGATAGTTGACGATGCCGCTGTCGGGGCCGGCGCCGATTTTCTCGTCGTCGATACGGTCCTCGCCGGTCAGCCCGAACGCCTTCGAGTCGAACGCGACGCCGTTCATCGCCTGCCGGATGTACGCCATGTACGGGTTGAACCGCATCAGAGAGATGAAGAGGTTCCCGGGCGTCTCTTGGTCGGTGGTCGCGACGTCGCGTCGGAGCAGCACCTGTTCCGCCTCCTGGTTCCCGTCGTGGCCGTCCAAGTCGTCGTCGCGCTCCTCGGCCGGCAGTAGCTCGTCGCGCTCGCTCCCGGACAGGCGCTCTCGCCCCTCCTCGGTGAGTCGCGTCTCCAGGTCGAACCGGGCCCGGGAGAGCTTCTGCGCGTGGCCGGCCACGCCCGCGTCGTCGTAATCGTCGACCGTCTGCTCGGCCTTGTCGGTCTCGCCGCCCAGCTCCCGCAGCGGCGTGTCGCCCGGCGCGCTGCTGTCTCCGAGGTTCTCACCGACCGTCCCGGTGTTCTCATCGGTGTGGTCGGGCGAGAACATTCGCTCGCGGCGGCCCTCTGTGTCGTTCTCGTCGTAGAAGCGGTCGAGGTCGATGTCGAGCTTCGAGACGTGCTGGATGGTCCCCTGTGCGAATGCACCCGGTGGGTGCGGCACGACGAGGTTCTGGTCCTCGAGGATCGTCGCGTTGTCCTCGCGGGGAATGCTGTTGCGGTAGAGATCGTTGAACCCCATCGTCAGCTCCGCCTCCGGGTCGTCCGGGATGCGGTCCGGGTCGAAGTCGGTGTCGGACTCGAGCTCCTCGGTGATCGTCTCGTGGCCGGCGAATCCGGTCCGGCGATAAGGGTACTCGGTCGGGCGGCCGCTCCCGTTACCGGCCGTCTCGAGGACGCCCGAGAACGTGGCGTCGAACTCGACGGTGTCGCCGTCCATCTCGGCTTCGCCCCCCCAGAGCAACTCCTCGACGGCCATGATATTCTGCGCGTTGTTGCTGGCGAGGTGCAGACAGACCTCCGCCTCGTCGGCGTGGGGGTCCTCGTGGTCGAGGGTCACGCCGGGGGTATCGATGAGCTGCTTCGGCCGCAACAGCCCCGGCTTGACGACCTTCCCCTTCGGACTCAGTCCCCTCGGTAGGTCCGCGTCGAACCGGTCGAAGTAGGCGGGCGAGTAGCCGATGGTGAACAGGACGCCCTCGCTGGCCCACTCGAAGTGGCGCTCGATCTCGCGGAGCACCTCCTCAACCGTCGCTCGGTCGGCGGCGCTCGGCTCCTCCTCCTTGCCGGGCACGTAATTCAAGTGTAGCGTCACGTGGTGAGAGGGATGGGCCGTGACGCCGCCCTCGGAGATGTCCGTCTCGAAGCCGTCCCACGCGTGCTGTCTGTTGTCCCGTGCTTCGGCGCCGATCCGGTCTCCCCCCTCGGCCGAGACCGTCTCCGGCACCCCGTACAGTCCCGTGGCGGTCGTCAGCGCGCTCGCTCCCCCGATCGCGAGCGCTGACTTCATGAACGACCGTCGCTCGATTCCCCTGTCGGACGACACGCTCGAACCGTCGTTGACGTCGTCGGCGTGACCGTCCGTCGCCTCCTCGTCGTTCCCGTTCGAATGATACGGGCAACCCATGCCATCGATTTACAAGGACTATTCATATTTAATATTTAACATATTACTACAGTCGCTTAGAAACGAAATTATTCCGGCTGAAACACCTCTTCTGTATGGTTTGGGTTTGCGCAATATTTGAGCGAGCGTTATGTTTATTTACAAATATTCAGAGTATGATTGCAGAATAAAATATCCCGAAATGAATTGGTCAGTGCGATTCGTAGCGCCCGACGATACGTGAGACACCGGCGCATTCGTGAAACTGAGCCGACACTACGTATCTCGAAACCGGCGCTGACGGCGGTGTCCACTTTCGTGATCACCGAATTGGCGGGCCGAGCCGAGGGATTCAAGATACTGCCGGCCCCCTTCTCCGACGATGCGTCAGGACCACCTCATCACCGCGACACAGCTCTCGCGGGATGACATCGAGGCGGTGCTCGACCGGGCCCGGGAGGTCGCCGACGACCCCGCCGCCTTCGCGGACCGGCACGCCGGGCGGGTGCTCGCGCTCTGCTTCTTCGAGCCGAGCACGCGGACCCGGATGAGCTTCGACAGCGCGGCCAAACGGCTCGGCATGAACACCGTCGACATGGGCGATGTCGACTCCTCGTCGGTGTCGAAGGGAGAGTCGCTCTCCGACACCGTCCGCGTCATCGAGGGCTACGCCGACGCGGTCGTCCTCCGGCACCCGAGCGAGGGCGCCGCGAAGCTGGCCGCCGAGCACGTCTCCGTCCCCGTCGTCAACGCCGGCGACGGCGCCGGCCAACACCCCTCCCAGACCCTCCTCGACCTCCACACCATCCGCGAGAACCACGGGCTCGACGACCTCACGGTCGGGATCATGGGCGACCTGAAGTACGGCCGCACGGTCCACTCGCTGGCGGCCGCGCTCACGGAGTTCGACGCCAACCAGCACTTCATCAGCCCCGAGTCGCTGCGGCTCCCGCGGTCGGTCCGGTTCGACCTCCACGAGACCGGCGCGCAGGTGCGCGAGCACACCGACCTCGAGACCGTGCTCGGCGAGCTCGACGTGCTGTACGTCACCCGGATCCAGAAAGAGCGGTTCCCAGACGAGAACGAGTACCACCGCGTCGCCGGCGAGTACCAGATCGACGCCGAGACGCTCGAAGACGCCGCCGACGACCTCACCGTCATGCACCCGCTCCCGCGCGTCGACGAGATCGCGCCCGACGTCGACGAGACGGACCACGCTCGCTACTTCGAACAGGCGCACAACGGGATCCCGGTGCGGATGGCGCTGCTCGACACCCTCATGCAGAACGCGGAGGCCGCCGAGGGAACGGAGGTGGGCCGATGAGCGACCACGAGCTCCGCGTCTCGAAGATCCGCGACGGGACCGTGATCGACCACGTCGAGGGCGGGCAGGCGCTCAACGTGCTGGCGATCCTCGGGATCGACGGCTCCGAGGGGTTCGGCGTCTCCGTCGGGATGAACGTCCCCTCTGACCGGCTCGGCCGCAAGGACATCGTGAAGGTCGAGGAACGGGAGCTCTCGCAGTCCGAGGTCGACGTGCTCTCGCTCATCGCCCCCGAGGCGACGATCAACATCGTCCGGGACTTCGAGGTCGTCGAGAAGAACCGCGTGACGCGTCCCGACACGGTGACCGGCGTGCTCTCGTGTCCGAACCGGAACTGCATCACGAACGCCGACGAGCCGGTCGACACCCGGTTCGACGTCGTCGCCGACGGCGTCCGCTGCGACTACTGCTCGACGATCCTGCGCGCCGACATCGCCGACCACATCGACGTCTGACCCGAGCGAGGTGGGGTGGTTTTCGGCCGTCGGCCACCCGGTCCGTCCGACGC
>NZ_NHOY01000007.1:51032-51233 GCF_002252755.1 Halorubrum sp. Hd13 | reverse complement strand
ACCGCCCCGCCGCCGAGCGTGATCCCGACCGCCCCGAACGCGAGCAGGGCGGCGAGCGGAATCCGGACGGCCCACCGGGAGAGCAGCGAGAGCGCCAGCGCCGCCTTGGTGTGGCCCGCGCCGCGGAACGCGCCCTGTATCACCATGAGCCCGCCGAAGAACGCCCACGACAGCGCGATGACGCGGAGGAAGACGACCCCC
>NZ_NHOY01000007.1:0-51026 GCF_002252755.1 Halorubrum sp. Hd13 | reverse complement strand
CGACCGACCACGAGACGGACATGAGCCTGACGCCGATCCCGTAGGCCGCGGTCGCGGCCGGGCCGAACCGCGCGACCAGCGCGGCCATGAAGACGGCCGCGAACGACCGCGCCCACCCGTCGAGCGTCGCCGGGTACCCCACGCCGATCAGCTTCCGGAGGATCTCCGGGTTCGGCGCGAGGTCGCGGACGTACAGCTTCACCCCCCAGTCGCCGCGCAGCAGAATCCAGACGCCCGTCGCGGTCGCGAAGAGGCGCGCGATCAGCGTCGCGATCGCGGCCCCGCGCGTCCCGAGTGGCGGGACCGGCCCCCATCCGAGGATGAAGACGGGATCGATGACGATGTTGATCCCCGCGGAGATCCCGACCAGCCACATCGCCGTCGTCGTGTCGCCCGCGCCCTGCAGGGAGGCGCGGAACGCGAAGAAGAGGAACGTGAGCGGGAGCGTGAGGAGGATCACCTCGATGTAGGCGAGCGACTCGACGAACACCGCGTCCCGCGCGCCGATCCAGTAGAGCAGCCGGTGACGGGCCGCGAACCCGAGGGCGGCGAGGGCGACGGAGACCGCGACCGCGAGCAGCACCGTCTGTCCCACGACCTCGTCGGCGCGCCGGTCGTTGCCGGCGCCGACGTGCTGGGAGACCAGGGCGATCGTCGCGGCCGTGAGGCCCACCGCGGTCGAGACGAACATCCACGACAGCGGGAACATGAGCGAGACGGCGGCGACGGCCTCGGTGCTCACCCGCCCGACCCAGAACATGTCCGCGAGGTTGTACAGCGTCTGGAGGAGGTTCCCGAGCACCAGCGGCCACGCGAGGTCGAACAGCTTCGGCGAGATGGCTCCCGCCGTCATGTCGACCCGAGCGTCGTCTTTCGCCACGAGTTACGTTCGACCGTACGGCCGCTCGCGACCTAACGTTTCGGGAAACGGTTCGCGATCCGACTCGCGGGCCGATGCGGGCGCGGACGGTGCCGCGCGCGACCGGCGGCGATTCCGACGTTCCGGCCGCGAAGGGGTCCGCCGCGGCGATCCGGTCCGGAAAAACGGACATAGAGCCTGTCCGGGTCTGAGAGCGTCGAATACGGGTGGATCGGAGCGCACACAACACTTATCATCCAGTCGGGAGTGTGTCCGAATGCGATGGCGACAGGTAAGGTCGACTTCTTCAACGACACCGGCGGCTACGGATTCATCGAGACTGACGACGCTGACGAAGACGTATTCTTCCACATGGAAGACGTCGGCGGCCCGGACCTCGAGGAAGGCCAGGAGGTAGAGTTCGAGATCGAGGAGGCGGACAAGGGTCCGCGCGCGACGAACCTCACTCGGCTGTAGCTCGCTCGGCCGTACCCGCGACCGGCGACGGCGGACAGCTCTCGAAACGCGTTCCGCGTATATTACACCGCGAGCGGCGTCGCCGGTGTTTTGACCTCCGAGCCAGAGGACGCCGACATGGACGTCGACGACCTCGACGAGTTCGTCGCCGAGCACCTCGACCGCTACGCCGAGACGCAGGGAGTCCTCCCCGAGCGGCTCGACGAGTTCGGCGACAGGTACCGGGCGCAGGGGCACCTGACCCGCGAACAGCTGTACGACATCGCCTACGAGTCGTCGACGCGGAGCGCGTACCACGTCCGGAAGAACCCGGAGCGGCGCTGTCGGGAGGTGACCCGCAACGCCCGCGCCGTCGACGGGGACTTCTCGACGATCCACCTGATCACGGGGCTCACCGGGTTCAAGGCGCCGACGGCGTCGTGCGTGGTCGCCGCGCTCGACGGCGACCGCCACGCCGTCGTCGACACCCGCGTCTGGGCGTCGCTGGAGCGGCTGGGGCACCTCGACGGGCGGAAGGAGTCGTTCGACGCCGCCGACTACGTGACGATGATCGAACCGATCCGCGAGATCGCCGAGGAGACGGGTCACCGCGCGGTCGACGTCGGCTACGCGCTGTTCGCGCACGACGACCGCGTGCGGGAGGGCACGCTGCATTAGTCGCCGCGGTTTCTTTTAAATAGGAAACTCGACGCCGGTCGCCTCCTCGGAGTACTCCCAGAGCCGGCGGGCGTCCGCGCGGTCGTACGAGGCGTCGTTCGACCGGCCGACGGTCGGCGTCCCCCGCATGTTCATGAGACCGCCCGGCTCCACGTAGGCGCCGCCGTCGACGTCGGCGGTCGCGGCGTACAGCATGGGGAGGGCGCCCGTCGCGGCGTCCTGTCCGAGCACCGCGTTCGCGGCCTTCATCCCGACCTTCATCAGGGGGTTACCGCTCGCCTCCGCGGTGCGGTGCTGGAGGTTCGTCGCCGCGTAGCCCGGGTGGCAGGCGACGCTTCGGATCTCGGGGTCGTCGCCCCCGTCGTTCCCCCTCGCGTCGGCGATCCGCCGCTGGAGCTCGTAGGCGAACAGCAGGTTCGCGAGCTTGCTCCGGCCGTACGCCTTCCACTTCCCGTACGAGCGCTCCCAGTTGAGGTCCGAGAAGTCCATCTCGCCCTGCTCGTGGGCGCCAGACGACTGCGTGACGACGCGGGCCGCCCCGCCGATCCCCTCGGCGGCGTCCAGGAGCGGGAACAGGCGCCCCGTGAGCGCGAAATGCCCGAGGTGGTTGACGCCGAACTGGGTCTCGAAGCCGTCCTCGGTCTCGCTCCGCGGGATCGCCATCACCCCGGCGTTGTTACAGCAGACGTCGACCGCGTCGTAGTCGGCGGCGAGTCCCTCGGCGAAGGCCGCTACCGAGTCGAGGGAGGCGAGGTCGCACTCGCGAACGTCGAGGTCCAGGTCGTCGCGGTCGAGAGCGCTCTCGCGTCGGATCTCGTCGGCGGCGCGATCGCCGCGCCGCACGCTCCGGCACGCCATCACGACCGTCGCCCCCTTTTCGGCGAACGCACGGGTCCCCTCGTAGCCGAGTCCGCTGTTCGCCCCGGTGACGACCACAGTTTTTCCGTCCAGTCGCGGCATCTCGTCGGTCGTCCAGCCTGACATACGCGGTGGAAGGGGTCTCACGGGGAGAAAGCTGTCGGCGGAGAGACCCGTCTCAGCGCCGGTCCGCACGCTCCCGAACCCGCATCGAGACGGCGTCTGACGCCGGGATCCACTTTCACCGCGCCGGCGGTGCGTTTTTAGGTGCCTCGGTGAAAGGAGAGGACACCGAATGACGTCCTTCCAGTCGACGATCGGCGACGAGGAGGGGATCGCGGAGGAGCTGGCCGAGGGCCAGCGCGAGATCTCCATCGCCGAGTTCTTCGAGAAGAACAAGCACATGCTCGGGTTCGACTCGGGCGCCCGCGGGCTCGTCACCGCCGTCAAGGAGGCGGTCGACAACGCCCTGGACGCGACCGAGGAGGCCGGCGTCCTCCCCGACATCTACATCGAGATCGAGGAGGTGGGCGACTACTACCGGCTCGTCATCGAGGACAACGGGCCGGGCATCACGAAAGCGGAGCTCCCGAAAGTGTTCGGGAAGCTCCTGTACGGTTCGAGGTTTCATACACGTGAACAGAATCGCGGTCAACAGGGAATCGGGATTTCAGCGGCCGTACTGTACTCGCAGTTGACGTCCGGCCAGCCCGCGAAGATCACCTCGCGCCCGAAGGGGCAGTCGCGGGCGCAGTACTTCGAGCTCATCATCGACACCGACACGAACGAGCCGGAGATCAAGGCGGACGAGGAGGCGACGTGGGACCGCCCCCACGGCACCCGCATCGAGCTGGAGATGGAGGCGAACATGCGGGCCCGTCAGCAGCTCCACGACTACGTGAAACACACCGCGGTCGTCAACCCCCACGCCCGGATCGAACTCCGCGAGCCGGGGCTCGACGAGCCGATGAAGTTCGAGCGCGCGACCGACGATCTACCGGCTGAGACGAAGGAGATCCGCCCGCACCCCCACGGGGTCGAGCTCGGCGCGCTGATCAAGATGCTGGAGGCGACCGAGTCGTACTCGGTGTCCGGGTTCCTCCAGGAGGAGTTCACGCGGGTCGGCAAGAAGACCGCGGACAGCGTCATCGACAACTTCCGGGACGTCTACTACGGGCGCGAGCTCTCGTGGACGCCGCCGCGCGCGCACGACGACCGCGACGTCGCGGCCGCGGTGAGCGAAGCGGTGGCCAACAAGGGGAAGGCGGCGACGACCGCCTTCGCGGAAGGCGTCGCCGAGACGGTCTCGGGGAACGACCGGCTGAGCCGGTCCGAGCTCGCGACGATCGTCGGGAACGTCGCCGACGGCGTCGAGGACGACACCGGGAAGACGTTCGGCGAGACCGTCCGGGAGAACGCGGTCGACGCGGCGTGGCGGGCGATCACCGGGGTCGACACCGACGGCGAGCCGGTCGGGGCCGCCGCGGGAGACGCGGCCGGCGACGGCGAGGACGACGGGGGAGAGGCCGACTCCCCCCTCGTCGCCGACGCGTACGCGCTCGTCGACGAGGCGACGTCGACTCGGAAGGACGACGCCGCGGTCCAGGCGATGGCCGACGCGCTGACGCGCCGGTTCCTGAACCTCGACGGCGACGCCTTCCGGATCGCTCGCGACGACCTGGATCGGCTCGTCGCCGACGCGGCGAACTTCGTCGCCGAACAGCACGACGCGACGTTCGGAGAGACCGCCCGCGAGAACGTCGTCGAAGCGTTCTGGTCCCGGGCGCGCACCGTGCCGGACGACCCGCCGAAGGTGCGCGACGTCGCCGCCGACCGCGACGCCGCGGCCGACCTGCTCGAAGCGATGCGCACCACGGACATCCTCGCGCCGCCGACCGACTGCCTCGCGCCCATCACGGCCGAGCTCGTCGAAGCCGGGCTCCGCAAGGAGTACGACGCCGACTTCTACGCGGCGGCGACCCGCGACGCCGAGGTCCACGGCGGCGACCCGTTCATCGTCGAGGCCGGCATCGCCTACGGGGGGAATATTCCGGCGGAGGGCTCCGTCGAGCTGCTCCGGTTCGCGAACCGCGTCCCGCTCGTCTACCAGCGCGGCGCCTGCGCGACGACGGACGTGATCAAGTCGATCGGCTGGCGCAACTACGGGCTCGACCAGCCCGGCGGCTCGGGGATGCCGAACGGGCCGGCCGTGATCAGCATCCACGTCGCCTCCACGAACGTCCCGTTCACGAGCGAGTCGAAGGACGCGCTCGCGAACGTCCCCGCGATCGAAGACGAGATCGAGCTCGCCGTGCGGGAGGCCGCTCGGGAGCTGAAGTCGTTCCTCAACAAGCGCCGCTCGATGCAGCAGCGCCGCGAGAAGCAGGACGTGCTCGGGAAGATCCTCCCGGAGATGGCCGACAAGGTCTCCGAGGTCACGGGCCGCCCGCGCCCCGACATCGACGGCGCGCTGGCGCGGATCATGAACAACGTCAGCGTCGATCGCGAGGTGTCCGACGGCACCGTGACGCTGGTCGTCGAGAACCACTCGGACGTGAACGAGCAGTTGGAGATCACCGATATCGTCACGACCGAGCCGACCGACCCCTCGGACGGGACGGTCGTCGACATGGACGGCGAGTGGTTCGTCCAGTGGAAGCCCGAGGTCCCCTCGGGCGACGAGCGGGAACTGACGTACGCCGTCGACGACGACGCCGAGTTCGAGGTCAGCGTCGGCGGCGTCGAGACGGAGAAACTCACGGTGAACGCGTAAATGACGACAGACACAGACGCACGAGACGAGCTGATCGACCTGGCCGCCGACTTCTACGACCAGTTCGCGGGCGGGAAGATCCCGGAGCTGCAGCTCCCGACGCGGACGAAGAGCAACATCGAGTACGACACGGAGAGCGGCGTGTGGACGTACGGCGACCGCACGTCGACGCGCAGCGCCAACTCGGTGCGGGGCGCTCGGAAGCTTTTGAAGGCGGCGTACACGATCGAGTTCCTCGCCAATCAGCTCGACGAGGGGCGCTCCTCGACGCTGCGGGAGCTGTACTACCTCTCGGAGTCGTGGGACAACGACGAGGCCCAGTTCAAGTCGCAGGACGAGTCCAACGACCTCGTGGAGGACCTGGAGATCGTCACGGGGGTCACCCGCGAGGACTTCCACATGCGTCCGGAGGAGTCGGGGGCGACCCTGATGGGACCGCTGGAGATCCGCGAGCAGACCCGCCGCGGCGAGCGCGAGATCCACTGCCAGGAGGACGTCGGTGAGGGCGGGTACCAGATCCCGAACAACCCGGACATGATCGAGTTCCTCGACGACGACATCGACTTCGCGCTCGCGGTGGAGACCGGCGGGATGCGCGACCGGCTCGTCGAGAACGGGTTCGACGAGGAGTACGACTGCCTCGTCATCCATTTAAAGGGCCAGCCGGCGCGAGCGACCCGCCGCATCACGAAGCGCGTCCACGACGAGCTCGACGTCCCCATCGCCGTCTTCGCCGACGGCGACCCGTGGTCCTACCGGATCTACGGCTCCGTGGCGTACGGCTCGATCAAGTCCGCGCACCTCTCGAAGTACCTCGCGACCCCGGAGGCGCAGTTCGTCGGGATCCAGCCCGAGGACATCGTCGAGTACGACCTCCCGGCCGACCCGCTCTCGGATTCAGACGTGAACGCCCTCGAGTCGGAGCTGGAGGACCCGCGCTTCCAGACCGACTACTGGGAGGAGCAGATCGAGCTCCAGCTCGACATCGGGAAGAAGTCCGAACAGCAGTCGCTCGCGAGCCGCGGGCTCGACTTCGTCACCGACACGTACCTCCCCGAGCGGCTCGGAGCGATGGGCGTGCTCTGAACGGAGGTGTCGCATGCCCTACGATCGGCTGCGGCGGCGTCTCACTGAGTCGGGGTCTCCGACTGTGACGACGCTCCCCGACGGAAGCGTCGACCACTTCTGTACGGTCGCCGAAGACGACGCCGAGTCGCCGGAGACCCGCGACGCGTTCGGCCGGGAGATCCTCGGAGATCGGTCGTCGTTCTCGTTCGCCGTCGAGGCGACCGAGCCCGGCGGCCAAGCGGTCAACGCGGCGAAACAGCTCCACGCGCTCGGCGGATCGGTCACCTGTTACGGCCACCTCGACGCGCCGGTATTCGAGTCGCTACCCTTCGATACCGTGTCGATGGGGGCTCCGGCGGTCGTGTACGTGTTCGGCTTCAGCGATCGGGACGTGATGTTCGTCGAGGCCGCCGACGTCGCGGAGTGGACCCTCGCGGAGGTACGCCGAGTCGCTGATCTCCCGGACGTGTTCGGGGGTGACGCCGTCTGCTGTAGTAACTGGGACTCCGTGGCGGGGCTCGAAAGCGCGTTTCACCGGCTGAGCGACGCGGACGTCCCGCGGATCCCCTTCGTTTTCGACCCGGGCGATATCGTCGGGTGCGGGCCCGACGAGATCGGTGCGTTGCTCGACGCAATGGCCGCTCTCCAAGACGCGTTCGACGTGGTGTACTCAGCCAATCGGCAGGAAGTCCGGGCGACGGCCGCGCCCCTGTCCGGACCGTTCGACCACGACCTCGCTCGACTCGCCGCGATCCGAGCGGAGACGGGGATCACGGCCGCGGTGATGCACGCGAGAGACGAGGCCGCCGCCGTCACGTCCGACGATCGTCTGCGGGTCAGCAACTACAGCGTCGAGCGTCCGGTCCGACACACCGGTGGCGGCGATCGATTCACCGGCGGGCTCGGCCACGCGCTGGCGTGCGGGTGGGATTGGGACGTCGCGCTGGCGTGTGGAAACGCCTGTGCGGTCTCCTACGTCGAATCCGGCAGTACCGGCGGTCCGAACGAGATCGCCGCATTCCTCGACGAGAGGCCTCCCGTCGACTCCTGAGCGAACGCCTCCCCGCTACCACCCGACCGTCTCAGGTTCGCTTACCGGTCTTCGGACGCGATCTCGTCGATCTCGCGCCGCTCGCCGTCGGCGTCGTCGTTCGCGTACTTATATACGACGCCGTCCGCCTCGTCGGCGGTCGCGTTGTGCGACCCGTCACAGAGCGGCTTCGAGTCGGAGAGGCCGCACTGACAGACGTATATCTTGCCGTCGTCGCCGGTGTCGGACTCGTCGAGTATCGCCGGACCGCGCTCCTCGTGGGTGACTTCGCGCGCCATGTCACGTCGATCCGTGCCCGCAGGCATACGGTTTGGGGCCGGTCCGGGCGGGGCGACCGAGACCCCGCCGGAACCGCCTTGGGCGTGGGGCCCGTACTCGGCGTATGAGCGAGACCGAGGAGGGAGACGCGGTCGACCCGGGAGAGCTGACCGACGAGGAGTGGCGCGAGCGGCTCTCCGAGGAGGAGTACCGCGTGCTCCGCGAGAGCGGCACGGAGGCGAAGTTCTCGGGCGAGTACGTCGACCACCACCCCGACGACGGGGAGTACCGCTGTCGGGCCTGCGGGACCGTCCTCTTCGACGCCGAGACGAAGTACGAGTCCGGCTGCGGCTGGCCGGCGTTCTACGCGGCCGAGGAGGAGTCGGTGACGACGACCGTCGACACGAGCCACGGGATGCGCCGCACCGAGGTGCGGTGCGCGAACTGCGATTCCCACTTGGGCCACGTGTTCGACGACGGCCCCGAGCCGACCGGGAAGCGGTTCTGCATCAACTCGGTCGCGATGGAGTACGACGACGAGTGAGCGCGCTCGGTGCGCCCGGGGAACCGACGCTGGTGGCGTTGATCACGCTGGCGGCGTTGATGACGCTGGCGGCGTTGGTGGCGGCGCTGGCGGCGCGGACGGAGAGACTGGCGGAGAGACCGGCGACGCCCTCGCGCCCTACTCCGCCAGCGAGAGCCTGACGACGAACACCGCCCCCTTCGGCTCGTTGCCCTCGATCCACACGTCCCCGTCGTAAATCTCGACGAGCGACCGGACTAGGTACAGCCCGATACCGGCGCCCGGGCTGTCGAGTCCCTTCTCTCCTTTCCCGAACACCTCGTCGCGCTGGCCCTCGGGGATCCCGGGCCCGTTGTCGGCGACGCGTACCTCGACGACGCCCTCGCCCTCGTCGAGGGTCGCCGACACCGTCACCGTCGGCGGCGTCTCGTCGTTGTGCTGGACCGCGTTCCGCAGGAGGTTCCGGAACACCGAGCTCAGCATCTCGTCGGCGACGACCGCCTCGTCGGGGAACGATCCCTCGACGGTGAACACCGCCTCCGAGTACGCCGAGCGGACCTCCTCGACCTGCTGGGAGAGGACCCTATCGAGCGCGACGCGGCTCGGGTCGGTGTCCTCCCGGAGCATGACCTCGGCCAGGTCGCGGACCGTCGTGGTCAGCGAGACCGCGCTCTGGGTGTTGCGCTTTATGACCTCTAGGTACTCCTTCCCGTCCTCGTCGACGTGGTCGTCGAGCAGTTCGGCGTACGCCCCGACCAGCTGGAGGTCGTTGCGGATGTCGTGGCGCATCACCTGGTTCAGCAGGCGGAGGTCGTCGCGCTGGCGCTTGAGGCGTTCCTCCGGGGTCACGCCGTCGGCCGACTCGGCGTCCGCGTCGCCGCTCGCGCTCCCGGCCGACTCGGCGTCCGCGCCGTCGCTCGCGCTCCCGGCCGGCTCGGAGTCCGCACCGTCGCTCATGTCGGTGACGAAGGGCCGCCGCCGGTTTTTATATACCGGTCGCGAGCGGGGGGCGCGAGCGACCCGACGGAGTCGCTCACAACCCCTCGTCGAGCAGTTCGCGAGCGATGATGTTCTTCTGGATCTCGGTGGTCCCCTCGTATATCTGGGTGATCTTCGCGTCGCGGTAGAGCCGCTCGACGTCGTGGTCGTTGACGAAGCCGGCGCCGCCGTGGACCTGGACCGCCTCGTCGGCGACGTCCACGGCGACCCGCGAGGCGAACTCCTTGGCCATCGACGCGAGCGCGGTGAGATCGGCGGCCTCGTTGTCGACCGCCCACGCGGAGCGGTAAGTGAGCCAGCGGGCGGCCTCCGTGTTCGTGTGCATCTCCGCGAGCTTGTGTTTGATCGCCTGGAAGTCGCTGATCGGGCGGTCGAACTGCTCGCGCTCCTCCGCGTACTCAAGTGCGCGCTCGGCCGCGCCGCGGGCGATCCCGACGCCCTGCGCGGCGACCGCGGTGCGTGTCTCGTCGAAGAACTGCATCAGCTGGAGGAATCCCATCCCGCGCTGGCCGATCAGGTTCTCCTCCGGCACCCTGACGTCGTCGAAACGGAGCTCGGCGGTGTCGCTCGCTCGGATACCGAGCTTCCCGGTGATCTTGTCGCGGGTGAGCCCGTCGCGGTCGCCCTCGACGAGGATCTGCGAGTAGCCGGAGTAGCGGTCGTCGATCTCCGGGTCGGTCTCGCAGACGACGACGAAGTAGTCGGCGACGGTGCCGTTCGTGATCCACATCTTCGACCCGTTGATCACCCACTCGTCGCCGTCCTTCTCCGCGCGGGTCTCGACCGACGTCACGTCCGAGCCCGCCTGCGGCTCCGAGATCGCCGAGCCCATCACCGCGTCGCCGGCGGTCACCTCCGGGAGGACGCGCTCCTTCTGTGCCTCCGTACCGAACTCCATCAGCGCCTCGGCGCCGAACCCGGCGCTGGAGACGCAGAGGCCGATCCCGGGGTCGGCCGCGAACAGCTCCTCGGTCAGGATCGCGTTCTCCACCGACGAGTACCCGACGCCGCCGTACTCGACCGGGACGTGCGGGGCGAGCAGGCCCATCTCGGCGGCCTTCTCCATGACCTCGTGGGGGTACTCCTCGGCCACGTCGTACTCCGTCGCGACCGGTCGGATCTCCTCGTCGGCGAACTTCCGCACCTCGTCCCGCAGGTGTCGTTGCTCGTCGGTCAGCTGGAACTCCATGTTCACCCGATCCGCCGAATTCATCATAATTATTCGTAAATGACGAGGAATCCGGAGCGCGTTTATCACGGCGTCCCGGCACGGCGGGCGTCGGATCGCGCCGTGTCTTCCGGTCGGCGCCCGTGTCGACGGATCGTCGACCGCGAGCGGTCGGGGTTACCCCCGTCCGTCACCGACCCCGTCGAACCGATCGAGAGCGAACGGGTCTGCGTCGACCGGCGGGTCCGAGTCCGTGGCGAGCGCGGCGGCGACCTCGCCGACGACCGGCGCCGTCTTGAACCCGTGTCCGGACATCCCGACCGCGACGACGACGTTCCCACCGTCGGGGAGCGTGTCGATGATGTAGTCCCCGTCCGGCGTCTGCGACAGCACGCACGCCCTCGTCCCCAGCACCGCCCCGTCACCGGTCGGCGCGAAGTCGCGGGCGAACCCGCGCGCCGCCTCCGTCTCGGCCAGTCCCGCGTCGTGAATCTCGTCGGGATGGACGGCGCTCCCCTCGGCGTGGGTCGCCCCCACCTTGAATCCGGGAACGCGATGCCGGGGGAGGCCGTAGAAGTGCCGGCCGTCCTCGGTGTCCATCACGAACACCGGAAACGAGTCGGGCGCGAACGCGGCCGGGGTCCGCGGCCGGATCCGACAGGCAACGTGCCGCTCGCGCTCCACCAACCCCTCCACCGCGGCGACGTGGTCGGCGGCCCAAGCGCCCGACGCGACCACGAGCGAGTCGGCGTCGTAGTCCCGTCGCGGCGTCCGAACGCGGACCCCGTCCTCGCCCGCGGTCCAGTCGACTACCGGCTCGCGGGCCCGCAGCTCGGCGCCGTCCGCCATCGCCGCCTCGGCGAGCGCGACGAGACACCGCTCCGGGTCGAGGAGCCCGCCGTCGGGCTGGAACACGGCTCGGTACCCCTCGGGGAGGTCGTAGGCCGGAAACCGGTCGTTGACAGCGGCCGCGTCCAGCACCTCGTGGTCGATGTCGTGGGTGTGACAGGTCGCTCGCGCGCCGGTGAACGAGTCGCCCGACTCGGGCCCGACGGTCAGGGACCCGGTTCGATAAAAGAGGTCGGCCTCCGCGTCGCGGTCGAGTCGCTGCCACGCCCGTCGGCTCCGGCGAAGCATCGGCACGTACATCTCGCCCTCGTGGTAGGCGAGTCGGAAGATGCGGCTCGGTCCGTGCGAGGTCGCCCGCGGGTTCGGGAAGTCGCCTCGCTCCAACAGCAGCACGCCTCGACCCTCGCCGGCGAGCGCGCGGGCGGCCGCACACCCCACCACGCCCGCACCGACCACGACTGCGTCGTACTCGCCCATACCCGCTCGTGGCGGGCGACCGCGTTAGTCGTTTGGCTCCGAGAAGCGAGACCGACCGGGCGCGCTCGGCGGGCGCTCGGCGGACGCTCGTCAGTTACGCCCGTTGACGAACGTCGCGATCCGGTCGGTCGCCTCCTTCAGCTCGCGCATCGAGGTCGCGTACGACACCCGGAGGTGGCCCTCGCCGCCCGCGCCGAAGACGGAGCCGGGGACGACGGCGACGCCCTGCGCCTCCAGCAGCTCCTCGGCGAAGACCTCGTCGTCGCCCCCGCAGTCGGGGAAGGCGTAGAAGGCGCCGCCGGGCTCGAACGTGTCGAGGCCCATCTCGTTGAACCGGGAGACGACGAGTCGGCGGCGGCGGTTGTACTCGTCGACCATCTCGGTCACTTCGTCGTCGCAGCGGTCGAGCGCCTCGATCGCCGCGTACTGCGGCGTCGTCGGCGCCGACAGCATCGTGTACTGGTGGATCCGGTTCATCGCGTCGATCGCCTCGGTCGGTCCGAGCGCGTACCCGAGCCGGAGGCCGGTCATCGCGTACGCCTTCGAGAAGCCGTTGACGACGACGGTGCGCTCGCGCATCCCCGGCCGCGTGACGATCGAGGCGTGGTCGGTCCCGTACGTGAGCGCGGCGTAGATCTCGTCGGCGATCACCCGGATGTCGTTCTCGCGACAGAAGGCGGCGACCGCCGCGTACTGCTCGTCGGTCATGGTCGCGCCGGTCGGATTGTTCGGGTAACAGAGGACGAGGAGGTCCGCGTCGGCGGCGCCCGACGCCTCCAGCGCGCTCCGCGTGAGCGCGAAGTCGTCCTCGGCCCGCGTGGGGACCGTCAGCCGCTCGCCGCCGGCCAGTTCGATCCCCGGGCCGTAGGAGATGTACGTCGGCTCGTGGACCGCGACCGTGTCGCCGGGGTCGACGAGCGCGCGGAAGGCGAGGTCGACCGCCTCGCTCGCGCCGGTGGTGACGAGCACCTCCTCGGCCGGGTCGTACGACTGGTCGTAGCGCTCGTGTTGGGCCGCGATCCGCTCGCGGAGGGCGGCCATTCCGCGGTTCGACGTGTAGGAGGTCTTCCCGCGTTCGAGCGAGTCGATCGCGGCGTTCCGGGCCGCCCACGGCGCCGAGAAGTCCGGCTCGCCGACGCCCAGCGAGATCACGTCGTCGCGCGCCTCCGCGAGCTCGAAGAACTTCCGGATCCCCGACTCGGGGAGGTCGCGCGCGCGCTCCGAGAGCCTCATGGCGAGACGGAGAGGCGGTCGTCGTCGTCGCCGTCCTCGAACCGCACCCCGCCGTCCTTGTACGTCTCCATGATGTAGTGAGTCACCGTCTGGGTGACCTCCGGCATGGGCGCGACCTGCTCGGAGATGAACCGGGAGACGTCCTGCATCGTCTCGCCGAGCACCTCGACGGCGAAGTCGTAGTCACCGGAAACGAGGTGGAGGGCGTCGACCGCCGGGAACTTCGCGATTCGGTCGGCGACCTGCTCGTACCCCGTTTCGCGGTCGAGCTCCACGTTGATCTCGACGACCGCCCGGATCTTCCCCTCGTCGACGCGGTCCCAGTCGATGACCGCCTGGTAGCCGTGGACCACGTTGTCCGCCTCCAGCGCCGCGATGGCCTCCTCTACCGCGGCGGCGTCGAGGCCCGTCTGGGCCGCGATGTCGTCGATGTCCTCGCGGGCGTTCCGCGCCAACACGTCGAGTACCTCGCGCTCGGCGTCCATACTTCACGATCACGCGGGGGCGGTTTATGAGTAGCGACGCGCGCAAGACGGGCCGTCGGCCGCGGCGCGCCGGTCGGCGCTCTCCCCTCCGCTATCCTTACGACTTTGGGGGCCGCACGCGTACGCCCGGCCATGTCACCAGCGACGACGACCCGGAGCGAGACGTTCGACATCGGCGGCGACCTGACCGTCAATCGCCTCGGCTTCGGCGCGATGCGAGTCACGGGCGAGGACATCATCGGGCGGCCGGCCGACGAGGAGGAGGCCAAGCGGGTCCTCCGGCGGGCCGTCGAGCTCGGCGTCGACTTCGTGGACACCGCCGACTCCTACGGGCCGGGCGTCAGCGAACGCCTGATCGGCGAGGCCCTCGGCGACCCCGACGACGTGGTCGTCGCCTCGAAGGCCGGGCTGCTCCGCAACCGCGAGGGCGACTGGCTCCCCCACGGCGACCCGGACTTCCTGAAGAATCAGGTGCTGTGCAGCCTCGACCGGCTCGGGGCCGACACGATCGACCTCTACCAGTTCCATCGGCCCGACCCGGACACCGACTTCGAGGCCTCCGTCCACGCCTTCGCGGAGATGAAGGACGCCGGGCAGATCGCCCACGTCGGCCTCTCGAACGTCACCGTCGAACAGCTGGAGACGGCGACGGAGATCGTCGATATCGCGACCGTCCAGAACCGGTACAACGTCGGGCACCGAGACGACGAGGACGTGCTCCGCGCCTGCGAGCGCGACGACGTGGGGTTCATCCCGTGGGGGCCGATGTACGCGGTCTTTCAGGAGGGGCCGGCCGCCGTGCTCGACGAGGTCGCCGAGCGTCGCGACGCCACGCCACAGCAGGTCGCGCTGGCGTGGCTGCTCGAACACTCCGACGTGACGCTCCCGATCCCGGGCACGTCGAGCGTCGAACACCTCGAAACGAACGTCGCGGCCGCCGACCTCTCGCTGACCGACGAGGATATGGCAGCTCTGGACGAGATCGATCTGCGGGCGTAGAGCGCCGACGAGCGATGCGCCCCGATTCCTGAGCCCTCTCACGGCGTCCGGCCTCGGGTGCGTCGGCGTCAGTTCCCCGCGCTCGGGACGGCAGTCGCCGTGCCGGGGTGTCCAGGATCGTTCGGCGGCCAGCGGCGCGGGCGCTTGGACCTCACGGTCCGGAACGGCCGTCTTCGGCGACGACCGGCGCGGGCCGTTCGCGTGGACCGTCGATACCCGCCGCCGCTTCAGGAGCACCGTTCGGGCGGCCAGAGCGGCCGTCGCCGACGAGTGTGTCGAGCGAGCTAGCACCGCGGACGGAGGTACGCACGGCCCGCGTCGGAGGACTCACGTCGAACGACGCGACCCCCGTACCGTGAACGACGGCGTCCGGGTGCGGGTCGGTAACGACGGAGCCGATCGAGCCCGTTGGAGCACCCGATCGCTTTGACGTCGAAGGTCTCTCTCGGTCGGAGACGCGCCGACCCCCGGGCGATGACGGTCGCGACCCACACCCCTCGTTCGCCGTCCGTTGTCACGATGGCCGCCGTTCTCACCGACCTCGACCGCCCCGCCATCGTGTACGGCAGGTGGCCGCCAGTGGCGGCCGGCAGGGGCGCGATCGGCCGTTAGTATATAAGTGAGTTATACTCATAAGCCGGAGACCGATGGGCCGCGGGCTCCACGTTCCACCCGTATGACACGGAACGACCGCGTCCGCGACGGCGCCGACAGAACCGAACCGAAGTTCTACCTCCCTGCCGCGTCCGCTCGCCCGGCCGCACTCGATTGGTTTGACCGGGTCCGCGCGACGCTGTTCAAGCCGCCACGGTGACGAGTCGAGAACGCTGCGAACGGGTCCGCCGGAGGGTCTTCGAACAGCCGAACCGGACCGGTCGGTTCGGGCCGACACCGTGTCGGTCCCCAAGTCGCCCTCCCGGTCCGAACCGCACACGTATGAGACATAGGTATATCACCGCGACCCGCGTATCCGAAGGCCGTGCCCAACCGGGCGACGGGACTCACCGAACGACCGCCGCACTGACGCCGGTCGCGAGCGTTCGATCGTCGATTTGCGCCGACCACCTCGGCACCCGTCGCTCACGGAGGTGGAACTCCGGAGGCAGTTCCCTCACAGAACGATGAGCGATATTAAAGCGGTCGTCCGAGTCGAGCACGCCGACATCGTCCTCACGGGCGCGGTCCGTCACGACAGCAGTGCGAGCGTCGAATCGGTATCGGAGGCGGGCACCGATCCGACGTCCGGGCGGTTCTTTTACCGCGTGGAATCGTCCGATCTCCGTCGGTTCGAGAGGGGATTGCGGAACGATCACACAATCGGGGCGTTCGAGCGCCTGCGTGAAACCGGCGACGGGAGGGCGATTTACAGCGTGGAGTATTCGGACGAAGCAACGATCGTCTCGCCGGTCGTCTCGGCGGCGAGCGGTGTCATCCTCGACATGGAAAACGAGGGTGGCGCGTGGAACCTGACGGTGTGGCTGCCCGAGCGAGCGAATCTGACTCGCCTGTGGGACTACGCACGACGGAATGACATCAGTATCGAGCTCGTGCGCGTCAACGAGTACGATGGCATCGGTACCACGGACGCGGGACTGACCGACAGCCAGCGGGAGGCGCTCCTCGTCGCGGTCGATGCGGGGTATTTCGAAGAGCCCCGAGACGTGACTCTCAGTGACGTCGCCGCTGACCTGGACATCTCTCAGCCCGCGGCTAGCGGGCTCCTTCGGCGCGGAATCAAGCGACTGATCATCTCCTCTCTGATGGACGACAGCGAAGAGCCGAACAGGTGAGCCCCCGTCGCAAGTGCGAGCGTGTCGCGAGGACTCCGGGACGTACCGTGCGTGTGACCTCAGTGTCCGGAAAGTCGGATGGCCAGAGAGAGCCGTCTGAACGGCCAGCTCACACCCGTCGAGCGCGTCGCACCAAACGACGTATGCCCGCGACGGGGGCCTACGCGTCGAACGGGTTCACCAGCTCGACCGTCTCCTCGCGGTCGGGACCGACGCCGACCGCGTAGACGGGCGTGTCGGTCTCGTCGGCGACGAACTCGAGGTACTCGCGGGCCGCCTCGGGGAGCGCGTCGTAGCCTTCCTCGGCGACCGCGGCCGAGTCGAACTCCGCCCAGGTGTCGAGGGACTCGTACACCGGTTCGCACCGCTCCCATCGGTCGGTCGTGGTGGGGACGGTATCGATCTCCTCTCCATCTAGCTCGTAGCCGGTACACACCTTCAGCCCGTCGAGCCCGGCGAGCACGTCGACGTGATTGACCGCGAGCCCCGTGAAGCCGGAGACGCGCGCCGCGTGGCGCAGCATCGGGAGGTCGAGCCAGCCGATCCGACGGGGGCGACCCGTCACGGTGCCGAACTCACCGCCCTTCTCTCGGATGTCGTCGGCGAGCGCCTCCTCGTCGGCGTCCCCGTCGAGCTCGGTCGGCATCGGCCCCTCGCCGACGCGGGAGAGGTACGCCTTCACGATCCCGACGACCTCGCCGTCGCCGACCTTCGTGACCCCGAGCCCGGAGCCCACCGCGGCGGCGCCGGCGGTCGGATTCGAGGACGTGACGAACGGGTAGTTCCCGTGGTCGACGTCGATGTGCGTCCCCTGAGCGCCCTCGAAGAGGATCTCGTCGCCGGCCTCGTGGCGGCGGTGGAGGTAGTCCGAGCAGTTGACCGTCATCCCCTCGTCGGCGAGGCGCTCTCCGATCGCGGCGAACTCCTGGTGGAGCGCGTCGACGTCGAACGCCTCGGCGCGCTCTTCATCGCCGTCGATCTCGAGCCCGTACACGTCCTCGACGATCGCGCGCTTCTGCGGGACGGCGTACTCCAGTTTCTCTCGGAGCACGCCGGGGTCGAGCAGGTCGGCGACCCGGACCCCTCGGCGGCCCGCTTTGTCCTCGTACGTCGGCCCGATTCCGCGGCCGGTCGTGCCGACCTCGTCGCCGGCGTCGTCGTCGGCCTTGACCTCCTCTTCGATCCCGTCCAGCACGCGGTGGTACGGCAGGATCACGTGCGCCCGGCGGGCGACCCGCACGTCCGGGTCGAGCCCGCGCTCGCGCAGGCCGTCTATCTCGCTGAACAGCGTGCGCGGGTTGACGACGCAGCCGTTGCCGAGGACGCCGACCGTGCCGCGGACGGCGCCGCTCGGTACCAGCGAGAGCTTGTACTCCGCGCCCCCCTCGACGACGGTGTGGCCGGCGTTGTCGCCGCCCTGATAACGGACTACGACGTCCGCGTCCCCTCCCCACCGGTCGACGAGCGCGCCCTTGCCCTCGTCACCCAGCTGGGAGCCGACGATGGTGAGTGTCATACGGCCCGGTGGTTCCTTCCGGGGGGTAAAACAGATTACGGTCCGCGGACGCGCTCACCCCACGAACGTGCATCAGATTGCGGCGTACTCATATGAGGTATGCCCGTTCGTGCGATAGATCCCCGTCTGACGGGCTCGCGACGAGCGAAGCGACGAACTCCGCCACCGATTCGCGGGGCCGCTGCTCGCGGAGTCGGCCGTCGATTCGCACGACCACTCGGTCCCCGATCGATCGAACACGTTAACTACTGCCACGTCGAAGTCGGGGATCGAGCGACCCGGGGGCGGCCGACGACAGCAACTTTTAAACAGGGGCATGACGAGTTAACATGTGCCATGATAGATCGACTAGAGAAGGAGGTAGACATGCTGGAACGACACCTCCAAGTCCTGCGGATGGTCATCGAAAACGAGCCGATCGGCATCGTGAAGATGTCGAACGAGACGGGATACCCCCATCACAAGGTCCGGTACTCCCTGCGCGTGCTCGAGGAGGAGAACCTCATCGAGCCGTCGAGCCAGGGCGCCATCACCACCGAGCGAACCCACGAGTTCGTCGACGAGCTCGACGAGAAGCTCGACGAGACGGTCGACAAGCTCGGCTCCATGCGGATCGACGACGCCGCCGAGCTCGAGAACTGAACGCCTCCGTTCGTACGCGCCGCCGGCCGCGGGTCCGCGTTTCGATCTCGGGTCACCGCAGCCGCAGTTGTCTCGCGCCCCGACTCTGATTACCCGCCGCGGTTTCTCTCGCCGCCCGCCCGGAGTCACGGGTCGCCGTCTCTCCGCCGCGAACAGCGCCGAGCTACAGGTCGGGGACGGTCATGTGGAAGCCGCCGTCGCGGGCCTCGACCAGACAGAGGTGGTACCCCTGCTTGCGCGAAAGCTTCACGAAGCTGGCGCGCTTCGATCGGCTGAACAGCCCGCCGCCGACCGCGTCGCTCGCCGTCTCTAACGCGCCCGGCTCGAAGAAGCTCTCAGTCACCGCGAACGCAGCCGCGAACGAGTCGTTCGACTCCGCGATGTCGCGGCCGTTGCCCACGAGGGACTCCAGCGTCCCCTCGGCGGTCGGGTCCCGGCTGTCGTTGAGGTCGGCGACGAACAGGGGGTTCCCCATCCGGTCGCGCAACACGAGGTCGAACGCGCGCTGCTCCCGCGTCTCCTCGCCGTTCTCGCGGATCGCTATCGACACCGACCCGCCGATCTCCGCCCGGTCGACCTCGGGGATCGCGTCGTACAGGTCGCGGAGGACGCTCTGGTTACCGGTCCCGCTCACCTCGAACGGGAGGTCCTCGACGAGCCAGCGGGTGAACCCGTACTCGATCGTGTCCCGCAGGAACTCCTCGTACGGTCGGCCGTCGACCGTGAGCCCGTCCGTCTCGAAGCTCGTGTGGTGTTCGATCCGCAGGTTCTCGCCGAGCGCGTCGCGGTCGACCGCCCCGTCGTGTGCGTCCTCGAGCGTCGCGCCGCCCTTGGAGTCGTACCGCACGAAGAGGTTCGTCCCGCTTCGCGCCTCCGCGGGAGACAGCGAGCGGTCGCCCTCGGGGAGCCGGTCGCGGGCCGCGGCGAGCTCCTCGCGCAGGCGGTCGCGCTCCTCGCGGAGCGTCGAGAGCTCCGACTCCAAGCGGTCCACCTCGGCGGCCAGCTCGTCGCGCTCGGCCTCGACGTCGTCCCGGTCCGCGACGGCCTCGTCCAGCTCCGCCGCCAGCGACTCGCGCTTCCGCTCCGACTCCTCCAGCGCGCTCTTCAGCTGGCGCAGGCGATCCTGGCCCCGTCCGTCGCCGGTCGATCCGTCGGCGCCCCGCGAGCGCTGCGACACGGCGGACCGGTTCGAGTCGGCCTCGGCCGTCGACCGCGGATCCGGAGAGTCGTCCCCCGCGGACTGCCCGCCCGGTTCGGGATCGTTTCGCCGCGCGGCGCCGTTCGATCCGCGGGACCGCCGGGAGCCGCTGGCGGAGCCTCCCCCGTTTCCGTCGCGGCCGGTCGGCGGGTCGCTCGATTCCGACGGGTCCAACGCGGGGATCGACTTCTGTTCGCGCCACTCCTCCTCCTCGGAGAACACGTCGTCGCTCGGGTGCGGCTCGCCCTCGGGCCGGTCCGAGTCCGCCGAGACGGCGGCCGCGTCGGAGGGCTCGCGATCGTCGCGGGCGTCCGACGTGGCCGCGGCCTCTGCGTCGCTCGCCGGTTCGTCCGCGCCGGCGCCCGCGTCGAGGGCGGCGTCATCAGCGCTTCGCGCCTCGTTCGCGCCACGTTCCGCGTCTGCGCTGCGCTCTCCGTTGGCTTCCCGTCGTTCGCCGTCAGTATCTCGGCCGTCGGTATCGCGACCGTCAGTATCTCGGCCGTCGGATCCGCCGA
The DNA here is from genome assembly GCF_002252755.1 of Halorubrum sp. Hd13. Lineage (GTDB taxonomy): Archaea > Halobacteriota > Halobacteria > Halobacteriales > Haloferacaceae > Halorubrum. The sequence continues at coordinate 30,631 of NZ_NHOY01000007.1, read as the reverse complement.
CCCTGACGGGCGACGGTCCGTCGTCGCCGCCGGCTTCGGTCTCGTCCCGACCAGCGGGACTCTCGCGGCTCTCGTCCGCCCTCTCGCTTCCGGCGACTCCGTGGCGCGCCGGACTCCCGTCGGCGTCGTCGGCCGCCGCGTCACCGGGCTCGTCGGCCGCGGTGACGTCGTCTCGATCCGAGTCGCCGTCGCGGCCCGCAGCGCTCGGCTCGGGGTCCGCCGCTGCCGACCCGTCGAGGGACGGTTCGGCTGTCGAGGCGGCCCCGGACTCGGCTGCACCGGCGTCGCCGTCGGACGGGATCTCCCTGACGCTCAGGTCGACCTCGTAGACGGTGTAGATGCCGACCTCGTCGTCGGCCAGCGAGAACGCCTTCTCGCCCGTCTCCAGGCGTCGCGAGTTGCCGACGTACGCGGCGGTCATCGACTCGCCCGCCGTGTACGTGACGTAGTAGTCGCCGGAGAGCACGTTCTCCGACAGCTCGACGTAGCCCGTGAACCCGCCGCGAGAGAGCTTCTGGTCCGCCTCCGAGAGCGGGGTGTCGTTCGTGTAGTACTGCGCCCGGGGCTCGCCGCCCCGCTCCTGCATGGCGAACAGGACCGGGAGGACCGGTTCGGGGGCCTCGTACAGCGTGCCAGAGGCCTCCGAGAAGTCCGCGAGGTCGCCGTCGACCGCGCCGACGACGCGGCCCTCGAACACGAACAGCCACGCCGTGCCGTCGGTCACCGCGCCGGAGAATCCGCGGTCGACGAGGCGCCCGAGTTCGGCGAATCCGCCCGAGAACCCGCGGGAATCCCACTCGGTGATCTCCGATCGTCGCTGCGCGTCCATCTTGGTTTATGTCGCCTGCAACGACCCAAATACCTTCCGGACCGTGAGACGCCCGTCTGACGCCGATCGAAGCCGATCCAGTCGGTGCCGACCGGCGCGCAGGCCCGGGGTTTCCGGCGATCGCTCCCGCGGGTCGTCGACCGACTACGGCTCCTCGACGGTCGCGATCGCCTCGCGGCCGAGTTCGATCACGTCCGGCTGCAGCTCGCTCGCGGCCAGTTCGGCCGGCGTGTACCAGCGCCAGCCGTCCGAGTCGACCTCGTCGTCGCCGTTCGGCGCGATATCGCGGGAGCCGACGCGGGCGTAGTAGAGGTGGTCGACGTGTTGGTGCCCCACGGCCCCGTCCTCGCGGACGTTGATGTCGTGGAGCATGAGGTGGGCCGGCTCCGGGAGCCCGCGCGTGTTCGGCCCCTCGATCGACGACTCGGTCGCAACCAGCTCGGCCTCCAGCCCGGTCTCCTCGCGGACCTCGCGGAGCGCCGCCTCGTGGGGGAGCTCGTCGCGGTCGACGTGGCCGCCCGGCGGGAGCCGGATCCCGAGCCGGTCGTGCGCGTGGAGCGCGGTCGCGCCGTCGTTGACGACGTACGTCGTCGCGGTGAAGTGACGGGTGGTCTCCATACGCGCCGCTCGGCCCGCGGGGGCTTGGGCGTTCTGAAAGGGGAACCGCGTCCGGACGCCCGAGCGTCCGGACGTCGGTCAGAAAGGGCGGAGCGTCGACCGCGTGCGGTCGTCGTGTCCGGCGCGCCGATCAGCTCAGCGCGACGCCGTCCTCGGCCTCCAACAGCTCGTGGTACCGGTTCCTGATGGTCACTTCGCTGATGTTCGCGACGTCGCTGACCTCGCTCTGAGTCACCTTCTCGTTGACCAGCAGCGAGGCGGCGTACACCGCCGCGGCGGCGAGGCCGACCGGCGACTTGCCGGAGTGGATCCCCTGCGACTTCGCGGTGTCGAGCAGCGACCGGGCGCGGCGCTCGGCCTCGTCCGAGAGGCCGAGGTCGGAGGCGAACCGCGGGACGTAGCTCTCGGGGTCCGCGGGCTGGATCTCCAGCTTGAGTTCGCGGACGACGTAGCGGTACGTCCGGGCGATCTCGTCCTTCTCGACGCGGGAGACGGCCGCGATCTCGTCGAGGCTGCGCGGCGTGCCGGCCTGCCGGGCGGCCGCGTACAGCGAGGCCGTCGAGACCCCCTCGATGGAACGGCCGGGCAGGAGGTCCTCGTCGAGCGCGCGGCGGTAGATGACCGAGGCGGTCTCGCGGACGTTGTCCGGGAGGCCGAGCGCCGAGGCCATGCGGTCGACCTCGCCGAGCGCCTGTTTCAGGTTCCGTTCCTTGGAGTCGCGGGTGCGGAACCGCTCGTTCCAGGTGCGGAGCCGCTGCATCTTCTCGCGCTGCCGGCTGGAGAGGGACTTGCCGTAGGCGTCCTTGTCCTGCCAGCCGATGTTCGTCGAGAGCCCCTTGTCGTGCATCATGTTCGTCGTCGGGGCGCCGACGCGCGACTTGTTGTCCTTCTCCTTGGAGTCGAACGCGCGCCACTCCGGCCCGCGGTCGATCTCGTCCTCCTCGACGACGAGCCCGCAGTCGACACACACCGTCTCGCCGTGCTCGGTGTCGGTCGCGAGCTGGCCGCTGCACTCGGGACATCGCAGTTCCTCGTCCGACGACTCGGTCTCCTCCTCGTCGTCGACGTGCTCCGCCGTGTACGTTCGAACGTTTTCGCTCATTGGTTGGTTCAAATGGAGGGAACGAGGGGACCGAGAGACGCGTCTCGGTTAGTCTCCTCACTAACGGGTAAGGCCTGAGAGTATTTAAATCCTTGTGCCGATATCGATTCTGAAAACCTACGGAAGAGGCCGTCGTGAACGTCACCACGGCAAAAATAGCCGTGATTTTTCGGCGGTTCGACGGCCGCGTGCTCTGCGCGCCGGCTCGCCTATCGCTGCTATATAGATATTTCGTGATATACCGGCGATTCGACGCGGCCGCTCGGTTCCGCGAGGGCAACCGATTTGGGCGTCGCCCGAGCACCTCGCGTATGAACCGCACACGCCTCGACGAGACGCTCGCCGCCCTCGAGACCGACGGCTACCTGCTCGACGCCTCGCAGGAGGACGCGAACCAGCTGTACCTCTCCGGGTTCACCGGCCCGGACCCGTTCCTGACGCTGTACGCCGACGGCGAGGTCCACGTGCTGGTCTCGGGGCTGGAGTACGGGCGGGCGCGGTCGGAGGCCGCCGCCGACACCGTCGAGCGCCACGCCGACTACGACTACGAGTACGGCGGGCGCGAGGAGCGCTACGACATGTACGCCGCGTTCGTCCGCGACAAGGGCGTCGAGTCGGTGTTCATGCCGCCGCGCGGCCCGGTCGGGACCGCCGACGCGATGCGGGAGCGCGGGGTCGACGTCGCGGTCGACGGCGACGACCTCCTCCGGGAGGTCCGCGCCGTGAAGACCGACGAGGAGGTCGACGCGATCCGCGAGGCCCAGCGCGCGAACGAGGCCGCGATGCGCGCCGCCGAGGACCTGCTCGCGAGCGCGGACGTCGCCGGCGAAGCCGCGTCCGCCGACGCCGACGTCGAGCCCGGGACGCTCCTGATCGCGGACGGCGAGCCGCTCACCAGCGAGCGCGTCGCCGAGGAGATCGAGGCGACGCTGCTCCGTCACGGCTGCGCGCTCGACGAGACGATCGTCGCCGGCGGCGCGCAGGCGGCCGACCCCCACGACCGCGGCTCCGGCCCGCTCCGAGCGAACGAGGCCATAATCGTCGACGTCTTCCCGCGGTCGAAGGCGACGAAGTACAACGCCGACATGACCCGGACGTTCTGCGTCGGCGAGCCGCCGGCGGCGCTCCGGGAGTGGTACGACCTCACCGAGCGCGCGCTGGCGGCCGCCCTCGACGCCGTCGAGCCGGGCGCGACCGGCGAGGACGTCCACGCCGCGGCCTGCGAGGTGTACGAGGAGGCCGGCGAGCCGACGTTCCGCACCGCTCCCGAGACGGAGACGGGGTTCATCCACTCCACCGGCCACGGGATCGGGCTCGACGTCCACGAGTCCCCCCGGCTCGCGAGCGGCGGCGGGGAGCTGGAGCCCGGTCACGTGATCACCGTCGAGCCCGGCCTGTACGACCCGGACGTCGGTGGGGTCCGGATCGAGGACCTCGTGGTCGTCACCGAGGACGGGTACGAGAACCTCACCGAGTACCCGATCGCGTTCGAGGTCTGACGGGGCTCGGCGGTCCGGTCCGCGGTGCGTGCGAGGCGACCGCACACCACACTCGGCCCGACTGGCCGCGACCGGAACCCGCTTTGACCCGGGTCGAGAACGGCGACCGTGAACTGGCGGTACCGGCACACGGCGCTCGCCCTCTGCACGCTCGCGTTCACCGCGACGATGGTCGCGCGGCTGGCCATCAGCCCGCTGGTCCCGCGGATCACGGCGCGGTTCGGCGTCACGAACGCGACGGTCGGCCTCGCGCTCTCGGGGATGTGGCTGGCGTACGCGCTGGCGCAGTTCCCCTCCGGCGTGCTCGGCGACCGGTACGGGGAGCGCACGGTCATCCTGACCGCGGTCGGCGCCACCGCGGTCGCCTCGCTCCTGATCGCCGCCTCACCGTCGATCGCCGTCTTCATCCTGTTCACCGTGGCGCTCGGCGCGGGCGCCGGACTCCACTACTCCGTGGCGACGACGTTCCTCGCGAAGCAGTTCGACGACATCGGCCGCGCCATCGGCGTCCACGTCGCGGGCGGCCCGATCGCCGGGCTCGCCGCGCCGCCCCTCGCCGCGCTCGTCGGCTCCCGGTACGGCTGGCGCGCCGGCATCCTCCTCGGCGTCGCCGTCGCGGTACCCGTGTTCGCCCTGTTCGCGTGGCGGGTGCGGCCCACCGAGCCGATCCGCCCGGATCAGCCGATGCGCGAGCGGTTCGCTCTCGCGCCGCTCCTCGAACTGCTCTCGCGGCCGCCGATCCTCTACACGACCGCGCTGGCGACGATGGGCGCGTTCTCGTGGCAGGCGACCGCCTCGTTCCTCCCGACGTTCCTCGACGTCGGGAGCGGGCTCTCGACGGCGCTGTCGGCGCTGCTGTTCTCGCTGTACTTCCTCGTTCACGGCGGGACCCAACCGGTCACGGGCTCGCTCTCCGACCGGTTCGGTCGCGACGTGACGGCGATGGGGACGATGAGCGCGGGGATCGCCGGCTACGGGCTCCTCGTCGCGACGGCGCGGTTCGACCTCGGCCTCGGGCTCGGGCCGACGGTCGCCGCGGTCTGCCTCGTCGGCGTCGCGATGTCGTGGGGGGCGCCCGTCCAGTCCCGGTTCATGGACCTCCTCTCCGACGCCGAGCGCGGCGCCGGGTTCGGGCTCGTCCGAACGGCCTACATGGTGCTCGGCGCGTCCGGTAGCGTCGTCGTCGGGACCATCTCCGACGTCGCGGGCTGGGGCGTCGCGTTCGGCCTGCTCGCCGGCGTGATGACGCTCGGGCTGGTCACGCTGCTCGCGAACCGAGCGCTGGGGCTGGGGTACTGACGGGAACGAAAAGTCGGGACGAGACCGAGGTCGCCTACAGCCGGTCGTCTTCGAGGCTTCCGGGGTCCTCGGCGGTGTCGAACATGTTGTTCTCCGCGCCGTCCAGCATCTCGTCGCGCGGCTCGTCGTCGACGACGCTCACGTTGTACGCCTCGATGCCGGAGGCGATGAGGTCCTCCGCGGCCTGTTCCTCGGAGACGAACTCCTGGTCGGCGAGCTGCTGGAACTCCGCGTAGACGTCGTCCGAGAGGTTCAGTTCGAAGGTTGGCATACCCCCTCGTTCCGGCCGGACGCTTTTAAACGTTCCCTCGGCGGAGACGCCGGAGACCTGGGCAAATCGAGGGCCGCGACGCACCGGAGCTCACCCGGTGGCCCGCCGTGAGCAACGATCCGAACAGAGTGGACGGGAATATTGGTCGCCGTTCGGTCGCGATCGCTTGGCCCGCGACCGCTCGACTATACGTCGCTGTCGCGTGCGGTCGAGCGAACGACCCCCGATACTTTCCGTCTCCCGTTCTACCATACGGTATGTCCCACTGGCGCCGCCGCAACGAGGCGGTATCGACGACTGCCGGTTACAGGGGCCAGACCGCCCGTGACTAATGAAACATCGGACTGGTCCGGTCGACTTCACCGGTCACGGATCGCGTTGGTACTGTACTTTCGGCGGCTGTTGTCGCCGCCGCTTCCCGGAGACGGACTGCTGTTGTTCGGCTTTCTCGAAGGCGTTCTCGGATGGGGAATCTCGTGGCTGTTCAGTCGTAACCCGGGTCTCGCTCCGTTCGGACTGATCCAGTCGATCGTCGTCGTCTGGATGGTGTTGACCGTCGGAATCGTGTTCTTCGGCGTGACGTATACCACACCGACCGTACGGCGGAACCGCGTCTGGTTAGTTTGGGGTGTCCTGAACGTCGCCGCGACCGTCATTAACGTCGCCGCCCTCGCTGACCTCGTCCCGTCCGCGATGTTGCAGTACGCGTACTGGCACCCGTGGTTGGCGGTACTCGGAATCGGCTACCTCGTCACCGCACTGTACAACTGGGAGAGCCCACAGATACGACACCAAGAGCGCGTCGTCTACGCCGCGACCGGCGTGGTGACGCTCGGTCTCCTCGCAGGGAGCCTCGGTCCGCTACGCGCGTTCGTCACGCTGAACATCTTCGCGATCGGTGCGGTCGTTCACCTTGTTCCGATCGGCCACGACGTGCTTGCCGACGCAGTGCTTATCGCCCGTCGACAGTGACTCAACGACCGCCATCCGAACGACACCGACCGACGATTCGACGGATCCCACAGAATGTACGAGACCATCCTCTTTCCGACGGACGGCAGCGAGGCGACGACCAGCGCCGCGACACACGCATTCAGCCACGCAGAGCGATACGACGCGGCGATACACGTGCTCTCGATCGTCGAACTCGCGAGCGGTCTCGGCACCGCCGGGCGTGACGAAGCGGAGCTCGCCGAGCGGCGAACCGAACGAGTGTCGGCGGCTGAGAAGATTGTCTCGAAAACCGCGCCCGACGATGTCGAGGCGACCATCGCTGTCGAGGTCGGTAGCCCGGCGAGGGTGATCACGGAGTACGTCGACGACAACGATATCGACCTCGTAGTGATGAGTACAAAGGGCCGAAGCGGAGCGGAACGCATCGTCTTCGGCAGCATCACCGATGAGGTCGTCCGGCACGCGAACGCTCCCGTGCTCGCGGTTCGACGATAACGCGTCCGCCAACCAGTAGCGCCGTCGCTTAGCGGTCCGAACTCGGTCTGGCCACGTCGACCGTCTCGGAGCCCTTCGCTCGTGACGGCGACCCTGCTGTCCCAGTTGTTCGACGACGACTCGGAAGACACCGACGCCGGCCGGGTGGTTTTGCGACCGTATTTAAACCGCCGAACAGTTCGGGAGTAGCTAGTTGTTCGTTTCCGGTCCAACGTTACAGTATGTCAGAGATCTGTCTACCGTAAGTAACACCGACCAGACGCCCACAGGGAATCGAGATCTCACGAGCGATCACCGCGGCGGACGGTGGGCCGGCGCCGCGGGAGCGCGTTCGCGCCGCTGAGCCGGCTCATCGACACGACACACGATACAACACAATGGACCGACGAACGATTGCCATCCTCCTCATCGTGCTCGCCGTGCTGCTGCCGACGTGGTACGTCGGGCTCCACGGCGAGCCGCCGTCAGAGGAGGTTCGGATCGACCAGAGCGTGAGCGAGATGCAACCGCTGGAGGGGTTCGTAGACACGCCGAACAAGCTCTCGCCGAGTCAGGTTGGCGTGATCGTCTGGGTCGCGCTGCTGGGCCTCTTGGGAGCCATGGCCTTTTTTCACCGCTTCATGAACCGGGCCGCGCGGCCCGACGCGAGCGGTGGGGGCCCGGGCGATGCGGCCGACACAACCGAGGCAGCGGCCACAGACGGCGGCGGACTCGACGCACCGCCGCCGGAGGGAGTGAATCGAGCGACGTTCCCCTGGCTCGAGACCGAGGACCGGTGGGTCGTCGAGTACCACGACGCGAGCGACGCCATCGAGGGGCTCGTCGCGATGGGCGGGCTCACCGCCCTCGCCATAGTGTTCTCTGCGCTGCTCACCGCCGAGTACCTCACGCTCGCCCGGACCCAGTACTTCGGGATCTACGCCTTCGGGCTGTTCATGTCGCTGCTGGGCTCGACGGTGTCGTACTACGCGTGGTTCATGCCTCACGTCGAAGTCGCCGAACGGAGGGACCACTGATGGAAGACGACGTAACCGACCCACGACCGACGGGAGACGGAACCGACGCCCCGCCGAACGCCGCGTCGCACGGAGACGAGGGCCCTGGCGGGCGGACCGACGCCGGCGACGGCGAGCTGTGCGACGCGTGCCCGGATAACGACGACGGGCCCGCGGTCAATCCGAGCATCTACCGGCCGTATTGGCGGGACGCGCGCGCCGAACTCAAGCGCCGTGACTACGCGAAGGTCCTCGCGACCGTCGGGGGGATCACCGCGGTCGGGAGTCTCGCAGCCCCCGTCGCCGGGCTCACTCGGGTGTTCGACACGAAGTATCGGGGACCGGTGTACGAAGACGGGATCCCCCTCGTCGACGACGTCGGCGAACGGATCACGGAGGACCGCATCGCTCCGGGCGAACAGCTCACGGTGTTCCCCGAGCCGCGTCCGGGGATCGAAGACGCCCCGACGCTGCTCGTGCGCTTCGAGGAGTCGGCGTACAGCGACGACGTGCGCGACGAGTACACCGTCGGCGGGTACGCCGCGTTCTCGAAGGTGTGTACTCACGCGGGCTGTATGGTCGCCGACCGCGACGGCGACGTGCTCGTCTGCCCGTGTCACTCCGGGCGGTTCGACCCGGTAACCGGCGGAGAAGTCGTCGGTGGGCCGGCGCCGCGGTCGCTGCCGCAGCTCCCGATCACGCTCTCGGGCGACGGCTACCTCGTCGCGACGGGCGACTTCCGGGGACCGGTCGGCCCGGGGGGTGAGTGATGTCCCGGATCGACGCCGCGACCGACCGGGCCGAGTCCGCCTACGACTGGGTCGACTCGCGGCTGGACCTGGAGGGCGAGAGCGACTTCCTCGGGAAGGCGTTCCCCGCGGAGGACTCCTTCCTGCTCGGCGAGGTCGCGCTGTTTTGTTTCGGCATCCTCGTCTCGACCGGGACGTTCCTCGCGTTCTTTTACGAGCCGAGCACGGCCGCCGTCGAGTACGGCGGCAGCGTCGCGCAGTACCAAGGCCAAGAGGTGCCGGCGGCGTTCAAGAGCGTCCTCAACATCACCTACGACGTGCCGTTCGGGATGTTCCTGCGGCGCATGCACCACTGGGCGGCGCACCTGTTCGTCGCCGCGATCGCCTTGCACATGCTCCGCGTGTTCTTCACCGGGGCGTATCGCAACCCGCGCGAGCCGAACTGGCTCGTCGGGACCGGCCTCGCCGGGCTGGCGATGTTCGCCGCGTACACCGGGTACTCGCTCCCGTACGACGAGTTCGCGAGCACGGCGGTCGGCATCGGCTACAACGTCGCCGCCTCTGTCCCGATCGTGGGCGACCCGCTCGCGAGCATCGTGTTCGGCGGGCAATTCCCGACGAGCGCGACGATCCCGCGCCTGTTCTTCCTCCACGTCTTCCTCATCCCGGCCGCGATCGCGGGACTCATCGCCGTACATATGGCCATCCTCGTCCGGCAGAAACACACCGAGGCGCGGCGCGACGGGGACGTCGCCGCCGCGGGGACCGGCGCGGACGTGAGCGGGGGCGCCGCGGGAGCGGGCGGCGACGCTCCGAGCGCGAGCGGGGGCGCCGAAGCGCCGGACGGCGGCGCGCGCCTGATCGACCGCGACGACGACAGCGTCGTTATCGGGCTCCCCGCGTTCCCGAACCAAGCCGCCGTGAGCGCGGTCGTGTTCTTCCTCACGATGGCCGTGCTCTCGCTACTCGCGGGGCTGCTTCCCGTTCACAACATCGCCGAGTACGGCCCGAACGACCCGGCGTCGACGCCGTCGCTCGTCATGCCGGACTGGTTCCTGATGTGGGGGTACGGATTCTTAAAGCTCACTCCCTCGTGGCTGAGCTTCGACGTGCTCGGGATCCACATCAGCTCGGAGTTCGTGGGCGGTCTGCTCTTGCCCAGCCTGGTGTTCGTCGCCGTGGCGGTCTGGCCGTTCATCGACCGCGCAGAGAAGCCGGAACACTTCACCCGGAACTACCTCGACCGCCCGTTCCCGACCGCGGTCGGCATCCTCGGGGTCACGCTCGTCATGGTGGCCTCTATCGCCGGGATGGACGTGATCCTCGCCGAGATACTCGGTACGTCGACGGCGGTGCTCCGACCGTACCTGACCGCGACGCTCGTTCTCGTCCCGGCCGCGGCCGGCACCCTCACCTACGCGATTCTCGGCGGCTTCGCGGACGATTCGGGAGAGGGCGGCGCGGAGCCGACGATGTCGGAAGACGACGGAACCGCGTCGGCCACGGAGGGATCGAGCGATGACTGAGTCGAGCGCGTTCCGGCTGGCCGAGCTGTCGCCCCGCCGGTACCGCTGGGCGGATCGAGCGACGAAACTGGCCGGCGTGGGACTGATAGCCGCCGGGCTGGACGCGGGCGGCGGTACCCCCGAGGGCGTCGCGTTCGCGGCGCTCGGCGTCGCGCTCGGCCTCGCAACCGTTCTCATAGAGAAACAATGACAGACAAGACAGACACACCGAGCGAATCGACACGCGACGGCAGCGGCGCCGCGCGCCGCGACTTCCTGAAAGGGGTCGGGGCAGCGGCCGCCGTCGGCGCCACCGGGCTGGGATCCGCGCAGGACCTCACGGAAATGACCGCGCTGGACGTCGTCGACGACCCGATCGGGAGCTACCCGTACCGAGACTGGGAGGACCTCTACCGCGAGGAGTGGGACTGGGACGACAAGGCCCGCTCGACGCACAGCGTCAACTGCACGGGCAGCTGCTCGTGGCAGGTGTACACGCGGAACGGGCAGGTATGGCGCGAGGAGCAGGCCGGTGACTACCCGCGCTTCGACGAGTCGCTTCCCGACCCCAACCCGCGGGGCTGTCAGAAGGGGGCGTGTTTCACCGACTACGTGAACGCGGACCAGCGCGTCACACACCCGCTCCGCCGGACCGGCGAGCGCGGGGAGGGGAAGTGGGAGCGGATCTCTTGGGACGAGGCGCTCACCGAGATCGCCGAGGAGGTCATCGACACCGTGGAAGACGAGGAGTACGACGCGATCAGCGGTTTTACTCCGATTCCGGCGATGAGCCCGGTGTCGTTCGCCTCGGGGAGCCGCCTCGTCAACCTGCTCGGCGGCGTCAGTCACTCCTTTTATGACTGGTACTCCGACCTTCCGCCCGGACAGCCGATCACGTGGGGAACCCAGACCGACAACGCCGAGAGCGCGGACTGGTACAACGCCGACTACATCATCGCGTGGGGATCGAACATCAACGTCACGCGGATCCCCGACGCGAAGTACTTCCTCGAAGCTGGGTACGACGGCGCCAAGCGCGTCGGGATCTTCACCGACTACAGCCAGACGGCCATCCACTGCGACGAGTGGATCGGGCCGGAGCCCGGGAGCGACACCGCACTCGCGCTCGGGATGGCGCGCACCATCGTCGACGAGGGGCTGTACGACGAGGAGCACTTGAAAGAGCAGACGGACATGCCGCTGCTCGTCCGTGAGGACACCGGGAAGTTCCTCCGCGCGAGCGAGGTGTCCGGGCTCGACGTCGACGCCGACCGGCCGGAGAAGGTGTTCGTCATGCAGGACGCCGACGGCACCCTCCGCACCGCGCCCGGATCGCTGGGCGAGCGCGACGGCCAGAACGACCACTCCGTGAGCATCGAGCTCGACTTCGACCCCGAACTCGCCGTCGAGCGCACGGTCGACACGACCGACGGCGACGTCGAGACGCGCTCCGTGTGGTTGAACCTCCGCGACGAGCTGTCGGAGTACACCCCCGAGCAGGTCAACGAGATCACCGGCGTCGGCGAGCAGACCCACCAGAAGATCGCCCGCGAGTTCGCCGACGTCGATCGCGCGAAGATCATCCACGGCAAGGGGGTCAACGACTGGTACCACAACGATCTCGGAAACCGCGCGATCCAGCTGCTCGTCACGCTCACGGGGAACCTCGGCCGACAGGGGACCGGCCTCGACCACTACGTCGGTCAGGAGAAGATCTGGACGTTCAACGGCTGGAAGAACCTCTCGTTCCCGACCGGGAGCGTCCGGGGCGTCCCGACGACGCTGTGGACGTACTACCACGCCGGAATCTTAGAGAACACCGACCCGGACACGGCGGCGAAGATCCGGGAGTCGATCGACAAAGGGTGGATGCCGCTGTACCCGAGCGAGCGCGACGACGGCAGCCGCCCCGACCCCAGACTCATGTTCGTCTGGCGCGGGAACTACTTCAATCAGGCCAAGGGGAACATCGCGCTCGAAGAGGAGCTGTGGCCGAAGCTCGATCTGGTCGTCGACATCAACTTCCGGATGGACTCGACGGCGCTCAACAGCGACATCGTCCTGCCGACGGCGAGCCACTACGAGAAACACGACCTGTCGGTGACGGACATGCACACCTACGTGCACCCGTTCACGCCGGCGGTCGAGCCACTGGGGGAGTCGAAGACGGACTGGCAGATCTTCCGCGAGCTCGCCGCGAAGATCCAGGAGCTCGCCGAGGAGAGCGGCGTGGAACCGGTCGAGGACCGGAAGTTCGACCGACAGATCGACCTCCAGTCGATTCACGACGACTACGTCCGCGACTGGCTCACCGAGGAGCCCGGCGCCCTCGCGGAGGACAAGGCGGCCGCGGAGTTCATCCTCGAAAACTCCGAGGAGTCGAACCCGGAGGGCGCCGACGAGCAGCTCACGTTCGACGACATCGAAGAGCAGCCGCGGCGCCTCCTCGAAGCCGGCGACCACTGGTCGTCGGACATCGAGGAGGGCGAGGCGTACGCGCCGTGGAAAGACTACGTGCAGGACAAGAACCCGTGGCCGACGTTCACCGGACGGCAGCAGTACTACATCGACCACGACTGGTTCCTGGAGCTCGACGAGCAGCTCCCGACGCACAAGGAGGCACCGGTGTTACAGGAGAAGTCGGAGTACCCGCTCGGCTACAACACGCCCCACAGCCGCTGGGCGATCCACTCGACGTGGCGCGACGACAGCAAGATGCTCCGACTGCAGCGCGGCGAGCCGACCGTCTATCTCAACCCCGATGACGCCGAGGAACGGGGGATCGAGGACGGCGACACCGTGCGGGTGTACAACGACCTCGACTCCGTGGAGGTGCAGGCGAAGATCTACCCGAGCGGGGAGCCGGGAACGGTCCGGCACTTCTTCAGCTGGGAACGGTTCCAGTATCCCGACCGCAACAACTTCAACTCGCTCGTGCCGATGTACATGAAGCCGACGCAGCTCGTCCAGTACCCCGAAGACACGGGCGAGCACCTCCACTTCTTCCCGAACTACTGGGGACCGACCGGCGTGAACAGCGACGTTCGGATCGAAGTCGAGAAGGTTGAATCGGGGGCGGCGTCGATCGTTTCCGACTCGCTCGGGGCGTCGGAAGCGGGGTCAGCGTCGCTCCGTTCGGGGTCCGAGTCGCGCGGCGCGTTGGGTCGCATCTCGGACCTACTCGGAGGTGACGACTGATGAGTAAGACCACTGACGACACGGTTCACCAGACCGAAGACGGCGCCCGCCAGACCGAGGACGGCGACGTCCCGCTCGCGGAGGGCGTCGATCACCAGGTGGCGATGGTGATGGACCTGAACAAGTGCATCGGCTGCCAGACGTGTACGATCGCGTGTAAGACCAACTGGACCGAGTCCGGGGGACGCGAGTACATGTACTGGAACAACGTCGAGACGAAGCCCGGCGCCGGCTACCCGCGCGACTGGGAGGAGATGGGCGGCGGCTGGGACGAGGAGGGACAGTCCCGAACGCCCGGCGAACTCCCGGAGCAAGAGGACTACGGTCGCGCGTGGGACTTCAACCACGAGGCGATCATGTACGAGGGCAGCGACGAGCCGCTCCGCCCCATGGAGAACGCCGACTGGGGGCCGAACTGGGACGAGGACGAGGGCGCCGGCGAGTACCCGAACTCGTACTACTTTTACCTCCCTCGGATCTGCAACCACTGCACGCACCCCTCCTGCGTGGAGGCGTGCCCGCGATCCGCGATCTACAAGCGCGAGGAGGACGGCATCGTTCTGGTCGATCAGGACCGCTGTCGCGGTTACCGCTACTGCGTCGAGGGGTGTCCCTACAAGAAGGTGTTCTACAACGCGCAGACGAAGACCAGCGAGAAGTGCATCTTCTGTTACCCCCGGATCGAGGGGGAGGGGCCAGAGGGCGAGGTCCGGCCGCCGTCGTGCGCCGAGGACTGCCCGCCGCAGCTCCGGCACGTCGGCTTCCTCGACGACGAGGCCGGCCCGATACACAAGCTCGTCAACGAGTACGAGGTCGCCTTGCGGCTCCACCCCGAGTACCGGACGGAGCCGAACGTCTACTACATCCCGCCGTACGCGCCGCCACAAACCTCGGAGAGCGGCGAGACGGTGGACGCCGACCGTATCCCGCGCAACTACCTGGAAGAGTTGTTCGGCCCTGAGGTGGAGTCGGCGCTCAACACGATCACCCGTGAGCGGGAGAAGGTCGAGCGCGGCGAAGAGAGCGAACTCATGGAGATCCTCTCGACCGTGAACAACGACGACCAATACCGGCTGGAGGTGTTCGACGATGACGGCTGACGATGCGACGACTCTCGGCGGAATCGGGTCGCGGGAGCTCGCCGTTGCGGCGGCGCTCGCGCTCGCCGTCGTGGTCGCGACCGCGGCGTTCCCGATGATCGTCGACGCCCGTGCGGCCTACGAGATCCCGGTCGAGCAGCAGTCGAGTGCCGGCGACCTCGCGGATCCGACCGGCGACGCGTGGCAGTCGGTCGAGACCGTGGACGTGCCGATGAGCAGCTCCGGCGCGGCGGTGCCGGGCGGATCCGACGCCGCGGTCGACTCCGCCAGCGTCGCGGCCGCACGGACCGACGAGCGGCTCTACCTCCGGCTGTCGTGGAGCGACGCGTCCGCGAACACGTCGACCGACTCGCTGCGGGCGTTCGCCGATTCCACCGCGGTCCAGCTCCCCGTTTCGTCCGAGGAACGGCCGCCGATCGCGATGGGGTCGACCGACAACCGGGTGAACGTCTGGTACTGGAACGGGGCCGACGGGACGGAGTCGCTGCTCGCCGGCGGCGCCGGGAGCACGACGCAGATTCCGGAGTCGGCGGTGGAGACGAACGCGGCACACAGCGGCGACCGCTGGACCGTCGTGTTCAGCCGGCCGCTTGCGTCCGACCGCGCGAACGTGACCGATATCGCCCCGAACGAGGACGTGAACGCCGCGTTCGCGGTCTGGCAGGGAGCGAACGAGGAGCGCTCCGGCCAGAAGGCGGTCAGCGAGTGGTACTATCTCTCACTCGACCCGGACGATGGCGGGGCGCCGTACGAGACGGTGCTGTGGGCGTTAGCCGGCATCGCCGTCGTGTTCACCACGTTCGTGACCGTCGAGGGTATCCGCCGGACGAGGGGTGAGTGACCGTGTCGGGGTCGACGCCCGAACGCGACGGCTCGCGACTCGACACGGAGCTTCCGAGCGGCGCGGTCGACGAGGAGACCGCCGCCCGCGGGAACGTCTACGCGCTTGTGGCGGCGGCGTTCACCGAGCCGAGCCAAGGGCTTTACGAGCGGTTCGCGGACGGCTCGCTCGACGACGCCGTCGCGACGCTCGTCGAGCGGAGCGGCCTCGACGTCGACCCGCCGGACCTGACCGTCGAGGACGACCGCGAGACGCTCGCGGCCCGGTACAACGACCTGTTCGTGGTCGGCTACTCCGAAGTGATCGACGGGACCGACGGGACGGTCGAGAATCAGGGGCCGCCGGTGTCGCTGTACGAGTCGACGTACCGCTCGGAGGTGTCGTGGAACGACGTGAACCTCGACCTCGCTCGGGCGTACGAGCACTTCGGGTGCGAGATCGGCGGCGAGGAGCGCCGCCACCACGATCACGCCCGGCTGGAACTCGAATTCGCGGGGTACCTCTGTCGGCTGGCCGCCGCGGGCGACGCAACCGTCGGCGGCGACTCGACTGACGCCGCCGAACCGGCGAACCTCGACCGCGCGCGGCTTGACTTCCACGACAGGCACCTCTCCATCCTCGCGTCGGGGCTATGGTGCGCCCTCGACGAGGAGCCCGGGACGAGCGTCTACGGCCGCCTCAGCCGGTTCCTCGACGCGTTCGTCGCCGCGGATATCGACGATCTGGCGGTCCGGCTCGACGCCGGCGTCGGCGGGGAGCGCGAGCACGCGACCTCGGACGGTCCGAACGGGGGTGAGAGGCCGTGAGCTCGCCGACGGGAAGCGTGAGCGCCCGGGCGGCCTCTCCGGGGGCCCTCGGTCGCTTCGGCGGCCGCGTCGGGGCGATCGGCCTGCTCGTCGCCGTCGCCACCGGGGTCGCGACCGCGGTCCGCGTGCTGTACAACGCCCCGTTCGAGCCGGCCGCGCTTCCGCCCCGACTGGTCCCGGTCGTCGGGACGGTCGCGGCGCTCGCGGCAGGGGTTGCGCTCGCGGCGGTCGCGCTCTCGACGAGGCGGTCCGCGGTCCGCGTCGGGCTCCTGTTCGCCGGTGTGTTCGGCGTGCTCGCGACGATCTCGGGCTCGGCGACGGTCGCCGCGGCCGTCGCGATTCCGGGCGGCGCGGCGCTGGCGTTCGCCCGCGCGCTGGGAGTGCCGGCGACCTACTTCGAGCTCCGGCGCGGAGCCCTCGCGCTGGCGTTCGCGCTCGCCGTCGGGCTCTCGCTCGTCGCGACGGCCGGCATGGTCGGTTCCGCCTACCGCGTGGCCGGATCCGTCGCCTTCCTCGCGGGAGTGACCCTCCTCGCGGTGCGGGCCGAGCGCGACCGGGTCGCGCTCGGTGCCGGTGCGTTCGCGTTCGCGGGTGTCGTCGCCGCGAGCGCCGCCGCCCCGTTCGTCACCGGGAGCGCGCTGCTCGTCGGATTCGCCGTCGTCGGGATCCCGTCACTGCTCGTCGCGACCGCGGCGTTCGGCGGTGTCGCCGCCGCAGTCGCCGGGCTCCGCGACGGTGACGCGCGGCTCGCGATCGGTGCGGTCCTCCTGCTTGCCGCGGGCGTCCCGGCGACGCCGGGGGCCGCGACCGCCGTCTGTCTCGGCGCCGCGCTCGTGGCGCTCGATGCCGACGAGCCGTTCGGCGCGCAATCGGGGGGCGCGCCGGACTCGACGGATTCGAGGGAGGTGAGCGCCCGATGAGAGACCCCGACGAGGCGACGGACGGCCCCACCGACCCCCGGGTCCACCCCGAGGAGAGCCCGGGGTTCGGCGAGGAACCCGACGGGCTCGAAGACATCGAGGTGAGCCGCGACGTGACGATCGGCGACGCGACTCCCCGAGAGCTTCAGGCGACGGACACGGCGCCGCTCCGGGGGACCGACGTCGCCGAGAAGATCGCGGACCTCGTCGACGGCGACCCCGTCGAGCGCCGACGAGCCGCGCTGGCGCTCGGCGAGGGGCGGCCCACCGAGGCCGCAGTCGACGCGCTGATCGAGCACGGCCTCGCGGACGACGACGCCGACGTGCGCCAGTTCGCCGTCGAGGCGCTCGGCGAACTCGGCGGCGGGCGGGCCGGCGAGGCCGCGGTCGCGGCGTGTGACGACCCCGACCCGTGGGTCCGCGCCGAGGCGGTCGTCGCGCTCGACCGGATCGGCAGGAGCGAGTACGCGCCGACGATCGAGGCGGCGCTCGACGACGAGCACCACGCGGTCGTCAGGAACGCGATGGTCTCGCTGTTCAAGCTGCGCGGCGAGGCGCTGTGCCCCGTCCTGCTGGAGCTGTCGCACGCTGACAGCGAGCGCCTTCGGGAGTGGGCGGTCCACCTGCTCGCGGGCGTCGACGCCGAGCGCGCCGCGGCCCGCCTCGACGCGGTCGCGAACGACGAGACGCAGTCGACGGTCGTCCGGAGCACCGCCGTCCGCGCGCTCGACGCCGACCCGGGGAAGTTCCGGCGGCAGTTCAGCGGCGGCACCGAGAACGACAGCGCCGACCTGCCCGGCGAGAGCACGCTCAACCGCCGGCCGGACCTGTGAACCGTTCGGGTCCGGAGCCGCCGATCGCAGCCGCGCCGACACCCCACCGATCCAAACCACACCGACACCAATGACAGATCCCACCGTTGATACCCCCGACGAAGCCGACGGAACCGACGACACCGACGAACCGCTCGCTCAGGAATCGCCCGCCGACGCCGCGGAGGCCGCGCTCCGGAAGGTCCGAGACCCGGACGCCGGAGTCAGCGTGTTCGAGGCCGGAGTGATCGAGGACGTCGTGGTCGCCGACGGCACCGCGACGATCACCGCAGACCTGCGGGAGTTCCCGCGGGACGCCGCCGAGCGGGTGTCGGCCGCCATGGTGCAGGCGGTCTCTGACGCGCGGGGCGTCTCGAACGCGCGCGTCGAAGGGGCCGATCCGAAACCGGACCTCGACGGGCGGTCGTCTGGGATAGAGACCGCGGACCGGGTGATCGCGGTCGCGAGCACGAAGGGCGGCGTCGGGAAGACGACGGTC
Organism: Halorubrum sp. Hd13; assembly: GCF_002252755.1. Lineage (GTDB taxonomy): Archaea > Halobacteriota > Halobacteria > Halobacteriales > Haloferacaceae > Halorubrum. The sequence goes on along the minus strand of NZ_NHOY01000007.1, from coordinate 12,139 downwards.
GCGACGACGCTGGCGTGCGCGCTCGCGGCGGGTAACAGCGATAGTCAGGACACCCCCTCTGTCGGACTCTTCGACGCCGACATCTACGGCCCGAACGTCCCCGAGGTGATCGGCGCGAGCGGCCCAGTCTACAGCGACGACGACGGCAACCCGGTCCCGGTCGACGCCGGCGGGCTGGAGGTCATGAGCATGGCGCTGCTCTCTGACGACGGCCCGCTCGCGTGGCGGGGCGCGATGGCCCACGACGCGCTCTCGGACCTGTTCGAGACGACCGCGTGGAGCGACCCGGACAGCGTCGTCGTCGACATGCCGCCGGGCACGGGAGACGTGACGCTGACGACCCTGCAGGAGGTCCCGGTCGACGGCGTCGTCCTCGTCACGACGCCGTTCCACGCCGCCGTCTCCGACACCGCCCGGGCGCTGGAGCTGTTCGAGGAGAACGACGTGCCCGTGCTCGGCGTCGTCTCGAACATGGGCGAGTTCGTCTGCGACGAGTGCGGAACGCCCCACGACCTGTTCGGCGGCGACGACCCGATCGAGGCGCTCGAGCTACCCGTCCTCGCGGAGCTCCCCTTCGACCCGGAGCTGCAGTCGACGCCGGCACCGAGCGCCGACGCGCTCCCCGAGTACGCGACAGAGCTCGCCGCTGCGATCGACGAGCGGTACGAGGCGGTGTGGTCGGTCGACCCGCCGGCGGACGCCGTCGACCTGCGCGGACTCGACCCGGAGACGCGCAAAGAGCGCGTCGAGAAGCGGTTCCGTGAGCTCGGCTCGGGCGAGGAGTGTTTCATCGTGAGCGACCGCGACCCGACGCCCGTCCGGGGGTTCCTGCTCGACCTGACCGACGCCGAGGAGCTCCCGAGCTTCCGCGTCAAGCGACAGAACCCGGAGACGTGGTTCGCGCGGGCGACGCGATCGTAATCGCCCGTCTCGTTTCTGTCGACCGTATCTCTCGTTTCTGTCGACCGTATCTCTCGTTTCTGTCGACCGTATCTCACGTTTCTGTCGGGCGTATCTCTCGTTTCTGTCGGGCGTATCGGTAAGTGAGGCGTTCTCCACCGATCCCGATCGGCACGGCCACGGCGGCGATCGCTTATAAGGAGTAGACGCGGTGGCGCGCGCCTCCGAGCGGCCGCCATCGGCGGCCGCTCAGAGCGCGTGCGAGGGAGGCGGCGGGCCGGCGCGGCTCCGCCCGCGCCGGGCCGTCCGCCGAGGCTGGGGGGGGCGTGAGGCTGCGGTGCTATGTGGGTGGGACTCAAAGGGGCAGGCGACGAGAGCGACGCAGGAGACGCAAGCACCGCAACGAGAGAGCGTCAGCGATCGAGTGAGGTGCGCAGCGAGCGTGCGTCGCTCTCGTCGCCTGGGGCTTTGGACGTGTTCACCGCAGAGTCGTCGACCAGGGATAAACAGCCGATGGCAACACCGCGGTCCGGAATATAAACAACTGCATCATCACGCCGAGATTCGCACTCAGCTCGTCGGCCCGGTTTATAAATCGCTCCAGGCGCCGAGGAACCGCTGGACCGCGGTCAGGTGCCCGACCGCGGCGAACAGCGCGAGCAGGAGGCCGACGACGTTGAGTCCGACGACGATCGGCGTCGAGTAGACGGCGGCGACGAGGCCGACGATACCCATCAGCGCGAGTCGGTCGGCCCGACCGAGGAGTCCGCCGTACTCGCGCCCGATGCCGACCGCCTGGATCTGGGTGCCCATGTACGAGGTCATCAGGACGCCGGTGACGGCGAGGAAGCCGAGGGCGTACGCCTCGACCCCGACCGTGAACCCCGCGATGATCGCGATGTCGGCGTAGCGGTCGAGGACGTGATCGAGGAGGTCGCCGCCGTCCGAGGAGACCTCCAAGTGGCGCGCGAGCGCGCCGTCGACGAGGTCGAGCCAGCCGTTGAGCAGGACGCAGACCGCGCCGACGGCGTAGAAGAGCGGTTCGCCGACCGCGAAGGCCCCCGCGGCCGCGACCGCGACGCCGAACGCGAGGGCGCTCACCTGGTCCGGCGAGAGCCCGAGCCGGGCGGCGGCGCGCACCCACGGGCCGAGCAGGCGGTCCGCCACCGAGCGGTACTGGTCGAGGGTCATCTACCGTCCCGACCGTCGCGGCGGGCTCATATATAATCGATGAAGTCGACGGTGCCGGCGCTCGGCTCGCGCTCGCCCTCGATCGCGGCGCGGATCTCGTCGGCCACGGCCGCGGGGTCGCGGTCGGTCGTGTCGATCTCGTAGACGTTCGCGACCCCGTGCTCCGCGACGGCCTCCGAGAGGATCACGTCGAGCGCCTCGCTCTCCGCGTTCTCGCGAGCCTTGCGAGCGAGAGCTCGAGACGGTTCATCCGGCTCGGCGTTCTCCTCGGCGGTCGCGTCCGACTCCCCGCGCTCACGGAGCCGAGTCTCGACCGTCTCCGGGCGACAGCGCAGGACGATCACGCGGTCGACGTCGAAGCGGTGGGCGAGGTGGGAGTCGAGCACGCCCGACCACTCCCCGAGGCGGTCGCGCACCGCGTCGAGGTCGGCGACGAGGGTGTCGCGCTCGACGTCGCGCTCGGTCCAGAGGTCGTCGTCGCCCTTGATGCGGTCGTTGAGGTGGATCACGTCGTACTCACCCTCCAAGAGGGCGGTCGCGGTCGACTTGCCGGTTCCGGGGGTGCCGGTGACGGCGACGCGGGCGGGGGCGCCGTCGGCGCCGGTGCCGGCGGCGTCTCGCTCGCTCCCGCTCACGCCCGAACACCGAGCCCGAGGTCGGCGAGCGTCTCGTTCAGTCGCTCGACCGCCTCGCGCGTCTCCTCGCGGGTGCCGGTCGAGATCCGGACGTGGTTCGGAAGGCCGAACGAGGTGCAGTCACGGATGATCACGCCGCGCTCTTGGGCCGCGTCGGCGACCCGCTCCGCGTCGCCGACCTCGGCGAGCACGAAGTTGCCGGCCGACTCGACCGTGGGCGCGTCGAGCTCGTCCGCGATGTGCTCGCGGGCCCACCGCGCCGACTCGATCGACTCCTCGACGTGGTCCTCGTCGTCGAGGGCGGCGAGCGCGGCCCGGCAGGCGAGCTCGTTCGCCGCGAACGGGGTGTTCACTCGGGCGTACGCCTCGCCCCACGCCTCGGGGACGACGCTGTAGCCGATCCGGAGCCCCGCGAGCCCGTACGCCTTCGAGAACGTCCGGAGCACCGCCACGTCGTCGCGCTCGTCGACCAGCGGGATCGCGCTGTCGACCGCGGCGAACTCGCCGTACGCCTCGTCGACGACGACGAGCGTCTCCTCGGCGGTCGCGTCCGCGATCGCCTCGACGTCGTCCAGGGGCAACGTCGACCCAGAGGGGTTGTGCGGGGAGGTGACGTAGACGATCCGCTCGCCGCCGTAAGCGCTCAGGACCGTCTCCGCGTCCTGCGCGAACCCGTCGGCCGCGTCGAGCGCGTACTCCGTCACCTCGCCGTGGTGGTACCGGGCCGACATCCCGTAGTAGGCGAAGCCGGGCGTCGGGACGAGGACGGCGTCGTCGGGCTCTAAGGCGGCCCGCGCGAGGTAGTCGATCGAGCCGTCGGCACCGGGCGAGACCCAGACCTGCTCGGTCGCCACGTCCCACTTCTCCGCGATCTTCGCGGTGAGGTCCGTGTGCGAGGACTTCGGGTACTGGTGGACGCGGTCGGCGTGCTCGCGGATCGCCTCGACCGCCGCCGGGCTCGGGCCGTGCGGGTTCTCGTTCGAGGAGAGCTTGATCAGGTCGTCGGGGTCGATCCCGCGTTCGCGGGCGACCTCCTCGACGCCTCGTCCCGGGACGTACGGCGAGTGGTCCGAGAGATCGCGTGGTTCCATGACCGTTCGTCCGGGACGGTCGGTCTTAAGGGTGGCCGAACGGATCCCGGATCGGACCCGCTCACCGGAGGTCCGCGGCCCGTCGCTCCGCCTCGGCGACGACCGACGGTCGACCCGCGAACGCGACCGTCACGCCGTCCGGAGCGTACGTCACGTCGCGGACCTCACCGCTGTCGTGCGCCCACGACAGCAGCGCCTGCGCCGCGCCCGAGTTCGGCAGTCGGAGGGTCGCCGCCTCCGTCGGCAGCGCCGAGCGGAGCGCCTCCCGGACCGCGTCGACCCCCGCTCCCGTGAGCGCGCTCGCCGGGACGGCCGGTTCGAGCGCCTCGGCGACGGCGTGGCCGTCAGCGTTCAGGTCCGCCGCGGCGTCCGCGATGACCTCGCGGCGGGCGCGGAGCTCGCGACCGTCGAGTAAGTCGACCTTGTTGAGCACCGGGACGATCGGACCGGCCGTCTCCTCGACGGCGGAGAGGGTCGTCCGGACGCGGTCGCCGACCGTCTCGGGATCGTCGGCGGCGTCGACGACGAGCAGGACCGCGTCGGCGTCGCGGACCGACTCGATCGTCGCCCGGAACGACCGGACGCTCCGATGCGGGAGCGCGTCGACGAACCCGACCGTGTCGGTGACGAGGGTCCGTCGGCCGCCGAGCGTCGCCCGACGGGTGGTCACGTCGAGCGTCTCGAAGGGGCGATCGGCGGCCGAGACGGAGTCGTCGACGTCGGCGTGAGTTCCCGGATCGTCGTGGGTTCCCGGACCGTCGACGTCGTCGGCGAGGCGTCGGAGCAGCGTCGATTTGCCGGCGTTGGTGTACCCGGCCAGCGCGACCGCGTCGAATCCCGCCCGCCGGCGCTGCTCTCGCCGCTCGCTCCGGGCCTCCGTCACCTCGCTGAGGGCGCGTCGAGCGTCGTCGATCCGACGCTCCACGTCGAGGACCCGTCGGTCGTCCTCGTTGTGGTACCGGAGGTCGGTCGCGTAGTCGCGCGCGATGAGCTCCCGGAGCCGCGGCTTCAGGTACTCGAGGCGGGCGAGCTCGACCTGTAGCTCGGCCGCGCGCGAGCCGGCCCCCTCGGCGAACAGGTCGAGAACCAGCCGCGTCCGGTCGATCGGTTCGACCCCGTCCGGGAGCAGGTCGGAGAGCGACGCCGTCTGCCCGGGCGAGAGTTCGCCGTCGTAGATCACGGCGTCGACGTCCTCGACCGACGCTCGGCGCATCAGCTCCTCCGCCTTGCCGCGGCCGAGTCCGTACGTCGGGTCCTCGCGGCGCCGCTGGGTGACCTCGCCGACGACCTCGTACCCCGCCGAGCGGGCGAGCCCGCGGATCTCGTCCGTCTCGGGGCGAACGTCGGCGTCGCGCGCGGCGATCAGCGCACGGCCGGCGTCGAGGCGGTGCGTCCGGCGTCGGTCGTTGTCGGTTCCGTCTCGCGTCTCGTCGTCGGATTTCTCGTCTCGTGACATCGGGTCGTCGGGCGCTCGCGTCGGCCCGGAGAGGGGTTCGACACCGCCGACCGCGGACTCGCGACGTCCGGCACGCGGCGGCGACGACGAACCGTGTTCTGGAGCGATACCCTGCGCGATCGAGAGGCGTCGAAGGTCGCCGGAGAGCGGACCGCCCCGGAACGGAGGGCGATTGTCTCCGAGACCGAGTCTCTCGGTCGCACTGGTCGGGCGCTGGCCGGGGCCTCCGAAGCGGGCGGAGACGGGTGCGCGGAGTCGTCGCGAGCCGCGGTCAGCGCGAGAACGAGATGGACTTCACGTATTGGTTACCGAACCGACGATACATAAGCGTTCACCGGAAACGAGGTGTGCGATCGGGGCCCAGGGAGCGCCGGACGGCGCGATCCCGTCCGCCGCTCAGGGGACGCGCACGTCGTGTTCGAGCGTCCCGACGCCCTCTATCTCCACCTCGACGGTGTCGCCGTCGGAGAGCGCGCCGACGCCCTCCGGCGTGCCCGTCGCGATGACGTCGCCGGCCTCCAGCGTGAGGTACGTCGTGATCTCTTCGATCAGGGTCGGCACGTCGAAGATGAGGTGCTCGCGGTCGCTCGACTGCTTCGTCTCGCCGTTCACTCGGAGCTCGACGCCGGCGTCCGCGGGGACCTCCTCGGGCGTCGCCATCACCGGACCGAGCGGCGCGGCGTTGTCGAACGCCTTCCCGCGCACCCAGTTCTGCTCGCGGTTCTGGTCGTCGCGGTTCGACACGTCGTTCATGCAGGTGAACCCCGCGACGACGTCCATCGCGTCGTCGGCGTCGACGGCCTTGCACTGCTCGCCGATCACGACCGCCAGCTCGGCCTCCCAGTCGATCCGGTCTTTCCCCTCGGGGACGGTGACCGTGTCGCCGTGGCTCGCCAGCGCGTTCGGCGGCTTGAGAAAGAGGAGCGGGCGATCCGGCACGTCGTTGCCGAGCTCGGCCGCGTGGTCGGCGTAGTTGCGCCCGATACAGACGATCTTCGTCGGGTCGGTCGGCGGGAGCACGTCGATCGCGGGGTCGTCGAGCGCGTACTCGTCGCCGCCGAAGGCGACGGCGTCGCTCTCGGGATCGTAGGTGCCTTCGCGGATCGATCCGGCCGGGTCGCGGAACCGTGCGCAGTGCATGTGCGGCGTGGGGCGACGCGGATAAAAAGCGTTCCCGGTCGACGCAAGGCGGCCGACCGCACACCTATTTGTGGAGGCCGGCCCGCCGTCCGGTATGGCCGACGTCACAGCCGACGGAGAAATCGACGCGGAAGCGCGCGACTACGACGACGTCCGGTACGCGGTGAGCGAGGGGGTCGCGACGGTCACCATCGACCGCCCGGACGTGTACAACGCCTTCACCCGGACCACGGTCCTCGAACTCAACGACGCGGTGCGGCGGGCCGAGCGCGACGACGGCGTGTACGCGACGGTCCTCACGGGCGCTGGCGACGGGTTCTGCGCCGGGGCGGACACGACGGAGATGCCCGACTGGGACGATCAGTACCCGGAGGAGTACGGGGCGTTCCTCTGGCTCATCCAGCAGCTCGTCTGGCGGCTCCGGACGGCCGCGACGCCCTCGGTCGCCGCGGTGAATGGCCCGGCGATCGGCGCCGGCTGCGACTTCGCGCTCGCCTGCGACCTGCGCACGATCGCCGACGACGCGGTCATGCGCGAGGGGTTCGTCAACGTCGGGCTCGTCCCCGGCGACGGCGGCGGGTGGCTCCTTCCCCGGCTGATCGGCGAGTCGAAGGCCCGCGAGTACCTGCTCACCGGCCGGGACATCACTCCAGAGGACGCCGTCGACATCGGGCTCGCTACGGAGCGGGCCGAGGACGCTCTCGCGGCCGCCACCGCGCTCGCCGAGGAGATCCGGGACAAGCCGAGGACCGCCGTCCGGCACACGAACCGGCTGATCGATCCACAACAGAGCTTCGACGAGTACTGTCGGAAGGCGGCCGAGTACCAGTGGGACTGCGTCATCGACCCCGAACACGAGGAGGCGGTCGCGGCGTTCAACGAGAAGCGCGAGCCCGATTACGGCCGGTCGTACGACGAGTAGCGAGGGCGGACGCAAGCGTCTGGGAGGTGACTCGCCGCGCTACCGCACGAAGACCGGCAGCGGGCCGACCGGCGCTACCGCGCCGAGACCGGCGGCACGCCGTCCTCCTTCAGCGCCCGAGCGATGGTGTTCAGCTGCATCTCGTCCGTGCCGGCCGCGATACGGCGGCTCCGCGCGAAGCGGTAGAGGTACTCCAGCGGGTGGCCCCGCTGGTAGGCGCGGGCGCCGACGATCTGGACCGCCTCGCTCGCGACCTGCTCGACCATCTGCGAGCAGTGGAGCTTCGCGGTCGATGTCTGGAGCCGCGGCGGGGCGGGGTCGTGGCCCTGCGCGCCGGCGGCCGACATATACACCAGCGACGCCGCGGTCTCGACGTTCCGGTACATCTCCGCGAGCCGCCACTCGATCCCCTGGAACTCGTCGAGCGGCTGATCGAACTGCTCGCGGTCGGTCGCGTACGCCAGCGCCTGCTCCAGCGCGGCCTCCGCCCACGCGACCGTGAGCACCGAACTGCCGAGCCGCTCCCAGTTGAGCGAGACCAGCTGCTGTTTGAACGCCTCCGTCCCCCGAGTCAGGACGTGCGTCTCGGGGATCACGACGTCGTCGATCGTGAAGTGCGTCTGCGCGTACCCGGCCATGTTCGTGTACACCTCCTCGATCTCGACGCCGGGGTCGTCGTAGGGAATCACGACCGACCCGAGCCCCTCGGGGAACCTGACCCAGGCGACCGCCGCGTCGCCGAAGGGGACGCCGCCGACCCAGGTCTTCTCGCCGTTACACACGAGCTTCCCGTCCTCCTCAGTCACCTCGGTCGACATCGACCCCACGTCCGAGCCGGCGTCGGGCTCCGAGATGGCGATGGAGACGAAGCTCTCGCCGGCGGTGACGGCGGGGAGGTACTCTTCCTTGACCGCGTCGGACCCGAAGAGGTCGATCGCCCGCGGTCCGACCATCCCCTGCATGTAGGTGAACCACCCCGTGTCGGGACACTCTCGCCCGACCGCCTGTGTGAGGAGCATCGCCGCCACGTCGGAGCGGCCCTGCCCGCCGTACTCCTCGGAGATGGACGGGCAGTAGAGGTCCGCCTCGGCGAGCCGCCGGAGGTTCTCCCACGGCACGTCGCCCCCCCAGGTGTAGGCGTCCTCGGCGAACTCCGCGGCGACCGCTTCGGCCTGCTCGGCGAACTCGCGCTGCGCGGCTGTTAGCGCCTGCATGGGCGTTGTTGTCGGGCAGACGCTGATAAGCGGTCTGGTCCGTCCCCCCTCGACCGGTACGCCGTCCGCGTCAACCGTCGCGGGCGCGGTCGGTCGCCGCCCCCGATCCGTCGCCATCGGCATCGTCAGTCGATCCGACGGTCTCCCAGTCGCCAGTCGATCCCCCGGCCTCGACGCGATCCGTCGGCTCGACGCTCTCGGCGCGGCCGTCCGCCGCTCCCTCCGACCCGCCGAACAGCTCCTCGCGGGCGCAGTCCTCGCAGTAGCGGTTTCGCTCGATCGCGTGCGTCCGGACCGGCACGCCAGCCGCGACCGTCTCGTCGCGGCGGCGGCGGACGACCCCGCGCTCGAAGGACTCGCCGCAGACGACGCACGGGGACTCTGTGCGCTCCGTCGCTCGGATCACCCGGTGGTCGACGGTCCGGATCCGACCGAACCGGGAGAGCCCGTGTCGCCGGCGCAGACGTCGCTCCGCGGGCGGCGTCAGCGCGAGGCCGACGAGCGCGAACGCGGCGCCGAACGCCGCGCCGGGGAGCGCTCCCTGTCTCGCTGAGACGACGGCGATCCCGAGCCCGATCAGCAGGAGGATGCCGCCCAAGAGGTACCCGGAGAGGGCCACGAGCGGGTCGTCGTTCCCGTCTGGCGCGGGGAGTTCGCCGTCCGGAATCGGGCCGTCGGAGACGCTAAGCCGCCGCGTTTCGGCCAGCTCGGAGTAGTGGTACCAGCCGTACAGCAGGTTCCCGACGCCGCCTGTCGTCAGGAGGAGGAGCACGTGGACGGGGATCGAGCCCACCCCCCTGTCGACGAGTACGACCCGATCGCCGCGGTCCTCGACGAGTTCCCAGCCGTCGTCGAGGTGGTCGCTCACCCGGGCGCGGAACGCGCGGCGCGCCTCGGTATCGACCGCATCGTCGGGTCGACGGGTCACGCGACCGCCTGCTCCGGGCCGCGCCGCCCCGCACTCGGCGCAGAACTCGTCGTCGGGCGCGAGCCGCTCGCCGCAGTCGGCGCAGTACGCGACGCCGCCGCCGGTCCGCACCTCGGCGCCGCAGCCGGGACAGAAGTTCGCGTCCGGCGGGAGGGTCCGGCCGCACTCGCGACACGCGTCGGTGGATGGGGGGCTCCCGGTCCGCTCGGAGGGCATGATCTACCGGTTGAGTCGGAGCGGTGTTAATTCCTCTCCCGACGCGTCACGGACCGACGGGACGAGGGCCCGGTCGAACGCGCGAGTCGCGACTCAGGAGTCCGACTCCCGTCCCCGAGAGCGGGTCCGCGGCGTCGACTTTTATTACTGTTCGCCGAGAGGATCCGGACGAACCATGGAACTCACCTGGCACGGCCACGCGACGTGGCACGTCGTCGTCGACGACACGGAGCTCCTGATCGATCCGTTCTTCGACAACCCGAAGACCGACGTCGATCCTGCGGAGCTCGATCCGGACTACCTACTCTTGACGCACGGCCACGGCGACCACGTCGCCGACGCCGCGGCGTTCCCCGACGCGACCGTGGTCGCCACGCCGGAGCTGACCGCGTACGTCCAGGAGGAGTTCGGTCTCGAACACTCGGTCGCGGCCGGCGGGATGAACATCGGCGGCACCGTCGAGTGCGGCGACGCGTGGGTGACGATGGTCCGCGCGGACCACTCGAACGGGATCGAGAACGACCCCGACTACTCCGCCGGGATGCCCGCCGGCTTCGTGGTCGGCGACAAGAAGCCGACCCAGGAGTCCGACCCCGACTGCACGACGTTCTACCACGCGGGCGACACGGGACTCATGTCCGAGATGGTCGACGTGATCGCGCCGTACCTCGAGCCCGACGCCGCCGCGCTTCCCGCGGGCGACCACTTCACGATGGGGCCCGCGGGCGCCGGCATCGCCGCCGACTGGGTGGGCGCCGACGTGGTGTTCCCGATGCATTACGACTCGTTCCCGCCGATCGAGATCGAGACGCGGGAGTTCGTCAACGAGGTGAAGGCCGCGGGTGCCGTCGCCGAGCCCGTCGTTCTCGACGGCGACGAGACGTACACGCTGGAGTAACGTCCGGCGACGGACGGATCCCCTGCCGGGCCGCCGCCGGTCACGAACCCGAATCTACGGCCGTATCCCTCTCTCGCACCGAGACCACCGAGTTAAGGCCACGTGCCCGCTGAACCGAGGCCGCCAGCCCGCGGAGCGTCTTCGGACCGACGCCGTGAGCCGATAAGATACTACTCAGTATAAAATAAATATTACTGGAGACGGCGTAGATTCCAGCAATCTCCGCCGACAGAAATTTATCTAATTTATTTAAATTAATAATAAATCAGAAGGCTTCTAAATAAAAGATGAAAACGGACGGGTTGATACGTCATGTCAACCGCTGATATCCGGGCCGTGATCCGCGGGGACGCCGGTCGCTTCGTGTACGTCGTCTCCGCGCTCGCGGCGCTCAACGGGCTCCTCTTCGGGTTCGACACCGGGATCATCTCGGGCGCGATCCTCTTTATCGACACCGCGTTCGAGCTGAGCGCGCTGGTGGAAGGGATCGTCGTGAGCGGGGCGATGGTCGGCGCGGCGGCGGGCGCGGCGATCGGGGGGCGCATCTCCGATCGCATCGGTCGCAAGCGGTTCATCCTCCTCTCGGCCGGCGTCTTCTTCGCCGGCTCGTTCCTCATGGCCGTCGCGCCGACGGTCCCCGTCCTCGTCGCCGGCCGGATGATCGACGGCGTCGCCATCGGCTTCGCCTCGATCGTCGGCCCGCTGTACATCTCGGAGATCGCGCCGCCGTCGGTCCGAGGCGGACTCACGTCGTTGAATCAGCTGATGGTGACGGTCGGAATCCTCTCGTCGTACTTCGTCAACTACGCGTTCTCGGGCGCCGGCGCGTGGCGCCTGATGCTCGGCGCGGGGATGGTCCCCGCAGTCGTGCTCGCCGTCGGGATGGTCCGGATGCCCGAGAGCCCGCGCTGGCTCTACGAGCGGGGACGGACCGAGGAGGCGCGGGCGGTGCTCCGACGAACGCGCGACGGCGACATCGAAGACGAGCTCGCGGAGATCGAGGCGACCGTCGAGGCGCAGTCGGGCAACGGGATCCGCGATCTCCTCAGCCCGTGGATGCGCCCCGCACTGATCGTCGGACTCGGGCTCGCCGTCTTCCAGCAGATTACGGAGAATCAAAGAGAAAGCCTCGCGCTTCAGCGCGGGGATGAATCCGACAAACGATGATACAAACCACCGACGATAGCGCGGCCTGATATTCCAGTAGATCCTTTATATAGCACACTTAATTACAATTGTAATGGTCACGGTGACTGTCACCACTAAGTTCCACAATCCATCCCTCTCACGGCGGAAAGAGTGGCAACACGCCACTCGACTCTACCGTGACACCAAGCAATTCTGTATCAACGGATGGGAGAACGGCGACTTCGGGAAGTCCGTGACCACGGCCAGTATCGACAACGACCTCTACTCGGCCATCCAGAACCAAGCCATCCGTGAGGCGAAATCCGATCATAATAAGGACGGGGAAGTTCGCTACCGAGAGAGTCAACCGTTCGCCATCAACAACCAGAACTGGGAACTCGACACGACCGAGAACGGCAC
>NZ_NHOY01000099.1 GCF_002252755.1 Halorubrum sp. Hd13 | reverse complement strand
AGCTTATCTGAACACGAGGCGCCCCACCGCCCGTACTTTTATTTCGCCTCGCGTTCATCTACAGATACGAACAGCGATGTCAACGACACACGATACCTCCTCTGGTCGGCCGACGGTGCTCGACGCGGCGCAGGCGCGGCGGACGATCGCCGGGCTCTTCGACGGAACTGTCGCGACGGTCGCGGACCTCCGCGTCCGCGGCCGGTCGGACGAGATCGCCGACGAGCTCGTCGAGAGCCACCTCCCAGCGTTGGAGGAGGCCGGGTACATCGAGTGGGACCGCGAGGCCGGAACGATCGCGCCGGGGCCGAACTTCGAGGAGGCCGCCGCCCACGTCGCCGACCTCCCGAACCCCGACGTCGAGCCCGCCGACGACTGAATCCGGCGGCGAGTACCCCGACGACCGAGCCCGAGACGTTTATACGCCGCCGCGGGGGAGTCTCGACATCGCATGGCCGAGCCGATCCTGAAGTGGGCCGGCGGCAAGCGCCAGCTGCTCGACGAGCTGTACGCTCGGTTCCCGGCCTCGTACGGCCGCTACCACGAGCCGTTCGTCGGCGGCGGCGCGCTCTTCTTCGACCTGGAGCCCGATGACGCGACGATTAACGACGCGAACCCGCGGCTGATCAACTTCTACGAGCGGGTGCGCGACGAACCGGAGGCGCTGATCGAGCGGCTGGAGTCGTTCGACGACCCAGAGGCCGACCCGGACCCGTCGCTCCCGTTCGCAGAGGAGACTCCACGCGGTCACGACGTGGAGTGCTACTACTACCAGCAGCGAGCGCGGTTCAACCGGCGCCCCTACGAGGGGTCGTTCGACCCGCTGGAGGAGGCCGCCCTCCTGCTGTACCTCAACCGGACCTGCTACAACGGCCTTTACCGCGAGAACGCCGACGGCGGCTTCAACGTCCCGATCGGTCGGTACGCGAATCCGGACTGGGTCCAGCGGGACCGGATCCGCCGCGCGAGCGACGTGCTCGCGGACGCGACGCTCCGCAACGGCGACTTCGCCTACGTCCTCGACGTCGCCGATCCCGGCGACCTCGTCTACTTCGACCCGCCGTACGAGCCGATGAGCGCGACCGCGAGCTTCAACGAGTACAGCGCCGAGGGGTTCGACCGCGAGGACCAGCGCCGGCTTCTCGACGTCGCGAGCGAACTGGACGAGGCGGGGGTCCGGGTCGTGGTGAGCAACAGCGGCGTGATGGAGGGGCCGTACGCCGACGCGGGGTTCCGCGTCGAGCTGGAGGACGCGACCCGCGCGATCAACAGCGACGCGGACAACCGGGACGCGGTCGACGAGATCGTCGCGACGAACGTGCCCCCGGACGAGCGGCGCGAGGCGCCGCAGCGCGAGCTCTCCGGCTTCTGAGCCCTGCTCTGCCGACGCCGTCGTCGGCTCCGGCGCGCCGACCGCATGGGGCGGGCTTTTTGAACTCCCCCGACGACGTCCCGCGTATGACCGATCTCGATATCGACCTCGTCCTCGTTCCCGTCGACGGGAGCGAGGAGTCCCACGAGGCGGTCGACTACGCGATCGCGGTCGCCGCCGAGTACGGCGCGAGCGTCCACGCCCTGTACGTGTTAGACGAGGACGTGGTCCGCGCGATCGACCACGGCGTCATCGACGAGAGCGACGTCGCCGACGACACCGAGGCGTTCACGGACTCCGTCGCGCGGCGCGCGGAGTCCGCCGGGGTGCCCCACAGCAACTCCGTCGCGGCCGGCTTCTCGACGTCGGTGAAGACGGTTCACCCCGGCAGCGTCGTCCTCGACACCGCCGAGGAGCTGGAGTCCGACTTCATCGTCGTCCCGCGCGAGCCCGTCTCCGGCGACCCGGGCGAGGTGCTGGGGAAGGCCGCCGAGTACGTCCTCCTCTACGCGAGCCAGCCGGTCCTGTCCGTCTGATGGCCGGCGCGATCCCGTTCCTCCCCGCGGGCACGACCCTCCCACCGCTCCCGTACCTCGTCGCCGTCCTGCTCGCGGCCGGCGCGGTCGGCGTCGCGCTCCGGCGGCGCCCCCCGCGAGTCACCGGGCGCCACGTGCTCGCGCTCGCGCCGTGGATGGCGCTCGGCTCCGCGGCCCACGTGCTCTACGTCGTCGGCGCGCTCCCGCGCGCGCTCGCGCCGCTCGCCGGCTCCCCGACCGTCTACCTCACGGTGGGGTCGCTCGCGGGCGCGACGTGGCTCGCGCTGGCGACCGCCCAGCCCGAACGCGTCCCGACGCTCCTCGCCGCCGCGGGCGCGCTCCTCCTCGCTCCGGTCGTCGGGGCCGCGCTCGCGACCGGAGTATCCCCGGCCGGCGCGCGGTGGTCGACCGTCTCGCTGGCGGCGACCGTCCCGATCGCCGCCGCGGTCTGGGTCGGTCTGACGCGCCTGCGCCCCGAGACCGCGGTCACCGGCGCGGTCGGCGCGCTCGCGGTGTTCGGCCACGCGCTCGACGGCGTCTCGACCGCGGTGGGCACGACCCAACTCGGCTTCGGCGAACGCACACCCGTCTCCCGGATACTCCTCGAACTCGGCGGGATCCCCCCGGTCCCGGTGCTCGGCGAGGGGTGGGTGTTCCTGCTGGTGAAGCTCGCGGTCGCGAGCGCCGTGGTCTGGCTGTTCGCGGAGTACGTTCGAGACCGCCCGTCGGAGGGATACCTCCTGCTCGGCTTCGTCGCCGCCGTCGGGCTCGGGCCGGCGGCGCACAACCTGCTGCTGTTCGCGATCGCGGCGTGAGGGGCGGGCGGCCCGAGACCGCCGGGTGACGGCGCGGCGCCTCGCGACCCCGTTCCGGGCCGCTCTCAGAGGACCGAGAGCGCGAACGCCGCGGTGACGCCGGCCAGCATGACCGCCTGTACGAAGGGGCCGGCGAAGACGCCGATCACCGCGTAGGCCGACCGCCGAACGGCGACGCGGGTCTCGCCGGGGTGCTCGTAGAGGCCGTCGAGAAAGACGGTGCCGCCCAGCCCGACGACGAGGCCGATCGGGCCCATCACGAACAGCAACACGACGCCGACCGCCGTGCCGAGGGCGATGGTCCGCGTCGACGCGCCGCCGAGCCGTCCCGAGACCATCCCCGAGACGAGCTCCACCGCGGAGGCCAGGAGCGAGACGAGGACGAGCCCGAGGAGAACGCCGAGCCCCGGCTCTGCGAAGCCGGTGGTGTACGCGTAGCCGACGACGGTCAGCGCCGCGAGGACGCCGCTCGGCACGAGCGGGAGGAACGAGCTGACCGTCCAGATCACGAGCAGGACGATCGCGATCTCGGCCGCGGGGAGCGCCATACCTCGCTAACGTCGCGCGGGTTCAAAACGGTTCATCTCGGACGGGGCCGTCGTCCGCCGCCGAGCTCAGTCCTCTTCCTCGACGACTTCCGGGTCCTCAATCGCGGACTGCAGGGAGTCGAGCCCGTTGACCCACTCGGAGACGAGACCGTACTCCAGGTCCTCGACGACGTCGATGTCGAGCGTCTCGCCGTCGATAACGCGGGTGCCGGCCTGCACGACGTAGCCGAGCGCGGCGTCGAGGTCGTCCTCGGCCTCGGCCTCGGCCGCGGCGCGAACGAACTCGGTCACGTCGCCCTCGACGACGCCGCCGACGACGTACTCCTCGGCCGCGTAGAAGACGGGGACGAGCGAGGTCTGGACGCCGTCGATCAGCATCACCTTGTCCTCGTCGTCGAAGTCGACGTCGGCGAGGACGATGTCGCGCACGCCCCGGATCTCCTCGACCGCGCGGTCCTCGTCGATGCGGTCCTCGTCGAGCGCCGCGAGCACCTTCACGACGGCGATCGCCGCGTCGTCTTGGAGGTTCAACAGGAGCCGCGCAGAGTCCTCGTTCTCGGGGTCGAGATCCTCCTCCTCCAGCCGGTCGAGCCAGTTCTGCCAGCGGTCGTCGGTATAGAACGTTTCGACGGCGTCGTCGTCGGTCATGTGCGGTACGTCGCCCGGACTACTCAAATGCCTTTCCTATCGATCGCCGCGAGAGAGGGCGTCTCACCCGCTCGGCGGCGGGATTCGGGGGATCGGCGCTCCCGTCCCGCGTTCGGGTCGCGTCCCGGCCGCGCCAGCGGCTCGCGCTCTCTGGTGCGGAGCGTTCGACGTGCCCGTCACGTCATCGGATCGTCGCCGACCGACGGGTTCTCCCGGGCGAACGCCACGAGGCGGTCGACGTACGACTCGAACGGCGGGACCGAAACTCCGGTCCCGGCCAGCGCCTCGTCCGCGTTCGGACAGCGGTAGCGGGTCGGGTGGTCGAGGTAGTCGATCGTCGCCGGCTCGACGGCGACCCCCGCGGCCGAGAGCAGGCGGGCCGCGGCCTTCGCCGCCCGCTTCGGGATCGGGACGCTCACCGTCCGGCGGTCGGCGGCGTCGCTCAGCGCCGCGACGAACGCCGGGACCGTCAGCGGGTCCGGGTCGCAGAGCTGGAACGTCTCGCCGACCGTCTCCGGTCGGGCGCTCAGCGCCGCGATCGCGTCGACGACGTAGTCGCGCGGCACGACGTTCAGTTCGGTCTCGGCCGCGCCCGGAACCGAGAACGCGACCGCGAGCCGTTTCGGCTGCGCGAAGAGCAGTCGGAGGAGGTTGTACGGCCCGTCGAGCTTGTCGGTCTCGCCGGTCTCGCTGTCGCCGACCGCTATCGCCGGGCGGTAGACGGTCGCCGGGAGCCCGTCGCCCATCCGCTCGCGCACCGCGACTTCCGCCCGGTACTTCGACGCCTCGTAGTGGTTGTTGAACGACTGGCCCTCGCGGAGGCGGTCGGCGGTGAAGACGCCGTCGTACCGGCCGCTGACGTAACACGTGCTCACGTAGTGGAGGCGGTCGACGTCGAGCCGCTCGGCCGCGTCGAGGACGCGCTCGGTCCCGCAGACGTTCACGGCCTCGGCGAGGTCGGCGTCGACGCTCAGGTCGTAGACGGCCGCGAGGTGGTACAGCTCGTCGACGCCACCCAGCAGCTCCGGGTCGTCGAGCGCCGACCCGAGCCCGAGGTTCGGCTCCGTGAGGTCGCCCTCGTAGAGGTGGACGGCCGAGGCGCGGGGGTCGCTGCCGGGCACGCCGTCGTTCCCGGGCGCGTCGCCGCCGACCGCAGCGACGATCTCCCGGGCGCGCCGCTCGGCGAGGTCGCGGTACCGCGGCTGGATCAGACAGGCGACCGGGCCGTCGCCGCGGGCGAGGACCCGCCGGAGCAGCGCCGAACCGAGGAACCCGGGGAAGCCAGTGAACAGGACTTCGGGCGGCGCGGCGCGGGCGGCCGCGGCGGCGTCGCTCACGGCGTCGGTCCCTCTAGGGTCGCCTCGGTGTCGATCCCGTACACCGCCTCGGGCGTCTCGACGTGCGCGCGGCGGACCGCCTCGTCGTACCCCTCCCCTAACATCCAGCGGACGCGGCGCGGGACGGTCTTCGGGCCCATCACCATCCCCGGCTTCTCGGGGTCGTCGACGAAGTCGGTCTCCATCAGGAACGGCTCGCCGGAGTCGGCGGCGCGCTCCAGCCGGTCCTTCTCGCTCATCACGCTCGGAGTCGGGCCCGCGAGTCGCCCTTCGGCGTAGTGTTTCACGACGTTCGTCGGGTCGAGTCCGGACTCCTCGGCGACGGCGGCCAGGTCGGTGAGGTCCTCGCTGGCCTCGGTGTGGAGCTGCACGGCGCAGTCGAGCGCGGCGCCGAGTTCGAACGCGCGGCGGGTGACCGCGTTCGAGGCGTCCCAGACCGCGTCGCTCACGTCGTAGTGCGGGCGGCCCGACTTCAGCGCGAGCGCCCGCCCGTCGGCGACGAACTCGCTCGCGACCTCCAGGCCGCCCTGCATGAGGTCGCGGGCCGCCTCGGGCGCGAAGCCGCGTTCGTCGACCAACCGGCTGATCAGGCCCGGATGGACGCCGAGGACGGGCCACGCGCGGCCCGGGAGGACCTCGGTCGCGGCCGCGACCGCGTCGAGCGTCTCCTCGAAGACGGGCCGGAAGTCGGCCGGCTCGTCGGGCTCGACGCCGAGGTGCCACGAGGGTTTGTTCACGACGAGCAGGTGGGTGCCGCCGAGCCGGACGAAGTCCTCGACGGCGTCGATCCCGCGCCCGTGGCGCGGGTCGAGGTGGAGGTGGTTGTCCAGCACCGGCGTGTCGAGGTCCTCGGTCATGGTCGGTGGTTCGCCCGCGACGGAATATAGGACTCGGTCGCGAGCTCGCTGCGGCTCCGACGCCCGCCGTCGCCCGTCACGGCGGATACGTCCCCTCGATCCGGGCCTTGGCGACGATCCGCCCGGTCATCGCGTCGATGAGGTCCTCCCTGTCGGCGGACGGCGGGAGGCCGATCGGCTCGTCGACCGCGTAGAGCCGGAACCGGTAGGTGTGCTCGCGGTCCGGCGGGTTCGGCCCGCCGTAGCCGTGCTCGCCGAAATCGTTCTGCCCCTCGGTCGCCGCCGTCGGCGACCAGCCTTCGGGGATCGCCTCGCGACCGGGGTCGATGTCCCAGACCAGCCAGTGGTCCCACACCGTTCCCGCCGGCTCCTTCGCGTCCGGGTCGTCGACGATGAGCACGAGCGCCGCCGCTTCGTCGGGGACGCCGTCTATCCGCAGCGGCGGGTTCACGTTCCGCTCCGCGTAGCCGTACTCCTCGGGGATGCGCTCGCCGTCACCGAACGCCGTACTCGATAGTCTGAGCTCGCTCATGTGATCACCCGTCCGGATCTGGTCCGGACGCGTTGCGATTGTCACGTCGACGGCAAAAGCGTTCCCGCGGATCCGCCGTTCCGACGGACGGCGAGCGCGGAAACCCTCAAGCCCGGCCCGGCCGAAGGGAGTCCCGAATGGTATCCCGCCTCGCGGCCGCCGGCCTCCTCGCGGTCGGCGTCCTCCTGATGGCGAACCCGCTGTACCTCCCTGTGGCCGTCGGCGAACCCGATCCGGCGTACACCCATACGGTGCAGCCGGTCCAAGGCGGGTCGTCGGTGGCCGATTCCGGGGTGGACGCCGAGGGGCTGAGCGACGGCGACGTCGTCGACTACGGCGACCTCACCCCCGAGGCCCGAGAGGCGTTCGACCGCGCTCGCGAGGCCGAGGGCGGGTTCGGCGTCGGGGAACCGGACGCCCGCGTCGACTCGCTGTCGTACCCCGCTGAGCCGACGCTCGGCGACGGGCTGGTGATCGTCGACTACCGAGGCGAGCGCTACGAGTTCTGGACGCGGACCGTCGCGCGCGAGCCGGGGGCGGTGGTCGCCCAGCGGGTCCTCCTCCAGCCGGTCGCGTTCCTCGCGGGCTTCTTCGCGGTCGTCGCCGCCGTCGCGGTCGCGTACCGCGGACGGCTCGGTGGGACAACCGTGACGTGACCGCGTCGTCAGGCGGCCCAGTCCGCTGATTCAGACGGTTCAGTCCGCCGGCTCCCTCGGCTCCGACGGTTCAGTCCGCCGGCTCCGACGGCTCAGACGACTCCGGCTGCCCCACCGGGGTCGGCGAGTCCCCGGTCTCGATCGCGCGGCGGACCGCCTCGTCGATCTCGACGAGGTGGCAGAGGGGGTTGCCGGGGTAGACGACGGGGTTCTCCAAGAGTCCGATGAGGAGTCCGGTGAAGGGGGCTTCGACCCCGACCGCGTCCTCCTTGAACGGGTTGGTGATCGTCGCTATCCGGTCGCCCTCGCGGACGAGCGACCCGCTCTCGAAGTGGGTGTCGACGATGCCGCCGGAGTCGGCGCGGAGCCACGTCTTCTCGCCCGCGCCGGCGACGATGGTCCGCCAGCCGGGCCACCGCACCGTGTCGGTCTCGAGCAGTCCGTACTCGGCGAAGACGGAGCGCACGCCGTCGAGGGCGTCGTCGATGAGCGGGCGCTGGAAGCGGTGGGCCTCGCCCATCTCGATCGTGATCGTGGGGATCTCGGCGGCCGTCGCCTCGCCGCGGAGGGTGCCGGTCGGCCCGTCGCTGTCGATGATCACCTTCGAGCCGAACGCCATCGCGAGGCGGTGCACGCCGGCGTCGGCCATGTCCGCGCGGACGTGGAGCATGTTGGTCCGGCCCCGCGTGGAGGTGTGGAAGTCGAGCCCGAAGTCGCAGGGCTCGATGAAGTTGGAGTATATCTGGTTCGCCATCCGCTTCGAGCTCGTCGAGCCGGGCTCGCCAGGGAACGAGCGGTTGAGGTCCCGGTCGTACACCGGGAGGTACCGCTGCTGTGCGATGAATCCGGGGACGTTGAGGACGGGGAGGCAGACGAGGGTGCCGCACAGCGACGAGAGGTCCCAGTCGTGTGCGACCTCGCGCACCACTTCGATCCCGTTGAGCTCGTCGCCGTGCGCGGCCGCCGTGAGGAACACCGTCGGCCCGTCGCGCTCGCCGTTGACGATCGTCACTGGGATCCGAACCGGGTCGCCGAGGTAGGTCTCGCTGATCCCGTAGCGGATGTTCTGCGTCTCGCCCGGCGGCACCGCGCCGCCGTTGTACGTGAACATCCGATCGTCGCTCATGTCACGAGGGAGCAGGGCGGGGGGTATATATATGACGACCCGGTCGCCCCGCGGCCGGACCGGCGGTCTCCGGTCATGGATCCCGTCGGGTCACCCACTCGGCCCGCGACGCGTGCTCCCGCGCCCGCTCCGCGATCGCCGCCCGATCCAGCGGGCCGTCCTCGGTTATCACCCCGGTCAACAGATCCCCCGGAACGCGCTCGAAGATCGGGTTCGCGACGCCGATCGGGCGGTCGCCGTCGTACACCGTCGCCGCGTCGCCCGACTCCCGAACGACCTCGTCGGCCGTCGCGATCTTGTCGGCGGCGGCGACGACGTACACCGGGACCGCGGCCTCGGCCGCCGCCAGCGCGAGCGGGTACGACCCGACCTTGTTCGCGACGTCGCCGCCGGGCAGGACCCGGTCGGCGCCGAGCAGGACGCACCCCACCTCACTCTCACGAACGAGACCGGGGAGCGCGGCGTCGGTCGCGAGCGTGACGTCGACGCCGGCGGCGGCGAGGCCCTCCGCGGCGGCCACCCCCTCGCGGCTCGGTCGGGACTCGCCGACGACGACCGGGCGCCCGACCCGACGCAGCGTGTGCGCGACGGTTCCGGACCGCGACAGCGTCGCCGTCTTCCCGGACGCGTCCGCGAGGGCGGCCGCGGCCCGCTCCGCGGCTTCGCGGTCCGCGTCGAGCGCGTCGTCGAGCGCGTCGACGGCGCGGTCGTGGATCGCTTCGGGGGTCCGGTCCGAGCCGATCATCGCCCGGTCGACCCGGTTCCGAACGACGACCATGCTCGGGCGGGCGCGGCGGAGCGCGCGAGCGCGGTCCGCGATCCGCTCGACCCCGCCGTCCAGGGCGCCGAACGCGACCGCGCCGGCCGTGTCGCGGACCACCTCCAGCGCCCGGACGGAGAGCCACGCGGCGCCGTGCGTCTCGTCGGTCCGGAGCAGGTCGACGTCGGGCGCGACGCGGCGGTAGCTCTCCCACAGCCGCGGCGCCGCCTCGCGCGTGAGGAACGCCGTCGGCGACAGCCACTCGCCGTCGACGGCCATCGGGTCGGCCGCCGCGTCGTCGCCCGCGCCGCCGGCGCCCTCGAACAGGAACGGGTACACGGTCCGGTCGGTCGCCCCGTCCGAGACCGACAGCGGTTCGCCGCCGCGGACGAGTTCGAAGCCGCCGCTCGGGGCCGCCCCTCGGAGCACGCGTCGCGCGCTCTCCGCCGGGTCGGTCTCGTCCGCGCGCACCTCGCCGACGAGGGCCTCGAGCGCGTCGGCGGTCCCACCGCCGTCGGCGCGACGTGCGGTGCAGAACACCCTCGCGCGGCGTCGAGCGAACGCCCTGACGATAGCGGTCACGCGTCCGCGTTCGGTCGCCGGAGCAATAACCGTGCGCGTCCCCGGTCGATGTCTTCGCCCTGTCGCCGCCGACCCTCACCGATCGGGCGACCTTTTACCCGGGGCCACGCAGGTGTGGGCATGAGTTCGGACCCGGTCCGGGTGGGAGTGCTGTCGCTGCACAACAGCAAGGAAACGAAGGCGATCTGCAACGCGGTCGAAGACCTGGGGCACGAGCCCGTCTGGCTCCGCGAGGAAAACGCCGCGATCAGCGTCGAGGACGGCGACGTCTCGGTGGAGCCCGCCGTCGATGTCATCGCGAACCGCCTGCTGTTGTCGAACACCGACCAGCCCGCCGAACTGCTCGGGCTGGCGACGACGTTCGAGCGCATCAGGCCGATGCTGAACGAGCCGAACGCCGTGCTCGCGTCGATCCACAAGTTCGCGACGGCGGCGACGCTCGCGGACTGGAACATCCGCGTGCCCGACGCGCTGCTCGCACTCTCGAACGACCGGCTCAACGAGGGGCGCGAGCGCTTCGGCGAGGTCGGCGTCTACAAGACCGCGATCGGGACGCACGGCGGCGGCACGTGGAAGGTCGACCTCACCGAGCGGGTGAACCCGAAGGTGGGCAACCGACAGGCGTTCCTCCAGAAGCTCATCGACCGCGACGACGAGGAGCACCGCGACCTGCGCGTGTACATCGTCGGCGACGAGATCGTCGGTTCGATGTACCGCTACGCGCCCGAGGGCGACTGGCGCACCAACGTCGCGCTCGGCGGCGCGGTTGAGGACGCCACCGACGACATGCCCGAGGAGGCCGCCGAGACCGCGCTGTACGCGGCCGACGTGATGGACCTCGACTACGCCGGGGTCGACCTCGTCGAGGGGTACGAAGGCTGGTACGTCCTCGAAGTGAACCCGACGGCCGGGTTCAAAGGGCTCTACGAGGCGACCGGCACGAGCCCCGCCCCCCACATCGCGCGGCTCGCTATCGAGACGGTCGGCGGCGAGGTCGACGACGACGAGGTCGAGCGCATCGCGGCCACGCTCGACGACTCGCGGCCCTCCTGCGCGCCCGCCCCGAAGCCGAGCCCGACCGAACAGCCCGACATCGGCTACATCGAGGAGGTCGTCGTCACCGGCACCTCCGGCTCCACGCAGGCGCTCGCGAAGTCCGACACGGGCGCGACCCGGACGAGCATCGACACCCAGCTCGCCGCCGAGATCGGCGCCGGTCCGATCAAGAGCATGACGCGCGTGAAGTCGGGCAGCGTGAAGGGCGGGAAGGCCCGCCCCGTCGTCGACCTCGTGATCGGTATCGGCGGGAACCAGCACACCGTCACCGCCAGCGTCGAGGACCGCGGCCACATGGAGTACCCGCTCCTCCTCGGCCGCGACATCCTCACGGACTACCGCGTCGACGTCCGACGGCGCGCCGACACCGACGAGACGGAGCGCACCGAGGCCGGCGAGATCCTCGAAGAGGAGGAGTAGACGGGTTCGCGGTCGACTATTTAAGGAATCACGGTGGCGCGCCTCCGAGCGGTCGCCACCGGCGACCGCGAGGAGACCGCGAGGGAGTCGGTCGCCGCAGGCGACCGACGAGGCTGGGGAGGCGTGAGGTGCGGGGCGGTCGCGGTCCCGCGAGCGAAGCGAGCAGGAGCACGGAAGTCGCAGCACGCGCAGCGAACGAAGTGAGCGAGCAGGACCGTCTTCCGGCGGTCCCGCGAGTCCTCACGGCTGGGGCTTTGGAAGTGTTCACCGTCACTCCGGGTCGTGTTAACTTAAGCA
>NZ_NHOY01000019.1 GCF_002252755.1 Halorubrum sp. Hd13 | reverse complement strand
GCGCCCGGACCACCCGTTCTTCTTCGGGACGCAGGCGCACCCCGAGTTCCGGTCGCGGCCGGACCGCGCGAGCCCGCCGTTCGTCGCCCTCGTGGAGGCGGCGCTGGGATCGACGGACACAACCGAGCGGAACGCGGACGTGAGGCTATAGATGGTCGAGACGGAGGCATTCATCGACGAGGCGATAACCGAGATCCGGGAAGCGATCGGCGACGCGAACGCCGTGATCGCCCTCTCCGGCGGGGTCGACTCCTCGGTCGCGGCGACGCTCGCGTACGAGGCGGTCGGCGACCAGCTCACCCCCGTCTACGTCGACACGGGGCTGATGCGGAAGGGCGAGACGGCGGAGATCCGCGACACGTTCTCGTTCATGGAGTCGCTGCGGGTGATCGAGGCGCAGGACCGCTTCTTCGAGCGGCTGGCGGGCGTCACCGACCCCGAGGAGAAGCGCCACGTCATCGGCGAGGGGTTCATCGACGAGTTCGAGAGCGTCGCCCGCGACGCCGACGCCGACTACCTCGTGCAGGGGACGATCTACCCCGACCGCATCGAGTCCGAGGGGAACATCAAGTCGCACCACAACGTCGGCGGGCTCCCCGAGGTCGTCGACTTCGAGGGCATAGTCGAACCGGTCCGCGACCTGTACAAAGACGAGGTCCGCGAGGTCGCCCGCGAACTCGGCTTGGAGGAGATCATCTCCGAGCGCATGCCGTTCCCCGGCCCCGGGCTCGCCGTCCGCATCGTCGGCGAGGTGACCCCGGAGAAGGCCGCGGTCGCCCGCGAGGCGACGCACGTCGTCGAGGAGGAGCTGGAGGAGTACGACCCGTGGCAGGCGTTCGCCGCGGTCCTCGGAAAGGCGACCGGGGTGAAAGGCGACAACCGCGTCCACGGCTGGGTCGTCGCCGTGCGCTCGGTCGAGAGCCGCGACGGGATGACCGCCCGCGCGCAGGAGCTCGACTGGAGCACGCTCCAGCGGATCCAGAGCCGGATCACCGGCGAGAACGAGAGCGTCGCCCGCGTCGTCTACGACGTGACTCACAAGCCGCCCGCGACGATCGAGTACGAGTGATGGCGGGCGAATCCGCTCGCCCCGACGGCGGTCGCGCCGAGGGCGACCGCGCCGGCGAGACGGGCCCTGACGGCGGCGCGCTCGCCGTCGTCGCCGGCCCCGACGAGCACGGCCTCGGCGAGGAGCTGGCCGCGCTCGGCGTCGAAATCCGCCGGATCGACGGGCTCGTCACCGCCGACGCGCTCACCGACGCCGGCATCGCCGACGCCGCCTACTTCGTCCTCACCGACGTCGAGGAGGCGACCGGGATCCCGATCGCTAAGGAGCTGCACCCGGGCGTCCTCGCCGTGACGTACGCCGAGCGGTCCCTGCCGGAGTTCGTCGCGGGCGTCGCCGACCTCGCGATCGACCCGGCCCTGATGGACGCCGCGACCGTCGCCGAGGAGCTGGTCGACGGCGCCGCCGACCGCGCGGCGTAGTCGGGTCACCACGCCGACCCCGGCCCCGAAGCCGACATTTATAAGAAACGCGAGTATTCTTCGAATCGGACTGTTGTTCGACATCGAAATTTCAGTCGTCGTCGCCGGTCCGGCGAGAACGCCGTTTCTGCGGGTTTTTGCCCGCGTACGCTCGTGTCTCCGACTCACGCCGGTCACCGTCGAACTCACCGAGAATAGTCCTCTGAAATCCATTTAAACGGCGTTTAGCGGACGATAAGTCCCAGATCTGCGTTCAGTTCCCGGCTCGTCGACGTTTTGTACCTCGAAATGACTGGTATCTCATTTACTATTTGTTTTGAAACATCCTCTCTCTGCGCGACCGCCGCCGCGGTTCCGCGAGCAGTAGCATTATTTCGGTGTGCACCGTACTATGGTGTGTTATGTCACAGCAAGAGATCGAAGAGGAGCTGTACGTCGACCAGTACACGCTCGGGCTGGTGGGTCCCGATCAAGAGTGGGCCGGCACCGTCGCCGACGGCGGCACGGTGACGACGTACACGCCGCCGGGCTGTTGGGGGCCGATGGTCACCCCCTCGTTCCGGGGCGGTCACGAGGTGACGCGACCGATCCGCGTCGAGGGCGCCGAGGTGGGCGACGCCGTCGCGATCCGCATCCGCGACGTGGAGGTGACGAGCCTGGCGACGAGCACGGGGTCGATGGCCGAACGCGAGGCGGCGTTCCGCGACGACCCGTTCGTCGACCACCGCTGTCCGGAGTGCGGGACGACGTGGCCCGACTCCTACGTCGAGGGGACCGGCGAAGACGCGATCCGCTGCGCCGAGTGCGGCGCCAACGCCTCGTCGTTCGGCTTCGAGTACGGCTACACCGTCGCGTTCGACCACGAGAACGCGGTCGGCGTCACGCTCGACGAGGAGGGGGCCCACGAGCTCGCGCTCGACGCCGACGAGGTGATGGACATCCCCGAGAACTCCCGGCAACACCCGATCCTGCTGTACGAGCCGGACGGCATGCCCGGCACGCTCGGTCGCCTCCGGCCGTTTATCGGCAACATCGGGACGACGCCGTCGGTGACGATGCCCGACTCGCACAACGCGGGCGACTTCGGGCAGAGCCTCATCGGCGCCGACCACGACTACGGCGTCGAGACCGAGGCGGACCTCGAGAAGCGCACCGACGGCCACATGGACATCCCGGAGGTCCGGCCGGGCGCCACGCTGATCTGCCCCGTCGACGTCGACGGCGCCGGGATCTACGTCGGCGACCTCCACGCGAACCAGGGGGACGGCGAGCTCTCCCTCCACACCACCGACGTGAGCGGCACCGTCACCATGGACGTGGAGGTGATCGAGGGGCTCGAACTCGACGGCCCCGTGCTGCTCCCGAACGAGGAGGACCTCCCGTTCATCAGCGCGCCGTACACCGACGCCGAGCGCGAGGCCGGCCGCGAGCTCGGCGCCGAGCACGGCGTCGAGACGGAGACGGAGATGGCGCCGATTCAGGTCGTCGGCTCCGGCGCCACCGTCAACGACGCCACGCAGAACGCCTTCGACCGCGCGACGAAGCTCCTGGACATGAGCGAGGGCGAGGTCCGCGGGCGCTGCACGTTCACCGGGGGCGTCCAGGTCGGGCGGCTCCCGGGCGTCGTCCAGCTTGACATGCTGGCGCCGCTCGCCGTCCTCGAAGACCGCGGCCTCGACGGGCCGGTCCGCGACCAGTACGACCTGTAGCGCCGCCGTCGGGCTACGCGTCCGTCTTCCCCGTCGGCCTACTCCTCCGGTTCCGTCGCCTCGCAGTCACAGCCCCCCGACGAGAGCAGGTCGGCGACGCCGTACCGCGAGCCGCAGTCCGTACAGAGCACGCTCACGTCCACCAGCACCCGGAACTCCCCGAGCGTGAGCGCCGGGGTCTTCCGGAGTCCCCGGAGCTTCGACTCCGCGACCGAGACCAGCCGGCCGCGGAGCTTCCCGATGGCCCGGGCCGCGGTCGTCGCGCGGTCGCCGTCGTCGGGCTCGTACTCCGCGCCGCGGTGGTCTTGGAGGTAGCTCCGGACGGCTTGGTACGTGACCACGTCGCAGTCGAGGGCGTCGACGTCGACCCCCTCGCGTTCGAGCCGCCGGCGGAGCTGCGTCCGGTCGGCGGCGGCGACGTCGTCGCTCGTCAGCGAGCGCACCACCGCGTCCAGCTCCCGCGCCGACAGGCGCACCCCGGTCTCGTCGAGCCGCGACTCGACGAGCGCGCGGTTGAACTCGTACGCGAGGTCGCGCAGGCTCGTGTGGTCGTCGCCGGTCGCCGTCCACCGCGCTTCCAGCTCGTCGCCGACGCCGTCTAAGTCGTACTCGTCGACGAGGCGCGCCACCTTGTTCCGGCGCCCGCCGCTCGTATCGGTCATTCGTTAGTACCACAGTCGGGCAGCGATATAGGCGTTACCGTGGCCCCGAGGGGCGGCGGCGGGACCGCTCGGAGACGGCGCCGCGACCCCCCGCCGGCCCGCGCCGAACGGCACCTATATGCCACCGCTCCCGGATCCGTCGGACACGCAATGATGCGCCACGACGTCGCCATCGTCGGCGGCGGCTGCGTCGGCCTGTCGGTCGCCAAACACCTCGCCGAGCGAACCGACCTCGACGTCGCCGTCCTAGAGAAGGAACACCACCTCGCCGCCCACCAGAGCGGTCGGAACTCCGGCGTGCTCCATCCCGGGTTCAACTACCCGCCGGGCTCGAAGAAGGCGCGGTTCGCCACCGAGGGCACCGCCCGGATGAAGGCGTACTGCGAGGAGCACGACGTCCCCTGCGAGGAGCTGGGCGTCCTCGTCGTCGCGACGGACGACGAGGAGGAGGCGCGGCTCGACGACCTCGCCGAGCGGGCCGAGGCCAACGGCGTCGCCTACGAGCTGCTCGACTCCCGCGAGGCGATCCGCGAGCACGAGCCGCACGCGGAGGGCCAGGCCGCGTTCCACGCCCCGGAGGCCGCCTCCGTCGACTCCGAGCAGTACGTCTACGCGCTCGCCCGCGAGGCCCGTGACCTCGGGGTTACCATTTATACGGGCTACGAGGTCTCGCGGATCGAGGAGGCGGCCGAGGGGTACCGGCTCGACACGAGCAACGGCCGTTTCGAGGTCTCCTCCCTCGTCAACGCCGCCGGGCTCCACGCCGACACGCTGGCCCACCAGGTCGGCGTCGGCGAGGAGTACCAAGTGGTCCCGTTCCGCGGCGAGTACTACGAGGTGCGGCCCGAGCGCGCCGAGCTCTGCGAGACGATGATCTACCCGACGCCGAACCCCGAGCTCCCTTTCCTCGGCGTCCACTACACCCGCCGCACGGACGGGAAGGTGATCGTCGGCCCGAACGCGGTCCTCGCGTTCGGCCGCGAGGCGTACGACAACACCGACGTCGACCCCCGCGAACTGCTGGAGACGCTCACCTACGGCGGCTTCCGGCGGCTGCTCGCCTCGCCGCTGATGCTCTCGGTCGCGTGGGCGGAGCTGAACAAGTCGTACCGGAAGGAGAAGTTCGCGGCGGCCTCCCAGAAGCTCGTCCCCGACGTGCGCGCCGAGGACCTCCGGAAGAGCTACGCCGGGATCCGCGCGCAGCTCGTGAGCGCCGACGGCGAGTTGGTGAAAGAGCCGCTGTTCGTCGAGCGCGAGGACGCCGTCCACGTCCTCAACGCCGTCTCCCCCGGACTGACCTCCTCGCTGCCGTTCGGCGAGCACATCGCGGAGCGGCTCGCGGCGAAGGTGACCGTTTAAGTCCCGGCCGGCCGACGTTGCGACCGCCACTCACGGGGCGGCGCCGGAGCCCGGGCTCCCCACCGCACGCCCCGCGTCGGACCCATGACACCACACACGCCCATCCCGACTCGCGGCGGCCCCGCCCGGGCCGCCGTCGACGGTCGCACCGCTCCTCGCGAGCGCCACGCCACTCGCGAGCGCTCCACCCGTCCGGACCGAGGGGACCGATGAGCCGCGGTCCCGACCGGCGGCCGGTCGAGCGCCGGCTCCACGGCGACGTGCCGATCGTCGACGCCGAGGCGGCGGCCGCCGCGGTCGACGCCGACGCGACGGTGCTCACGAGCGGCTTCGGCAGCGTCGGCTACCCGAAGGCGATCCCGCTCGCGCTGGCGTCGTCGCCCCGCGACCTGTCGCTCACGCTGGTCGCCAGCGGGAAGGTCGGCGACGAGATCGACGTCGACCTCGTCGGCTCCGGGCAGGTCGAGCGCCGGTTCTCCTACCAGTCGTCGCGGGTCGCCCGCGAGAAGACCGACGCCCGCGAGATCGCTTTCAGCGACCGTAACGCCTCCTCGATCGGCGACGAGGTCCAGTACGGCGGGCTCGTCGACCCCGACGTCGCCGTCGTCGAGGCGGTCGCGGTCGGCGAGGACTGGTTCGTCCCCTCCACGTCGCTCGGGCAGGTGCCCGCCTTCGTCGAGGCCGCCGACGAGCTGTACGTCGAGCTGAACCGCCACCAGCCGCTCGAACTGCAGGCGCTCCACGACGTCTACCGCCCCGACGCGCCGCCGGACCGCGGACCGATCCCCCTCTCCGACCCCGGCGAGCGAATCGGCACCGCACACGTCGGCTTCGACCCCGAGAAGCTTGCGGGCGTCGTCGAGACGGAGATTCCCGACTCGACGTACACCTTCCGGGACCCGACGGACGACGACCTCGCGATCGCCGCCAACCTCGGTTCGTTCCTCCGCGAGGAGCTGGATCGCTCCCCCGTCTTCGACGACGCGGTCCACCTCCAGTTCGGCGTCGGATCGCTCGGCAACGCCCTGATGGGCGAGCTCCAGGCGCTCGACTTCGGCGACCGCGAGGTCGTCTACTTCGGCGAGCTCATCCAGGACGGGCTCTTCGACATGCTCGACGAAGGCGGGCTGGCGGCCGCGAGCGCCACGTCGCTCGCGCTCACCGACGAGGGGCAGGCGCGGCTCTTCGAGGACGTCGAGCGCTACGCCGAGGACGTGGTGCTCCGGCCGGCCGACGTCTCCAACCACCCGGGGCTCATCGACCAGTTCGGCGTGATCGGCGTGAACAGCGCCATCGAGTTCGACCTCTACGGCAACGTTAACTCCACGCACGTCCGCGGCGAACGCATGATAAACGGCGTCGGCGGCTCGGCCGACTTCAACCGGAACTCGCTGATCACGGTGTGTGCGCTCCCCTCCGCGCTGAACGACGGCGCGGTCTCGCGGGTCGTCCCGCAGACCTTCCACGTCGACCACACGGAACACGACGTCGACGTCTTCGTCACCGAGCAGGGCGTCGCCGACGTGCGCGGGCTCTCGCCGGTCGAGCGCGCGGAGCTGATCGTCGACCGCTGCGCGCATCCCGAGTTCGCGCCGGAGCTGCGCTCGTACCTCGACGACGTCTGCGAGCGGGAGTACCACATCCCCCAAGACGTCGAGCGCGCCGCTGAGTGGTTCGAGTAGGACAGAAAAAGCGGTCGGCGGGGCGCTACGTCGTGCGCCCGCTCACAGCAGTTCGAGGAAGATGAGCAGCCACCAGACGTAACCGCCGGCGAGCGCGAGCGCGGTGAGCAGTTCGAGGGCGCCGACGTACTTCTCGCCGTGGGTCCGGCGGAACGCCTGCACCTTCTCGACCTGATTCCACACCGGCATCAGCGGCTCCGGAATGATCTCACCGAGCCCGCCGGCCTGCTGTGCGGACTGCTCGGCGACCGCCTCGGGGGAGCCGTCGTCGCTCATTGGCTCGCCCCCCTGCCGAACGGCAGCTTGAGGCCGCGGATCATCACCTTCTCCGCGACGAAGACGGCGGCGAAGACGGCGATCCCGGCGATCTTCGCGGTGTTGCTCGGGTACGCCATGATGAGGACGCCGAGCGTCGCGAGCAGGGCCCGCGTGCCGATCTTCCTCCCGGGGCGCATCTTGAACGGGTAGTTCAGCCCGTAGATGATCGCCACCGCGCCGAGCAGCACGAGCAGCCCGACGTACAGCGTGTTGAGTCCCGGATCCATCGAGATCATGTCGGGGTTGTAGACGAACGCGACCGGGAGGACGAACAGCGGCGCGGCGATCCGGATCGCGGCCCCGCAGGTCCGCCAGAAGTTCGCCTCCGCGATCCCCGCCGCGATCACTGCCGCGGTCGCCACCGGCGGCGTGATCCCCGCGAGGATGGCGGCGTAGAACATCGTGTAGTGGGCCGTGATGGGAGCGACGTTGAAGTCGGAGACGAACGTCGGCACGATGAGGATGGCCACGATGACGTACGCCGCGACCGTCGGCATGCCGACGCCCATCAGGATGGCGACGGCCATCCCGAGCAGGACCGCGAACAGCAGGACGCCGCCCGAGATGTTGATGAGCAGCAGCGCGATCTTCGCCGGGATGCCGGTCGTGCCGAACAGGTTCACGACGCCGCTGATGACGACGAGGATGATCGCGATCGGCGCGAGGATGATCGCACCCCGCCGGATCCCGTGAACGGTGTTTTTCACCTGCGTGACGAACTCCTCGCCCGGACCGGTGCCCGAGCTGTCGACGACCCGCTGGAGCGGCGGCATGAGTACCCCCGTGAGCATCATCGCGACGACCGTGTACAGCGCGGACGTCATCACCGTGTACTGGGCGATCCCGAGCAGGTAGATGAGTATCGCGAACGGGACGCCGAAGCGGAGCGCCTCGAACACCTTCTTCTCCGTCGAGAGCTCCTCGTCGAAGAACTCGGAGAACTCCATCTCCTGGCTGCTGGCGTCGGAGATGGCGAGGTAGTGGACCGCGATGGAGATGGAGACGACAAGGATGGCGGCCGGCACGAGGCCGGCGACGACGATACTGAGGTACGGGACGCCGAGGTACGACGCCATCACGAACGCGGACGCCCCCATCACGGGCGGGAGCACCTGCCCGGAGGTGGACGCGACCGCTTCGATGCCCGCCGCGCGGTGGCCCTTCATCCCGGCCTCCTGCATCGTCGGGATGGTGAACGAGCCCGTCATCGCCGCGTTGGCGGTGTACGAGCCGTTGATCGAACCGATGACCGCCGAGGAGAGCACGGCGGTCTGGGCGATCCCGGACTCGATGTACTTCGCGGCCACGATGGCGACCCGCAGGATGAGGTCGAACGCCCCGTACGCGAACAGCAGCCCGGCGTACAGCAGGAACGGCGCGATCCACGAGGCCGTGATCTGCGTGAGGCTCCCGTAGAAGCCGTACAGGTCCGTGACCGTCGCCTGCAGCAGCGTCGCCTGGTTCATCCCCGCGTGTCCCAGCACGCCCGGGACGAGGTTCCCGTACATCGCGTACGCGAACACGCCGATGACGAGCCCGAGGAACACGTTGCCGAACTCGCGCCAGGTGAGGTACATCAGCGAGAGGATGACGAGCCGCGCGAGCATGTACTCGTGTTCGAGCGCGTACCCCTGCCGCTGGAGGTAGACGTCTTGGAAGTTGACCGCGAAGAACGCCGACGCGGTCATCAGCGCCAGCGACGCGGGGATCAGCACGGCGCCGTCGATCCAGTCGCCGTCGCTGATGGCGAGCCGCGTCTCGTTGAGCGCGTACACCGTCAGGATGCCACCGACGAACGCGGTGGCGAACCGCACCTGCGAGATGGCTTGGGTCTGGGCCCAGTAGAGCACCCCGGCCCAGAACAGCAGCGCCGCCGCCGTGACCGTGACGTCGAGCCCCCGCAGGAGTCCGGATTCGGGCTCCGTTGAAGCGGTTTCTGTGCTCATTGGCGCCAGCGTCCGTTAGCGAGGATGTTCGTCCGCCCGGGTGTGGTCGGTCGTGTCATAGTTAGTGTCTGGATTGTCGATTACGCATTCGATGATTTTAAATTACTGATCGGTACGCCCCGAAGAGCGGGGAGGAAAAGCCGGGCTACCGGCCGATCAGGCGCTGTCGCCTTCGGTCAGGTTGTCGTCCCACGCGTCGTTGTCCCGGTAGTACTGCACGGCGCCGCGGTGGACCGGGATGTTCGACCGGGCCGAGCTGAGCATGTCCGCGGTGGACTCGAAGTCGTTGAACTGCTCTTCGCCCTCGTTGACGACGTCGTTGTGCTCGTCGACGACCCGGCACAGCTCGTAGACGGCGTCCGGGTTCGCCTCGGGGTTGAACGTGTAGTTGACCTCGAGGTTCCAGTGGAACACCTCGTCGGTGCCGATGTCCGTGCCCGCGATGGACCAGTCGTCGTAGCTCGTGGTGCCGGTCCCGGCGCCCGCGTACGACTCGGCGGACTCGCGGAGCGCGTCCGTCGGCTCCACGTAGTGGACGTCGATGCGGGAGGCGATCTCCTGGACGAATCCGGTGTACCGCACGCCGGGCGTCCCGTACGCGATGCTGGCGTCGATGTTGCCCTCCTCCATCGCGCCGGGCGCGTCGCCCACGCCCATGTTCTGGATGTTCATCTCCTCGTAGACGTCCGCCGTCGGCTCCTGCGACCAGACGTCGAGCGTCGTCGCGCGCGTCGAGTATCCCGGCTCGGCGGGGTAGACGTTCGCGCCGGCGAGGTCGTCGAACGTCTCGATCCCCGTGCCGTCGCGGGCGATGACGTAGATGCTGTACGGGAACGCGTAGAAGCCGTACTGCGGGATGCGCTCGACGCCCTGCTCCTCGAACGCCCCCCTGTCGTCGAGCGCCTTCGACAGCGAGTTGTTGTCGGTGATGCCGGCGTTGAACTGGTTGTTCGCCATCCGCCGGATCGTCCCGATGTAGCCCGGGCTCTCGATCGTCGAATACTCGAGGGTGTCGCTCTCCTGGCTCACCGCGCGCTCGACGGCGAGTCCGACGTCCTGCGTCCCGCCGGCCGACGTCCCGACGCGCAGCGAGAGGTCTTGGCTCCCGCCGTCGGAGCCGTCCTCGCCGTCGTCGCCGTCCATTCCGTCGCCGCCGTCCTCGCCGTCGCCGCCGTCGGATCCGTCGGAGCCGTCTCCGCCGTCGCCGCCGGCACAACCCGCGAGTCCGGTGATACCTACCGCGCCCGTGCCGTACAGGAACTTGCGCCGATTGACTGAGTTATCTGCCATGCTCAACCGTGTACATTCGGTCGATCATTAACAATGTACCTGTTTGTTTCAGTTTAAACGGAGAGAATACTCCACGCCGTGAACCCTGTCGAACACGTCGCGGCCGCCGACTTACTCGTCGAGGATCACCGTCACCGGACGGTCGGCCGCGAGCAGCACCGACTGGGTCGTGCTCCCGAACAGCATCTTGCCGGTCGGGCTCCGGCGCCGCCCGCTCATCGTGATGTTGTCGACGTCGAGCTCCGCGGCGACCTCGATGATCGTCTCGGCGGGGTCGCCGTGCTCGCGCCGCCTGGCCGTCTCGACGCCGGCCTCCGCCAGCCGGTCCTCGACGGTCCCGACGGCCTCCGGGTAGTTCTCCTCGTTCCACACGTCCTCGGAGTCGACGCGGCCGCCCTCGCCGCTGACCTCGAACCCCTCGTAGACGTTGAGTATCACCGCCTCGACCTCGTCGGCGGCGTTCGGCAGCGACGCGACGGCGTCAGCCGCGGCCAGTACGTGCTCGACGTCCCCGCCGACGGGGAGCAGTACGCGGTACATATCGACACCTAACCGAACAGCGGGTAATAAAGATGGCTGCCGGCGGCGCGGTCGGCGGACGCCGCCCCCCGGTCGACACGCCGACCGCCTACCACGCCGACCGCCTACCGCGCCGACCGCCTACCGCGTCACCGGCGCGTCGACCGCGCCGATCGACTCGACGACCGCCCGCACCTCGTCGCCGGGGTCGATGGGCGCCGCGCCGGGCGTCCCCGTGCTGAACAGGTCGCCCGGCTCTAACGTCATCACGTCGGAGTGGAACGAGACGATCTCCGCGGGCGGGAACAGCATGTTCCGGATCTCGTTTTCCGCCCGCACCTCGCCGTTGACCTCGGTCCGCACCGAGAGCGGCTCCAGGTCGAGCGGCTCCTCCGGCACCGCGAGCGCGGCGCCGGGCACGAGGAACGTGTCGTAGCTCTTCGCCCGCGTGAGGAAGCGCGGGTTCCGCTGGAGGACGTCCTCGGCGGTCATGTCGATCACGGGCAGGAACCCCGCGATCACGTCGTCGACGTCGCCCTCGTCGACGTTCCGGCA
Organism: Halorubrum sp. Hd13; assembly: GCF_002252755.1. GTDB lineage: Archaea > Halobacteriota > Halobacteria > Halobacteriales > Haloferacaceae > Halorubrum. Next base: position 25,463 of record NZ_NHOY01000019.1, on the reverse strand, counting down.
CGTTCGGCCCATGACGACGGCCAGCTCCGCCTCGGCGGTCACCCGCTCGCTCTGCGACTCCGGCGGCAGTCGGATCGGACCGCCGGGCCCCGTCAGGACCGACGACGGCTTCATGAAGCTCGCCGGCTCCGTCGGGCGCTCCTCGTCGAGGTCGCCGGCGTGCTCCTCGTAGTTCAGCCCGATCCCCCACAGCTTCCCGAACGACGCCAGGGGGGCGCCGAACGTCACGTCCGCCGCCGGGACGGGGTCGGCGGTCGCGTCGGCGACGTCGCCGAGCGTCCCCGCGGCCGCCCGGGGGAGCGCGTCGCGGACGCTCTCCAGATCCGGTTCGACGGCGCCGAGAGGGACGTACCCCTCGTCGCCGCCGAGCAGGGGGTCGCCGGTCGCCGTGCGTGCGAGGTACTTCATCGGGGGGTCGCTCCGTTCATCTCACTCCTCGCGGTCCGTCCAGAAGTCGAACGAGCGACCGGGCGCGAACACGTCGAGGCCGACGGCGCGCTCGTCTCCGGTGTTCTCGACCCGGTGGGCCTCGTTGGACTCCAGCAGGACGGAGTCGTTCTTCTGGAGCGTGACCGAGTCGTCCTCGGTCGCGACCGTGAGCTCGCCCTCCAGACAGAGGCACACCTGCTCGTTCTCGTGGTCGTGCATCGGCGAGCTGTGGCCCGGCGGCTTCTCGAACCACTCGAAGGAGAACCGGTCGCTGCCCGCCATCGCCACGCGCCGCCAGCCCTCCTCGGGCTCGTACGTCTCCGCCTCGTCGAACGGGACCGGGTTCATAAGTTCGCTCCGGTCGAGCCGCCGTCGATCGGGAGCGCGGTGCCGTTGACGTAGCCGGACTTCGGCGACGAGAGGAACGCGACGGTGTTGCCGAGCTCCATCGGGTCGCCGATGCGTTCCAGCGGGTTCCCGGCCCAGTCGTCGAGCCCCTCCTCGTAGGAGTCGTAGTCGCCGCGCTCGACGGCGGCCTCGACGAGGTCGCGGATGCGGCTCGTCTCGTGGGGGCCGGGCAGGACGGCGTTCGCGCGCACCTCCGGCGCGAACTCCTTCGAGAGCGTCTTCTCCAACCCGATGACGCTCATCCGGACGGCGTTCGACAGCACGAGGCTGTCGATTGCCTCCTTCACGCTCCGGGAGGTGATGTTGACGATCGTGCCGCCGTCGCCCTCCTTGAGGTGCGGGTACGACTCCCGCGCCAGCCGGACGACGCTCATCACGAGCAGGTCGTAGGCGTGCTGCCAGTCCTCGTCGTCGGTGTCGAGGAATGCGCCCGAGGGCGGGCCGCCCGCGCTCGTCACCAGGTGGTCGATCGTGCCGAACTCGTCGACGGTCGTCTCCACGAGCGCCGCGACCTCGTCGGCGTCGGTCAGGTCGGCGGACTGCGCGACGACCTCGCCGGTCGCGACCGCCTCGACCTCCTCTTTCGCGGCCGCCAGCCGCTCCTCGTCGCGGCCGTTGATGACGACGTCGACGCCCTCGCGGGCCAACGCCTTCGCCGATGCCTTGCCGAGTCCGCTGGACGACGCCGTGACGAGGGCCGCGTTCCCGTCGATCTGTAGGTCCATGCCTCACCCATCCCGAGTGCGGCGTGAAAACGTTTCCCTACAGGCAAGGGGACGGGAATCCGTCGGACGAGGCGACCGCGGTCGGGGCGCTATGCGTCCGGACCGCCCGACGGGTCGGTCGCCGGTTCGGCGTCGACCTCACCCGCCGCGTCCTCGAACCCCGCCGTCCCGTCGTCGAACCCCACCGTCTCGCGGCCGACCACCGTCGCCGCCTCCGGGAGGTCGTCGACGGCGGCGTCGGAGACCAGGAGCTCCCCGAGGTCCTGCGTGTTCTGGACCCAGACGATCCGGACGGTCTCGGGGTCGTACCCCCCGAGCGCCGCCAGCGCGGTCCGGAGCGCGAACTCGTCGTCGGGCGCCACCACGGGGAGCTTCGACTTCGAGAGCGACCCGCTCGTGAGCGCGTTCGCGTACGTCTTCTTCAGGTCGAGCTGGTCGACCGCGGCCCGCCGGGTGAGGTCGGCGAGGCCGATCCCGTTGCCGTTCCCCTTCGTCGCCTCGGTCAGCCCCCGCACGTAGATGAGGTCGATGTCGGGGGTCTCGGGGTCGGGCGCGTTGAGGACGCGGTAGCGCCCGATGACGTTCGTGTCCATCCCGGCGCCGGATATCTCCTTGCCGATCTCGTCGATGACGAGGAGGTCGACGTCGTCGATCGGGAGCGTCGGCATCTCCTCGTACGCGCGCTCCAACAGCTCCGGTTCGCGGTCGAGGAACGACCCCGCGGGGACGGCCGCTAGGTGCCCGACCTCCTCCTCGAAGTTCTCGACGAGCGCGATCCCGCCGATCAGCGGCGTCTCGCGCTCGATAACGTCGAGCGCGGCGGTCAGCGTCTCGACGTACCCCTCGGCGATCGCCGTCGAGTGGAACGACTTGGCGCCGCGCTGCTTGCCGAGCCCGACGACGGTCATCTTCGCGAGCCCGCTCTCGATCGGCCCGGTGAAGTTGGTGTGGGCCTTCACGCGGTTCACGACGAGGGCGGCGTCGGCCGCGAGCGCCGCCTCCGAGAAGTACACCGGCATGTCGACGTCGCCCACGGGCGCCGTCGCCAGCGCTTCGGCGGCCATCCGCGCGTCGATCGGGGCGCCGACCGTCTCCTCCGTGATCCCGAGCGCCTCCAGCACCTCGCGCTGTCCCTCGGCCGTCGCGCCGCCGTGGCTGCCCATCGCGGGGACGACCACGGGGTCGAACCCGCGCTCGGCGACCTCGTCGACGACCGCCGCCGCGACCTCGTCGATCCGGTCGATCCCGCGGCTGCCGACCCCGACGGCCACGGTCGCGCCCGCGGGGAGGCCGTCGAGGTCGAGCGAGCCGAGCGCCTCGCGCGCCGCCCCGACGGGGTCGTCGAGGCGTTCGGTCTCCGGCTCGTACCGCACCCGCGCGAACCCCGGGAGCGGCTGCGGGTCGATGAGCCCGTCGACGTCGGATCGGTCGGGGAACTCCATGTGGGCCCCCTCGTGGCGACGATACAAAAACTGCGGGTGGTCGGCGCGGCTGCGGTCGGCACCGCGCCTGAGAGTGTTGCCGATACGGGGGTCTACTTGTACCCGTGTGACGCCGCTGCACGTATGCAGATAACCGAAGTCGAGTCGTTCCCGATCAAGCTGCCGCTGGAGTCGCCCGTCTCCTTCTCCAACCGGACGCTCACCTACCGGGACCACGCGATCACGTACGTGCGAACGGACACCGGTCACGAGGGGGTCGGCTACTCGCTGGGGTACGAGGGGGCCGGCCTCATCGCCGACGCGGTCGAGTCGCTGCTCGAACCGATCCTCGTCGGCGAGGACCCCCGCGACACCGAGCGCCTGTGGCACGAGATGTACGAGGGGAACGTCCAGATCGGTCGGACCGGTCTCTTCTTGCGCGCCATCTCCACGGTCGACATCGCGCTCTGGGACGCGAAGGCGAAGGCGGCAGACATGCCCCTCCACAAGCTGCTCGGCGGGCACTCGGAGTCGGTCCCGTCGTACGCCAGCGGCGGCTACTACCGCGACGACAAGGGCCACGAGGCGCTCCGTGACGAGATGCGGCGCTACCTCGACGAGGGCCACGACGTCGTGAAGATGAAGGTCGGGCGCCTGTCGGCCGACGAGGAGGCCGAGCGCGTCGCCGCGGTGCGCGACGAGATCGGCGACGAGCGTACCCTCCTGCTCGACGCCAACGGCGTCTGGGGCTCCAGCACCGAGGCGCTCCGCAACTGCCGGGCGTTCGAGCCGTACGACCCGTACTTCATCGAGGAGCCCGTGATGATCGACCGCGTCGACACGATGGCCGAGGTGAACGACGGGATCGACTACCCCGTCGCCACAGGCGAACTGGAGGGGACGCGGCACAACTTCGCCCGCCTCGCCGACACGGGCGCGGCGACGATCCTCCAGCCCGACGTCACCGTCTGCGGCGGGGTCACGGAGTGGCTGAAGATCGCGAACCACGCCTCGGCGTACGACATCCCCATCGCGCCCCACTACAACTGGAACATCCACGCGTCGCTGCTCGGGGCCATCGAGAACGGCCTCTGGGTGGAGTACTTCTACCGCGACATGGACGTGAAGGCGTTCGACGACGTCGTCGCCGACCCCGTGACGCCCGGCGACGACGGGATGATCGACCTCCCCGACCGCCCCGGCCACGGCGTGCCGCTCGACGAGGACGCGCTGGAGCGATTCAGAGACGACTGACCCCGACAAATATCACTCAACCAGACACATGCGAGACTACTCAGACCAGATCGACACCCGCGACCCGGACCGAGACGTACAGATCACCGGCCTCGACGCCTGCGTCGTCGAGGGGAACTTCGAGTGGAACCTGATCAGAGTGGAGACCGACGCCGGCGTCACCGGCATCGGCGAGGCGTACCGCGGCGGCGGCGTCCCGGAGCTCGTCGAGTACACGAACCGGTTCCTCGTCGGCGAGAACCCCCTCGACGTCGAGCGCCTGGTTCGGTACATCTTCCAAGAGATGTCGGGCCACGGCGGCACGACCGGGAAGGTCGTCACCGCGGCCTCCGGCATCGAGATCGCGCTGTTGGACGCCGCCGGGAAGATCCTCGGCCTCCCCGTCTACCAGCTGCTCGGCTCGAAGTACCGCGACGAGGTCCGGCTCTACTGCGACTGCCACGCCGGCGAGGCGTACGCGGTCGAGGACGGCGCGACCGCCTACGCCGACGCCGAGGCGTACTCCCCCGAGGCGTACGCCGCCGAGGCCGCCCGCGTCACCGACATGGGCTTTTCGGCGCTGAAGTTCGACCTCGACCTGCCGGCCGACAACGAGAACGACCCGTACAACGGGCGCCTGACGAACGCGGCGATCCGGGAGAAGAAGGAAATCGTCGCGGCCGTGCGCGAGGAGATCGGCTACGACGTCGACCTCGCGTTCGACTGCCACTGGGACTACTCCGTCGAGAGCGCGAAGCGGCTCGCCCACGAGTTAGAGGAGTTCGACCTGATGTGGTTAGAGGACCTGATCCCGCCGGAGAACATGGACGCCCAGAAGGAGGTGACGAAGGCGACGCGCACCCCGGTCGCGACCGGCGAGAACCGCTTCCGCGTCTTCGAGCTGTCGGACCTGATCTACGAGCACGGCGTCGACGTCGTCACCCCCGACCCGGCGACGGTGGGCGGGCTCACGGAGACGACGCGGATCGCCGACCGCGCCGAGGAGAACTACATGCCGATGTCCCCGCACAACGTCTGTAGCCCGGTGGGGACGATGGCCTGCGTCCACCTCGGCGCGGCCACGCCGAACTTCGACCTGCTGGAGTACCACGCGCTGGAGGTCGACTGGTGGGACGACCTGCTGGCGCGCGACGAGCCGCTGATCGAGGACGGGCGAATCGCGGTGCCGGAGGCCCCCGGGCTCGGGATCGAGCTCGATATGGACGTCGTCGAGGCGCACCTTCTCGAGGGGACCGACGGGTTCTGAGCCGCGCCCGTCGCAGGCGCGCTCTCGACTCGCCCCGACCCGCGAATCGACACGCGAAGCGACCCGCGATCCCAGCCGCTCGCCGGCCAAGAGTATACTTATTTATCCTTGGGATCGCAAGCGATCGTATGCTCGATTACTTCGACATGGAGTCGACTCTGTCCGAGGAGGAGCGGATGCTCGTCGACTCCGCCCGGTCGTTCATCGACGGCGAGGTCGACGACATCGGCCAGCACTGGATCGACGGCACGTTCCCGGAAGAGCTCATCCCGAAGATGGGCGAGATGGGATTCTACGCGCCGAATCTTGAGGGGTACGGTCTCCCCGGCGTCAGCGAGACGGCGTACGGCCTGCTGATGCGCGAGCTGGAGGCGTGCGACTCCGGGCTCCGCTCGATGGCGAGCGTGCAGGGCGCGCTGGTGATGTACCCGATCCACGCCTTCGGAAGCGACGAGCAGAAAGACGAGTGGCTGCCGAAGCTCGGCACCGGCGAGGCGGTCGGCTGCTTCGGGCTCACCGAGCCCGAGCACGGCTCGAACCCCTCCGCGATGGAGACGCGCGCCGAGGCCGACGGTGACGGCTACGTGCTCAACGGCTCGAAGACGTGGATCACGAACTCCCCGATCTCGGACGTCGCCGTCGTCTGGGCGAAGGACCGCACCGAGGACGGGAACCCCGTGCGCGGGTTCCTCGTCGAGACCGACCGCGACGGCGTCACCACCAACAAGATCGACGAGAAGCTCAGCCTGCGCGCGTCGATCACTGGCGAGATCAGCCTCCAGGACGTCCGCGTCCCCGCCGAGAACCGCCTCCCCGGCGTCGAGGGGATGAAGGGGCCGCTGTCGTGCCTGACGCAGGCCCGCTACGGCATCGCGTGGGGCGCGGTCGGCGCCGCGCAGGACTGCTTCGAGGTCGCCAAGGGGTACGCCACTGACCGCGAGCAGTTCGGGAAGCCGATCGGCGGCTTCCAGATGCAACAGCAGAAGCTCGCGGAGATGGCGACGCAGATCACGCTCGCGCAGCTGCTCGCCCACCGGCTCGCCGACCTCAAGGAGGCGGGCGAGATGCGCCCGCAACACGTCTCGATGGCCAAGCGCAACAACGTCCGGATGGCGCGCGACCAGTCGCGGATCGCCCGCGAGATGCTCGGCGGCAACGGGATCACCGCCGACTACTCGCCGATGCGTCACATGGCGAACATGGAGACCGTCTACACCTACGAGGGCACCCACGACATCCACACGCTGATCCTCGGCGAGGACATCACGGGGATACAGGCGTACCAGTAGTCCGGCGCTCGCTCCGTCTCCGACGGCGCCTTTTTAAACGACCTGATTTCTCAGTCCCTCGTACTCGCCGGTCTCGGCGACCCGCTCGAGGTTCTCGACGAGGACGTCGGCGCACCGCTCCCAGTACCTCGGCGTGTGGCCCGCGACGTGGGGCGTCAGGAAGACGTTCTCGAACCCCCACAGGTCGTGGTCGCTCGGGAGCGGCTCGGGGTCGGTGACGTCGAGCGCGGCGCCGTGGAGCGCGTTCGCCCGCAGCGCGTCCACGAGCGCCGGCGTGTCGATCACGCCGCCGCGCGCGACGTTGACGACGATCGCGTCCGTCGGCAGCGCGTCGAGCTCGGGCTCGCCGATCAGCCCCTCTGTCGTCTCCGTGAGCGGACACGCGAGGACGAGCACGTCGGTCCCCGGCAGGACGTCCGCGAGGTCGTCGTAGCCGACCACGTCGTCGGTCGGTCCCCCGTCCTCGACGGTGTGGCGGACGCCGACCGTGTCGACGTCGAACCCCTCGAACCGCTCGACCACGGTCTCGCCGATCGAACCCAGGCCGACGACGGTCACGGTGCTGCCGGCGAGTTCCGTGAACGACTGGAATCGGCGCCACTCCCGGCGCCGCTGGCGGCGGCGCCCCTCGTCGAGCCGCCGCGCGAACGTCAGCACCCAGCCGAGCACGTGCTCGGCGACGTTCGGGCCGTGGACGCCCGACGCGTTCGTCACCGCGACGCCGCGATCGGCGAGCGCGTCCAGCGGCAGGTGGTCGACGCCGGCGGCGTTGCACGCGAACAGCCGCAGGTTCTCGGCGGCCGCCACCTCCTCGGCGTCGATGTACTTCCCGGCAACGACGGTGGCCTCCCGCAGGTAGCGCCGGTGGTCGTCGGGCGTCGCGGCGAGGCGCACCTCCCGGTCGGGGAGGCGTCGGTCGAGAATCTCCGCGTAGTCGGCCGCCGGGATTCCGTGCGCGTCGTGGTCGAGCACCGCGACGTCGATAGTGGACATGCTCCACGCGTCGCGGTCGGTCGACAAAGTACCCGGGGTCGCGGTCGTCGGCGGCGTCGGCCCGCGGTCGTCGGCGGCGTCGGCCCGCGTCCGTCGGCGGCGTCGGCCCGCGTCCGTCGCGGTCCCCCGGAGCTACTCCCCCATCCGGATCGGCGGCGACGCGCTCATCAGGAGCAGGCAGCCGATCCCGACGCCCGCGCCGACGAGGCCGGTGCCGGCGCCGACCGCGCGGACCGCCGCCTCGAACCCGAGCGGGCGGGTCGCGACCGCGACGGCGACGCCCATGACCACCGGGGTCGCCGTCGCCGCCGCGCGCCCGCTCCCCTCGCCGAGGCTGACCAGTCCGCCGCGCAGGTCCGCGGGCGGGAGCGTCGTGATGACGCTCCGGTAGATGGAGAGCACGAGCCCGAACCCGATCCCCATGAACACGACGCCGACGGCGGCGACCGCGAACGATCGCGCGAGGAACGCTAGCGCGAGCCCGGCGCCCATCGACAGGTTCGTGGCGACGAGCGGGTAGAGCCGGTCGTCGAACAGGGAGGCGATCCGCCCGGCCTGCGTCGCGGCGAGCGCGTACGTGAGGCTCGCGACCGCCGCGAGGACCCCCGCCTCCGCCGGCGTGTAGCCGAGCACGTTGACGACGAGGATCGAGTTGTACGTGAGGAAGCCGAACCACGCGACGTTCGCGCTCCCGCGCGCCACGACCATCGTCCACGCCCGGCGGTGCGCGACGAGCGCGCGCATGTCTCCGATCTGCGCCCGGATCCCCGCCTCCGAACCATCGTCCGCCGCCTCGCTATCGAGCGGCTCCTCGAAGTACAGGTAGACGACCGCCGCGATCGGGAAGGCGACGGCGTACAGCAGGAACGGGTACTGCCACGCCATCCCGACGAGCACCCCGGCGGCCAGCGGGAACGCCGTCTGCGACAGCCCGGAGCCGGTGAACCGGAGCCCCTGCGCGGTCGCCTCCTTCGTGCCCGCGTACAGGTCGCCGAGGCTGGTGATGATGATCGGCGTGAGCGCGGCGAACCCGATCCCTTGGAGCGCGCGCAGGGCGAGCGCCGCGGCGAAGGCGGAGACGAAGGCGATGGCGGTGCCGGTGAGCCCGAACCAGACGAGTCCGAAGAGCAACACCGGCCGGCGCCCGTACCGGTCGGAGATCACGCCCGCGATCGGGATGACGACGATCGACGGCGCGGTGAACGCCGACATCATGAGCCCGATGTTCGCCGTCGACGCCCCGAGCGGCTCGACGAGCGATCCGAGCACGGGCGAGAGGAGCGCGGTGCCGAGCGGCGGGAGGACGTTGATGAGAAGCAGCAGCTGGAAGGGTCGCTCTCGGACGATCCCCGAGTCGGCTCCGGCGATCGACGAGCGGGATACCACGCATGGCCGCAGACGGTCGTCCGGATTAAACCTACGCGTAGGGGCAGGCGGTCGCGCGGCGGTCCCGCTCCGTCGCCGAGAGGCGGCAGCGACCGTCAAAAAACGTTCGACGTAATCGAACGCTTTTATACTTGGAGTCCGACGCGTGAGTATGAACGGAGGGCCGAAGGACGCCGATACGCCGGAAAAAGACGCGGTACGGACCGCCGAAACGATGTTCGACGTCGTGCAACGCCTCGTCGAGAACGACGGCGCGTCCCTGGCCGAGTTGGCGGCCGAACTCGACTACGCGAAGAGCACGGTGCACCGACACCTCCACACCCTAGCGGACCTCGGCTACGTCGTCCGGCGCGACGGGGGGTACCACGTCGGCCTCCGGTTCCTCGAGATCGGCGTCACCGCACGGAGCGGCTACCGCGGGTACGACCTCGTGCGCCAGAAGGTCGAGGAGATCGCGGAGGTCACCGGGGAGCGCGCCCAGTTCTTCGTCGAGGAACACGGGAAGGCGGTGTACCTCGCGCGGGCCGTCGGGGACCGGGCGGTCCGCACCGACCCCGGGATCGGCAGCCGCATTCCGCTGTACGCGGCGTCGGCCGGGAAGGCGATCCTCGCCGAGCTTCCGGAGCCCGAACTGTCCGACATGTTCGAACGCATGTCGTTCGAGCCGGTGACGGAACACAGCGTCACCGACCCGGACGAGCTCCGCGCGGAGATCGAGGCGGGACGCGAGCGCGGCTACTTCTTCAACAGGGAGGAGTCGCTCCGCGGTACCCACGCCGTCGGCGTCTCGATCTGCGACCCGGACGGCGAGGTGATCGGCGGGCTCAGCGTCACCGGCCCCTCGCACCGCCTGAACGGGGATCGACTCGAGTCCGAGATCCCGGACCTCCTGCTCGGCGCGGCGAACGAACTCGAACTCAACATCGCGCACATGTAGCGCCACGCCCGGCCGTTCGCGGTGCTCGTCCGTACGCGGCGTCCGTCCGTTCGCGGCGTCCGTTCGTTCGATATGATAGAACGCCGTTATCGGTCATCCGTGAACCGCCCGATCTCTTGTCGCGGCTCAAAATAACAGGAGTACTTTTGTTATCTTAACTCGGCTCCGGATAGTCGATCCGCCCCGTCCGAACCGGACCCCCGACACCGAATCGGGTCCTCAGCACGTGATTCATAAGTGTGTCACGATCGGGTGAACATTACGGAGCTGAAATTAATTGCTCCGCTCGCGACGGTGTTTACGCCCTCGATCTGCTCTGAGACCTCAAACGACGACTTCACCGCCAACGGCCGCCTTTCAACACTCTTCGCAACGCTACGGAGAGCGACGACCGGCGGCGATCACCAGTCGTCTCTCGTCGGCCTCCGTTCGCACCGTGAGTGTCTCAGTACCGTGTATCGGGCGTATAAAACGCGACGGACCGATCCGAGCTGTGTCGCTCACGTCCGATCTATCTTTTTGTTTCGCCGTCACTTACGCCCCAACGAATTCGAACGTATAATAGTACAATGATGTACCAATGTCTGTCATATACGAACTGAGACGGGAGGGATTTCCGGCCGCGACGGCGGCGTCGCGACTCCGGCTCTTCGACTGTCTCGTCGACCGACGGACGAGTGGTAACGGCGGAGGGTCGCTTCCGGCCCGCGGCCTTGGGGATCGCTTCCGGCTCGCCGTCCCGCGGCGAGCGACCGGGCCCGAATCAGGCCGTCTCCATCTCGCGCTCGAGGTCCCGGAGCCGCTCGATGCGGTTCTCGGTCGACGGGTGCGTCGAGGCGATCTTGCCGACGAACCCCGCCTTGATCGGGATGATGAAGAACGCGTTCATCTCCGCCTCCTGGCGGAGGTCCTCCTCCGGCACGCGGTCCATCCGCCCGTCGATCGTCATCAGCGCCGACGCGAGCGCACCGGGCTTCCCCGTGATCAGCGCGGCGCCCCGGTCGGCGGAGTACTCGCGGTACCGCGAGAGCGCGCGGATCAACAGGAACGAGACGATCCAGACGACGATGGAGACGAGCACCGCGACGATGACGGGCGCGCCCTGACGGTTGTTCCCGCCAAGCAGCCATCCCCACCGGACGATGAAGAAGGCGATCGTCGAGAGGAACGAGGCGATGGTCATCACCATCACGTCGCGGTTCTTCACGTGCGCGAGCTCGTGGGCGAGCACGCCGTCGAGCTCGTCCTCGTCCAGCGACCGGAGCAGCCCGGTCGTCACCGCGACGGTCGCGTTCTTCTTGTTCCGGCCGGTCGCGAACGCGTTCGGCACCTGCGTGTCCGCGACCGCGATCGTCGGCTTCGGGAGGTCGGCCTGCTGGCTCAGTCGCTCGACCCGCCGGTGAAGGTCGGGGTACTCGTCGGGGCTCACTTCGCGGGCGCCCATGCTCCGCAGGGCGAGCTTGTCGCTGAAGAAGTACTGGGCGATCGCGAACCCGCCGAGCATGACCAGCGGGAACAGGAAGTCGCCGAAGTATACGGTGAGCACGCCGACGAAGACGACGTAGAGGGCGAAGAGGAGGAACATCGTGAACGCCATCCGCCCACGGAGTCCCCAGTCGGTCTTCCATTCCATACCCGAGTTTTACCGTTCGTCGGATTAAAGCCTGCCGGGGTTCCCGGAGCGACGCCGCGGCCGCTCGGTCGCCGGACGACGGTGCGTTTTTCCGCCGCCGCGCCGACCCGCCCGCATGGAGACCGTCCTCGTCACCGGCGGCCGCGGCGCCTCCGGGCGCTGGGTCGTCGACCGACTCGCCGGCGACTACGAGGTCGTCGTCGTCGACTACGACCACCCGGGCCTCGACGCCGACCCGGTCCCGAACGTCTCGTTCCGCGCGGCCGACCTCGCCGATCGCGGCGAGGCGCTCGACGTCGTCCACGCTGTCGACCCCGACGCGGTCGTCCACTGGGCGGCGATCCCGGTCGCGGGCACCCACCCCGACGGTCGCGTGTTCGAGACGAACGTCCGCGCCGCGAAGAACGTCCTCGACGCCGCCGGTCGCGTCGACGCCCGGATCGTGCAGGCGTCGAGCGACGGCGCGTACGGCTTCTTCTTCGCCGATCCGACGCCGTTTCCGGAGGAGTTGCCGATCACCGTGGACCACCCGCTCCGCCCGGAGGACCCGTACGGGCTCTCGAAGGTGACGGCGGAGGCGGCCGCCGGCGCGGTCGCGCGCCGCGAGGGCGTCCCGGCGGTCTCCATCCGGCCGTCGTGGATCCAGTACCCCGGCGCGTACGCCTGTCGGAGCGACGAGTACGTCGGGGATCTGGACGCCGGCGCCGGCAACTTCTGGTCGTACGTCGACGCCCGCGACGTCGCCGACCTCGTCGCGGCGGCGCTCGCGGAGACCGCGGGGCCCGACCCGGCGGTGGCTCCGGGGACCCACGAGGCGGTCAACTGCGTCGCCGCCGACAACGCGCTCGGTCGGCCCCTACTCGGCCTCCTGCGGGAGTCGTACGGTGCGATTCCGAACGACTGCGCCGTCGACGAGAGCGCGCTCGCCGAGGGCGACGAGCGGGGCGCCTACGCGGTCGCGACGGCCGAGCGGCTGTTCGGGTGGACGCCGAGTCGGTCGTGGCGCGAGGCGGCCGACGAGGGCGTCCCCGAGCCGGTCCTGTTCGAGCGATAGACGCCGAACGGTGTCTTGGACGCTGTTGAAATCCGTCTTCAGAGATAACGCTGAAACCCCGGTTACTGAGGAGCGCGTACTGACTGGTGGGTGCCCGCAGTTCGAACGGTTCTCAGTCGGAGGGTGCGGCTTCAATCCTTATTGACCATCACTTCGCTGGCCTTGATAACAGCCTGAACCTCGTCGCCCTCGGCGAGATCGAGCCGATCGGCGGATGACCGAGTGATAGTAGACGCTATCGCCTGTCCGTCGGGCAGTTCGATGACCACTTCTGCCATGACGTCGTTCGTTTTTATGGACTTGACTGTTCCCGTGAGTCTGTTGCGAGCACTGAGTGCCATATCGCTCCCAGATCACCAGTACATAAAATACCTGTTGGTAGAACGAACTTTCTCTACGAACGGCCGCGATCTCGGAGCCGCACGCTGTACCGCCGAGAACGACGTATATACATACGACAGCCCGCCCCGTCTGCTAAATCGTCAGGATCGCGTTCACCAGCGTCCGGGTCGCGATCGCCGTCGCCGCGCCGAGCCACGTCAGCAGCACGAAGTGGATGTAGCCGTTCGCGGGGTTGCCGCCGTCGATCCGCCGGATCATCTGCGAGGAGAGGGCGGCGTTGAAGAGGACGACCGTCAGGAGGAGGTACTCGATCAGCGGGATGTCGTACGCGCCCGGGTAGACGATCTGGCCGATGTCCATCTCCTCGAGCCCGAAGTCGGCCGTGAGCTCGGCCAGGATCGCGACGATCTCCAGCCCGATGAAGAAAGCGAACGTCGCCGCCGCCGTGATCCCGTACAGGAGGCCGATGAACGTCATCGCCGCCTGTCGCCGCTGCTCGCGCAGCTGATTCACGGCGTTCATGTTCTTCGATATCAGCTCGCCGAGCGTCTTCGGGTCTCCCCCCATCTGCCGGCCGACGAGGTACATTTCGGAGAACTTCTGGATGAGGTACGACCGCGTGTCGTACGTGAACTGCTCCCACGCCCCCTCGGTGCTGATACGCATGTTGAGCCGGCGGTAGAGCCGCTCGATCGCCGGCGAGAGGTCGCCGAAGTTCTTGTCGCGCAGCGTGGTCAACACGTCGGTCGTCGTCGACTGCTTGGCGCTCTCGGTGGCGCCGAGCGCGCGCACGAAGGAGGGGAACTCGCCGTCGCGGGCCGTGATCTGCTGTTCCTCTCGCCTGAGGACGACGCCCGTGATGATGAGCGGCGAGATGGGGACCGCGAGGTACAGCGGCAGCCGGACGTCGTCGACGAAGAAGAGCAGCCCGGGGAGCCCGGAGCCGTAGCCGAACATCCCGGCCGCGGTGATCCCGATGATCAGGAAGGAGAGCCCGCCGCCGACCCCGAGCGACGCCCACAGCTTCAGGTCGCCCGGGGCGCGCTCGTCCGGGTGGAACCAGATCGGGTCGTACGGCGAGGTCGCCCGGATCATCGCGTAGAAGCCGAGCTGGACGAAGACGAACAGGACGATGACGGCCGCCACCGTCGCGGTCGGATTGTTCCCGGTGAGGATCGGGAGGACGATCGCGAAGACGAGGGCGAATGTCATCGAGAGGATCATCGACATGTACAGGTCCTTCATCACCTCTAAGTTCGCCAGCGAGGACTCGTACACCGTCTCGTACTTCGCGAGCATGACGTCCTGCTCTGAGACGAGGAACTCCTCTAACGACTGGCCCGCCCCCATCGTGTAGCCGAGGCGGTCGAAGAAGTCGGCCATCGCGTCTGAGGGCACCTCCTCGGCGCGCCGGCGACAGGCGTCGTCGAGGCTCTGGTTCCACGTGTCGACGAGGTGGACGACGCGGCCGATCTCCTCGGCGGCGACCCCGTACTCCTCCTCCTTTGCGAGCGTCCGAAACACCTCCATGCGGTCGATGTTCGTCGTCGACAGCACGGTCATGTGCGTCATCACGAGGTGGAGCTGGTTGTCGATCTGGTTCTCCAGGCTGGAGAGGTAGATCTTCGGGTAGATCACCGCCGCCACCAACACCAGCCCCCCGAACATCGGGACGGGAACCCGCGCCGCCAACGGGAGCGGGAGCGCGAACAGGCCGACGACGCTCGCGGCGAAGACGAGCAGCGCCGGGATCAACACGAGCCCGACGTACTTCCGCTTCGAGATGTCGAGTTTATCGTACGACTCCATGACGGCCGAGGTCAGCTCGGCCGCGGTCGCGAGCCCGTTTCCGACCTGTTTCACCGCCATTACACGTCAGCCTCGCTCATCGGTCGGTTCACCCGACGTTCCGGTGCATGTCGAAGGGAAGCCCCTCGACGCCGTCGCGCTGGAAGGAGTTGATCGCCTCGTTCACCTCGTGGTACCCCATGATCCCCTCCTGGATCATCCGCTCGATCAGCTCCGCGCGGAAGTCCAAGTCGTCGTAGATGTCGCGGGTGTCGGCGTAGCCGAGCAGCGTCGCGATCTGCTCTTCGAGGACGTAGGAGTTGTTCATCCCTTGGAACACGATGTCGTCTTCGACGGGGTCCCAGCTGAACACCTCCCGGGTGACGACCCCCTCCATCTCCTTGGAGTACCCCTCGATCTCCTGAACGCTCGTCACGCGGCGGAGGACGTCGTCGCCCTGTTTCACGCGGTTCTGGAACAGCGCCACGTCGGCGTTGTCCATGAACGTCTCGGGGACGTTGATCGGTTCGGAGGTGAACCGCTGGATCATCGAGACGATATCCGACGCGTGGAACGTCAGCATGACCGGGTGACCCGTCTGAGCCGCCTGGAACGCCATACGACCCTCGGCGCCACGGACCTCGCCCACGATGATGTAGTCGGGCCGCGACCGCAGCGCGGCGGCGACGAGGTCGAACATGTCCACGTCGGAGGAGCCCTCGTCGCCGCCCTCGCGGGTCAGCAGCTGCTGCCAGGTGTTGTGCGGGGGAATGACCTCGGCGGTGTCCTCCGCGGTGTATATCTTCGAGTCGTCCGGGATGTACGACAGGATCGCGTTCAGTGTCGTCGTCTTGCCCGACGCCGTTTCCCCGACGACGAACACGGTCTGTTCGTTCTCCAGACAGAGCCAGAGGTACGCCGACAGCTGCGGCGAGAGCGTTCCCCAGTGGGTGATTTGGTTGATCGACAGGGGCACTTCGTCGCCCTGCCGGATCGTGAGCGAGGAGCCTTTTAGCGACACGTCGTCGGAGTAGATGATGTTGATACGCGACCCGTCCGGCAGCGTCGAGTCGACGATGGGGTCGGAGTCGGAGAGCGGGTCGCCCATCCGTTCGCCCATGTTGCGGAGCCAGTTGTCGAACTCCTGGGGCGTCCCGAAGTCGACGGTCGTCTCCAACATCCCGTAGGTGCCGTGATCGACGTGGCACTCCTTCGGGCCGATGACGTGGATGTCCTCGTTGGCCGGGTCGCGCATTATCGGCTCGAGCGGTCCGAGTCCGACGATGTCGCGGTTGAGCCGGTAGCGAATGTTCTCGTACGTCTCCTCGGTGACGGAGAGCTTCCCCATGTTCAGCACCTTCGAGAGGTTCCCTCGGATGCCCTCGTTCTGCCCGTCGATGTGAGTGACCTCCTCTAACAGCTCCTCGATGAGGTCGTCGTACTCGGCCTCGCTGTCGGGAGCGGTGTGCTGCCCGCTCGTCCTGAGGAGGCGGTTCTTGACCTCTGTGAGGACCTCCGCCTGGGTACCGGTGATCTCCGGCTCGATGGCGTAGTACTTCGTGTCCTGTCCGAGGTCGCCGTAGATGTGACTGTAGATCGGCCCCCCGACCGGGTAGATGACGTTCGGCCGGTTCGACTCGTACTCGCCTTTCGGCTCCTCGATGAACTGCGGGAACTCCCCCGTGATCTGCTTGAACTCCCGGAGGTGTTCCCGGAGGTGGGGCCGCCGCATGGCGGCCTTGCGGAGCTCTTCCGACGGTTTCGCGGTTCCGTGTTCGGTCATGGTCTACTCGCCGCCTCCGCGGGTCCTGACCGCGCGCGCCGTCGCGAGCGGTCCGTCGTTCGCGTCCCGCCCGCGCGGGACGGCGAGTCCGTCGCGGGCGGGCGGCGTCATCACGCCACGCTGCGGCTCTCGATGACGATTCCGGTACCCGACCGGACAGAGAACCCGATCGTGTCCCCGACCTGTTCGCCCATCCCCGCGAAGCGCTTCACGTTGATCTGCCGGCGGATGTCGTTGCCGACCTCGATCATCTCCAGCTCGAGGAACACGTCGGCGATCGACCGGAACGGGCCGATGGCCTCGTCGTCGACCGCCGACGGGTCGACGGTGAGCACGACGACCTTCCCCTGCGAGATGATCTCGCGGAAGAAGGAGATGATCTCCAGGGCGGCCTGCCGCTCCTCGTTCTTCCGGACGAGCGCCTCGAACGTCGGGTCGTTCCGGAAGATGGCGTCGAACGTGTCGAGGAAGATGACGTCGGAGTTCCACATCGCCTCCGCGTTCATCAGCCGCTTGAGCAGTTCCTTCCGCTCGCCGTCGCCGTCGGAGAACGCGCCCCCCGAGTCGAAGTCGGCGTGGAGGAACAGCAGCTCCTCTTGGAGGAGCGGCTTCACCATGTCGTACTCCAGCGAGTGCATCTGATCGATGAACCCGCGGACGGTGAGCTCCGTCGACATCATCGTGACGGACGCTCCCTCCTCGACGAGTCCGTACGCGAACCGCTGCGAGATGGCGCTCTTCCCGGCCCCGTAGTCGCCCTCCATGAGGACGATGCTGCCGCGGGGGATCCCCCCACCGAGCTCCTTATTCAAGCGGTCGCGTTCGCCGAGTCCGATGGAAAGCAGATTGTCTGTGCGAGGCATGTCAGTTGGCCTCCGTGCGGAACTGGAACAGCTCCTCGTCGCCGTTCACCGTGAGGTACACGCGGTGGTCCGTTCCGGGGTCAAGACCGTCGCTCGTCTCGCCCAGCCGGTTGGTGTCGATCGTGAGCCGCAGGACGTCCCCGCGGCTCCACGCCGCGCCCGTTCCGGCGGAGGCGAGCTCGCCCTCCGTCGCGCTCGGCGGGACGTAGGCGCCGTCGAAGACGACGTCGACGCCGGAGCCGTCCGGGTTGAGGCGCTGTGTCCCGGTGTTCTTTATCAGCAGCGTCACGTTCTCGTTCCCGCTCTCGTTGTACACCCCGGCGCTCGCGTCGGAGATGACGGTCACGTCGGTCCGGAGCTGCTCGGTCGCGTCGATCCCGGCGTCCTCGACGGCCGCGCTCACCCGGTCGACGCCGGTCGTGATCGTGCCCACGACGCCCGCGGCGATCACGAGGCTCGCGATGAACAGGATGAGGTGAGAGACCGGTACGCTGGCCATCTACGCGCTCACCTCCGCCGCGTCGCGGACGCCGGACTCGACGACGAGGACGACGCGAGTGGGGTCGCCCCCGGTCGTGATCGCGGTGTCGACGGTCGTCGTGTCGACCGTCACCGTCAGCGTCTCGCCGCCGAGCCAGAGCTCGGTGTCGCCGTCGCCGTCGACGGTCGTGGTCGCGTTCGGTCCGCCCACGTCGACGTACTCGTTGCCGACGACCAGCGTCGCGTCGCTCGCGACCAGCCCGACCGAGCCGTCGTTGGTGGCGTTGACGACCAGTTCGTCCGCGCCGTCGTCGTACGTCGCGTTCGTCACGGCGAACTCGGTGTTCTGCCGCTCCAGCGAGCGCTCTTGGATCCCCTGTTGCGCGTCGGTGACGCGGTCGAAGCCGTTGGCCGCGACGGGGTAGAACGCGGTGAACGCGAAGAACAGCCCCGCGACGATGATGGCCGTCGACGCGGAGACGCTAACGCCCATCTCCCCACCCTCCGTCGGCCGGGTCGGCGCGGTCGGAACGCGGGTTCGGGTCGTTCATCGGACGCGGGGAGCCGCCGTTCCGCTCGCGTCCGTCGGGTCGCTCGCCGCCGCGGTCCGTCCGCCCCTCTGCGCGTCCCGACCGCTCGTCCCGCCGTTCAGCGTCGCCGTGGCCGTTCGCGCGTCGCCCCTCGGAGCCGTCGTGCCGGCGCCCCTCGGAGCCGTCTCGACGCCGGCCGCCGCGTTCCTCGCGTCGGTCCCGCCCGTGGTCTCGCCCGCCGACCCGCGGCGCGCCGCCGCCGACCAGCGAGCCCCCGGCGAGGTCGTCCCACCGGTCGAGCAGCAGCAGGTGTCCGCTCGTCCCGTTGAGCTGCGTCACGTACCGGAGGCTACGAGTGTGGTGCTCCCGGACCAGTCGATCGGTCCCCGGTCGGTCGACGAGGTTGCGGTCGATCGTGCCGAAGCCGGAGAGGAAGTCGCGGAGCCGCGCGGCGGCCTCCGGGCCGACCCACTCGATGCGCTCGTAGTAGTTGATCGCGCGCACCGCGTCGGTGACGTCGCTCTCCGAGACGAGGAACTCCAGCCACTCCATCACGAGGAGGTCGCCGACGTAGTCGCCGGGGAGCTCCGTGAGGTACGGCTTCCCGCGGCTCCCGGAGAGGTCGTCCTCACCGACGTACTCGAAGCCGCCGCCGTTCGCCTCGGCCGGATCGCCGCCGGGCTGTCGGCCGCGCGTGCGGTCGGCCGCCGGCTCCGGTTCGGGGTCCGGCTCCGGTTCGGGGTCCGGCTCGTGGCCGTTCGTCGCGGGGTCTGCGTCGGTCGCCGGCTCCCCGTCGAACGAATCGTCCCCGTCGTCGAACGGGTCCGTCTCGTCACCGAGGTCGTCGTCGAAGGGATCCGTCTCGTCGCCGAGGTCGTCGTCGAACGAGGCGTCCCCGTCGTCGAACGGGTCCTCGTCCGCGGGGGCGGCCGCGTCGCCGTCTCCCCCCTCTTCGTCGGCCCAGTCGGCCTCCCCGGCGTCGTACTCCTCTTTCAGTTCGCTGAAGCTCTTTCCGTCGTCGTTCATGTCGTCTCCCTCGTCCGCCGCCGCGGTCTCGGACGCGGCGTCGGCGGAGTCGCCGTCGTCCGTGTGGTCGTCGTCCGGTTCCCCGTCCAGCTCGCCGAACTCGTCGCCGCCGTCGTCGAAGTCGTCGTCGAGCATCTCGTCGTCGAAGAACCCGTCGGCGTCCGCGTTCGCGACGTCCTCGTCGAGGTCGTCCCCCGCGTCGTCCTCCTCCTCGTCGTCGAAGAGGCCGAACGACCCCTCGCCGCCGCCGCTGACGCTGTCGAAGCCGCTGGAGTCGTCGACGAAGGGGTTGATCCCGCGGGTGACCATCTCGTAGATGTCGAGCAGGTTCCTGACGTCCTCCTCGATATCGTCGACCGCGGCCGAGATCTCCTCGTTCTCCGACCGGACCGTGGACACCGTCGAGGAGAGCGACGCGACCTCGTTCTCGAGGTCGTCGAGCCGCTTCTCCAGCTCGTCCGTGTCGGCGCCGGCACCGCCGCCGCCACCGCCGCCGTCGTCGAAGCCGTCGTCCCACTCGTCCATCCCGTCGAAGTCGTCGAAGTCGTCGCCCATGCCGCCGCCACCGCCGCTACCGCCGCCACCGCCGCCGCCGCCCATCCCTCCGCCGCCGAAGGGATCGTCGTCGCCGCCCATGCCTCCGGAGTCGTCGTCGGAGCCGCCGTCGTCGAGAAAACGGTCGAGGACGCTCGCACCGACGAGCCCCAGCGTGGCGACTATCCAGGTGGCCGTTGGAGCTCCCCACACCGGTAGTTCGAGGCCCATTACCGAGTACGACCCGCAGAACACACTTCAATTCACCCCTCAAAATATCAACAGTGAGAAAACACCACACTCGGGGACGGCGAACGCGTGTCACGTCCGCGGCGGGCCCGTCGTCCGACTCGCTCAACGGGTGCGCCGAGCGCCCGGATCAGAGCGTGCGCTCGAACCCGTCGGCCGCCCGGACGACGAGCCCGCCGCCGGCGACGAACCGGACCGTGCGGCCCACGCCGTCGCCGACGTCGCTGGCGACGACCGGAACGTCGGCGGACGCGAGGCACCGCTCGGCCCGCTCGACGTTTCGGGGACCGACGGCGTCCGTGAGGTCGAGCATCTCGGCGCCGCCGGCGACGCGCGCCTCCAATCGACCGGGCACCGCGCCGGCGTCGACGAGGTCGTCGACCAGCGCGTCGATGCCGGCGTCGACGTACTTCCCTCGACGGGCGGCGGCCGTACGCGTCTCGTCGCCCGTCGGCAGCATCGCGTGGAGGAGGCCGCGAACGCTCGCCCGCTCGTCGGCGATGGCGACGGCGACGCAGGAGCCGAGTCCGCTCGTCGTCAGCGTCTCCCCCCGCGTCGCGACGGCCAGCTCGCCCACACCGACCTTGATCCGGCGCTCGGTCGCACCGCCGGTCCCGACGTCTCCAGGCGCTTGGCCGTCGCCGCGCTTCGCGGAGCCGTCGCTCCCGTCGCGGTCTCGCGACCCGCGACCGCGGGACGACGAGGGGTGGCTCACGTCTCTGAGAGGCGGTCGAGGGCCCGGGCCAGTTCGCGCTCGTCCGGGAGCGCGTACACGTCGCAGCGCGCCTGCACGCCCTCCGTCTGGATCGCGGCGTCGATCACGAACCCGTAGTCCTGCCGGCGGCTGAGCTTGGCGACCAGCGGGCTGATCGTCGCCGAGCCGATGTCGTGGACGAACTCCGGCGGCGAGTGGCTGATCGAGGTGCCGAGCACGTTCGCCCAGCCGTCGATGAACCCGCTCGTCATCACGTTTCCGAGCTCGCAGAGCGCGTTCTCCGCCATCCCGCCGAGGGGCTCGTCCGGCTCGGTCGGGAGCATCGACTCCGCGATCGCCGCGGCCGACTCCTCCTCGAAGAGTATCGCGAGGTAGCCGCTCGGCTCCCCCTGCAACTCGAAGACGGTGCCGGCGTGGGGCTCGACGCCGACCTCCGCGGGCACGTCCGCGAGCGGGACGAACCGGAGGCGGCTCACGTCGACGGTCGTGTCGAGGCCGGTCATCATCGCGATGTTGTCGGCGGCGTTCGCCGAGCCGCGCTTCGCCAGCGACGCGAACGTCGACAGCGACTCGTACGGGACCGCGGTGCTCCCGCCCTCGCCGGCGGCTCCGGCCCCCGGTCCGCCGTCTCCCGTCGCCTCGGCCCCCGCCGTCGCCGCCGGCGCCGTCTTCCCGACGATGAGGTCGCGGAAGGGACCGGAGTCGGGCAGCATGTAGATCGAGAAGTCGAGGTCCGTCGTCGTCGCGTCCAGCCGGCTCTCGAAGAGGAACACGCCGTCGCCGGCCAGCGCCCCGTCCGGGAGGACGGCCGCGCCGTCGGCCTCGAAGTAGCGCGGCGGTGTCATGTCGATCGCCTTCCCGAGGTAGTTCGCCCAGCCGTCGAGGAAGCCGCCGAGCGCGATGTTGCCGACCTCGGTCACCGCGCTGCGCTCCATCGACGCGCCGCCGGGGAGCAGCGAGAGCAGGGCGTCGACGTTGGCGGCGTCGAACGCCAGCACCGCCTCGCCGTCCAGCCCGCCGCGGAGTCCGACGCTCACGCCGATCGACTCGCGACCCGCGAACGCCTCGGCGAGGTCCTCGCCGCTGGCGACGCTCGCGCCCGTGACCTCGACCGCGAGGTCGGTCCCCGTGAGGTCGGCGAGCGCGCCGGCGGCCTGCTCGGCCCCGCGTTCCGCCAGGCGGTTACACGCGCCGAGCGCACGCACGTCGACCCGCATTATACCGCCGATCCGATGGCGTCGAGCACGTTCGGCTTCTGGAACGGCTTCGTGATGTACCCCTCCGCGCCGGCCTTGATGGCGGCCTTCATCTTCTCCTCTTGACCGACGCTGGTGCACATGATCACCGTCGCTTGCGGGTTCTCCTCTAAGATCTCCGTCGTCGCTTCGATCCCGTCGCGGATCGGCATCACGATGTCCATCATCACGAGGTCCGGGCCGTGTTCCTCGTACATGTTGACCGCCTCGACGCCGTTTTCGGCCTCGCCGACGATCTCGAACTCCCCTTCGAGGATCTCCCGAAGGAGGTTCCGCATGAACTCCGAATCGTCTGCGATAAGCACGCGCGTTGCCATTGTTGTCTGAAGGCGGGTACAGCGATCACTTAACGGCTCCCCCGCGGTTCTCAGCGCTGAGAACGGACGGCGATAACGGTGCTCGTCGAGGAGCTTGGATTCACACCCAGTGACCGAGGAGGTGGACGGCACCGACGAGGGCAGTGCCGATGAGCGTTTCGCGCGTGCCGATCCCGAACGGGAGGAACGTCGTCGGCTCGTCCTCGCCGTCCTGACCGCCGGAGTCACCGGTCGGGTCCGACGTGTTTCCGCCGGTGTCCGTGGAGTCAGTGTCGGTACCTGTGGAGTTTGTGTCGATGGCCGTAGAGTTCTCGTCGTCATCACCGCTGCTCGAGGAGTTCTCGGAGTCGTTCGTGTCGGCGCCGCCATCATCGTCGTCGATCGTCGTCCTCGCCGGATCCTCCGCGACGACTAGCGTCCCGTTTCTCTGATCTCCGTCGAGCGTGGCGGTGAACGGATATTCGCCGGGGTCGAGACGGACGGTCGCGGACGGGAAGCTAACGGTGCGCGACCCGTTCGACGACAGCGTCAGTTCGCGAGCGGTCGTCAGGTTCCCGTCGGCGACATCGAGCGCGAGCGTTCCCGCTCCCTCCAGCCCGCCGGCGTTTCGAACGCCGATTCCGAGCGCGGAGAGGTTCCCGCCCGTCGCGACGGTGACGTTCTCGGGGACGCTGTCGATCGCGAGCCGGTCCGGGTCGTCGGTGTCGTCGACGACGACCACCGTGCGGCTGTCGCGGAGCGTCGTCCCGTCGTACAGTTCGTAGTTCAGCCGCGTTCCGGGGTCGGCGTTGCCGAGGTCGGCGCCGATGGTGAAGTTCCCGTCGTCGGAGAGCGATACTTCGGACTCCGACCGGAAGGGCTCGTCGCGCTTGTCGTCGACGAAGGTGGCGGACATCTCGATCGGTGGGAGGATCGTTGTCGTCCCCGTCACCGCCCCGCCCGAGGCCTCGACGAGGAGTTCGCCGTCGTCGGTGACGTGGTCGTATTCGAAGTACCGCTCCTGGATCGAGAACGACGCCTCCGCGCTCACAGTCCCGTCGTCGGTCTCCCAGTACGGGAACTGGTCCGGGGCGGGTAACCGCTGTTCGAATGCCGCCGGCGGCTCCTCGTCGTCGCCGTCGTCGTCAGCGAACGCGTACCGGTGTCCCTCGGCGCCCTCTAGGGCGAACTCGACGGCGAACTCGTCGCCGGGCTCCGGGTCCTCGGTGAACGGACCGCCGTCGCTCGTGTCCAAGACGAGGTAGAACCGGCCCGGGGTCGAGTCGCCGGTCTCCAGCTCCTCCGCGTCGGCGAGGAGGAGCGTCACGTCCTCGGGGTCGACGTCGGCGAGTTCGAGTTCCGACCGCGGCTCGTTCATCCCCGGATTCGTCTGTCGTACCTCGAGCGAGACGCCATTTTCGGTCCTGAGGAACTCCGATAAGACGGAGGGATCGATCGATTGCCCGGCCTGTAGCGACTCCTTGTCCGCAAAGTACGAGAGCGCCCCCCAGATGCCGGTCGACTCGAAGCCGAGGACGACGCGATCTCCCTTCGTCACCGCGGTGCGGTCGAGACCGTTCTGTTCGAGAGTACTGAGCGATTCGTTGTCGACCTCGCCTTCGATATCGTTCGAGTCCGAGGTCGTGAACACCTCGACCTCGTCGTGAAACGTCGGCTTCGTTAACAGGAGGTCCGACTGCGCTGCCGTCTCGACCGGCGTCACGACGCCTGGCTCCTCAACGACGAACGTGCCGTTGGTGATCGCAAGCCGGTACCGCTCTGGCACGAGTGGCCGCGCGAGCCCGCCAGCACCGGTCGCACCGGAGAGATCAGAGAGATCCTCCACGTTGTCGTGTGGATCTCCGTCCTCATTACGGAAATCGAGATTACAGCCGCCATCGCGACAGCCCTCGGCCGTGCTGTTGTCGGTTCCGAGGAGTCGCGTGTTGATCGTGACGTTGTTGCTGTCGGGCTGTAGTACCACGACGTCGGTGTATCCGACCGACTCTCCGGTATCGGTGAGCCGATTCCCGCCGATGAGGAGATACCGCTTTTTGTCAATATCATTGTATCTGATCTCGACGGTATCGCCCGCAATCCCGGTGTAAGTCGGACGGACGAACGAGCCGTTGATCGCCGTCCGGTCGCTCGGACCATCACCGGCCGTCGGCTCCGCGGTGACCGCGTTGGGCCCGAGGGGTTCGATCGGCGACTCAGGGTAAGGAGCCGAAAGGCCCGCGGTAGCGGGAGCCGTTGCCACGACTACGACCACCGCGACGAGGACGACGAGCGCCGTCGTGCCGCACAGAGTCGTCGAGAGCCATCGGAGGCGAGCTGGGAGCGTCACGTCGGTACATTTAGCTCCGGCCGTGTCGCACGGTTCCGCGGCTCTCGATCGCTCGAACCGCTCCGCCTCGTCATCGGGTGTGGCTGTCATCGTGGTGTGGAGGGATCGTCGGCTCCGCGGGAGCACGGAGCGTGTCTGTCGTCTATCGGTCCGAGAGTCACCGACTAAAACGTACCCTCCCGATTATCACGCCTGTGAACCGGATCGGAACGCGAACGACGTGAACTCGTCAAGATCGGCCGACTGCGCCGGGGTGAACCGTCCGATCGTTCCCCGAAGAATTAAGCCAGACTAGCGTCCCCTTTGATTACGATGCCATCGTGTCCCCGCTGTGAGGCGTCGATCGACGAGGAGGCCCGGTACTGCGCGCAGTGCGGCGCCCCGCAGACGGAGGACGCGGCCGAGGAGCTCGACGAGTACGTCCAGCGGCAGGCGGAGAAGGTTGCCGACGCCGGGAGCGGTGGCGGCGGGGACGGCGG
>NZ_NHOY01000063.1 GCF_002252755.1 Halorubrum sp. Hd13 | reverse complement strand
AGGCGCGGGAGGATGTCAATACTTATATAAATGAAGACCGTTGTTCACACCAGATCGATGGCCGATACAAGCTGATTCGGCAACTACTTTTACGGCGAGGAGGATGTCACAGTAGCACGTCCTCGGTATCTGTCCGGGCTTGTTCGAGAGACACACCAGACGACACAAATCCGTGCGCAACCGAGAACGACTATGATCGAGTCGCTCCTCCGGATTGACGTCGTCCTCTTCGTTCTCATCGGCGTGCTCGGCGGCGCACACTGTATCGGGATGTGTGGGCCGTTAGTGACGATGTACTCGAAGCAAATGAACCCGCAGCCAGACGGCGGGACGGTGACAGCCAACGACGGGCGTGCCGGTCATCTCACGACCTACGAGGTTCGCCAGCACTTCCTGTTCAACGTCGGACGAGCGACAACGTACGCAGTTCTCGGTGCCCTCTTCGGCGCGCTCGGGAGCGTCGTGTTCGTCACCGCTGATCAGCTGACACCGATCGCCGACCTCCTGCGAGGTGCTGTCGGTCTCGCGGTAGGGGGGTTCATTGTGGCGACGGGCGTTCGGTACGTCATCGGTGGAAGCGGAGGCGATATTCGTATCCCGGGCGTCCAGCGCGTCACGTCGTGGCTCGCAACGAGGGTTCACCGACACGTGAACAGCCCGAGTATTGTCGGGCTCGGCGCCGTCCACGCGTTTCTTCCCTGCCCGATGCTGTATCCCGCGTATCTGTTCGCCTTCGCGAGCGGCTCCCCGACCACCGGGGGAATCGCTCTCGGTGCCCTCGGCATTGGGACGATTCCGGCCGTCTTCCTCTATGGGACGATTATCCAGTCGATCGACGTTGCCCACCGGCGACGCGTTCATCGGCTACTCGGTGTGGTGTTCGTCGTGCTGGGGTACGTGCTGCTCGCGCACGGGCTGATGGCGCTCGGTGTTCACCTCCCACATCCGATGTTCCCGCATTACCAGCCCCTCGGGGGCGCGATGGGGCACTGACCGAGTACTGGCCACATTTCGCTGGCTCGATACAGGCGACGGGCTCCCATCGTCGGCTACGATGCGGAAAACGACGGTAGCTGGCCTCCCGGAACTCACGAGCTGTCACGCGGTGGCCACTCGTTCGAGGTCGTCGACGAGCCGTTCGATGTCGGTTCGCGGCCCCCGTGAGTACGCCCGCTCGATGATCCCTTGTTTATTGGCGAGGATGATGAGCCCGTAGTGCGGGAAGCGATACGCTAAATTCTCGATGTCATCCGCCGGTTGCTTCTCGATCTTCAGACCGAAGTGCTCGTCGTGTATCTCTTGGGCCCGCTCGTAGGTCTCTGGGCGGAGGAAATGCCAGTTACCCGCGTCGAGGTCAACCCCCTGCTGCCCGGCGTACTCGCGGAGGGCCTCGGGGGTATCACGCTCGGGATCGAACGTGATGGGGAGAAACGCGACTTGGTCGCCGTACCCCGCCTCAGCGGCGGCCTCCTGCCCGCGACGGAGCCGGAGAATGAGTGCGGGACACACCCCATCCGGACAGTTGGTGTAAAATGACGTCCACAGCACCGCGCGCTCGCCCTCGAACTGGGCCGTCGATATCTCCTCGCCGTGGATCGGGTCGGGGACGGTGAACTCGGGCATGTTGTCACCGTAGCTCGGGAATGACGCCTCGCTGAGGTCTTGCTCCGGCGGTCCGAGAACGGTTCCTTCGGCGCCACTACTGCCAAGGACACCAAGACAACCGGCAGTGCCGGCGGTGACTCCCGCGACGCCGGCCGTTTTACAGAAACTCCGTCGGTCCATACGTTCGCGTATCGGTCCCGCGGTCTTGAGGTATCTGGTGTGACCTTCGAACGCGCCACTTGCGCCCGATTCAGGCGGGTCCAGCTAGTCGGCTTCTTATTCGAAGAGGCTGTCGACGGTCCGAATGAACCGGTCGACGAGCCGGTCTGGCAGCGAGGGCGACACCACCTCAAGCAACTCAGCCGTGCGGTCCGGGCAGGTCAGCGTGATCGTCATCGGGCGGTCGTCGGACTTCGTGACGATCCCAGCGTCGCTGAGGGTCGAGACGTGCCACGAGACCGTGCTCCGCGCGAGGTCCAACTCTGTGGTTAGTGTTTCCGGGCGAAGAGGACCGTCCGCATGGAGCCGCAGTACGATCTCGCGGGCGGTCTCGCGTCGAAGGAACGCGAGCGCGCATCGTTCCCACGGGTCGAAGGTGGGATCGAAGTAGTGAGCTCGACCAGCGATCCGCTCGACGATCAACTCCTCGTCGTTCACCAGTCGTCGGAGGTGATACTGCGCCTGTCCGGTGGCGATGTCCAGATCGCGTTCCACCTGGTTGAAGTGGACGCCGGGCGTCTCGCGGACGTGTCGTCGCACCCGATCTCTGGTCGTCGCCATCGTGAGTATTCGCCCGTGATCGGCTGAGAGATAAAACCTGTCGGGGCGTTCTCCTCGCACGGGAACGTTTCGCCCCGTGTCTTCTTATCACGTCGAACGCATACTGACCAGTGTCGTGATCGTATCGCTCATCTCCCGGACCGGCTTCTCGGCGCTCGTGCCACTCACCGTCCAAGGGTCGCCCGTGCTGCTGGCCGTCATCGCGTGCGCCGGGATCGGAACCGGTGCGCTGTTTCTCGTAAGTCTCGTCGCGTATCGACGCCGCCAGACCGGCCAGTACCGGCTGATCAGCGCCGCAGTTGGGGTGCTAGTCCTGCGGTCGCTGGTCGGCGCCGGGACTGTTCTGGGAGGTGTCCCGATGCCGGTTCACCACTTTATCGGACACAGCCTCGACTTCCTGATCGCTGCGATGATCCTATACGCTGTGTACGCCCACGCCCTAGGTTCGCTTGGTGAAGGCCTCACAAGCGACTAGCTTGGCTGAGTCCTCCGCAACCCGGCCCCAGTACATACTAATCGGTCTCAGATATCGTCCACTCTAGACTGTTCTGTGCGCTAGTTGATCTGGAGTAGACGCCTTCTGTGAGTGGTTTCTCTCCTAAGACAAACCGCGTTCGACAGCTGTACCAGAACCGTATTGATCCTATACGAAGAAATATGTCCATGGAATCTGAATCTGAATCGCATTTGGTATCGCGTCGACAAGCTATTCACACAGTCGGCTTGGGAGTCGTAATTGGAACGGCTGGCTGCGTTGGGGGATCCTCTGGCTCAAGTCCTGAACCGGTGGATTTGTCGGGTCAAAAGACGGACTATCAAGGTGGAATGGTGATCGGAGACCATGGGGGTCCTAATGGGCAAGTGTTCTACGCCGATACAGAACCCGAGCCCAGACAGGGCCCCGTCCAAGGCTCCGAAGGAACTGAGAACCTTGCTTGGTTTCACACGCTCGCACATGGCCTCTTCCCGTACCATTTTAGTCTGGCAGCAGACGGTGCGGAGGCGACTGCGGTCTACGTCACGGACTATTCCCGTGTCGATTGGGAAATCCCTGAGGACACCGAGCGAAAGAAGATGCCAGCACCGACCGCACCCGATACATTCGCCGATGCGACGGGCCTCACATACGTCATCGAATCGGATGTAATGGGTGGAATGGGGCCAGATCTCATGCCGTTCTCGGAACCCAGCGAAGCTGAATCGTTCGCTGATAATTACGGCGGACGGACGATCGGGTACGACGACATCGATCGGTCACTCGTTGATGGAATCCAGATGACGGGGATGAACTAATTGACCCTTCTGATAGTGGAGATAGTGAGAATCACACAGGTTCTAGTCAAAGAATCTGACACGGTCAATCAGGAGCTAGAAGCGTTTTAGCCGGCAAAATCGTAACTATCATCCACGCGATGGCAACCTCAGAAAACGATTCAAAAGACACGATAACCGTGTATCAAGAGCGGTTGGATGCACTCGACGCGACACTCGCATCGAAAATGGACCGTTGGAGCTGCCGATTTTGGAATGATAACCGCGTCGGCAGTCGGCGTATATCACTGAACTCGCGCTGGAGGATCGGCAGTAGTGCCAGACTTCGGGCTTGTGAGTCATATCTCTATGAGGAGGACCTCGAACTATTTCGCACTGCATCTGAAACAGCCGGTTGATAAGGAGTACGAACTGGCTGTGCGGACCGGACTACTAATCCCGCAACCGTCTCTTCACGACCTCCCCAAGTTCTTTCGTAGGAATCTCTTGGAGTCGTTCGTCTTCGCTCAATGTATCTAGAACAGCCCCAACGGGCTCGGTGAACTTGAAACCCAAGTGGACACCCGATTTGAATCCACCACTGACCCGTTCGCTTTCCAGAACACCGTACGTCCCGGCCTTATTGATGTGGCTGTTGACTGTTTCTTGTGTGTATATCTCCATGTCGCTTCCCTCACAGAGAATTTTGTAGATGTCGTACACCACGGGGCTCGGAGCCGCTCCTTCATTCTCTTTCGCGACAAGGGCGGCAGCGTACAGAGACAGCTTCTTTTGTACAGACATCCCACCAACGATCTCAAGGACCCGATTTTTCACCACAGAGTCGTTTGCCGATCTGACGTGGTCCTGCGTCACCACCGGGTCGCCCGCCCGGTTCGCGATCTCTCCAGCATCACGGAGCAGATCGATCGCGCGACGCGCGTCACCTTCGTTTTGAGCACCGTACGCGGCCACGATCTCGATTACTCCGTCTTCGAGGGCGTCGTTTTTAAACGCATCTCGACGTCGTTCGAGAATTTCGATGAGCTCGTTGGCATCGTAATCCGAGAAATGAATCCCGTTCGGGTTGTAGGAGCTGTCAGTCCGGCTGCCGAGGTTCTCGCGGAACTTCGGGTAGTTAGTGACAACCACCGTTGACAGCTGCGTATCAACATGCTGTTCCGACATAACTCGGCTTAAACTATACAGCAGTCGGGAGTACGCCGGTTCGTCTGCGCCCGTACTGCCGGTCAGCGCGCCGATCTCGTCGAGGATGAACACGAGTGAGTCGAAGTGATCGTCGACGATCTCGTAGAGCCGGGTGTATTTCATATCGGTCGAGACACCCGACCGAGGAACATCCCAAACTACGCCGGCTTTCCGTGCCGTCTGGTGGCCTAGCTTCCACACAGCGCGGTCGAGCGTGTGGGACTCCATCGTTTTGAAATTGACTGCCACAAAGTCGAACTCAATACCGCTCTCCTGAGCTCGTTCTTTCACTTTGTTCGCGACGGCTTTCACCGTCAGGGTCTTGCCTGTTCCACTGGGACCGTACAAAAGCAGATCCGGCGGTCGCTCACCATCGAGAGTGTCTCGAAACGCCCGAGCTTCGGCAGCGAGTTGCTCGTCCCGGCCGTAGATCCGATCCTGATCGACAATCGTACTAGAGTCAACGAGGTCCTTGTTTTCAAAAACAGTCTGTACGTCTCCATCGAGGATACTATCCACGACAGATGATCCGGACTCACGTGACCCACCAGAATCGGTATCTGGCTGCCCCGAGTCGGGTTCGTCGCCTTGCATAACGGGCATTGTGATCTAACCGCTAATAACCTTTGTCGAAATGAAGGGGGCGGAGTCGAAATGAAGGGGGCGTTGTCGATATGAACACCCCTCCGTCGAAATGAATTTCCTGCCTCTTTCATATCATCACACACCAACTTCGAAGTGAAGACCCCGCCATCGATATGAAATCTCAGACAGCAAGACAGACACCCCTTCTTCGAAATGAAATCCCACCTCAGAGTCCTGTCCGCAGTAGATATTCTTCGAAGTGAGCACCCCTCCGCCGATATGAAGCCATCTAGCCCGGAAATCGGCCCCATCCACACACCCCGTCATCGAAATGAAATACAGAAACACTGTGTCCGAGCCCGTCCACGAGATTTCATCGTGAGGAATGGCAGCAGGTTCTTCGAGATGAAATGCTCGAGCAAAACACTAATACTGCCGTATTAGACCGTACAAATTAGATTTAGAGCAACTTTCGCTGTGGAAGAACCAATTTCATATCGAAGACGGTGTGTGAGAGTCATCTTACTACTACATCAATCTCCGATTTCATATCGAATATGGGGTGTGAGAGCTACCGATATTATCTCCCGTTGTCCGCTCACAGTGGATACTTCGTTTGTTTCACATTATATATTCTCTTCACGAACTCTTCTTCACAGAATTAATTCACTGTATGACCTAACTAATGTCTCTCAACAGTATCGTCGAGATGGTTGTTACACACGAACCAGTAAAACCTGTGTCTCGAAGTTCGTTACGGAACGGCTCCGCGAGGAAGTGCTCGACGTCGAGGCCACCTACGTCAACTGTTGGCGAAACTACAGCCGCTTCCGAACGCTGTACCAGATCCTCGACGACATCGGCGCGACGATAGACATCCATCGCCAGTCGACACCCCACGACAAGCTTATTGAGCGACTCCAACAGTACGACGGCCCTCGAACCGTCGTCATCCTCGACGAGGTCGACCAACTCGAAGACCCGAGCCTCATCTACGACCTCCACAGTATGGAGCAGTTCGCGGTAATCTGTATCGCGAACAAAGAAGAAGAGCTGTTCAGCCGCGTCGACGATCGCCTTGTGAGCCGGCTGCGCTCCAGCGAACACGTCCGGATGGACAAGTACCACAACGAGCAACTCTACGACATTCTGAGTGCTCGAACGAAGTGGGGCCTAGAAAACGGCGTCATCACCGACGAGCAGCTTTATCAGATCGCTGATGCCGCTGCTGGTGATGCCCGTCTCGCGATCGGGGTGCTTCGCAGCGCAGCCAGCACGGCTGACCGCGAAAATTACGAGGAGGTCACTAACGACATCCTCCTAGACGCTGCTGAAGATGCTCGGGCCCAAATCAAACAGAAGAGTCTCGACTCGCTCACGCCACACCAGCGGGTCGTCTACGATATTGTTCGCGACCACGGCCCGCTCGGACCCAGCGAGATCCACGACCGCTATACTGAGGCGGTCGACGATCCGCGGACGAAGCGCACCGTCCGGACCTACCTTTCGAAGATGGCCCAGTACAATCTGCTTGAGGCAGAAGGGACGAGTCGGGACCGGGAGTACTCGCTCGTCGACTCAGCGGCTGCGTCGCCGGTTTCGTAATTTGGCCAGTTCACCACCAGAGTTTTCATACTGTTTCCTAATAGGAATCATATGCCTAATAGGAAAGAGTCGATCTCAATAGAGCTACGCTATCCGTTTCCGGAGGATCGGGTATTCCGATACCAAGCAATGCAAGACGTTCTCAACGTTCTCATAGATCAGCCGTATGCGACGTACTCGATAAGCGAACTCGCAAGCCTCACAGGGGCAAATAAGGGAACGATCTCAAAGGCGGTGACATTGCTTTCCGAGCTCGATGTCATCGAGCTCGCACCAGACGGGCGGACTCAGCAGGTCCAGATCAACCGTGAACGGCTCACAAAACCAGATCCAATTCTCTCGATCCCACAGAGCGAGTTCCACCAACCAGTTCAGGCATTTCTACAACGACTTCAGGACGAGTTGGATGGATTAGTCGGGGTCGTCCTGTTCGGAAGCGTCGCTCGGGGAGAGGCAGATAGGGCCAGCGACATCGACCTATTGGTGATCGTCGACGAAGACCAAACGGCAGCTCGCCGGACTGTCCAGACGGTTGTTAGCGATCTCGAAGACCAACGGTTCGAAGGGAATCGGTACACGTTCCAGCCGCTTGTCGAATCGACGGACAGCGTCCAACGAATCGGTGATCAACTTCGCCCTCAGTTCGACGACGGGATCACGTTGGTCGGCTCCGACCAACTCTCCGAACTCCGAACCGAGGTGTATGCCGATGAATGACGATATCCGAGACCAATTGGGAGAAGCCGAGCGGACCTTCGAGGGCAGTCCCGGAACGATCGAGGAGGGATTGGATGTCGACGACGCGGAGTTGGTCCAACTTCGCCGTGCCTGTCGGCTGCTGGAGGTGGGATCAAATCTTCTCGACTAAGGGTACTACACGGTCGTGATCGAGTCGGCGTTCGTCGCCATCGAGCGCACTATCCAGTTCCGGTTGATTCACGATGGGGCAATGTCCGCGGCGGAGGTCATCAGTAGCCACCGCCGACTCTACCAACGCGGTGCCGAAATAGGCCTCTACGACGACGCGTTCGGAGAGGAACTTGCCGAGCTGTGGAACCGAAACCGAACGAAGACCTATTACAGACTCGGTATCGCAACGCAGGAACAGGCTGAGGCAATGTACCGGCTTGCCGACGATATCCATCGCCACCTCATCGATATGACACGGGTGTCACACGAGTGTATCTGTCGAGGCTGACCGGTAAGATGCGTTTCCTGGGTCACGGACAACAATCAGGACGAATGTCTTCGAGACCAAGAACCGTGTCGGCCGCAGCTTCGACGAACTGTTCCAGTTGGAGCTGCCGTGGTTTCTGTTGTGCCTGATGAAAATATTCTGAATAATCATATTCTAGAATATCATATCGACAGAGATAATCGACGGGCTCAGTACAATGAGGATAGCTAAATTAACCAACAATCTGCCGGGACATACCGGAATGTTGGTTAATTCGATAATCAAAGGCTTCGGCCATCCCGGAAAGCGTCTTGGAAACAGTCTCCTACTCCTCACGATCCGGTGATAGAGTTCAAATTGACGTCTGGTACAGTTCTTTTTGGAAGTCCGGAAGCGCCGCGCCGTCGCTTATTGAGAGGGTGACTAGTTATCGGGTATGGGAAATCACCGATCATCGAACCAAATGGCGGCCGACAAGCCGACACGGGGGGCTGACCGCAATCGGACCTTGGCCGATCAAGCCGACCCAGCCGCAGACGAGATGCTGCTGCCGTCACTCGACGACATCCTCGGAGACGAAACCGACAAACCGGCACTCGTCGTCGGCCAGTCGCTGGGTGGGTACCTCGCCGTCGAGTACGCTGCCAGGCGACCGGCCCGGGTCGCCGGGTTGGTGCTGTCGGGGGCCAGTGCGGACTACCGAGGCGTACTCGGCGTGACGACGTGGGTCGCCGGACTCCTCAACCGGATCCGGGCGGCGATCGGCCCGCTCGACCGTCGCTTCCGTGACGGCGTCAAAGCCGACCTCGAAGACGGGCCCCTCCCGCCAGATATCGTTGCGACCGTCGTCGATGGTGGAATCTCGCTGGCTGGCTACGGGCAGGGAGCGATGGCGCCGGCTGGCCTTGACTTCCTGACGAAGCTCCGAAGCTTCGACGACCCAGTACTCCTTCTCAATGGGGCAGAGGATCGCCTCAATCCCGACGCCGCCGAAACACTCGAACCGAAGCTCCCGGCGGCTGAGACCAGCGTGGTTCCGGACGCGGGACACACCTGTAGTATCGAGCGTCCCGACAAGTACACCGCGATCATCCGAGAGTTCGCTACCGAACGCGTCTGGGCAGGTGACGACGATGTGACCGACGAATCTGGGCCCAAAGCATAACACTCACTGCGGCGATGCTGTTGCTGATGATTGACTACACGACAGAGAGGGACGTTTTTGAGCGGGTTCCGTTCAGCATCTCACAGTGGCACCAACTCGTGAGACCCGATGTTCCGTCTTTCGCCGGATTGCTCGAAAATCGCAGGTTGAGTGGCCGGTGTACGATTCAACGCCGCTGTATGATCGAAATTCGCTAGCAGGACTAGAGTCGGACGTTCGTACTGTTTCGGAAGTGTGGTTCGGCCTCGTCGCCCATACCTCTATTGAACAGTTCGTCTGTAGGTTTCCATTGGCATACTTCCGGAACTTTCCCACCGCGGAAGATTCATATAGCGATATACAATTTACTAATGAAGCTATGCCGCTAAGAATGGCTCTCGTACCCGATACCACCGGATTAGCTCTCACAAAACCACATAGCGCCCGAAATCACTTACCCTGTCTTAGTTGAGTAAGACAGAGTAAGTTCTTAGTGACCCTCACCCGTGGCCCCAAACGAGGCAGATTCAGAATCATGGCCGACGCTTCCACTGACGGACGCTCCAGCCCGACCGCTGCTGGAGCGGCGTTCCGACGACACAACCCTCACACTCCGGAAGTCCAATGACGGGTCGCCGCTCCGTCGAGACTGCGATCGACGACACATTCACGAAATACCTCATGGACAAGGGGAAGGGTGACGCCGGCGAGCAGGGCGCGTACCGTGCCGACGCCGAGCGCGAGCTGCATCGATTCCGGCGCTGGTGTCTTGGTGAGACGGCTGACCCGGTAAACGCCTCCCCGCCCGAGTCGTGGGCTGGCGTTGTCGACAGCGACACCATCCGGTTCGCGGATCTCGACACCACAGTGTTCTCAGACTACGCGCGCTACCTCTCGACCGCCGGCTACGCCGCCGGGACCGTGCTTACTTACTACGCCCACGTCGCGTCTTGGTGCGGATGGGCACACGCACAGGGCTACATCCCGCGGCACTACGCCCGCGAGTCCGATGCCGAAGACCCGCTCCCCGAGAACGACGGACGCCGCCCAGGTGACCAGCAGGCGTGGGAGTCGGTCCATCGCGACCTGATTACGCAGTTCGTCGATCGTCGCGTCTCCGAGGCATTCGACGCGCTCGGCGCGATCGAGGTGCCCCACGCCGACCGGGGCGACCCGGAGAGCGAGGCGTGGCAGGCCAAACAGCGGGCTCGGTTCGAGGCATACCAGCGCTGTCGCGAGCAGGCACTCGTGTACGTCGTCGCCTACACCGGCCTCCGCGGCGCGGAGTTTCTCTCCGCGCCGAAAGAGGATCACGAGGGCCGCAACGGGGTTCGCTGGCGTGACGTTTCGTTTGCGGACAGCAGCGTCACGGTGTTCCGGAAGAGTCGCGAGTGGAAGGCGGCCTCACTCCCTCAGCCCGTCATCACGCCGTTGAAGCGATACTCCGAGGTGTTGGACGTACCCAAGTCGTGGCCGGTGTTCACGACGCTGCACCGGCCGTCGCTCGCCTCACACGTCATCGAGGGGCTCGCCGACGCCGGCCTCGACGACGACGCGATCGAGCGCGTCCGCAGCGGGACGCCCGACCTGATCGCCGCCGTCGAGTACGATCTCAACGAACCGAAGCCCCTCACGACGGATGGGGCACGGTCCATCATGAAACGACTCTGGACGCATGATGAGCTCGCTGAGCGCCGTGCGGATCTCGATCTTTCCTTCGATGGCGATTATCTCGAACTGCATGGTGGTCGACGGGGGGTCGGGGAAGTGCTTGTTCGACAGTTCGGATACGCCGCTGCTGCGCGATATCTCGACAACAGTGAGGAACAGGTCCGCGAGGCGTACCAGCACATCGAGGCCGCTGAACGCGCCGACATGGCGACCGACGCGTTCTCACAGACGGATCAGCGGGTAAACGATCGATAGCGGTATGCAGTGAGACTAAGACCAGAAATAAGTCAAGAACTGCTGTTCGTGGCCTTGATATTGTTCTGAGCCGTCTCACAAAGATATCTAAGACATAGAACTGAGAAAACAATCTAAGATAACTAAGGTTAGTGAGTTAGGTACATGTCTAAGACAAGTGTCTTAGATTTCTTAGTTGTCTAAGTAAGCTATCTTAGATAGTTGGATGAGTGTCTGACGTACATTCATTAGCTAAGAGCCGAATCATGGCTATATGCTCGCGTATACGGTATACAGTGAAGCGGGTGGGGTCGGTAAAACTTCACTCGCAGCGAATGCGGCAGTTGCTCACCAACGAGCGGGCCTCGACGTACTTGTGGTCCCTCTTGACCCACAAGATGGCGATTTAAGCCGCCTTCTTGGGGTTGACACCAATCGAGCAGACGCCAGTGCGGATAGCTTAGTCCGTCACATGGTTGGAAGTCCACGCGGTCCATTTGAGGATCTCATCGAAACAGCGGAAGGAATTGACATCATTCCAGAACATAACTCGCTGTCTGATCTCACCCAGCACCTCGATAGAGAACAAGAAAAGGCCGAAGACTTTGGTGACGCATACAACGTCCACGCACAGTTGCGACGGGTTCTCGGCGAAGCGGGCGTACCCGACAAATACGATATACTCATCTGCGATCCACCGGCAACCGAAGGATCGCATCTCTATAACGCGATTTACGCAACGCGGAATCTGCTGCTTCCGATTGAGCCATCGGCAAAGGGGAAAGCTGCCGTCGAAGGACTCGAAGAGCTCGCGACGAACTTTGCGGACCAGCTCAACATCGATGTCGGCGTGTTAGGTGCGGTGCCGATCGGATTCAAGGGCACACGCGATCAGGAAGAGATGCTCGAAACAATCCCGTATGAGGTCCCCGAAGTCATCGGAGACCGAACGTCGTTGATGGAGGGTTGTTGGCGTCAGCAGTGTTCCGCGTTCAACTACGTTCAGACTCACCGTAATCGTCGGCGTGACTACGAAGTAGAGACGCTTGCGCAGTTTGACCGTATTGGCCGATTCATCGAAGGCGAAGGGGGAATTGAGGCGCCGAATCCACCTGAGCCAGGAGCCCTTGATGAGGACGAACAAGAGGTGACCGCGTGATGGGGGGATTTAAAAGCGGAGCTGCTGACGACGACTGGGGGAGCACAGAGACAACCAACGAGGCTGACGCTACCTCAGAAGCTGATCCTACCGACAGAACGACAGAACCAACAGAAAGTGATACATCAGATACTGCGATACAAACTACGAGAGACAGTAAGCCTCGATCGTCTCGACAAGAGCTCCCCTGGGTACTTACCCGAAGCAGTATTACCGACGGCCGTGAGCAGACTGTCCAACTTCATCTCCAGCAATCGACGGTCAACACCCAGCGTGAGACGACACGAACGCTAGAGTCAGAGCTCGGAGAGTCAGTCAAAAAGGCCGATCTGCGTGAAGCTGCGCTACTTGTCGGACTTCAACACACAGATGAAATCGTTGCGACGCTCCGGGAATGGGGGTACGACTTGGAGTGAACTACCCTGCTACCCGCCGCCTTCGGCGCCTCTTTGAGAAAGAGTAAGCTCGACTCAATTCTGGAAAAGTAGCAGGCACAGGTTGTTCTCGATGGCGACGTTTCAGCCGTCGTAGTCGATATACTCGGCTTCCCATTCAGCTCGTGCCTCGATCTCTCTGGTGCCTCGACGAGTAGTCG
Organism: Halorubrum sp. Hd13; assembly: GCF_002252755.1. Classification (GTDB taxonomy): domain Archaea; phylum Halobacteriota; class Halobacteria; order Halobacteriales; family Haloferacaceae; genus Halorubrum. The sequence continues at coordinate 15,650 of NZ_NHOY01000063.1, read as the reverse complement.
TGTACTCGTTGGTTCGTCGATCGCGCTGACTCTTTTCCACGAGCCCTTTCTCAACAAGCGTGTCGAGATTCGGATAGAGACGGCCGTGGTGGATCTCTTTTTCGTAGTAGTCCTCGAGCTCGTCTTTGATCGCAAGCCCATGTGGATCATCCAGACCAGCGATTACGTACAATAAGTCCCGCTGAAAGCCCGTAAGATCATACATGCCCTGTATCACGCATTCAACTTTTGAAATACTATTGATTTTGGAAGTGCTGTTCTAATAACGATTTCTCAGCCTTGACCTCCTCCCGCGCCTAAAGACGCGGGAATCCCACCACGGGATTTCAGGCCGAGTGTAGCCCTCTGGTTTCAAGACGCATACGTCCCAAGCGTCTCCTGCTGGGTAGCATCGGCTTGGGTGTCTTGTGGGGCGGTCAAACGCCCCCAATCCTCAGCCGAGTCATTGCAATCCGTGTGTTCTCTTGAATGGCTCTCTCCACTGAGGTAGCGATCTGCGATATTTATCGCGCCGTTCACGTCCGCTTGGTACTCGCCCATCCAGCAAGCGTCGTTCGTACACTTGAACGTCGCCTGTCTGGGGCGGTATCCTACCTCACCGCACGCGTGGCACTCCTTCGACGTGTTACGTGGGTTCACCGTCTCGACGGTGATCCCCTTCTCGACGGCTTTGTAGCGTATCTGCGCGTGGAGTTTGGCGAACCCCCATCCGTGGAGACGCCGGTTCATGAAGTCGCCGTAGTCCATCGACTCCCGGATGTACGTCAGATCTTCCAGAACGAGAACGGGACTCTTGACGGACTCGGCATACTCCATGACTTCGCGGGTGACGCGGTGGAACACGTCGTCTATCTGGTTCCACAGGTCGTCACCGAACGACTCCACGATACGCTCGCTTCCGCGCGTCTGGAGTCGGCGCTTGGCGGTGAAGTAGGTCTTACGGAGCTGACGAACGGTCTTCCCTTCGTCGGCCCACAGTTCAGGTCCGGTCGGGGAACCGTGATCGTCGCGGTGACACACCGTGACGAGTGAGATTTCCCCGATGTCCACTCCGATGGGCGTCCGTTCTTCGGAGGATACCTTGGAACGTTCCTCGACGTCGCGGGTGGCGGTGACGTGGAGATACCACGTCCCGTCCCGCTCAAACAGCTGGCTCTCGCCCATCTCCGCGTCTCCTGCGTTCAACGCTTCCAGCCAGTCCCGTTGGTCGGGATTCGGTTGTGCTGGCATCCAAAGGTGGTAGTCCTCGTGGTGCGGAATTTTGACGCACCACTCGATAGCGTTCTCGGGCTTGTGGTCGATCCGTAGTCCCTCATTGGTGAAGCGGACAGGATGGTCGTCGTGGAGTTCGGCCGCGTTGTACGTCGTCGTGAGTTGTGGAACGTACTTTTTGAGCGCGTTCTTCGCGTACCCACTCAGATCGTAGGTGACGACCACATCGTTCGCTTCGGTCTGCGAGGTACATTCAGCGTCGAATGCATCTTGAAGGGCGTGCTGGTAGGCTTCTCGCGTTTCACGGAGTTTCCGCCGCTTGTGCGCGTTCGGCTCTACCAGTTTGAGTTCGAGCGTCTTCGTGAGTTCGGTCACGAGTCGCCCTCCGTGTGTTGTTGGATGTAGTTCTCGACAGTCTCACTCGAAACCTGCCCGGCGGTCCCTGCGTAGTATCCTCGTGCCCATCCGATTTTCTCGCCGTCGTGGTCGGCGTATCGGTGGTTGTACTTGCGCGAGGAGATGCCCTTGAACCAGTTAGCGAGCAGTGCCGGTTCGTTCTTGGGCGGACTACTGACGAACAGGTGAACGTGGTCGGGCTGTATGGTGAGGTCGAGGATTTCGACGCCTTTGTCGTCGGCGATCTCGTGGAGGATGTCTCGCACACGGTCAGCGACCTCGTTGACGAGTACCGATTGACGGTACTTCGGCACCCACACTATGTGGTAGTTGAGGTTATAGGTCGCATGCCGTGTAGTCTTCATCCGTGTAACACACTATAGTCAGACAAGGAATTAATACTGCCGATAGAACTGTGGGAAATCCGGCCGTGGCGTCATCGGTGGTGGTGTAGGCTATTGTCCGCTTGACCCCCGCCTAAAGACGGGGGTATGCGCTCGTGTCTGTATCACGAGGAAATCACCAACGACATCCTCCTCGATGCAGCCGAAGACGCTCGGGCACAAATTAAGCAGAAAGCCTCGATTCACTTACCCCATACCAGCGCGTCGTCTACAATATCGTTCGCGACCACGGCCCGCTCGGACCAAGCGAGATCCACGACCGCTATACTGAGGCGGTCGACGACCCGCCGACGAAGCACACCGTTCGGACCTACCTTTCGAAGATGGCCGAGTACAACCTCCTCGAAACAGAAGGCACGAGTCGTGACCGCGAGTACTCACTCGTCGATTCGGTAGCTGCGTCGCCGATCTCACAAATCGATAGTGAGGGTCGGAATACGCCCGTTCTGTAGTCAGGCGTTGTCCGACGGCGTTTTACACCGTTGCCCGTGTTGATACACGTGGATCTTCATTCCGTCCGAAACACGTGGACAGACCGGGCGGGCGAATACTCACCAGCGTACTACGCACATTACGGTCCGAATGAGACGAGCACGGTAATTCGCGATATTCTCAGCGGACACCTCCCTCGTGACGCAACGGTTCTCGAACTCGGGTGTGGGTCTGGCCGTCATCTCAAACACCTCGCCAACGGCGGCTTCGAAAACCTCTCTGGCGTCGACATCAACGCCGAGGCATTCGACACGATGCGGAAGACCTACCCCACACTCGCCGCCGACGGAACGTTTCACTGCGGGCCGATAGAAGACATCATCGGAGACTTCGACGACGGACAGTTCGATGCGGTGTATTCGGTCGAAACGCTCCAACACCTCCATCCCGATGTTGAGTGGGCCTTCGAGGACGTAGCTCGAGTGACGAATAACATCTTGGTCACAGCGGAGGTCGAGGCTCCAATACGTGATTCATCGTCGTCTGACCCAGATGTGAACTACGTCGACGAGGGCACTCCCCTGTACTACCGAGACTGGAATCACATCTTCACCTCGTTAGATCTCGTGGAGGTCGACGTCGTCCACGGCAATCGAGACACTACTCGGACCTTCCGCGTGTCGAACTGACTGCTGATTTCCGTAGAAGAGAGTATGTACCGTGATGATGGCCGAACTTAACCAACAACTTGCCGGACTATGCCAAATTGTTGGTTAACTAGAAGACGGGGTGACGGCGACCGCGGAAACCGTCTTGGAATCAGCCGACCAGTGACGAAAATCCGGTGGCAGAGTTCGGGTTGGCGTTTGTTGGATTATTTCGCTCTGTTGAAATCCTGAAGAACTGATAAGATCGGCGTGAGAGATACAGAGGATGTATTGCTCACGGGAACTGCGTTATCTTCTCCATCTAAATCCGGAACCAACCGATAGAACGTTCCTTCGCATCAATCGTTCCACTTCGGTTGTGGTGTGTGTCTACACAGAACGGCGTTCATTCTCGATGTGATCGACGTAGGTATCAACCACGTTCTGAATGATGGTTTCGCCGGCCTCAGCGGTTGCTTCAGCCGGATCGCCAAGCACACCGTTTTGGGTGATGGATTTGAACCCTTCGCTCAGAAGGTGAGCGGTAGAGATCTCCCCTTCAGGGCCGGACTCGATGTTCTCAACCCGTACGAGATCCTCATTCACCGCCAACACCACTGCCGTCTCGGCTGCACCGGCATGAATCACATCTTGATCGTATTCGATCCCCGCCTCGCTGAGGCCATCATTCAGTAACTGCATATGCTCATCGAGGTCAGCCAAGGGAATCACAGTGGCTTCGATTTCCCGAGCAACATCGGGTGCGACGGTCTTGACCGGGCCGAAATTCCCGCCGTGCGTCGGGACTAAGACGATATGTTCGAAGCCGTGGTCATCGAGCGACCGGCAGTATGCCCGGATCACATCCATCAGTGTCTCGGGGGGGATAGTGATCGTGCCCGGGAACTCCATGTGATGTCCCGAGCAGCCAGGTCGGATCGTCGGTGCAGCAAGAGCATCCCCCAATTTCTCCGCTATCCGCCGCGAGAGTTCGTCACCGTCCAGTGTGTCCATATTCAACGGGAGGTGGGGGCCGTGCTGTTCGATCGAGCCGACGGAGACTATCGCCGTCCGTGTTCCGTTTTCGAGCGCCGATTCGACTTCTGGCCATACCATCTCCTCAAGAAGTATTGACCTGCGAGAAGGCATGCTGTTGGTGATGTTCCCGCATAGCTTAAAGTCCTGTCGCAGAGAATGAGAGGGACTCGGATCGTTCCGGGCGTAGTCGGGAGCTGCGCCCCCTGTACTGACTGATCCCTGCGTCACCTGTACTGACCGCGACTGGGTCAGAATATATCACTTGCCGAGGATTTCAACAGAGCCGGATGGTCCTATTTGGAGCTACCGTTAGTGGAGTTTGCCGCCATATCTCGGGCCATGTCTACCCACTCGTGCTCTGGGAACGGAGCGGGCTCCACGGTGTACGTGTAGCGATACGGACGCTCGTCTGGGTCCTGTGTGAGATCGTACCCGTAGATGATGCCGTCCTCGGCACCGAGTTGAAACGTTCCGTTGATCGGTGGTGGCGTTCGGGAGTTCGGACGTGTCCCGGTCACTCGATACGTAATAACCGGGACACCGTGATGAGTCGTCGTATTGATCGCTTCCCACGTGTACGAATCGAGTAATTCGACTGTCCGATCAGTACATGAATTTCTTATACTGAGCGAATTCGGATACTAGGTCGTCTTAGCCGGCCGTCTCCACGTAAGTTGAGGAAACCGAGAGACCACTCTGGCTAGAGCGCATCAAACGAGTCGATCACATCGCTTGTGGAATAGATCTCAACGAGACTCTGTTCGTCGAAGTCGGAATCGTCACTCCAGATAGCCGCATCGTTGACGACTGCACACGCGAGGTAGAGCACATCGTCGAGGTCGGTGTCACCGATTGCGTCGTCCTCGCTCTCGATAGCCGGATAGAACTCGCTGGCGGGAACAACGTCGATGTATTGAAACAGAAGGTCGATGAACTGTGCCACTCGGGCTGGTTTCATCCCCGATTTCTCAACGATTAGACCCTCGTAGTTCTCGATTTTATCGTAAACGAACGCGGGTGTTAGCAGGTCGGGTTCGAGTGTGACGATGAGTTCTCGCGTTTTCGAATCAGCAATGAGGGCAGAGATGACGAAGTTCGCATCGATGACCAGTTTCATTCGTCGGGCCTAGGCCGATTCCTCGTCAACGCGCTTCCGTCCGCTCTCGTTGATCTTAGCAGCGATTTTTTGGACATCGCGCTCGCTGAGTTCGCTTTCGCTAGTGAGTTCATCCATCACTTCCAGCGTCTCGATTTTCTCTTGGATTGCCTGTCGCGTGACCTCACTCCAGTTGATTTCGGGATGCTTCTCCATTCGCTCTTTGAGGTCGTCGTCCACGTTGACGGTGATACTGGGCATACAGGAATCTATGGATACACAGAGCACTGTATTTTCGGTGTATTTCACACCCCTGAATTCAGCCGCCTCACGCCTCAAAGGTCAATTCGTTCGACAGTCGAACCGGAGCCTGCAGCGCCCATAGATCTGGTGTGCGATAATCACCAGATAGCATGGCGATTAACTGTCGAACAGGCCTGGTTTTGCTTTCGTTCGATGGGCGAACGAGGGAGTGGTTATGACCGAGATTCGTGTACAGCCAAACTCGCTACTATCGAGAAAATCAATCGGCGATTGACACACATCCCTTACGGAGAATCAAGGAGAAAGCCTCGCGCTTCAGCGCGGGGAGGATGTCAACGCTGTCAGAAGACGAATGCTGAATACAGAGGGTGAAGTCAGCACAGATGCTACATTTGTTCCCGAGAAGTTCGCTTGAATCACCCGCTCAGCGTGCGTGCGGAGTGACTACTCGATTTCTAACTGACCACTTCCGCCACCCTCCTCACCGTCGTTCTCATCCCATTCGAGTTCGAACTCGATACTTCGTTCAGTCATGTTGCCAGCCGGGCCTTCGCGTTCAGCTTTGACTTCGAAGGTCGGTCGGGCAGGGGGATTCAGCGTTACAGACTCGGAGCCTGCTTTCAGGTTGATAGCATCTCCGCTGTCGAGAGTATCCGCGACTTTCCGAAGGTACGATGCAATCTCTTCTCGACTCTGGTCGCTCTCTGATTTGAACAGAACTTCTTCGGGCATACAAGAGAGAGTATACAGCCTGCACCAATAAATGCGCCCGCCCAACCGACCAATATGATTGAATCGGCAGATATTCTGTGCGAGATACGCGCCCTATGCAGCACGCCTCCAAGAACATATCACCAATTGAGGATTTCAACAGAGCCCTTAGATTCTGAAAACACGGAAGCGCCACGCCGCGGCATATCTAGATTGATGACGTCGAGTCGAGGACCGAAAAGCACCCAACCTCGGACCGATTGGCAGTGGATCAGCCGCCACGGGGGCTGCTCGCAATCGGTTCCTCGCTGGCCACGCTGATCCACCCATAGAGGAGATACTGCGACCATCACTCGACAACGGCATCACGCTGCTCGACATGGACGGGATCGCGTCGTCCCGATTCCGCAGTCGTTCGTGTTCGACCACCTCCTTCATGACGGCGGGGCTCCCTTCTGGGTCGACACGAACGGACACGCGACGGCGACACCCGCACAGATCGCAGCCGGTCGACGATTGCTCAACCGACCCACGTCACCTGAGTACGTCCGGTATCGTGTGTGGGATACCCGTCCTGTGTGGCCGGCGACTGTCGAGTTACGCACCTCGCGGCGAGGGACTCCGACTCACAACGAATTGCAGCGGTTGACGGTCCCCGGCTCCGCGACGCCGGGGATCAGAGGTATCGGTCCAACTGCGAGCGCGACTCACCGAGGTAGTCGAGTGACTGTGTCCCGACTTCGAGCGAGAGTGTCCCCTGCCAGTCAGACGGGAACGCGTCGAAGATGGGTTCGAAGTCGAGGTTTCCGGCGCCGAACGGGAGATGTTCGTCTGCTGGACGGCGCGTGTCATTCAAATGGACGTGCGAGATTCGGTCTGCATGATCAGCGACGAACGCGGCCGTCTCCGTCGCGTCGTATCCGGTCACCCGGGCGTGACCGGTGTCGAGCGTCATCGACGCGTTCGTGGCAGCGAGCAGTTCGTCTATGTGTTCGATGGTATACGGGCTACCGAAGATGTTCTCAGCACAAATTTCGACGTCCCGCGAGGCGCCGTACGCGGTCAGTTCGGCGACCGATCCGTCGATGTACTCTCGGAGTTCCTCCTGGTCCCACGCGACTGTCCACGCGGAGGACTCCGGATGAAGGACGGCCTTTTCCGCCCCTAGTTCGGCCGCGATATCTATACAGGTCTGTTGCGTCTCGATAGCTCCGGTACGGACTGGCTCGTACGGTGACCCGATGTCAGTCGGGAACGGGAGGTGAACCAGCAGGTCAAGTCCGTGATCGTCGAGTATCTGTCTGATAGCCGTCGCCTGTGGCGTGAGACGCTCGTGGTTATGCTGTCCGTCCATGAGCACTTCGACGTAGTCGAACTCGCGCTCGCCGGCGAATCGCAACTGCGTTTCGAGATCCGATGCTACTGACGTGACGAAACCAATTCGTGGGTTCATAAGTGAGGTATGGGTGTGATTACCGTGGTTGGAGGTCGGGGATGGCTGCGAGGGTTTCGAGCTGGTAGGTCGGTTGGATGTCGAGACGGTAGTCGCGCCGGTGCGGACGGTTTATAAACGCCGAGTCGACGCCGGCGGCGCGTGCCGCCGCGATATCGACGCGGCTGTCACCGACATAAAGCGCCGAGTCGACATCCAGCGCGTCGAGCGCGGTCTCAAGATACGACGGGTCCGGTTTTCGACGCTCGAGCCCTCGAAGCGTCGGTTTTCGTCCGTAGTACGCCTCGAACATCGTCTCAAGGCCGTACTCCGCGACGATGTACTCCACCGTCGCGTGCTGGTTGTTGCTCACGATCGCTGTCGGTACCGCGAGATCGGCAAGCGTCCCGACATCGTCATAGAGCGGTTTCTCACCGTCTCGGATCGCCTCCAACTGCAGAGCAGTGCGTTCCGCCTCGTGACGACGCCAGAACTCGTCCGCATCGAGTTCGTACCGGTCGGTGAGCGTTCGCACCGTCTCCACTGAGAGCTCATCGACGAGCGAGCGAAGATCGCTCGGAGCGGGGTCGATATCGAACCCCGCGAACGCCCTCCGAGACGCTTCCGTCAGGACCGATTCGTCTGTCGGGTAGGTGAGCACACCGTCGTTGTCGAAGACGACGGCGTCGTACTGCGTTTCGACGCCATTCATGTTCTGCTCCGTGGCGCGTCGCGGGCGGTCTGGTCGGTCGCCTCTGAGGCGACGTCGTCGGCGGAGTGGTAGAACGCGGCTCCGGTCTCGACATCGAACAGGTGCAGCCGCTGGGGATCGGCGGTCAGCGACAGCACGTCACCCACATTGACCGCCGACCGTGGCGGGAGGCTCACTTCCATTTCGGTGGCACCGACAACGCCCCGCGTAAGCAGCGAGTCGCCCAGCGGTTCGGTGACGGTGACCTCCATATTCAGCGGCCCGCGCTTCTCTTGTGAGAGGTCTTCAGGGCGAACCCCGAGGACGACGCTCTCGCCTGCGCGCGACGTGACGGCTTCGGGAACCGGACGCGGGAGCGGAACGGTGTTTTGCTCCCACGTCACGTGGACGGCGTCGCCGCGTCGCTTGATCGTGCCCTCGACGGTGTTCATGCCCGGGCTACCGATGAACTCGGCCACGAACCGGGTCGCGGGCGCGTCGTACAACAGCTGCGGTGGCGCGACTTGCTGTATCTCGCCGTCGTTCATGACCGCGACCCGGTCGCCGAGCGTCATCGCTTCGACCTGGTCATGTGTGACGTACAACGTTGTCGTCTGAAGCTGGGCGTGTAACTCGGCGAGCTCGGCGCGCATCTGCACGCGGAGCTTCGCGTCGAGGTTACTGAGCGGCTCGTCCATCAGGAACACCTCCGGGTCGCGAACCAGCGCGCGGCCGATGGCGACGCGCTGCTGCTCGCCCCCGGAGAGCGCAGAGGGCGTCCGGTCGAGGAGGTCCTCGATATCGAGTATCTCGGCCGCCTCTGCGACCCTGTCGTTGACCTCGTCGTCGGTGAACTGAGTGGCAGTCGTGAGGCCGAACGTCATGTTCTCCCTCGCGGTCATGTGCGGGTACAGCGCGTAGCTTTGGAACACCATCGCGACGTCGCGCTCTCCCGGTGACGTCGTTGTCACGTCCTCGTCGGCGATTGCGACGGCGCCCTCCGTGGGAGATTCGAGCCCGGCGAGTAACCGCAGGGTTGTCGACTTCCCACAGCCCGACGGGCCGACCAAAACGAGGAACTCGCCCTCGCGAACGTTGAGGTCGACGCCGTCGACCGCGGTGACGTCGTCGAAGCGTTTCACCAAGTCTGTCGTCGTGATTCCGGTCATTCTGAGAGTCCGAAGGTTTCCAGCAGCGGGCCGCGGAAGACGATGAGCGCCAGCAGCGGCGGCAGCAACGTCAACACGGCGCCCGCCATGATGAGCCCCCAGTCGGTCTGGCCAGCGTTCCCGACTGACTGAAGGTATTTCATGCCGACCTGTACGACCTGTTTGTTTTGATCGGAGATGACGATCAGCGGCCACAGGTACTGGTTCCACGCGTAGATGAACGTGATCACGCTGAGACCGCTTATCATGCCCCGCGACATCGGGATCAACACGTCCCAGAGGAAGCGCAGGGGACCGACCCCGTCGACCTTGGCCGACTCGACCAGTGAGTCGGGGATCGACATGAAATGCTGCCGGAGGAGGAACACGGCTGTCGCGCTCGCGACGTACGGTCCGGTGAGAGCTAACAGCGTATTCGTCCATCCCAGTGCGGCCATCATCTCGTACAGCGGGACGATGCGCACCGGAACCGGGAACATCAGCGTAAATAGAATCAGAAAGAAGATTGCGTTCTTGAATCGGAAGTCGTAGAAGACGAGCGCGACCGCGGCGAGGAGACTCACTGCGATTTTCGCGACGGTGACCACGATCGACATCACCAGCGAATTGAACATGTACGAGGCCATGCCGTAGGTCGTGAACACCTCGACGTAGTTGGCGAGTCCGTCGCTTCCGATCCCGACGTTGGTAATATCGTACACCTCCGGAACGGTCTGTGTGCTCATGACGAACGCCAACAGGAGCGGCGAGGCCATCAGTAGGATCGACCCGATGAGTCCGAGGTGGACGCGCCACTGCGCCGGGACCAACCGGGTGTCGGAGATTATTGACAGCGGTTCGTCCTCTCGGGTGCCGACTGCGGTGTCTTCGGTGTCTAGTGACATCAGTAGTGTGCGTAGCGGTCGGACACGCGCAGCTGGACGAACGTGAGCCCGGCGACGAGCACGAACAGGATCACGGACTGCGCGGAGGCGAGTCCGAGGTTGTTAAATTGGAACGCGTCACGGTACAGCTGATAGATCATCAGGTTGGTGGCATTCGTCGGTCCGCCCTGCGTCATCAGGTCGATGAGCGCGAAGCTCCCGAAGAACGCGTAGATCGTGTTGATCACGACGAGGAACACTAATGTGGGAGACATGAGCGGAATGTACACGCGGACGAGCCGTCGCCACGTCTCGATCCCGTCGAGTTCGCACGCTTCGTTGAGCGATTCGGGCACGTTGTTCAGGGCGGCGAGCATGAAGATCACGTTGTACCCGATCTGTTTCCAGATCGCCGCGATGGCCACGACAGCGAACCCTTGCCAGCCGACGGTGAACCAGTCGACCTCGACGCCGAACCACGCCTCGATGTAGTGCGTGTAAATGCCGACGCTCGGATGAGCGAGGAACAACAGGACTGTCCCGGCGACCGCCGTCGGCAGCGCGTACGGCCAAATCGCCGCGATCAGGTATGCCGCTTTGCCGTCGCTGACCTCGTACAACAGGAACGCGACAGCGAGTCCGACGGCGAGCGATCCGACGACGACTATCGCTGCGAACGCGATTGTCAACCCGACGCTCGTGAGGTACACTTGGGAACTCAGGAGTTCGGTGAAGTTCGCCAGGCCGACGAACCGTGTGTTCTGCCCGAACAGGAAGGTCTGGAAGAAGCTGAACCTGAGCGTCTGTAACGACGGGTAATACAGGAACGCGACGATCGCGACGAGCGTCGGTAGCAGGAGGAGGTACGCCCCTAACGTGCTGTCGAAGGTGTTCTCGTGAACGCCCATGTCAGTTCCCTTTGCTCTGGATGTAGCTTTCTAGGGCGTCGTCGGCCTCCGATTTCATGCTAGCGAGCTTTTCATCGACGGTCACGTCGGAGTTAATCATACTGACGTATCCGTCTTGGATGATAGTTCGAACCTCCGACGCCGGCCCGGCCTGCCACCCCTGCGTCGCTACTGTCTGTTCCGTTTCCTGAAGCTGGTCGAACGCGGTCTGGAAGTTGGGGTTCTCATCGAACCAGCCGTCCTCATCGAGGTATTCGACCGCACTGTCACTGATCGGGAAATACCCAGTGTTCTGGTGCCAGAAAGCCTGCTGTTCCGCTTCAGCCAACCACAGCAGGAAGTCGGTGAGCCCCTGCTTCTTCTCGTCGGACAGGCCGCGGGTCATCCAAAGGGACGCGCCGCCGATGACGACGCCGGTCCGTGTTTCACCGGCCGTCGGGTAGTACCCCGTTCCGAGTTCGAAGTCGTTCTCTTCGGCTCCCGCGGTCGCCGAGGCGACGCCGGCCGTCGACGATATCCACATGGCCGTCTGTCCGTTGAGGAACGCCTGCTGTGCGGCGCCCCAGTTGCCGACGCCGGCGTGGTTGTACAGGCCGTCTGCGTGCATGTCGGCCCACCACGTGAAGATCCGGTCGGCCGTGTCGGTGTCCAAGTTGGCCTCCGTGGGGTCTGTCGTGCGGCCGTTGTCCTTGTTCACGAGCGGGACGTTCGCCTCTGCGAACCACTGTTCGGGGAACCACGAGACGTTAGCGAAGGTAATCCCTTGCTCCGCGATCCCCTGATCGACGATCGTCTCGCTCGCCTCCCTGACCTCCGCTAACGTCTCGGGCGGCGACTCCGGGTCGAGCCCGGCCGCTTCGAACATATCCTTGTTGTAGTAGAAGATCGGGTTCGACGAGTTGAACGGCATCGAGTACACCGTGTCGTCGAACGAGTAGTAATCGATAACCGGATCTTGGAAGTCTGACCAGTCGATCCGGTCGCTCGGAAGCGCCTCCTCCATCGGTTCGAACGCCCCGCTGTCGATCGCGAGTCGGCTTCCGAGGTCCACGATCTGTGCCAGCTCCGGCGCTTCGCCCGCCCCGATCGCGGACGTAACTGCGTTGAGCGTCTCGTCGTAACTCCCCTTGTAGCTGGTTTCAACGGTCACGCCGTCGGACTGTTCGTTGAAGTCGGCCGCGAGCGCGTCAACCGTTTCACCGAGGTTTCCCCCCATCGCGTGCCACCAGTTGATCGTCGTCTCCCCGCTGCCTCCCGAGTCTGCGCTGTTGGTCGAACTCGACGAGTCGCTCGACCCTCCAGCGTCTTCGGAGCCGTCGGATGTCGCCCCGAGGCACCCAGCCGACACGAAGCCGACCGCGGCTGCTCCGGTCGTTCGTAGAAATCGACGCCGCCTCTCGCTTGCATTGTTGGCGTTGGCCACACGAGCAACTCCGTGATAGCAATAATAAGCTCTTATAATAGATGACATGAACGGTAGGAATCGCCCAGTAGACATCCATTCGGTCCGCGAAAATCCGCACCAGTACGGAGCGATACGACTGCACTGAAACGTATTGTGTGGTATATACTTTGGTGAGTCGCGCAGTTCAATCTCAGAGGAATTCGGGTTCTCGGTCGCGCGTAACGCGTAGCGCTATCCAGTACGGAGACTGACGGCGGACGACCGCTGACAGGGGTAGCTGCCGTGCAACCGTCAGGGCCGTCCGCCCGAGCCCGATGCGTCAGTTGCCCGCGGAAGCAGACTCGAGTAGTCGGCGGCGATACCGTCAACGCCGGCGGCGGCGAGCCGATCGGCCTGATACCACGTCTCGACCGTCCACACGTTCACGTCGCGCCCGTCCGCGTGAGCCTCCGCGACGAGGTCGACACCGGCGGTGAGTGCGGTGTCGTGGAACGGCGTCCCAGCGATGAGCTTCATCGGCGCGTGAACCGCCGCGGCGTCGTGTTCCCGAGCGATGGCGAGCCCGTCGCCGACCGACTCCCATAGAATGGGTGCCACCGCGTACGACGACGCGTTACGCATCGCCGCCAACGCTCCTTCGTAGAACGACGAGCAGAGGAACTCGTTGTCGTGCTCGTCGAGCACCTCAACGACGCGATCGACGAACGGCTGCCAGGCGGCCGCTCGGTCCGCGAGCGCCGAGTCGGAGAGTTTCTCGGCGAACCGCAGGTCATATTTTCCCGGATTCTTCAACTCGACATTCACGCCTACGTCCGGGGGGACGACATCGAGGAGCGTCGATAGTCGCGGGACCGTGTCCCCGCTACCGAGTACCTCCGCACTGGTGACGGTCGCAGTCTCGGTCTCCCAGACGACACCTGTCGCGTCCGTGAGCCCACGGCTACCGCCGTCTCGTCCGGACAGATTGGCGTCGTGAAACACAACTACATCGTTGTCGGCCGTCGGAACGACATCGATTTCGATGATGTCGGCTCGCCGGCTCGTCGTCCCACCGCCGTCAGCCGGGACGCTCTCGCTCGCGGCTACCCGCGCCGCGGTGACGGTGTTCTCCGGATTTTCGCCCGCAAATCCGCGGTGGGCGATGAGCGTGAGCTCGCTCGGTGACCGAGCGTCAACCGGCCCAGATCCGTCGTCGCGTCTCTGTACGGCGGTATCATCGCCCGCCGCGTCGCCGCCTCCAGAGTCGATCCCGCCGTCAGTATACACGGCGCCCAGCGTGCCCGTCGTGGTGACACCGACGGTGCTTCTCAGCAGTCGCCGGCGCCGCATCGTCCGCTCCCCCGCCTTCGCGGAGCGCCCACAGGTATTTCGGGCCATGTAATTGTGTCTCGGGGATCAAATAAATCGGCTGGTATGTGGTATCCGGAGGTGTCTATATCTATGGATACCCATCGGTCCGTCCATAGTGGTTCCCCCTTATTTAGCTCAATGTCGCATCCGCTCTCTGAACTACAGAATGTGGGCAGATGGGTGGGATCCGACTACACCAGCCTGTTGGTGAGTCATAGCACGGTTTCGGCCCCACTTACGTTCATGTGAAGCCTTTATCGGCAATCTCAATAAACATCGGATAACCCTCTCGTAAAGCGCCGGAATCCGGATGCGAGGGTCTTGATGCCTTCTGACCGTTTTGAACGAGAGTATACTGAAGTACGTTGCTCACACAGGTGCGATAGGACAGAGATGAATCGACCGAGGCTACCGGTTTCGACAGTATCAAAATGGATCTGGTCGAGACAGCCTCCGTCTCTGAGTCGGGGGAAATGACGATCCCAGACCGGGTCCGTAATAAACTCGGAGCTAACCCTCCAGGACTCGTCGCATTCTACGAGTCGGACACTGGAGAGGTATTCATCAAACGAGTTCCATCTGCGTCGGAGATGGCGGGCTTTGCTGCGCGAAACGCGGAGGCAACGACGGACGCCCCTGCGACTGAATTACTCCGTGAGAAGCGCGATTCGGATCAGTGCGGTCCGGAATAGATCCGTTTATCGCTGTCTCGTTCTCCTGTTGGAACCCCTCTCCGACGTGGGGATTATTGCTCGGGAGTTGCGTAGAAATGACTCCACACTCCACTCTCGCGACTCACACACTCGGGGGTCACGCTCACATCGCTGGCGACGATCCACGCTGGCGACGACGACGGACGGTGCGGTTCGAGCGCGACTCGGTCGCGGTAGCTGAGGCGGCACTCCGCGATCGCTGGTTGCGGTCCACGCGGCGAGCGTGCGGTGCGGTCACTCCGCGATCGACGGTCGTCTCTCGCGGTCAACGCGGTGAGCTCGGTCGCGCTCTGGTGCGCTGCTGTTCGCGTGTCGATCTCGGGCGTCGTTCGTCGTTGGAAGTCGCTGTGAGCGGCGCACCCCCACGTAAGGCTTGTTACTGTAGCTGTCTACGTGTAAGCAAGGGCGGCGTCGAGGCGTGTTCGACGGCGACGCGCGTTGTTGGCTCCACGGTCGCGACGCGTCGATCTGTAGTTCGGGCTACGTCGCGTTCCTCATCCTCGGGAGTCCGAGCTCGCGTTCACTTCGCGTTCATCATCTGCGTCGTCGACGGCGACGGTCCACGTCTTCATCTGGGGTTCGAGCACACGCGTTGCGTTGCGGTCTTCTCCACGATCGACGTCAGTCGATCGGTCACTTCGCGTCATCTCTCGCGACGGTCCACGTCTCGTTTCTCTCTGGTTTCTGATACTCGGTGCGAGCTCGTCTTTTCTCGTCGACGGCGACGATCGTGTCGTTGTGATGGGCGCGGTCTGCGCTCGATCTCCTGTCGGGCTTCGCGTCGTTTCCTCCACGGTCCACGGTCGTCGCGACGTGGTGGATCTCACTCTCGCGTTGGGCGAGGGACCCCCTTGATCTTCTTTCCTCATCGGTCATGGGGGGGTGTCGCCTCTATTAGTGCGGTCGATGGGGGGGTGGG
>NZ_NHOY01000095.1 GCF_002252755.1 Halorubrum sp. Hd13 | reverse complement strand
GACGACGACCGCGTCGAGCGTCTCCACGTCGGGCTTGCGCTTCAGCCACTCCCGCCCGCGGTCGCCAGGGGTGTAGGGCGCGTCCGGGTCCTTCAGCATGACCCCCTCGTGGCCCGCGTCGAGCGCGGCCGCCTCCGCCGCCTCGACGGCCTCGACGTCGCTCGCCAGGTCGAGGGCCGCGGCCGCGTCCGGAGCGGCGTCGACGAGGCGGTCGTGGCGGACCCGGAGCGGCTCGTCGAGGAGGTCCGCGCCGTCGGCGTGGAGGCAGTCGAAGGCGTGGAGCCGGAGCGACACCTCCTCGCGCATGCGGTCGACGTCGTGTTTCCGGCGGAACCGCCGCAACACCTCCTGGAACGGGAGCGGGTCGCCGCCCTCGTCGACCGCGACGACCTCGCCGTCGAGGATGACCGGGACGTCGACGCGGTCCGCGACGCGCTCGGCGATCTCCGGGAGCGCGTCGGTCACGTCGTCCATGTTCCGGGAGTAGAGCCGCGGACCGAGCGCCTCGCGGTCGGTTCCGCCGTCCACTTCGGGGTCGTCGGCCTCGCTCTCGTCGTCGGCCTCGCCCCCGTCGCCGGGCACGTAGTGGACCTGCACGCGCGCCCCGTCGAACTTGGTCTCGACGGCGACCTCGCCGAACGACTCGACCGCGTCGGTCGCGGTCCCGGCCTGCGCGAGCATCGCCTGCACGGGACGCCCCACGACGAGCCCCTCCGCGCGGAGGCCGGCGAGCCCCTCGTCGCGCGCGAGGGCCGCGACGCGGCCGTAGTCGTTCGTCACCTGCAGCGCCCGCTCGACGGCGGCGACCGCCTCGTCGCCGGCGCAGAGGGTCGGCTCCGCGTCGTCGCTCTCGGCGGGGCCCGCGTCCGGCTCCGACTCCTCGCCGTCGCCAGCGTCCCCGACCGACTCCGAGAGGAACGTCTCGGCGACCGCGTCGCGGACGGTCCCCTCGCCGACGCCGATCCGCATCTCGCCGAGCACCAGGCGCGCGAGGAACTTCGCCTCGGCCGGATCACACCGATTGAAGAGGCCGAACAGCGCGTCGAGCTTGCGCGACTCGCTGCCGTCGCCCGACGCGGCCGCCAGCTCGCGCAGCGCCCCGTCGACCTCGGCGACCGTGAGCGCGTCGCGGCCCTCTCCGAAGGCGGCGAGGCCGCGTTGGCCGCCGAAGTCGAAGCCGGCGGCGACCGCGCCGATCTCGCCCGCCGCCGCGAGCCGGTCCTCGACGTCGGCGGCCGTCACGTTCGGGCCCGCGGCGCGGGCGATCGCCTCCCGGCACAGCGCCGGGCCGATATCGAGGGTCCGCGTGTCGTGCGCCGGGAAGACGCGCCCGAGCAGGAAGCGGGTGACCGTCGGGAGGTCGTCGCCGGCGCGGAGGGCCGGCTCCGCGTCGTCGCTCGCGTCGGCCGCGTTCCCCCCTCCGCCGGCCGCCGCGAGCAGGTCGGCGACCGCGAGCGTCGTCCCGATGTCGCCCGGCTCGGCCGCCAGCCGCTCGGCGCGCGCGGCGAACGTGGCGAACTCCATAGGGTGGGTCGGAAATCGGCGGGCAAAAGCGCCCCGATACGTCCCACGTGCTCCCGCTCTCCGCCCCGACCCCACGTCGTGCCGACCGTCCCCACGCCGCCGATCGGCCGTAGCCCTTTTTACGAGGCCGATACGTCGTCCGTCCCATGAGCACGGATTCCGCCCTCGCAGACGGCGTCCGCGAGGCGCTCGCCGTCGACCCGGACGAGTTCGCCGCGCGCGCCGAAGAGGAGGCGGAGATCGTCAAACAGGAGCTCCGCGACGGGTCCTTCGACAACCACCAGTCGATCGTCGGCTTCGAGTACGAGTTCTACGCGGTCGCCGACGGGCGCTGGAGCGAGGAGTCGCGGGCCGGCGAGTACGCCCTGATGCGCGTCCCGCGCCGGCTCCTGGAGCTGATGGGGTTCGAGAAGGAGCTCGGGCTCCACAACGCGGAGATGTCGACGAGCCCGCAGCCCCTCTCCGACCACGGGCTCCGGGCGCAGCTCGCGGAGGTTCGCGCGCGGCTGGAGGCCGCGGAGAACACCGCGGGCGTCGAGGGGATGCGGCTCGTCTCCGACGGGATCTGGACCATCCCCCCGACCGGCGAGACGGCCCGGGGGTACCTCACCGACTGCGTCGACGTCGACGGCGTCACCGTCGCGGTCAACATGAGCGACTCGGTCCGGTACCACGCGATGGCGAACGCGGGCGCGGACGACCGGTGGGGGACGGTCGTCGAGGCGCCGGGGGTGTCGCTCGCGGCGGACACCGTGATGCCGGAGAGCCTCATCACCTCGATCCAGCCGCACTACCAGGTCGCGCACGCGGAGACGCTCCCGCGGCACTTCCGCTACGCGCTCCGGATCGCGGGGCCCCTCCTCGCGCTCGGCGTCAACTCGCCGTTCTTCCCGCCGGAGCTGTACGACGAGGGCTGGGACGGCCAGCGCGTCCTCGCCGAGGGCGCCGCCGAGAACCGGATCCACGTGTTCGAGTCGGTGCTCAACGAGCGCACCGAGGACGACAAGGTGCGGTTCCCGCGCGACGTCCACGACGTCGAGACCGCGGTCGACCGGATCGCCGGCGACGAGACGCTCGTCCCGATGCCGGAGCCCGAGGGGACCGACCGCTTCGACGACGCGTTCGCGACCTTCCGGACGAAGCACGGCAGCTACTGGCGGTGGGTCCGCCCGGTCTTCGAGGGGGCGAGCCGGTCGAGCGCGAACGCCCGGATCGAGTTCCGCCCGATCGCGGCCCAGCCCACCGTCCGCGACTCCATCGCCTTTCAGGCGGCGTTCGCCGGGCTGATGGAGGCGCTCCCGCAGCGCGAACACCCGGTCATCCGGCTCGACTGGGAGACCGCCCGCGACAACTTCTACGCCGCCGTCGCCGACGGGCTCGGCGCCGACGTCGAGTGGATCGGCCGCGACGGCGAGACCACGACGGACACCGACGCGATATACGAGGACCTCCTCGATCACGCCGAGGCCGGCCTGCGGACCGCCGGCTGTCCCGAGGAGGAGGCGGCCTCGTGGCTCGCGCCGCTCCGGTGGCGCGTCGCGAACCGGACCACGCCGGCGAGCTGGAAGCGCGACCGGGTCCGCGCGCGCCTCGACGCCGGCGACGACTTCGAGACCGCGGTCCACGACACCCAGCGGGAGTACATCGACCGACAGTCAGAGACGCTCGTCGAGGGCGGCTTCTCGGCGTGGAAAGACAGCGGCGAGGCGGAGTAGCACTTATAAAAACGGACGGCCGAAGACCGCACCAACCGATCCGGCGCGCTCCAGCGAGCGGCTCGGAGGGCCGCGAGCGGACGGCGCGAGGTCGCCGGCGCTCCGCGCCGGCTGCCAGAGAATCTTCGATTCTCGCTGGAGTCAGTCGCCCGGAGCGACGCGGAGGGCGACTGACAGGGCGAGAGCGAAGCTCTCGCTTGCAGCCGGACGTAGTCCGGCGACGAGGCTGGGGAGGCGTGAGGTTGCGGTGCTGTGCGGTCGGGTGGGACACAAAGGGGCAGCCACGAGGAGCGCGGAGGCGACGCAAGCAGCGTGGCGCTACGCGCCACGGGCAGCCGGCGGCGAAGCCGCCGGCGACACCGCAGGGAGCGAGTGGAACGAGCGACTGAGGAGCGCAGCGAGCGTGCGCGCTCCTCGTGGCTGGGGCTTTGGAGGTGTTCACCCCCGATCCCGAGTCAATCTCATTTAAACGAACGTCTGTGTCACCGATCGAGGATAGCCCACGCTCACGGAGCAAAAACGCGTATGAATGGCGGACAGGCGGGGTGGCCCGGCGTTCCAGCGCGGGGTATCCCGGTTGCCTTCTCCACCCCGCGACCCGACGAGCGACGGGCGTTCGGCGATGGGCTGCTCGCTTCCGCGCCTGACCCGATATCGCCGACGAACCGCGACGGACCGCTCCTGCGAGCGGGCGCCACGGACCGCTGTCCCCGGCGGACGAGGCTTCCACGTTGGCTCTCGGGGCCCGCGCCGGTCTGACCGGACGCGCCCGCTGTTCGGTCCCCGCTAAAGACTACCTCACGGGTGACGAGCGGGGCCTAACCGCCCGACCTAGTCCGTTTGACGATACTCGGGTCCGGCATAAGGGCCTTTCGTTCGGCGGCGCCCTCCCTACGACAGCAGCGCTCGGGCGTACACCGCGGCGGAGACGGGGAGCGGGACCGACACGGCGACGACGGCGGGCGCGTGCCACTGCAGCCAGCGGTAGTCGCCGAACATCGTCGTCGGCTCGACGGCGAGCGCCCACGTCGCCGCGCTGAGCGTGGTCACGACGCCGAGGATCACCGCGACGCCCGCGAGCGTCCCCGGGTCGAGGTTCCCTTCCTCGACCGAGGCGACGACGACGGCGGTCAGCAGCGCGAACAGCGCGATCCCGCCGGCGCCGAGGGTGCCGGCGGCGTAGTAGCCGGCGAGCTGCGTCGCGTACCCCGACACGAGCGCGTACGGGGCCGCGAGCACGACCACGGTGACGACGCCGGCGGCGATCCCCGTCCGGCGAGAGACGTCGCGGAGATTCATGCCCGTCGGTCGGTCGGGGACCGCGGTAAAAGGACCGGATCGGCGCCGGCGGCGCCGCCGACCGCCCGGCTCCACCGTCCATCTTCCGCCCCTCTCCCGTCCCGTCCGTCCCCGAGCCCCGTACCGTTTTGAGTCGCCGGCGCGGAGTGGGGGTATGAGCCTCGACGTCGACCCGCCGGAGCCGCCCGAGCTCGCCGCCGTGGACCCGAACGAGTACGAGGACGCGGAGGTCGCCGGCGGCGAGTACCGCCGCGACGACCTGGAGGCGCTCCTCCAAGAGGGGGCGTGGGAGGACGCCTTCGAGGAGTGGGCCGCCGGAAGCGACATGGACGAGGCGGACTGGGAGATCGCCGTCGACCTCGGGCTCGTCTCCCGCTTCGACTTCTTCTGGGACGACTTCGCCGACCGCGTCGGCTACCACGCGCCCGGGCTGCCCGAGGACTGGAAGGAGCGCGACCTCCATCCCGACCTCGACTCGTGGGGGACCGTCTCCGCGATCAACGCCGGGCTCACAGAGCTCGGCCAGATCGTCTGCGAGACGCTCAAAGAGGAGTACATCGACTGGGAGGCCGACTTCGAGGCGCCCGACGACCTGCCCGACTTCGAGGAGTAGCGCGCGGCGCGCCAGCGGCGCCCGCCGTCCCGCCCCGCTCGACTAGTGCCCCCAGAGCGTCCCGTCGGGGGCGTACCGCGCGTCCATGATCCGGTCCCACTGCGCGTCCGAGAGGGCGAGGTCGGTCGCGGCGACGTTCTCCGCGAGCTGGTCGGTCGTGCGCGCGCCGACGATGGGGACGCAGGTGAACTCGTCCCACTCGGTGAGCCACGCGAGCGCGACCTGCGACGGGGTGGCGTCGAGCTCGGCGGCGACCTCGCGGACCGCGTCCAGCACCTTCCAGCCGCGCTCGGAGAGGTAGAACCGCTCGAAGCGGTCGTCGAAGCTCGCCCGCGAGCCGTCCGGCGCGATCACCTGCTCGGGGTCGTCCGGGTCGGCGCGCTCGTACTTGCCGGTGAGGAACCCGCCCGCCAGCGGGGAGTACGGGCAGACGGCGATGTCCTGATCGATACAGACGTCGAGGTACTCGCTCACGTCCTCGTAGTAGCCGGCGTGGTGGAGCGGCTGGACCACGTCGAACCGGGCGTAGTCGTTGGCGTCGGCGGTCCACAGCGCCTTCGTCAGCTGCCACGCCGCCATCGTCGACGCGCCGAGGTAGTGCACTTTCCCCTCGGAGACGAGCTCGTCGAGGACGCGCATCGTCTCTTCGATGGGCGTCTCCTCGTCCCAGCGGTGGATGTAGTAGATATCGAGGTAGTCGGTGTCGAGCCGGTCGAGCGTCCCCTCGACCTGCGCGCGGATGTGCTTGCGTCCGAGCCCGGAGTCGTTGGGGCCGGGCTCGCCGCGCCCGTCGAACGGGAAGTACACCTTCGAGGCGATCACGTAGTCCTCGCGGTCGCGCTCCGCGAGCCACTCGCCGACGTACTCCTCGCTCGTGCCGTTCGGACTCCCGTAGACGTTCGCGGTGTCGATGAAGTTGATACCGTGCTCTTCGACCGCGTCGAGCAGCTCGTGAGCCTCCTCGCGCCCGGTCTCGACCACGCCGTTCGTCTCCCGCCCGAAGCGCCACGTCCCGAAGCAGAGCTCCGAGACGCTCAGTCCGGTGTCGCCGAGCCGTCGGTAGTCCATATCCCGCCTCACTCGCCGTCGAGTCATAAAGCGTGGCGACGGCGGCAGCCCGCGGGGCGGGCGCGAGGCTCGCGCCGCGGTCAGTCAAACGGGTACCGCGCCGTCGACCCGCACTCGCGGCAGCGCACGACGACGCGGCCGGGGCGGAGCCGGACGCGCCCCGTCTTGCCGGGGCGGAGGTACACGTCGCAGTCGTCGCAAGTCCGTCGGGAGAAGCCGGCCGGGAGCCCGCAGCGGTTCCGCTCCGCGATCCGACGCGCGAGCGCGACGTACTCCCGAGAGCGGTCGTACTCGCCGTCGACGACCGCCTCG
>NZ_NHOY01000018.1 GCF_002252755.1 Halorubrum sp. Hd13 | reverse complement strand
TTCTCCTCGAATCTCTATAAGCCCCGTCCGGACGGACGCTCGCGGTCGGTTCGACGGCGGGTCGCGACCGCCTCGACCGCGGCCGTCTCGGTATCTCTCAATACCGTTCTATCGCCGTATGTCGGCCTCATAGTTCGTTTTATGGGCGCTGCTCGGTACGGATGTTCCATGGGAGCGACCGACGGCGTTCGGCGGCGGTGCAGGGTAGCGGCGGAACCGAACGGCGACGGCGCGGTGACGCTGTACGGTGCCGACGGGCGAACATACCAGGTCATCGACGCGAGCGACGCGGTTCGCGGTCGGCTGCGAGAACTGCGCCTCGGAGACGCCGTCACGGCCGTCCTCGAACCGGTCCGCTGCCGCGGCGACGGCTGGCGGCTCCTTCGGCTCGACGGCGAGGCCCCGCGAACCCGGGCCTCCGAGGGACCAGCGTCAGCCCCGGAAGGGCGGTTCGCCGCGCGACAGGAGCCCTGACCCGGCACGCTCGGAGGCGACCGCCCGCCCGGCGTCCCGCCGTCGCCGGCGAGTCCGCCGGGCGCACGATTTTTATCCGAGGACCCGTAGCGCGGGTATGACTCGCACGGCAGTCGTCGCCGGCGTCGGTCCGGGGCTCGGGGAGTCACTCGCGCGGAAGTTCGCGGCGGAGGGCTGTCGGGTCGCCCTGTTCGCTCGATCGACCGAGTTCATCGAGGGGCTCGCGGCCGACCTCCCCGACCCCGGCGAAGGGCTGGCGGTCACGACCGACCTGACCGACGTCGAGGCGATCCGAGACGGCTTCGAGGCGGTTCGCGAGGCGTTCGGTCCGGTGGACGCCCTCGTCAACAACGCGAGCGCCGCGTCGTGGACCGGGCTCATGGACGCGAGCGTCGAGGGGTTCGAGGAGTCGTGGGCGGTCAACGGCCGCGGCGCGTTCGTCTGCTCGCAGGAGGCGGTCGACGACATGCTCGGGGCCGACGGCGGCACGGTGGTCTTCACCGGCGCGACGTCGGCGGTGCGCGGTCGCGGCGGCGCGATCGGGTTCACGGCCGCGAAGTTCGCCGCCCGCGGGATGGCGATGGACATCGCCCAAGAGTTCGGCGGCGAGGGCGTCCACGTCGCGCACGTCGTGATCGACGGGCAGATCGACTCGCCGGGGGACCGCGAGCGTCACCCCGATCGCGGCGACGAGACGTTCATCGACCCAGACGAACTGGCCGAGACGTACTGGCACCTTGTCGAGCGGGACGACGTCGGCACGCAGCCGTTCGAGGTCCACGTCACGAACGGACCGAACCCGTCGGAGTTCATCTGAAACCCGGCCGGCAGCGTTCAGTCCCGGCTCCGGCCCGCTCGCCCGAGGACGCCCGGACGCTCTCGGTCCGCGATCGCGTCTCAGACTCACGGACGCTCTCGGTCCGCGATCGCATCTCGGACGCCACCTCGGCCTTGTGCCGACCGACGGACGCGCGTCAGTTTCTTTTGATGTCCCGTTGGGGGCTCCATACTAATTTATGAGTCGGAACTCCACCTGAAGCCATGAGCGACACCGTCGACGACGAGATCGTCCACCGGGAGTTGGAGACGGACAGGCAGGAGCCCGTCGCACAGATCGTAGAGGTGGTGGCCGAACTGGAGGGGGACCGCCAAGACGACCTGACGCCCGGGTACAAGCAGGTCGATCACATCCTCCAGCACGTGTTCTCCGATCCCCCGGTCCCGGAGGCCCAAGTCAAGATCACGTTCAGCTACGAGGGGTACCGCATCACGGTCGAACAGAACGGAAAGGCGCAGTTCGTCAAACTGTGACCCTCGCGTCACTGCCCGGAACGTGCATCGAGAGAGGGCGGTCGTCCGTCGTGGGACGCGGCCGGGTCCGGCCGCTCAGAAGGTGATGATCTCGTAGTCGTCGTCGACGAGCGAGCGGACGCTCGGGTGGCCGTCGTAGTCGTCGAGCGTGACGAGGCCGGCGTCGGCGACGGCGTCCTCGACGCCGAACGCGCCGGAACAGTAGTCACACACCGCGGCGTCGTCGCGGACCGCCCGATACAGCTCGTGGTAGTCGCTCTCCTCGTCCTCCAGCTCCGGGATCCACTGGGTCCCGGCGCCGTCGAAGATGAGCTCGACCTCGTCGCCCTCGGTCTCGGCGAACTCCTTCGCGGCCTCGAGCGCGTTCGCGAGGCGGCCGTAGTCGGCGTGCGATTCGTTGCCGGCGAGAATCACGATTGCTGCTTTTGCCATCGTGTCCGCTGATAACTGACACCCGTACAAAACCCACCCGCGGGTGTGTGTCCGGAACGCCGACTCGGCATGCGATGGCATGTCTTCCGCCGGGGAGCGGGCTCCGGGACCGAGCGCCTCACGGGCAGTCGCTCTGGTCGAACGAGCGCGGGTCGGGCCCCTGATCGACCCGGCGCACCGTTCCCGCGTCGAGGTCGACCGCGGCGGCGACCCCGCCGTACCCGTGCGTCTCGTCGTGCCCTCGGACGACGACGCAGGTCGCGCCGTCCGGGACCGCGATCGTCTCCGACCGCGTGAACGGCTGTTCGGAGTGCGCGTGGAGGAGTTCCCGCCGGCCGAGCCGCGAGCCGTCGAGGCGCTCGACCTGCCACCAGTTCGCGTACCCGTCCTCCCCCTCGTCGTCGTGGTGGAGCGTCACGTCGAACGCGTACCCCGCGTCGACCGGCTCCACGGCGACGTCGACGACGTTCGCCTCCCGGAGATCGAGGTCGGCGTCGGTCGACCCCGATCCTGCGTCCGAGTCGGTTCCGTCCGCGGGCTCCGGTCCCGCGTCGTCCGCGCAGCCGGCGAGCGCGGTCAGCGAGACGCCCGCGGCGTGGGCCGTCACGAACCGACGGCGGGAGAGGGTCGAAGGGGCGGTCATGTGGCCCGGTTCGACGGGGAGCCGCAATACGTCTTCGGCCGCGTCGGCGGCCGGTGCGGGAGAGGACGGGGGGCGATCGCCCTCGTCACGGCGATCAGATCGCGTTCCTGAGGGCGCGCTGCGCCCGGTAGAGCGTGTACGCGACGGAGAGACCGACGAGGACGACCGCCGCGCCGGCGACGGCGAGCACCGGGCCAGACGCCGGCGGCCTCAGTTCGTCGCCCGAGCCGCAGTTCCCGCAGCCGTCGTCGCCGCAGTTCCCGCAGCCGGGCGCGTCCGTCGAGCCGTCGTCCGTCGAGGCGGACCCCGAGTCGTCGTTCGTCGGGGCAGTGCCGGAACCGGCGTCAGCGGGGGATTCAGTCCGCGTTCCGTCCGCAGCGCCCGCGGCGTCGACCGGTCCGGCGGTCACGTCGACCGAGCCGTCGGCCTCGCCGACTGATCCGTCGAACTCGTCGAACAGGTGCGGCGCGTGCGATCGGAGGGCCTCCAGCCCCGCCTCGATCTCCTCGCGGTCCTCGTGACCGACCGCGAACTCGGCGAGGTCGTCGACCACGGCTCGCGCGCGCTCCGGGCGGTCCGTCTCCACGTAGCTGCGGGCCGCGTCGAACATCGCCCGCCCGAGCCAGTGTTCGAACACCGGATTGTCGTACCGCCGTTCGAGCGCCTCGAGGCGTTCGATCTTCGCCTCGCCCGCCTCCACGTCGCCGTCGAAGAAGGACGCCCGCGAGGAGAAGAACGTCGCCACCGCCGCCCACGTGGCACTCGACGGGGTCGAGAGCCGCTCGTGGTGTTCGACCGTCTCGGTCGCCCAGTGCTCCGTCCGCCCGAGGTCGGCCGCCTCGAAGCCGGCGCGCGCGGCGTTCGCCGTCGCGACCGGGAGCCAGCGGACGATCGACTCCTCCTGTGCCGGGTACCGGTCGGCGAGCGCCTCGATCCGGCCGATCCGCTCCTCGATCGCGTCCACGTCCGTCCGCTCGGCGTCGGCGTTCGTCCGCCCGGCGAGGACGCCGGCCAGCCCCGCGGCGACCTCCCCGTCCGGGTGGGCCCGGAACAGCTCCTCCGCGCGGGCGACGCGGTCGCCTCCCGCGTCGCGCTCGGCCGAAGCGGCCTCCGGATCCGCGCCGCCTCCGAGATCTGCGTCGCCTCCGCGATCCGCGTCGAGGTACAGCTCCGCGTGAGCGTACGCCCGTAGCAGCGAGGCGGCGACGTCCGGCTCGGAGTGGGCGTCGTAGATCGCTTCGAGGCGGTCTACCAGCGGTCCGATCCGGTCGCGGCGGTCGGCCTTTCCGTTCGCGTGGATCGCCTCGGCAGTCGCCCGGGCCAGCGGCGCCGCGATCGCCGGCTCGGGGCGGCGGCCGTACAGCTCCTCGATCCGATCTCGGTACGCCTCGATCCGGTCCGGGTCGATCGCGGTCTCGTAGAGGTCGTCGCGGCCCCGCACGCTCGTCGCGTTCGCGAGGGCGTTCGCGAGGTGGAGTTCGACGTCGTCTCCGTCGCCGCCACGCAGTCGGTCCAGCCGCGAGATCGTCTCGGCCTCCGCGTCGAATTCCCCGCGCTCGCCGTAGGCGTCTGCGAGCGCGACTAGGGCGTCGGTCAGCCGCGCGCGGTCGTCGGCGTCCCTCTCGGCCGGCGCCGTCGCGTCGATCGCCTCGACGCGTCGCTCGAGTTCGCCGACCGACCGCGTGTCGCTAGATACCATGTGTGTTGGTTCGTTGTTGCCACGAGCCGACGTAAACGCTCGCCTTCGAACGAGACGTCCGCGGTGCTCGGGAGGAGCGCTCGGCGGCACCGCTCAGCCGTGGTGCTGATGCGCGTGGTCGCGTCCGCCGCCGCGCGAGAACTGCCCCGAGAAGGCCCGATCGACGACCTCGGAGAGCGCGGGGTGGACGTGGACCGCGTCGCGGATGTCCGCGACGGTCCCCGAACCGGCCGTCATCGCGACGACGACCTCCTCGATCAGGTTCGACGCCTCGGGGCCGACGATGTGACACCCCTCGATGTTCCCGTCGAGGTCGATGAGGGCCTTCACGAACCCCTCGGCCTGCATCGCGCTCCCGCGAGCGGTGTCGCCGTAGGCGTAGGTGCGGGTGGCGTACTCGGCGTCGGCCTCGCGGAGGTCGGCTTCGCGCGCGCCGACCCCCGCCACTTCGGGCGAGGCGAACACGGCGAACGGCATCGCCGAGTAGTCGACCGGCTCCGGCTCGTCGCCGAGCAGGTTCCGGATGACCGCCTTCGCCTCGTGGTTCGCGCTGTGTTTGAGCAGGTACTCGCCGACCACGTCGCCGAGCGCCCACACCCCCTCGGCGTCAGTCCGGAGGTACTCGTCCGTCTCGACGAAGCCGGCGGCGTCGGTCTCCACCCCGGTCGCGTCGAGGTTCAGCGCGTCGGTGTTCGGCCGCCGGCCCGCGGCGACGAGCAGCGCGTCGCCCGCGACGGTCACGTCTTCCGCCTCCTCCGGCGCGCCGACGGTCTCGCCGCCCGCGCGGACCGAGTCGGCCTCGGGATACGCCCGGGCCTCGACCGTCACCTCCCCGTCGGCCTCGTCGGCCGCGATGGCCTCGTAGCCGGCGTACACGTCGAACCGGTCGGCGTAGCGGTCCGTGAACGCCTCGCCGACCTCCGCGTCAGCCTCCGGGAGCAGGTGTTCCCGGCGGCCGACGATCGTCACGTCGCTGCCGAACGTCCCGAAGAAGTGGCCGAGTTCGGCGGCGATGTACCCGCCGCCGACGATCACGAGGCGGTCCGGCGGCGACTCCAGTCGGAGCGCCTCCGTGCTCGTGTGGTAGTCCACGTCGTCGATCCCGTCTATCGGCGGGATCGAGGGGCGCGTTCCCGTGGCGACGAGGACGGTGTCGGCGCGGAGCGCGGCCCCCTCGTCGTCGCCGTCGCCGATCTCGACGGTGCGGTCGTCGACGAACCGCCCGGTCCCCGAGAAGAGGTCGTGGGCGTCCGATGAGGCGAGCCCCCGCCGGATCGAGTCGGCGCTCTCGGCGACGTCCTCGTTCACTTTCCGGACGATCTCCGCGAAATCGACGCCGGTGACCTCGGCGTCGATATCGAACGCCCCGGCGCCCTCGATCGTCTCCATCACATCGGCGTGATAGAGGAGCCGCTTCGACGGGATACAGCCGCGGTTGAGACACGTCCCCCCGAGCCGCCCCTCCTCGACGACCGCGACCGAGTCCCCCCGGCCGGCCATCGCGTTCGCCACGTCCAGTCCCGACCCGGACCCGATCACGATGAAGTCGAACTCCTGCATGGAGCGCTCGACGACGGCCACCCTCATCAAGGCCCGTCCGCGGTGGCGCGCCCGGCACACGACCGCGGCGACGACCGGCCGCGTCGGCAGGGGGAAGTCCGCGTGGGCGGAGCTCAGTACGCTTCGGCGGGGCTCAGTCCGCCTCGCCGTCGCTCCCGTCGCGGAAGGCGTCCAGCGCGAGCGACCAGTCGTACTCGCGGTATCGGATCCGCGAGACCGCGTCCGGATCGACGACGCCGTACTCGCGCAGGATCCGTCGGATCCCGCTCCCGCCGCCGAAGTCGCCCCGGTACCAGAGGAGGAGCCGCGGCACGTAGGCGGTTCCGCCCTCGACGACGGTCTCGTCTCGGAGGTAGCTCTCGGCGGCCGCGTCGAGGTCCTCGTCCACCGTCTCGGCATCGTACCCGTAGACGGCCGGGCACGAGGCGGCGCCGCAGTTGAGCGCGAAGTGGACCCGGAAGTCGGGCTCGTCGACTCGGTGGCGGCGGACGAACGCGGAGGCGAACGGGTTCGGGACGTACCCCAGCCCGTACTTCCACTGCGAGCCGCGGAGAATCCCGTGTTCGATCGCGTCGAGGCTCAGGTCCTCGCCCGCGACCGCGACGACCGGCTCCGAGAAGAAGCGGCGCCGGTCCTCGAACCGCGACGGGTCCGACAGCAGCGCGTCGCCGGCCGCGGCGTTGTAGACGTTCAGCCAGAACGCGAGCCGCTCGTCGGGACCGAGCGCGTCCAAGTCGGCCGGGTCGGTCCCGGCGAGACGGTCGCGCGCCGCTTCGCGCTCCTGCTCGCGCTCGTCGCCCGCCCGCATCGCGCGGAGGAAGCGGCGCGAGACCGCCACGGGGCCGACGTCGGACGCGGGAGGCGAGGCGGACGCGGGCGTCGGCTCCGAGGCCGTCATAGCCCGACCTATCGGCCCGCGAACGAGTATCCCCCGCGGTTGGGCGCGGCGCGTGTCAGACCGACCGGCCGTTATGGGTCGGTACCACGTACCCCACGCATGAGCGACACGGCAACCCTCGCCGAGCGCGTGCCCGACTTCGAACTGCCGAACGTCGCGACCGGCCCGGACCCCTTCTCGCTCTCCGCGGTCGCCGGCGACCCCGACGTCGACGCCGTGGTCCTCCTTTTCCAGCGGGACTACCACTGCGGCAACTGCCGGAACCAGGTGCAGGCGATCGCCGAGCGGTACGACGAGTTCGCGGCGCTGAACGCGACGGTCGCCTCGGTCCTCCCGGAACCCGTCGACCGCGCCCGCGAGTGGCAGGCGTCGTACGACCTCCCGTTCGCCCTGCTCGCTGACCCCGACACCGACGTGAGCGACGCGTACGACCAGCCGGTCCGGTTCGGGATCCTGGGATCGCTCCACGACCTCGTCGGGCGGATGCCGGTCGCGACGGTCCTCGACGTCCGGTCCGGCGAGCCGATCGTCGCGTACACCTACGAGGGGCGGATGCCCGCCGACCGCCCGGAGCCCGACGACCTGCTCGACGAGGTCCGCGCGCTGCGAGCCGACTGACGGATGGGCGACCCGGGTCGCCGCGCCGTGCTCGTCGCGCTGTGGCGCATGTCGCGTCCGGCGCAGCTCGCGCTCATCGCGCTCGTGTACGCCCTCGGCGTCGCGATGGCGGTGGGCCGGGGCGGGACCGCCGACCCGCGCGCGGTCGGCCTCGGCCTCGCCGCGCTCCTGCCGGTCGCCGCGAGCGTCCACTACGCGAACGAGTACGCGGACGTCGAAACCGACGCTCGCACCGACAGAACGCCCTTCTCCGGCGGGAGCGGCGCCCTCGTCGAGAGCGGTCTCTCCTCGCGTCTCGCGCTGCGCGCCGCGGTCGCCGCCGGACTGTTCGGCCTCGCGGTGCTCGGATCGGCGGTGACCCCGACCGCCGACCGCGCGCTGTCGGGGGTCCCCGCGGCGCTCCTGCTCGGGGTCCTCGTCGTCGGGTGGCAGTACTCGGTCGGCCCGCTGCGGCTCGCTTGGAACGGGCTCGGCGAGGTCACGAACGCGGCGCTCGGCGGGGTCGCGCTGCCGCTGTACGGGGTCGCGGTCGTCACCGGCGACGTCGCGCCCGGCGCCGCGCTGGCGACGGTCCCGTTCGCGCTCGTCGTGTTCGTGAACCTGTTGGAGACGCAGTGGCCCGACCGTCGGGCGGACGCCGCGGTCGGGAAGCGCACCCTCGCGACGCGCTGGTCGGCGGGGCGGCTCCGGGCCGCCTACGCCGCCGGGAGCCTCGCCGCGGCCGGGAGCGCGGTCGTCCTCGCGGGGCGAGTCCTGCCGCCGCCCGTCGCCGTCGGGACCCTCGCGCCGATGGTCGGGCTCGCTCCCGGCACGCACCGGTTCACGCGTCGGGAGGAACCGCTCCCCGCCGTGGCGACGATGGTGGCCGTCGCCGTCGGGACGACGCTGGGCTGGGCGGTCGTCGCCGGCCTCCACTGATCGATCCCCCGTCGGCGACGGCCCTCGCTGCGGTCGGTTTGGGTCGTCGTTTCGAAATTTTTATTCCTCGGTTGGCGCAGGGTCTAAGCGGTCATGTCAACCAACCAGCCCTCCACGGCCCTCACGTCGCGGCAGCAGCTCGCCGTCGTCGTGGTGGCCGCGGCGGTGGTCGGCGCCGTGCTCGCGCCCAGCGTGTACGCGGCGACCAACGACCCAGAAGACACCGTCGCCGTCGTCGAGATCGAAGGGCCCGTTAACACGGCCCTCGCGGACGACGTCGAGAGCGAACTCGCGGACATTCGCGCCAACGACTCCGTCGGCGCGGTGGTGCTCAAGCTCGACACGCCGGGCGGCGCCCCCGTCGCCTCCGAGCGGATGTACAAGGCGGTCCAGCGGACGAGCGAACAGATGACCGTCATCGCGAGCGTGCAGTCGATCAGCGCCTCCGGCGGCTACTACGCCATGGCGCCCGCGGACGAGATCTACGTCCTCCCGACGTCGACCGTCGGCAGCATCGGTCTGAACGCCCCCGCGCCGCGGACGACCGCGCCGGTCCAGGGGCCGAGCGGTCCCGACAAGGCCGGCGGCAACGCGATCCAGACGTGGGCCGAGCAGGAGACGCTCGCCGACACGTTCGTCGACGCGATGATGGCCGAGCGCGGCGACGAGTTCCAGATGCCGCGCGAGGAGGTCGCGCAGGCGGACGTGTACCTCGGCACCGAGGCGGTCGACAACGGCTTCGCCGACGAGATCGGCTCGCTCAACGAGGCGATCCACGCCGCCGCGACCGCGGAGAACATGGGCGAGTACCGGGTCGACACCCGCGAGACCGGGCCCGACTTCGGCTTCCCGATCCTGCTCCGCACCGACACCCAAGTCGTCGCGGTGTACGCGAACGACCCGGGCTACGGTGAGGTCGAGCCGATGGGCCTCTCGTACGTCCACCGCCCGGCCGTCCCGCACGTCGACACGGTCGAGCGCTTCTCCGAGAGCGACCTCGCCGTCGACCGCGGCGGCTCGGCGACCCGCGCGGGCGGGACGAGCAACGAGACGGCGCGGCTAACCGGAGGTGTCGGCGCGTGAGCGACGCCACCAAGCTGGCGGTCGCCTTCGCGGTGACGCTCGCGGCGATCACCGGTGGTGCGGCGCTCGCGGGCTACGTCACCGCCGACGGCGTCGCTCCGTCGCCCGAGATACAGAACGAGCACTACCTCGAAGACGACCTGGTCGCGAACGACACGCCGGGGCAGGCGAACGTCGAGATGGAGTCCACGGCGCGGTCGCAGACGGTGCTCGTCGACCCCGGCGTCGAGCCGCGGGGCTCCGTGCCCGCGACCCCGTTCGCGCTGCTCGGCTTCGGCGGCCCGGACGTCGCCGACCGCGACGTTCGGCCGCTGGCGAACGCGCTCATCGAGAACGGCCACGAGGTCGACGTCTACGTGCCGGATCCGGAGCAGCAGCGGCGCGCCGCCGGTCCGGCCGGCACGCGGGGACCGACCCAGCTCGGCGAGCGGCTCGCCGAGGCCGACGCGTTCGTGACGTTCCGGACCGACTACGACGAGGCGGAGCTCGACGAGATCGAGTCGTTCGTCGAGTCGGGCGGCCACGTGATCCTGGCGACCGAGCCCGACGCGGCGTTCGACCAGCCCGGCGCGGTCGGACTCGACGCGACGCTCGGCGTCACGACCGAGCCCGGCTACGTGTACAACATGGCGGAGAACGACCTGAACTACCAGCGCGTCTACGCGGAACCGACCGGCGACGCCGACGCCGCGCTGACCGAGGGCGTCGACCGCGCCGTCCTGCCGTCCGCGACGCCGGTCGGAACGACGGTCGCCGGCAGCGCCGTGCTCCGCCCGAACGAGGGGAGCGAGCTGTCGACGACCCGCGCGGCAACCGAGGCGCCGCTGCTCGTCCGGACCGACGGCGTGGTCGCGGTGGGCGACAGCGACTTCCTCGCGCCCGAGAACGCCCGGCGCGCCGACACCGACGCGCTGATCGGGAACCTGGCGGACTTCCTCGTGTCGAACGATCGGACGCCGCCCGGTCCGGGCGGCCAGCAGGCGCCGACCGGCCCGAGCGGGCCCACTGGACCGACCGGCCCCGACCAGCCGCCAGCGGAGCCGCCGGAGAACGGGACGGCCGGCTGAGCCGCGTCCCTCCCGGTCCCCTTCGCCGCTCCAACTTTTCTCAGTCCCAGTTCCGACGGACCGGCGTCTCGCTCGCGTCGACGGTCTCCAGCAGCCACGCCGCGGCGTCCTCGAGCGCGGCGTCGTCGGTCGCGGTCACCTTCAGGCGGTTGTGGTCGGCCTCGCGGTCGGGGTAACAGCCGACGGCGACGTCGAACCGCTCCATCGCCTCCTGCAGGGCGGGCACGATGTTCGATTCCGGTTCGACCGTGTAGAGGAACCGCGACCGACGGTCGCCGGAGAACTCGTCTGCGACGGTCTCGAACGTCGCCTTCAGCTCGTCCGGGATGCCGGGGAACACGTAGACGCCCTCGATCACGCAGCCGGGGGCGAGTCCCGCCTCGGTCACGAGCGGGCGGCTCTCCTCGGGGACCGCCGCCTCCGCCGCCACGTCGACGTCGAACTCGCGGTCGGGGACGCGCTCGCGGATCGCGGCCAGCCGGCGCTCGACCGACTCCAGCGTGAGGTCGGTGACGGCCATCTCGCGGTCGAACGCGTCCGCGACCGCCTCCATCGTCACGTCGTCCGGGGTGCTGCCGATCCCGCCGGTGACGATCACCGCGTCGAACGCCGCGGCGTACTCGCGCACGTGCTCCGCGATCTCCGCCCGGTCGTCGGGGACGGAGAGGACCCGCCCGACCGCGACCCCGCGGTCGCTCAGCTCCCCGGCGAGCCAGTTCGCGTTGGTGTTCACCGTGTCGCCCGAGAGCAGTTCGTCGCCCACCGTGATCAGCGCGACTTCCATCGGCCCCCGCTTGGGACGGGCGACGGATGTACGTTTCCCGCGGCGGACCGGCCGACCGCCCTCGCCGACCCGAAACATCATGAGGACCCCGCGGCTCTGTCACGAGGTGACGAACGACACGACGCGCCGGGCCGTCCTCGCCGCGGCGCTCGCGGCCGGCACCGCCGGGCTGGCGCGCTCCGAGGCCGCCGCCCTCCTCGACTCCTTCGCCCCGCTCTCCGGCGACGCGTGGGACGCGGCGGACCGCTCGCTCCCGGAGACCGTCGAGAGCCCGCACGGCGACGCGAGCGTCCGCGTCGACGACAGCGGGGTCCCGCACGTCGAGGCCGACGACGAGGCCGCGGCGTACTTCGCGGTCGGCTACCTGCAGGCGTTCCACCGCCTGTTCTCGATGGACCTCCAGCGCCGCGTCATGCGCGGGCGGCTCTCCGAGGTCGTCGGCGAGGCGACCGTCGAGAGCGACGAGTTCAACGTCGCGATGGGGTTCGCCGCGGCCGCCGAGGCGACGTGGGACCTCGTGAGCGAGACGGAGACCGGCCCCCTCGTCGAGGCGTACGCGGCGGGCGTCAACGCGGCGACGGAGGCCGAGACGCTCCCGATCGAGTTCGAGCTGCTCGGCTACGAGCCCGAGCCGTGGACCCCGGTCGACTCCATGCTGATGGAAAAGCAGATCTCGTGGACGCTCACCGGGAGCTTCGCCGGACTCCGGCGGGCGCTGGTCGCGGACCGGCTCGGGGCGGAGCGGGCCGCGGCGCTGTTCCCGCGGCGGCTGGACCACGACGCGCCGATCCTCGACGGCGACGAGGAGCGGCTCGGCGGGGCCGAGCGGCGCGTCGACGCCGGAGACTGGCGGGCGCGTTCCGGGGACGGGCGGGCGCGTTCCGGGGACGCCGCCGCCGTCGCGACGGACGCCGGCCCGATCGCGCCCGAGCTCACCGACTGGCTCTCCGGGTTCGAGTCGCCGACCGGCGTCGGGTCGAACAGCTGGGTCGTCGCCGGCGAGCACACCGCGAGCGGGACGCCGACCGTGGCGTACGACCCGCACCTCTCGCTGATGGCGCCGCCGCTCTGGTACGAGCAGCGCGTCGAGACGCCCGAGCGCTCGGTCCGTGGCGCGACGTTCCCCGGCGTCCCCTTCGTCATCGCCGGCGCGAGCGACCGCGCGACGTGGTCGTTCACCAACGTCGGCGCCGACGTGCTCGACTGCTACCGCTACGAGGTCGACGACGCCGGCGAGCGCTACCGCTACGAGGGGGAGTGGCGCGAGTTCGAGACCGAGTCGCGCGAGATCTCCGTCTCCGGCGGCGAGGACCGCATCCTGGAGACGAGGCGCACCGTCCACGGTCCCTTCATCGAGCGCGAGGGCCGGCACGTCGGCGTGGCGTGGACCGGCCACGCCGCGACGCGCACGACGCTCGCCATCGACGAGCTGGGTCGCGCCGACGGGTTCGACGACGCGCTGGCGGCGACTCGGAAGTTCGACCTCCCGACGCAGAACCTCGTGTACGCCGACGCCGACGGGCGGACGATGTACTACGCGACGGGCCAGCTCCCGATCCGGCGGGTCGACGGCGAAGCCGTCGCCGGCGACCGCGTCTTCGACGGATCGGCCGGCGAGGGCGAGTGGGCGGGGTTCGAGCCGTTCGGCCGCTCGACGTGGGAGGGGTTCGTCCCCTTCGAAGAGAAGCCGCACGCGATCGACCCGGAGGTCCTCTCGACGGCCAACCAGCGCGTGATCGACGACCCGACCCACTACGTGGGCGTCGACTACGCGGCCCCCTACCGCGGCGCGCGCATCGCCGAGCGCCTCGACGCGGGGGTCGCGGGGGAGGATCCGGTCGACCCCGCCTTCCACCGCGAACTCCAGCGCGACGTGCGCGACGGGCGGGCCGACCAGCTCGTGCCGGACCTCGTGGCGGCGGTGGCGGAGCGCGACGCCGCCGACGGCTCGGACCGCCTCGCCGCGGCCGCCGCGACGCTCGGCGACTGGGACCGGCGGATGGCGGCCGACTCCCGCGGCGCGCTCGTGTTCGACCGGTGGCTCGACCGGTTCCGCGACCTCGTCTTCGCCCCCGCCTTCGACGACGCCGACCTCGGCGAGGCGTACTACCCGAACGGCTGGGTGCTCGCGCGGCTCCCGGCCGACGACCCGCTGTTCGCCGACCGCTCGCGCGAGGCGACGATGGTCGCGGCGCTCTCGGCGGCGCTCGACGAGATCGACGAGGCGGGGTGGGAGACGTACGGCGACCGGAACACGACGGCGGCGATCGCGCACCCGCTCGGCGGCGAGGCGCCGTTCCTGAACTACCCGACGCTCCCCGCCGACGGCTCGCCGGCGACCGTGATGAACTACCGCGTCGACGACGCGGTCGGGTCGAGCTGGCGGATGGTGGTTCGCCCCGGCGAGGGCGCCACGGCGGTGCTCCCCGGCGGCAACTCGGGCGACTACTTCTCCGAGCACTACGGCGACCAACTCCGCGACTGGCTGGCCAACGACCAGAAGCCGATGTCGCTCGACCCCGACAGCGAGGCGGGCGAGACGGTCTCGTTCGGAGGTGAGTCGTCGTGAGCGACCGCCTCGGCGAGTCGGCCGGGTCGCCGTCGCCGCTCGCCCGGATTCGGGGCGACCCTCGGCTCCGCCTCGTCGCCTTCGCGGGCGCGGTCGCCCTCGGCCTCGCGCTGGCGTCGGTCCACTGGATCGGGCTCGTCGCGGCCGGCGTCGCCGCGTCGCTCGTCGCGCCCACGTTCCGACGGGGCGTCGCGTACGCGCTCGGGGCCGGCCTGCTGGCGCTCGGCGCGTTCGCCGTCTCGCTCGGGCCGGCGGCCGGGGCACTGCCCGAGATGCGGCCCGTGATCTACGTCGCGGCCGCAGCCGCGCTCGGCCTGCCCCTGCTCGGGTCGCTGGCGAGAGGAATTATTTAAAAAGCCGGCGCCTCGGGAGCGCTATTGAGCGCTCGGGAGCGCTCTACGGCGCCGGATACCCCTCATATAAGCGTTTACGAGGACGACTCGCGAGGCGTGCGGTATGACAGCGACTGACGATGCTGTGGACGGGTCCCGCGCCGCCCTGGAGGACGCGCGGGAAGCGCTCCGGATCGAGCGGCGCCGCGTGATCGACGAGCGCGAGGCGTTTCGGACGTTCCGCGGCCGGGTCGAATCGGTCTCGACGGAGGCGACCTCACCCGGCGGATCGTCAGCGGCGGCGGGGTTTCGGGGGGTCGCGGGCCCCGCGAGCGGCTCCGGCGCCGCGGCCGACGCGGGCGCCGGTGGTCCGGCGGGACCGCCCGGATCCGGTCTCGCGGCCGTCAGGGACGCGTACGCCGAGACGGTGATGTCGGTCCCGCACTACGAGGAGGAGTACGACGACACCTACGAGCGGAGCGTCGCCGCGGAGTTCGGTCCCGAACTGGCGTACGCGCTCACGCGGAGCGCGGGGTACCACCCCGAGTACGAGCCGGCCCTGATCGACGCGGTCGAATCCGCGATCGAGGAGCGCGACCGCCTCGTGGAGCGGCTCGAGGTCGAGGCCGACTCGCTCGACCGAGCGGGGTCGCGGCTCGCGGCGGTCCGTCGGGAGATCGCGTCGCTCGACGCGGCCGTCCCGGACGGCGGGTTCGGCGCGCTCGACGCGTGTCGCGCTCGCGCCGGCGTCCTCGTCGAGGACTGCGACCGGATCGCGGCGCGCCGCCAGCGCGTGATCGCGGAGCACGGGCGCGACCTCCGGCTCGGCGACGACGTCGCCGACCTCCCGACGTACCTCTACCAGTCGGCGGACGCGACGTATCCCGTCCTCTCGGCGGTCGGGTCGATCGGCGACCGCCTCGACGACCTCACGCGCCGGATCGAGCGGGCGATAGCGCGCGTCGGGTGACCGAGAGCATTTAAAAGTGCGAGCCTCTGGACCGCGGACCGCGGCGACCGGCCGGGCTCGCGTGGGGCTCCCGCCGGCGACGGCC
>NZ_NHOY01000073.1 GCF_002252755.1 Halorubrum sp. Hd13 | reverse complement strand
TCGGTGGTGTCGTCGTCGGTTGCGTTCCCGTCGTCGGTGGTGTTGCCGCCGGTGGAATCCCCGTCTCCCGAGGTGTCGTCGGTGGCGCTTCCGTCGTCGGTATCGTTTCCGCCGTCGGTGTCGTCCGTGCCGGACCCGTCGCCCTGGGTCCCGCTCCCGTCGGTGTCGCCCGAGCCCCGAACGTCCTCGCCCTCGTCGAAGATGTCGGTCTCGATAGTCTCCTCGTAGGTCAGCTCGTCGAGCGGAACGGTGACCTCCTCTCCGCCCGGGAACTCGATGACGGCGTAGAACTCGATCCGGAGACCGCTCACCTGGTGGCCGCGGACCTCCTCGTCGAGGTGCGTGACCCACCACTCGTCGAGCCGGCGGTTCTGGAGCGCGGTCGTGAACTCGATCGTCTCGGAGCTCCGCGAGGGGATCACGTACCCCTCCTCGGTCCGTCCCGTGGCCATCTCGACCCCGTTCATCGTGACGTCGTAGCCGATCTCAGTGACGACGTACGGTTCGAGGTTCGGGTTGTACACCGTGAACGCCATGTCGATGGGCGTCTCGGCCTCGCTGACGCTCCCCCACTCGCCCCGCGTCTCGTTGACGTAGAGGACGGGATCGTCCGTCAGCGCGCTGTCGGCGTTCACCGGTCTGGTCTCGTTCGAGTCGAAGGCGCCGAGCAGGTCGGTCGTTATCTCGCGGTCGCGACTGAACTCCACGGTCCGCCCGAGCAGGTCCGAGGTGACGCTGGCGTCGATACCGACCTCGGTCCGCTCGCCGTTGCGGACGTGACTGACCCACCACGGCGGGATCGCGTCGTTCCGCAGTTCCGTTTCGAGGGGGACGGTGGAGTTGCCGGCGTCGACGGAGACGCCCTCGCGACCGCCCTGCGCCATCTCGATGTCGTTCATCGACACCGTGTAGTTCACCGAGACGCCGTCGAGCCCGACGCCGATCGGGTTCGGATTCGAGACGACCAGGTCCATCTCGACCTCGGTGGTCTCGTTCGTCACGTCGCCGAAGGTGTTGTCGACTGTCGCGACGCTCGGGACGCCGAGCATCCCGACGGCGAACGCGCCGCCGACGGCACCCACGAGGACCAACAGCCCGACGAGAGCGGTCCGTAGTTTCGAACTCGTGAGCGCGGAGAGAACGGTGCCGATACTCATACC
Organism: Halorubrum sp. Hd13; assembly: GCF_002252755.1. Lineage (GTDB taxonomy): Archaea > Halobacteriota > Halobacteria > Halobacteriales > Haloferacaceae > Halorubrum. The sequence continues at coordinate 20,756 of NZ_NHOY01000073.1, read as the reverse complement.
GCGGCGGAACCGACCGTCGCGTAAAATCGTACCGCTTCGCGGAGCCGCCTTACAAGACGTCGCCGATCCGGACGGGCTCGCCGTCCAAGTCGGGCTCCTCGGCCACGATCTGTAACACCTCGTGGTCGGTGACGTCGCGGAACCCCTTGCCGGTCGCCTCCTCGATCAGGTCCTTCTCCAGCTCGAACTCGGTCCCCTCGTAGACGACGTCGACGCCGTCGTCGGTGAAGGTCAGGTCTGTGCTCATGGGCCGTCGTAGGCGTCGACCGGATAAAAGGAGCGTGACACGGCCTCGGTCCGGCGCTCGCGGGTCCCCGGTCGCCGGTCTCGATTCGGCGAGGGGGCGGTGGCGATTACTCCTCGTCGCCGTCGTCTTTCATCTCCGAGAGCCGCCCGACCAAGTCGTCGGTGGACGCGCCGCCTTCGATGGACACCTCGCCGTCGTGGTCGTGCTCGTGGACGTTCACCGCGGCGTCGTCGTCGGTGTCAACGTCCTGGTTCTTCTGCTCGCTCTCGTCGTACGATCCGAATCCCATACCTGACCCATCCGCGCCGGACTCAAAAGGGTAGTGACCTGCCGACGATCCGAGGGGGAGTCGCACGCGCGGCGCTGGGGGTCGACCGCTCGGGCGGGACCGACCGCTCGCGCCCGCCGCGAGGTCAATCGCTCTCGCGACCGCGCCGGCGTCCGACGCGCGTCGGACGTCCCCACACGGTTTATACGCGCGGAGGGAGTTCTCCCGGTGTGTCGCTGCGAGGGGACGGTCCGATAGAGGAGCTCGCGGTCCCGTCCGGGACGACCGTCGAGGAGCACGACCTCGTCGTCGACGGCGACGTGCTCGTCGGCGGCCAGTCGACGGTGGAGTTCGGCCTGCGCGGGCGCAACGTCGCCATCGGCGAGCGCGTGCGCGTCGGGAACGACATCGAGGCCGAGGGCGACTGCCGGCTCGACACGTGGTGTACCGTCGACGGCAACGTGCTCGTCGGCGAGGACGCGTACCTCGGCGAGCGGGTCACCGTCACCGGCCGGCTGATGGTCTCCGGGGACCTCGACATCGGCGACGACGTGTCGATCGAGGAGGGGTTCGAGGCGAACGGCTGGATCGTCATCCGGAACCCCGTCCCAACGATCGTCTTCTACTTCATCGTCCTCTCCCAGCTCCTGCGGGTCGGCGAGACCGACGCGGCCGACGAGCTCGCGGAGGCGCTCGCCGACGGCGACGACGTGCGCGACCCCCTGTTGGTGCCGCGCGGCGCCGAGATCTCCGACGACGCGTGGCGCGTCTCGACGCCCGCGACGGTCGGGGACGACTGCCGGCTCCACGGCAACCTCCGGGCCGAATCGGTACACGTCGGCGAGCGCAACGAGGTGTTCGGCTCCCTCCGCGCCCGCGAGGGCGTGACCGTCGGCGCCGACACGGTCATCCACGGCGACGTCACGACTCGCGGCGGGACGGTCACCATCGAGGCCGGCGCGCGGGTGCTCGGCGACGTCTCGGCGGGCGACCTCGTCGTCCACGACGGCGCCGAGATCGACGGCTCCCTCCGGGCGCGCGGCGAAATGAAGCTGGTGCAGGAGGCGGGAGAGGAGTCGGACGAGGGCGGCGAAGCGGCCGACGACGGCGAGGACGCCGCCGAGAGCGACGAGGAAAGCGCCGGGGAGGAAGAGAGCGCCGGAGGCGAGGAAAGTGCTGAAGACGGAGAAAGCACCGTCGACGAGGAGAGCGCCGGAGACGACGACGCGGCCGAGTCCGACGAAGCGTCGGACCCCGACGGGGAGTCGGTGCCAGACGAGGAGTCGGATCGCGAAGACCCGCCGATCGTCAGCGCGGAGGCGGCCGCGGGGGAGGAACCGGAGAGCGACGGCGAGTCGGTCTCCGAGGAGACCGACGCGACTCCTGACGGGAACGGTGAGGAGGACGGTACGGGCTCAGAGACGGCCGAGGCGCCGGTCGACCCCGACGCGGAGCCGACGTAGCCGCCGTCGAGCCGTCGGGCCTCGCTCGTTAGCGCTCCGCGGCGGCGCCGACGAACACGTCCTCGTGGAGCCGCTCGCTGACGACGTCGGCGAGCGTTCGGAGGTTCTCGGTGTCCTCGCGGTTGTACGAGACGAGGGTGTCGAGCGCGTCCGCGTCCCCGCGCTCGTACTCGCGCCAGAGCCGGACCGCGTCCCGGCCCGACAGGTCCGGGCGGTCGCGGTCGATCCCGATCTCCTTCTCGATGGGTTTCAGCCCGCCGGAGAGCCCGATCCGCTTGCAGGGGTACATGAGATCGAGATGCGGCGTGTCGACGTCGATCCCGAAGGAGGCCTCCAAGAAGGGCACGTCGAACCGCGCGCCGTTGAACGTCGCGACCAGGCTGGCGTCGGCGAACTGCTCGCGCAGGCGGTCGGCGGTGAGGTCGTCGCCTGCGACGAGCGTCGTCGTCTCCCCGTCGCGGTGGAAGCTCACGGTCGTCACGCGGTCGCGGTGCTCGTCGAGCCCCGTCGTCTCGATGTCGAAGAAGCAGGTCTCCTCGCGGAAGTTCTCGTAGAGCCGCCAGCGCTCCCCGCTCGGGAACGTCCGGTCGAAGTAGGCCGCGTCGCCGTCGTCGAGGCGCGTCAGCGCCTCGGCGATGAACGACTCGATCCGGTCGGCGGTGGTCGAGCCGACGCCCGCGACGTCGACCGCGGGGTCGAACGCCTCCCAGGTGGTGACGCCCTCGCGCCAGAGCCTGCGCTCCGTCGTCTCGCCGACTCCCTCGACCGGGATGAAGCTGTTCTCGATGCGCATACCCGACCGCGGCGGCGCGCGGGCAAAAACCCGACGGGAGGCGGCGCGGGTGGGGACCGACGCCGAGGCCGACCGTTACTTAAGTATCGGCGGCGCCAACATCCGCTATCAATGTGCGGCCGCTACACGCTTTTCACCGCCGCCGCCGACTTGGAGGCCCGGTTCGGCGCCGACTTCGGCGGCGTCGAACCCAGCTACAACTGCGCGCCGGGCCAGGAGCTCCCGGTGATCGCGGACGAGGACCCGACCGCCGCGACGCGGATGGAGTGGGGACTCACCCCCTCGTGGGCGGACGAGTCGTTCGGCCTCATCAACGCCCGCGCCGAGACGGTCCGCGAGAAGCGGAGCTTCGCCGACGCCTTCGAGCGACGGCGGTGTCTCGTCCCCGCGGACGGCTTCTACGAGTGGGTCGACGGCGGCGGACCGAACGGAGCCAGTGAGCGGAGCGGATCCGGCGGACGGGGCGGCTCCGGAAAGACGCCCTACCGGGTCGCGTTCGAGGACGACCGGCCGTTCGCGATGGCGGGACTCTACGAGCGGTGGGAGCCGCCCGAGCCCGAGACGACGCAGACTGGGCTCGGGGCGTTCGGCGGCGGGTCGGCGGAGAGCGACGACGGCGAGACCGACGGCCCCGTGGAGACGTTCACGATCGTTACGACCGAGCCGAACGACCTCGTCACCGGCCTCCACCACCGGATGGCGGTACTCCTGGCACCGGACGAAGAGGAGACGTGGCTCCGCGGGGACCCCGACGAGGCCGCCGCGCTGCTGGACCCGTACCCGGCCGACGAGCTGACGGCGTACCCGGTGTCGAGCCGGGTGAACTCGCCCGGAGTCGACGCGCCGGAGCTGATCGAGCCGGTCGGCGGGAAGTAATCCTTTTTTACCTATTTTCCAAATGAAAGGACAGCATGCCCTCCACCCTGCAGATCGGTGTCGCCGGCGGTCCGGAACTGCTCGTTGCCGCCCTCCTCCTCGGGATACTGGTCGTTCCGGCGCTGCTCGTGTCCCTGCTCGTCTATCTGGACGCGACGGACCGGAACAGCCGCCACGCGATCGCGTGGACGCTCGCCGCGCTGTTCGGCGGCGTCGTCGTCTGGGTCCTCTACTTCGCCGTCCGCGACGAGGTCGGTCCGAGCGGGTCGGCCGTGAACGGCGGTCCGAACGGATCGACCGCGAACGGTCGTCCGTGATCCCGGGGGAGGGCGATCGGCGTTCGGTCGCCGTCGCGTCGCGACGGAGGCCGACCGGTCCTCAGGGCGCGACCAGGTCGACGACCGTCTCGTCGTCGACGACCACGTTGTACGCGTCCTCGTCGTCGTTCCAGAGCACGAGGCCGTTCTCGACGAAGACGACCGCGCCGTAGTCGGCCCGCCGGAGGTCCTCGTTGAGCACGGTCTCGCGCGTGCAGACGAGGTAGTGATCCACGGTCTGCGAGCCGTCGCCGACGCGGTAAAGGGCGTTGTCGCCCGCGCTGAGGTCGTGGCTGAGCTTCACCGCGAGAAGGTTCACGCGGTCGGTGACGTGCTCCTCGGAGTCCGCCATCCGCGCGCAGCGGCCGTCGTTCGCCCGGACGTCGACCCGGCGTTTCCCGTCCGGTCGGAGGATCGCGTACGCGAACTGCACGTCGACGTTTACGAACTCGCCCGGCTCGTCGGTCGCGCCGCGGTCGGCGCCCTCGTCGAGCCGCCGCTGGAACGGGGGCGCGTCGAGGTCGTCGGCGACGTCGAACGACCAGCCGCCGTCGGAGGGGGTGGCGTCCGACCAGAGCCGGAGCGTGGGCGAGTACGTCTCGACGCCGGTCGTCGGCGTGACGACCGCGCGTTCGATCTCTCGGAGCCCCATCGCCGTGTTGCGGTCGGCGGGCGCGAAGGCGGCGACGCTCCCGTCGTCGGCGAGTCGGTCGAGCGCGGCGTCGACCACCGCCACCGGGTCCGCGAGCTCCGAGAGCACGTTCCCGAAGACGACCAGATCGAAGGGGTCGTCGGACGTGAACTCCGCGTCTCTCCCGCCGGTTCCGAGGAACGACTCCGCCGTCGTCTCGTGGATCGTCGCGCGGAAGTTGCGGCCGGTCTCGTCGAGCAGCCGGTCGAGGACGTCGGCCGCGGCGCTCGGCTCGACCGCGTGGTAGTCGACGACGGCGTCGTCTGGGAGGTAGTCGTGGAGGCCGAGCGCGGGCCCGCCCACGCCGGCGCCCACGTCGAGGACGCGGAGCGTCCGGTCGAGCAGCCCGTTCTCCGCGAGGTCGTCGAGGACGTACCCGATCGTCGCGTAGTAGGCGGGGAGGTGGTATATCGCGTAGCCGAGCGCCGCCATCCGACCGTACTCGACGTCGTTCTCGTAGAGGTAGTCGGTCTTCAGCCGCCGGACCGCCTCGCGGAGCTCCGCGCCCGACTCGCCGCGGTGCCAGTTCGCGCCGAACTCGGCGACGAGGAGGTCTTCGAGGGCGAACGCGTAATTTTCGGGGAACGCCGTCGGCGACCACTCGGAGTCGGGGATCGGCCCCTCGGGGACCGGCTCGAAGCTCCCGTCGTCCCGCTCGCGGAGCCGGAGGTCGAACGCCTCCTCGCGGAGCGTCTCGCGGACGACCGCCGGGTGCGGCGTCCCCTCGACGTACTCCGCGATCTCCTCGGGGTCGATCGGCCTGACGTTGCGCAGGTAGTTGGCGTTGTTCCGGACCGCGTCTCTGTCTATCATGGAATCACTGTTGTCGTCGGTCTGCTCACTCGTGGTCGTCGGTCGGTCACTCGTGTCGCTCCCGTCCCTCGCGGTCGCCGCGCGCCGCCTCGTACAGGTCGGCGAACTCGTCCGAGTCGGCGTCGGCGATCTCGCGGGCCGCGGCGGCCACGTCGTCGGCGCCGTCGAAGGCGCGCTGGATCTCGGCGTACACGCCGGGCGCGCCCTCGGTGACGGTGTCGGCGACCTCGTCGAGCGCGGCCGAGACGGGCGTGTGGAACTCCTCGCGCACGTCGTCGCCCGCGAGCCGCCACGCGAGGACGGCCGCGTGCGCGCCGGCCTGCACCGTCTCCATCGCCCGGTCGTGTTCCGCGGCGGTCGTCTCGAACACCTCGTTGCCGCCGGCCTCGATCGCGGCCGCGATCCCCTCGACGACCGGGCCGCCCTCGTCGACCACGCAGGCGACGTTGCCCGGGACGCGCGGCGGCGCGAACAGGGGGTGGAAGCTCGCGCGTTCGAGCCCCGGCGCGTGCTCGCGCATCGCCGCGACCGCGTCGGTCATCTCGCCGGAGACGTCGAGGATCGCCTGATCCGCGCGGGGCGCGTACGCCTCGACCGCGGCCGGGACCGCCGACATCGGCACCGCGAGACACACCGCGTCGTGGGTCGTGTCGCCGTCGACCGGGACCGTCGTCGCGTCCCGCGAGGCGGCGGCGTCGCGGGCGACATCCGGGTCGCGGTCGGCGAACGCGAGCGTCGCCTCTACCGGCGACTCGTCGGCCGACACCGTGTCGGCGATCCACCGGCCGATCTCGCCCGCGCCCGCGACGAGTATGTCCATCGGTTGCCCGAACGGAGGGCGCGCGAGGCTTAAAAAGGCTCGACTCGGCGACCTACTCCGAGGTCGAACGCTCGGCGTCGCCGCGGAGCCCGAGCAGGCCCTCGCCCGGCGCGAGCGCCCGCACGGCCGGGAACAGCGCCAGCGCGATGGCGAGCTCCAGTCCGCCGACCGCGAGGAACGCCGGCGTGTAGCCGAACGCCTCCGTGGCGCTCCCACCGACGAGGAAGCCCGCGAGGAACCCGAGCGAGCCGAACACGTTGAACAGCCCCATCGCCGCGCCGCGGGCCTCGGGCTCGACGAGGTCGGTGACGAGCGCCATCGTCGCCGGCGCCATCAGCGCGCCGCAGACGCCGACGAGGACCATCAGCCCGGCCGCGAGCGGGTAGACCGGCGCGACGCCGACGCCGACGGTGGCGACCCCGTAGGCGACGGAGCCGACCACGACTGGCAGGAACCGCCCCACCCTGTCGGAGAGCGATCCGAACGGGGACTGGAGCAGCGCGAACGGGACGAAAAAGAGCGCGAGCGTCGCCCCCGCACCGGCCGCCGAGAGGCCGAACGTCCCCGGGTCCTGGAAGTAGTAGACGCCGACCAGCGCGAAGAAGCCGGCCGTGAGCCGGTCGACGAACCCGAACGCCAGCGGAACCAGGAGCCCGCGCGTCGTCCGGGCCCGCGAGAGCACGTGACGGAAGCCGGCGTCCTCACGGCTGTCCTCGACCGACCGCCCGGGCGTCGCCGTCGAGTCGTCGACAGTCGACGCGAGCAGCCCCGCGACCGCCAGCACGGCCGCCCCGGCGTACACCGGGTAGAAGGGGTCGAGGTCGGCGAGCGCGCCGCCGACGACGGAGCCGACCGCCGCGCCCAGTCCGATCGCCGTGCCGGCGGCGCCCATGTTCCGCCCGTTGCCGCCGCGCAGATCCATCAGCGACGTGATCGCGAGCGAGAACGCGCCGATCGTGAGCGCACCGCCGACGACGCGGACGACGAGGGCGGCTCGGAATCCGAGTCCGAGCCCCGGAACCGCCGCCAGCGCGAGGTAGGAGGTCGCCCCGCCGAGCGCGCCGGCGACGATCAGCGGGACCCGCTTCCCGAGCGCGTCGCTGGCGGCCCCCCAGACGACCGCGAAGGAGACGAAGGCGCCGAACTCCGCGACGAGGAACCACATCCCGGCGTCGATGCCGGCCGGCGCGCCGAGGGCGACCACGAGGTCCGGCACGCCGGGGTAGAGGAGTACCTGCGATATCAGCACCGCGAGCACGACGGCGCCGAGCAGCCGTCGCTCCCCGCGGTCGTCGTCGCTCATTGCCTTATAAAACGAGTCGAACGGGCAAAAGACCGACGCTACGGGGTCATCGGCGCGAGATACGGGAGGGGCGTCGTCGTCGCGACTACAGCGCCTCGTCGATCGCCGCCCCGACGGTCGCGGCCTCGTAGGTGTCGACCGGCTCGCCGTTCACGAATATCGTCGGCGTCCCCTCGACGCCCATCGACGTTCCCTCCGACCTGTCGTCCGCCGACGCCTCCCCGTACGCCGCGAACCGCGCGTCCGACATCGCCGCACAGGGGTCAGCGCCCGCGGCCTCGGCGGCGGCGCCGATCGCCTCGCCGCTGTAGCTCCCCTGCGACTCGTAGGCCGCCGAGGCGAACTCGAAGAACGCCTCGGAGCCGTTCCGGGCGCCGACGCCGCGGGCCGCGCTGGCGACGGGGACCGCCCACGTCTCGTTGACGGGGATCGGGAAGTCCCAGTGTTCGTACCGGATCTCGCCGGACTCGACGTACTCCTCGCGGATCGCCGGGAAGTGATCGAGCGTGTAGCTCGCACAGTGACCGCAGGTGAAGTCCTCGAACGCCCGAACGACCACGTCTGACTCGGGGTCGCCGAGGGTCGGCCGGTGGTCGAGGTTCGGGTCCGACGGCTCCGCCAGGTCGCAGTCGTACTCGCCGGTGTCGAGGTCGACGCCGCTGAGGTCGAGGGTAGTGCCGCCGCCTCCGCCGCCGAGACATCCCGCCGCGCCGACGACGCCGACCGACGCCGCGCCCGCGAGCAGGGACCGCCGCGTGCGTTCCATGTTGCCCGCTGGGGCCGGAGCGCACTTAACGACTCCGCGACCGGGCGGTGGCGCCCGGCGTGCGACGCACTCGGCGGGTCCGAACGTTTTTGCCGCCGCCTCGCGACCCTGAGGTATGAGCGACTGGGACCTCGACTTACGCGACGCCGAAGAGCAGATGGACGAGGCGTTCGCGGCCGCCGGCGACGTCGTCCTCGGCGTCCTCGACGGCACCACCGATCCCGAGGAGTGGGTCCGCAGCGTCGACTACGGGAACACGCTGGTGTTGTCGATCGACGGCGACCTCAACGAGCTCGCCGCCGGCTTCGCCCGCGAGGTGAAGGACATGGGCGGCGAGCTGATGCACTTCCGCGGGTTCCTCGTGGTCACGCCGCCGGGCGTGAGCATCGACACCGAACGCCTGAGCGACTAAGACGAAGCCGCCGCCTGCGTTTTCGGTGGTTGACACGAGCAAAAGAAGTATGTCACCGGGGTGAGACGGGGGTGATATGAAAGCCGTCGTACTCGCGGGGGGTTACGCCACCCGACTCTGGCCGATCACCGAGCACCGACCGAAGATGTTCCTCCCGGTCGGGGAAAACACCGTCATCGACGAGATATTCGAGGACTTCGAGGCGGACGACCGCGTCGACGAGGTGTTCGTCTCCACGAACGAGCGGTTCGCGGACACGTTCGACGAGTACCTCAGCGACAGCCCGTTCGAGAAGCCGACGCTCTCGGTCGAGGAGACCGTCGAGGAGGACGAGAAGTTCGGCGTCGTGGGGGCGCTCGAACAGCTCGTCGACCGCGAGGGAGTCGACGACGACCTCGTCGTCGTCGCCGGCGACAACATGATCAGCTTCGATCTCGCCGAGTTCGCCGACTTCTTCGAGTCGAAGGGGGCGCCGACGCTGGCCGCCTACGACGTCGAGGACCGCGAACGCGCCAAGTCGTACGGGCTCGTCGAACTCGACGGCGACGAGGTCGTGAACTTCCAGGAGAAGCCCGACGACCCGAAGAGCACGCTCGTCTCCATCGCGTGTTACGCGTTCCCGGCGGAGACGCTCCCCGACCTCTCGACGTACCTCTCGGACGGGAACAACCCCGACGAACCGGGCTGGTTCCTCCAGTGGCTCCAGGGGCGCGGCCCGGTTCACGCGTTCACCTTCGACGGCGCGTGGTTCGACATCGGCACCGCCGACAGCTACCTCGACGCGGTCGAGTACGCGCTCGAGGGCGGCACGCTCGTCGCCGACGACGCGACCGTCGAGGGGTCCGACCTCGGCGACGTGGTCCACGTCATGTCGGGCGCGACCGTCACCGACTCGACGCTCGACCGCTCGGTCGTCTTCCCGAACGGGACGATCACCGACTCCGATATCCGTAACTCCGTCATCGACGAGGGCGTCACGCTGGAGGGCGTCGACCTCTCCGGCGCGCTGATCGGCTCGTACACCTCGATCACCGACGGCGACGACTTCTGACCGACGGCGACGACTTCTGACCGACGGCGACCGAACGGCTCGTCGGGTGCGACGTTACCTGCCTTCCGACCGCTCGCCCGCCGAGCCGCCGGCCTGTCGGTGGGTGTGGTGATAACAGTCGAGCGCGGGGCCGTCGCCGTCGCTCGCGGGATCGAAGCACACACGCTGATACCGCTCGTTGTCGAGCAGGTTGACGACGAACCCGTCGGCGTGGCGAGACACCGACTCGTAGGGATCGCCGCAGGCGGGGCAGGCGTCCGGCGTGTCCTCGGGAACGTGCATGGTGATCGCGCAGCCGCGTAGCTCCGGGTACGGGTCAGACGAGTAAAACGGATCCGGCGGTGGTGGCCGAACCGGTAGCTGGTTTACTCCCGCTTACGACCCGTTCCCGCCGTCGCTCCCGCTCCCGCCTTCGACGCCGAGCGCGTCGAACAGCTTCCGGCGGACCGCCTCCTCGGTGAGGTGGAGGAGGGTGTCGCGGTTCTCGCCGCTCGCCTCGATACCGGTGAAGATGCCGAGCGGGATCTCCAGCGACCCCTGCGTGGAGTGACCGGCGGCGTCGCCCATCTCCGAGAACGCCTCGTCGAGGACGTTCCCGATGTTCAGGCGGATGTCCTTCGAGCGCGCGGCGAGGTAAATCGTGTCGTCGGCGATCCCGAGGACGGCGGTCGTCGTGATCCCCTCCAAGTTCAGCAGGTGTTGGGCGGCCTGCGCGAGCGCCTCCCGGTCCCGGATGAAGCCGGCCGTCGAGAAGAGGTGGCTCCCCTGCACCTCGCGGTTCTGGATCGCCTCCGCGAGCACGTCCAGCGTCTCGGGGCTCATCGACGGCGACTCCACCTGTTCGAGCGTGTCGTGGTTCGCGAACGGGTGGAGGTACGCGGCCGCGGTCAGGTCCGCGGGCGTCGTGTCCCGCTTGAAGTCGAGCGTCTCGGCGCGGATCCCGTACAGGAGCGCGGTCGCGACCGCCTCGGTCGGCGACTGGTCGAACTCCTGGAGGTACTTCGTGAGGATTGTCGACGTCGAGGAGACGTTGGTCCGCACGTCGACGAACCGGGCGTCGAACGGGACGTCCGCTTTCAAGTGATCGATGTACACGTCGATCCCGACGTCGAAGTCGAAGCCGTCGTCGGCCGACTTCGCGAGGTCGACCGCGGCGACCGTCTCGTACTCCGAGAGGTCGGGCGCGTCCGACCGCGCCACGAGGTCGATCCCGAGGAGGTTGACGAACGCCCGGTTCTCCTGGTGGCCCACGTCCCCCGAGTAGAGGATGTCGGCCTCGACGCCGAACGCGTCCGCGATCGCCTGGAGCGCTGTCGCCGACGCGATCGAGTCCGGCTCCGGGTTGTCGTGGGTCAGGATCGCCATCCGGCCGCCGCCCTCCTCGATGATCTCCGCGAGCTGGCGCGCCATGTACTCCAGCTCGCCGGTTTCGAGCGACTGGAGGGCGCTGTCGGCGATCACCGTCGAGGGGTTGATCACCACGTCGGCGCCGCGGTCGCGGAGCTCGTCCTCGCTGACGGGGTCGGAGGCGCGGACGACGACGTAGTGGTCGCCGCCGACGTCGCGCACCGCCGAGACGGCCGCCTTGTTCGCCTCGACGTCGCTGGCGAGGATCAGCACGATGTCACGGTCGTCGAGCTCCGCGACCACGTCGGGCTCGGCGATGTCCTGCACGCGGGCGTTGAGGTCCTGGTCGCGGAGCGCCTCGACGCGGCTCTCGTCGCGGTCGAGGATGAGCACGTCCTTGCCGCGGTCCGTCAGCTCCTCCGCGACGGCGTGTCCGACGCTTCCACAGCCGAGGATCGCGTATCGGGTCCGCGCGGATCCGGATGCCCCACTACTCATTGCACGTGATTTCCCCGGGACCACACTTAACGAGTGCGCTCTCCGCGTGGGACGGGGAGCGGCGCCGGCTTCGGGCGACTCCGACGACGACGCTGGCAGGGGGACCCACCGACGAGAAATGACCGTGACACCGCGTGAATCGACGCCGCCGAATGAAAAGGTCTTTTACGTCGACACGGGTAGAATTCGGTGAGGGCCGGTAGCTCAGTTAGGGAGAGCGACGGACTCTTAATCCGTCGGTCGCGTGTTCAAATCGCGCCCGGCCCGCTTTCTCAAGGACGGATGCCGAGTCAGGCTGTTAGCGGCTGAACTGCCTTTACCTACGCATTAGGGTCATTAGAAGGTTCGGGAATCCCCCGATAATCGGCGTCAGTTCGTTTCGTATGTGATGCGACCCGATGCTATACCCGAGTTACGTCTTAGCCGAGTTCAGTCAGTCATCCATCTCGGATTCGACTGCATTGAGCGCGCACATGAGCTGACGAATATTCTGGTGTCGATCTCCACGAGGACTACGAGGTGAGGAGTTCGGGATGGAGTAGCGATCCGTTTCTCCAAGCACATCTTGCCCGCAACTCCGGGGGTTCAAGCGCCCAAGAGTATCCTCTATCTCTTTGATCATTTGACGGCTCCATCGACGCAGTCTTCGATTTTCCGGTGCCTATTTACCCTTGGACGTTGTCTTTAAAGTGAAGACAGATTCTCGCGGGACTCTCCACTTGCCCAGTTATGGGTGTTTCTCTCGGTGTGTTGATGCATTGAGGGTGAGAGTATGTCCCGCGTTTCGTACTTCATTTCAATCGTATGTCTACAGAAACATCTACACCAACTGAACTGGCGGAAGAACTGACCAAAGAACGTGTTCGATCTCGCCGTGACGACGTGATTCAGCAGGGATTCTCCATCTCAGAGATTGCGCTCATTGAGGCCCTTCCTGCCTCGGGCAAGAGTTTTGGAGTTCTCCGGTGGGGGGCTAAAACGGATAATCAAATAACGGTCTTGGCCCCCCATCACGATCTCTTGGACGAGTATGAGGACTGGTGCGCTGAACTGAATCTCTCGGCAAAACGCCTTCCGTCGTTCCACCGAGACTGCGAGAGTGTATCACTTGACGACGACGGAGACCCTGCGGATGAACGCACAAAGGAACTTCTTGGCTTGTACCGGCAGGGAATCAGGGGAGAGAGGATTCACCAGCAGGCCAGCAAGTTGATCAGTAGTGATCTGCCTTGCCAACATGATCGAGAGTGTTCCTACGTCCAAAAGCTCAACATCGACACAGACGCTTACGATGTTCTCCTTGGCCACTATCTCCATGCCTACCAGACCGACTGGACTGACGAACGGTACGTCGCGATCGACGAGTTCCCGGGTGACGCGTTCGTACAAGAGTTCACAGGACACGTCCCACCGGCTGTAACGGCATATCTTCAACAGGAAGACCGCCTACCGTTTCAGGACTACGCTGAATTGCTTGAACGGCAATCAGAGTTTCAGGACGAAGTCGAAGCGTGGACAGAGGACGTTTGGTCTGAGTATGACGCTACCCACGTTCTCCGAAATTCAAACTCGTCAGCACATGCTCTCGCCCCGTTGATGACGCGGGCGAACCTTGAGAAGGAACGTCTGGATAACCGATGGCAATTTGCTGACCTCGGGCGTGGAAAAGTAGCTGCTCGGAATACCGATCACCAATGGTCGTTCCTCTTGCCTCCGGACTTCGAAGGAGCGGAGAGTGTTGTTGTCCTTGATGGAACGCCGGTCATCGAACTGTGGGAACTCGTAATGGGAGCAGATATTGAGCGGATTCCTCTTCTCGATGATGACCAAAGGCGGCTATATCTTGAGAATGTCCTCGGACTTGACCTCATCCAGACCACAGACAACTGGAACGCCTATCAGGGTGGAGAGGGAGTGTCCCCAACCGTCGATATTCCCATTGTCGAAAAGATCGCAGAAGTTGAGGGCAGAAACCCCGGGATTATCACCTCCAAGAGTGCCCTCAAACAGTACGAAAATCACGGTCTGAACTCATTGGTCACGCAGACAAAGAACTATGGCGGTCTGAAGGGTATCAACACCCTCGGGACGACAAGGGTCGGCGTTATTCTCGGAAATCCCCATCCGGGCGACGACGTAATCGAGAAGTGGGGCGCATTGGCTGATATTTCCGTAGAGCGACGGGATGACACTGAAGGCAAGAATACCGACTATGGCTCCTTCGGAAATCGTGTGATGGAAGCAGAGATCCAAAACAGGGTTCTCCAAGCAGCTATGCGATTCGGACGTACCGAGGAACACGGAAAAAAAGGGGCAACCGTGTACGTCCACACGTCAGCACTACCGGAATGGGTAGAGGCGAAGAAAAGGTTCGCTACCGTTGACTCGTGGATTACCCGAAAGAACGGAATGAGACAGGTGATCGAGGCAATCCGAAACTTCGACGACTGGAAGGCCTTGGAGTGGAAGGTCGGAAAGGTAGCTGAGTGTGTGACCATCTCCAAGAAGTCTACCCGAGAACACCTCAAGACACTTGCCGAACAGGGGTATCTCGATAAACGAACTGCGGGTCGTGGTGGTGCGTTTCATTTCTCGAATGTTCGTCTGGAGAAAGCACAGAAGTACGGACACGTAGAATTGTCTGAGTAGTTTCGGAAGGTAGGGTATAATGTAGTATAGGAGGACTTCCGAAAAACGGTACTTTGAGGGCGGGATTGGTCTCCGCAGGAGACTCCCGAACATGGAACGTGATAATCCGTTGGTTTACTCGTTCGATATTTTAGCGTATTGAGCAGGAAGAACTTCTCCGCCTCAATGTACGGTTCCTTGGAAGGAACAGCAAGCCACTCAGGTAGCAGTTTTGTTCCGCGATGAATCTCGATTGTACGCTATAGAACCACGTGACAAAAGCAAGTGACTGCCGTGAGCGCCTATGATTCCAATTTGGCACTACTCTATGCCTGCTGGATCTTGTTCTAAGAAGGTAAGAGCAGATGGTGTGCCAACATTAACACGGTAGAACGAGATGGTATCGCATGGAAGAACATTGGATGTGGTATCTTTCCGGAGTAGTTGATACTGTAGGAACATTCACTACAAAAATTCAAAAAAGCTCCCAGCGAAAAATCGGATATAAAATAATCCCAGTAGTTTATCTCACCCGTCCTAATAATATCGAGTCGATCTTTGGGATGGTTGATGAATATACTGATAAAATGGGAGTCCGGTATCGAATAGATGAAACCAAAACGACAAACCGATTAGTGATTGAAAACATAGAAAGTATTCGTAATTTTATTGAACCAATCATTGATGGATTTGTCCAACAGCGAGAACGAGCAGAGTTTTTCCTCGATGAAGTTCTTCCGGCGTTTGAAGATCGAACTCACGAAAAAGAAGAGTTCATGGAACTCATTCAACTTGCCGACGAGTTGCGTGACTATCCTATAGAACGTGGTAGCTCCAAGTACGACGCTGACTACTTCCGAGAGGAATGGGACGTACTGTGAGAGGAGTTTCTTTTCGGCCTCCTTGTGGCCATTCTCACGGAGTTGTCTGATGGAGTCGGAATAGTTTCGAGGGGAAGTGAAGCCAGTTCTTCGCCCCAATGTGTTTAAATACTGGAGAGTCTATCTGGACGCTTCTCCAGCAACCTACTTCACCAATAGAGGATGCAGTCCCTATGCATCAAAAACAGGCTGGTCACTCCGTCAAAACGTATCGGGATGATTCCTTGACCACGTTTAGATTCCTACCGTATTCACGGACTCCGACAGCACAATTTATTTATCACTTAATGTCATAGATATTAAAGAATGTCTGAAGATCCAGATCATCTCGATAAAGCTGCCGAATCAACACGAGAAGGAATCAGTGGGCTGTTATATGGTATATATCACTATATGTTAGGTTTCAGTCAATGAACAAAGAGTAAGAATGTATATATTCAAGCTACAATCCCCGGAATAATTTTTGTTATAGTAGCTCAAGCTGCTAATATTGTTGGAAGTACTATTTTCACGACCTTTTGGGGCCAAGCAGCTTATATAAGCGGCATAAGGCTTCGTTTGATTCCAATGGCGGTGTTCAGATAAGGATTGAAAGGTGAGGCGGTGCGTTTTCAAAGTGATTCATGCCCGAAAACGACCGCCTCAACGGCTGTTTAGACGAGATCGACTTAGAGTTTGTGGAGCGAGAAGCAACACCGCGGCTGTTGATGAAGCTCAGTATTCAGCTTCATTTGTCTGGATTATCGCTTTCGAATACTGTTTCGTTTCTTGAGGTATTCGGTGTTCATCGGGTTCGTTCCACCGTTCATAACTGGGTTCACAAGGCCGATCTACAGCCAGAATCTGGTCGGAGCCCGAATCACGTTGCGGTCGATGAGACTGTGATTCGACTTGACGATGAACACTATTGGCTGTACGCTGCTGTCGATCCCGAATCAAACGATCTGCTCCATACACAGCTTGAGACAACGACAAATAACGCTCTCGCAGATCGGTTTTTCGCTGACCTCCGTGACAAACACGACATAGATGACGCAACAGTTCTCGTCGATGGATCAGCTTCACTTCAGCGAGCCTGTCGCAAACACGACCTCGATTTCAAATATGAACGACATGGAAATCGGAACAGCGTCGAACGTGTCTTTCGTGAGATAAAACGCAGAACTACCAGTTTCTCAAACTGTTTTAGCAACGCCAAAGCAGAAACTGCCGACGAGTGGCTCAGATCGTTCGCTTTCGCATGGAACCAGCTTATCTGAACACTACGATTCCAATTCCCCTTAGCTTACTAATATATTCGCTCACCATTTTGTTCATGCTCTACGGATATTCTTTGGCCTCCGATATACGTGATCTCAATTCGGAAATTGACAAGTTAGAATCGGAAGTTGAGAAACTAAAAGAAAGATCTCCTGATACCGACGACTAAGTCCGTTGTAATTTGTCTGCCTATCTGGCGACCTCCGTACGACCCTCCATACTCTCTGTTTCCGAGAACTCTATGAGGGGGATATCGGCGCGTTCAGTAACCCAAATTCCTGACCTCAGACGAGAAATCTCTCGGAGGGACTTACCTATATACGTCAAGGGCCCATCCGGCCATTGTTCTATCCGGTGGTTCACCTCATTGAGACGCTTACCTCCCCCGCCTCAATGCGCTGGTTCACTCCGGATCGCACACGGCCTCTCGAAGTTCGTCGTAGAGATCGGGATGATGCTCTCGTAGTATCTCCACGTCGGTCGTCATCTCGTCTTCGATCTTCCGACGAACGCGGGAGATTGCCTGATACCGGAGGTCGTCATCTGACTCACTCTCTCCCTCAATGAGTTCCCGCTCTCGATCTGTCAACAGAGCGCGTCGTGCCATACATACTCCTACGTACGCGCGTTATTTATTGGTGTCCGTATTCGGGAACACTCCCATATATGAGAACTATTAATTGGGTGACTGAGAGACTACTGAGTAGAAGCGCGGGTTGCCATCGCAGAAATGGCCGTGTGCTGGAACACACGACCGCGCTTCGGGCTACCGAAGCATGACAGACAACAACTCTGCGGCTGATAAGAGCATCGTCAATGAACTGAGTTTCGGCGCAAAAACATCGAAGCGGGTCGGATGGGAAGCGTGGGAGTTCGGCGTAGAAGCGCCTCATCTCGTCCGTGTGACGAACGCCGCATACGGGTTCGAGAAAGAGGATCACAGCTATCTCGTCGGCGTCGAAGATCGGGACGGCCTCCTCGTTCCGGCGGAGTGCGAATGTCCGGCAGACAAGTACAACGAGGAGTACGACTGTAAGCACAAGGTCGCGCTTGCGACGGTCGCCGGCCCGGTGATTTTACAAGCCGCTGTTGACTGCCCAATCCCCACGGTGGACGGTGGGGAAACCACCCGGCAGACGTTGGAAGATCGACTCCGCGCTGACGGGGGAACTACAACAGAGAGAGACGACGCCGATCCTCTGCCTCTCGACGCGGATGAACGCGAGGAGTGCGACTGTGCGGAACTATCAGGCGACCTTCCCTGCTGGCCGTGCTACCGCGAAGGCTTCGAAGAGCCGAACCCCAACGCAAAGGTGAGCGACAAATAAATCGGTCAAATCCCGCGAAGGCTCTCAAATGAGAGCGAGTCGATCACATCTGGGGTCGATATAATTTTTAAACGATTCTGTTACCGGCTCCGGAGGTGTGAGGAAATTATCAGGCAGATCTTGCTTCGACTCTCAGCTCAACATCTGCCACGTCATCGTCGAAATTTGTTGGTGGCTCAACATTTCCCGCAGTAGTGTTATCCAGAACAAAGCGATAGTTTCCTTCTGGTAGAACCCCATTGCCTGAGTCCGATACACCGTACCCATCGACGTATGTTTTGAAACGGTTGTTTGCCTGATATTCGTCAAACTCTGTAGACTCCATCACGAAAAAATCTATATCTGGCCCACTGCGAACGGTCATTTCCCAAGAAATTTCTGTGGATTCATCAATATCCCAACTCCAGGTTTGATACCCGTCTTCGTTTAGGGTTATGCGGTCATCCAGTACCTCCGTCCACGGGTTGGGTTCTACTCCGCCATCACCTGATCCTCCGTTTCCACTTGATGAGCATCCAGCAAGCCCTGCTGAGACAATAGCTACTCCTCCCGATAAAATTTCACGACGGAAAATCTCTGACATATGACTATCCTAATCCTGATTAGTCAAAAATCTTTGGTAGTTACTTTGAGTTGTGTCCAAAACAGATCTACAGTGAGTGTAGGATCTTTTCCACTCCGAGAGAAGTGACTCCACGGCCAACACACGTCGTGTCAGATGTTATCGAAGTACCCTCGTCGGTTCTTCATCTCCTGTTTCTTCGTACGCTTGTCGTAGTGCTTCTTCAGCACGTCTGCACTCACATCCATCCGTTCGGATACTGCCTCAATCGGAACTTCGCTCCTTCGCGCGTGCGTGATTGCCCCTTTCCTCAACGAGTGCGATGCGTGAGAAGACGGACACTTTGAGGCCGCGTGATAGGAACTTGCGGCGTCGCAGTCGTCGGGGTTCCTGTCGTGGGGACAGTCAAGCCCATACTCACAGGGACGAGTAGCCCGGTAGCAGTTGCTCCGGATTGAAGTCTTAGAGATCCGCCCTTGGCGAGTCGTCAGTAGCGGCTCACGTCCAGATTCGTCCGTTTTACTGAACCGGTGGTGATCGATGTAATCTCGCACGATCTGATTGACCTTCGGCTTGAGAGAGACGACACGCTCGCCTTCCTTCCCGTTCTTTAGCGGGGTTCCTCGATCCGGACGGTGATGTACTTCGAGAGTACGCTCATCCTCGTCGTAGTCGTCGAGATCGATAGCCCGGAGCGCACCGTTTCTCATCCCCGTGTGCCACAATAGCTCGAAGATGACGTGTTCGCGTTGAGAGTAGTTGAAGTTCCGTTGATAGTTGATAATCGCCTGAGCAGTTTCCGCATCGACGTAGTCGTCGTTCACATCCTCCTTGTTCTTCATCGTCGGCGGATCGATGTAGTCGGATAGACCGGGACGGACAGCGTCAATGCTTTCGCAGAAGTCGATGAAGATCTTGAGCGTACTCAGTTGCGTCGCCATCGTGACCTTGTTACAGTCGCCCTTCTCTCGCCGCCACTTCTTGTACTGGTGGAAGTGCCGACCGCTCAGGTCGTTCATGTTGCTCACGTCTCCTTCGGTATCGCACCACTCAACGAAGGGAGAGAGTCGATACTTGTGCGCCTTGTAGGTCGCGTCAGCCAATTCGCCGCGACGGTTTTCGAGATACCACTCCTTTGCTTCCTGCGGATCGATCGGCTTGAGATCGGTTGTCATTGGTGGGCCTCGCGCTCAGCTCACCAACAGCGATCTCCCGGTATCCATCACCTGCCGAGCGCCCGTGTACGGCGGGTACACGGCGTGAGGCGTTTAAATCGCGCCCGGCCCGCTTTCTGAAGGACGGATACCGAGTCAGCGAGCGATGAGCCACTCAGGTAGCCGTCGCAGCGCGAGGGGCCCGAGCGAGCCCGCTCACTCCAAGAACCGCGACTGGACGTCTTCGGACGGCATCATACACCGGTCCTTCTTGCCGAACCACCGGTATCGGTGGTCGGCGACGAAGTCGTAGAGACGGTCGCGGACCGATCGGGGCAGGTACCGGAACGGCGAGAGGAGCCGGTAGAAACCGCCCAGTCCCGTCGCGATCCGGAGTATCGCCGCCGACTTGACGTAGCTCTCTCCGTCCTCGATCAGGACGACCGAGTCGAGCTCGTCCCTCGGCAGGTCGTGCTCGGCCAGCAGCGCCTGTCCGACGTCGGACTGCAGTGAGGCGAACCGGTACTTGCCCTCGTCATCGCGCGGGAGAATGAACTGCACGAACCCGCTACAGAGGTTGCAGACGCCGTCGAAGAGCACGATCGCGTCGGCCTCAGCGGTCTCTGCGTCCATCGGTATGGTCGTACGCGCCCGCCCCAGTTCACGCTTCCGGTCGCCGCGGCCCCGACTGTATCCCGTTCGCGGCCGACGCGGCGAGAGTCAAACGAACGTTTCAATATACAACAAGCTTATGCCGGCCGAACTGAGATTCCTGCTGAACTCTCCGCTACGAAATTATGGAACGAACGCCCTCCACCGACACCGCTCGGTCCCGACTCTCGAACGCCGTCGATCGGCTCTCCGCGGCGCTCGCCGCGCGGGTCGCGGTCGACCTGCGCGCGCTCGCCGCCTTTCGGATCGGGCTCGCGACGCTGTTGCTCGCCGACCTCGCGCGGCGCTCGCGTTCGCTGACGGCCTTCTACACCGACTACGGCGTGCTCCCGCGACGCGCGTACGTCGTGGACTACTCGACGACTCCCTTGCCGCACACGCTCTCGGGGGAACCGTGGGCCGCGGCGCTGCTGTTCGCCGTCGCCGGCGCGTTCGCCCTCGCCCTCCTCGTCGGGTATCGAACGCGGGCGGTGACGCTCGTCTCCTGGCTGCTGCTGCTCTCCGTGCAAGCCCGGAACCCGATGGTGTTGAACGCGGGGGACAGCCTGCTGCGCATGCTGCTCTTCTGGAGCGTGTTCCTCCCGCTCGGCGCGCGCTGGTCGGTCG
>NZ_NHOY01000027.1 GCF_002252755.1 Halorubrum sp. Hd13 | reverse complement strand
CGGCGGACGGCCCGGCGCGGGCGGAGCCGCGCCGGCCCGCCGCCTCCCTCGCGCACGCACCTCGCGGCCGCCGAGGGCGGCCGCTCGGCGGCGCGCGCCTTCCGCACTGCCGAGGCTCTAGTTATAAATAGTCGGCGTCGGCCGCGGCGGAACCGGTCCGCGAACGATACGTTGATACGTCGACCGCCGGTAGCAGACGAGACGATGGACGACCGGACGCGCGAGTACCTGAAGGGGCGGTTCGGCGACTATTACCGCCGCGCCTCGCCGTCGCTCCCGCCGGACGCGAACCTGCGCGAGTGGGGCCACATCCCGTGGACGCCCGGCTCCGGGACGACGATGGTCCGCCACCAGTCGCTGTTCGACCTCGGCGACGTCGACACGTTCTTCGCGGACAACGCGCCCCGGCACGCCTACTTCTCGGCCGCGCGCTACGACGACCCCGGCGCCTCGACGATGTCGAAGAAGAGGTGGCGCTCCGCCGACCTGATCTTCGACCTCGACGCCGACCACCTCCCGGGAGTCGACCCCGAGACCACCTCGTACCCGGAGATGCTCGCGGAGTGCAAGGAGGCCCTCCTGCGGCTGCTCGACTTCCTCGACGACGACTTCGCCTTCGACGACCTCACCGTCGTCTTCTCCGGCGGGCGCGGCTACCACGTCCACGTCCGCGACGAGAGCGTGCGGGGGCTCGACAGCGAGGCGCGCCGAGAGATCGTCGACTACGTGCGCGCGATCGACCTCGACACGGAGGGCCTGATCCGGACGGTCTCCGAGCGCGGCACGACGAAGCGCGTGCTCCGCACCGAGGGCGGGTGGGGCGCCCGCGTCCACGAGGCGCTCGTGGAGTACGCCGACGACCTCCGCGACATGGACGAGGACGCGGCCCGCGAGCGCCTCATGGAGCTGGACGGGATCGGCGAAGGGCGCGCGGAGACGATCCTCGGCGCGTTCGACCGCAACCCGACCGCCGTCCGCGAGGGCAACGTCGAGGCCGGCGGCCCGGGCGTGCGCCGGCTCGTCTCCGCGCTGGCGTCGCGCGCGGCCGCGACCGACACCGCCCCGATCGACGAGCCGGTCACCACCGACACGCGGCGGCTCATCCGGCTTCCGGGGACGCTCCACGGCGGCTCCGGGCTCGTCGTCACGCCGATCGAGCGCGACGACCTCGCCGACTTCGACCCGCTTCGGGACGCGGTGCCGGACCGGTTCGTCGGCCGCGAGATCCGGATCGAGAGCGACGTCGATCGGACGGTAGAATTAAACGGCGAGCGCGTTAGAGTTGAATCCGGTAGAAACACCGTTCCCGAGTTCGCCGGGGTCTTCCTCATGGCCCGCGGCGAAGCCCGGAAGGCACCCGAACAATGAACCTCGACGAGCTCAGATCGGCCCAAGCGAAGGAACGCCGCAAGGACAGCCTCCAGCACCTGCGGGACTCCTTCTACGACGACGTGGCCGCCTACGTCGCCGACCTGCGCGCGGCCCGCGACCGCCGCGCCGAACAGGTCGACAAGCCGTTCTCCGACGACGATGTCCGCCGCCTCTCCGACGAGGTCGAGACGGCCGAGGAGGTCGCCGAGGCGCTGTACGAGCGCCGCGTCGGCAAGGTCGTCAAGCTCGCGTCGTTCGCCGCGGCCGACATGCCGGTCGACGCTGACGGCATGACGACCGAGGAGCGGAAGCTGTTCGACGACCTCGTCGACCGCATCGGTGAGAACAAATCGCGCGTGCTCGACGTGCTCTCCGGCGAGGTGTCGGTGGACCAGTCCGCGTCCGGATCGGCGTCCGGAACGGGGTCCGAGCTCGAACCGGCGTCCGCGCCCGACGGTGCCCGGGCGGAGCGGGGGCCGACGGAGAGCGCCGCGCCCGACGCTCCCGAGGAGCCGGCGCCGCCCGCGCCGGACCCGGAGCCCGCCGATCGGTCGAACCCCATCGAACAGACGGACGCGGCCGAAGACGAGTCTGGCGGGGTCGCCGACGCGCTCGCCGGCGCCATGGGCGGCGGGGACGACGAGGTCGCCGACGCGCTCGACGCGACGCCCGGCGAGACGGCGGAGTCGTCCGACCTGCCCCCGACCGACGCGCCGGAGCGCAACGCGAACGACGTCGCCGGCGACGGCGCCACCACCGACGGCGGCCCGACCGCGGTCCCGACGGAGCCCGCGCCTCCCGGAGCGCCCGGCGGCGACGGACGCGCGGCCGCGGACGACGTCGGTTCGACCGACGAAACGGGCGCGTCTCCCGGAGCCGAGTCGACCCGCGCGGCCGAGTCGGTCGACGACGACCGCGCGACCGTCCGTATCACCCGCGACATCGGCGCCATCTTCGGCGTCGACGAGCGGGAGTACGACCTCGCGAGCGAGGACGTCGTGAGCCTCCCCGTCGAGAACGCGGCGCCCCTCGTCGAGCGGGACGCCGCGGAGCGGCTCGACTGACCCCGTCGATGGGCGGTGACGCCGCGGCAGGTGTCTCGGACGCCGAGACGACCGCCCGAGTCCGGGCTCTCGGCGCGGCGGCGACGCTCCTCGCGCTCGGCGGCATCGCGGCCGCGGTCCTCCTCGACCCGACGTTCTCGTGGACGAGCGACGCGCTCTCCGACCTGGGGGTCCGCGATCCGAGCGCGCCCGTCTTCAATTGGGGGCTGATCTTCGGCGGCGCCGTCGGCGTCGGGTACGCGGTCGAACTCGGGCGGGCGCTCGGCGGTCGGACCGGCGCGCTCCGCGCGGCCGTCCTCGCGATCGCGATGGTCGCGATGGCCGGCGTCGGCGCCTTCGACCTCACGGAGCCGCTCCACGGCCCGTCGGCGATCGGCTTCTACGGCCTCGTCACCGTCGCCTTCGCCGTCGACGGGGTCGTTCGGAGGGCGACCGCGACTGGGCGGGCGACCCTCGCGTTCGTCCCGGTCCACGTCGCGGTCTGGGCGACGTTCCTCGCGGGGTGGTGGCCGGTGACGGGGCTCGCGCTGCCGGAGCTCCCGGGCGCGCTCGTGCTCGCGGCGTGGGTGTGGATCCTCGGGCCGGCGCCGGTCGTCGGAGCGGTCGCGGCACGGTTCGACGGCGTCGGGGGCGACGGTAGCACCGGAGGCAGCGAGACCGACGAGCACTAACGCCGCGGGCGGCTATCTATCGGCGATGGAGGTCGAGTTCCTCGGCGGCGCCCGCGAGGTCGGTCGGAGCGCGGTCCTCGTCGACGACGCGCTGCTCCTCGACTACGGCCTGTTGACCGCGGACCCCCCGCAGTACCCGGTCCGCGACCCCGAGCCCGACGCGGTCGTCGTCTCGCACGGGCACCTCGACCACGCCGGCGCGGTGCCGGCCCTGCTGAAGGGCGACCGGCGGCCGGCGGTCCACTGGACGCCGCCGACCGCGGACCTGACGCGAACGCTCGCGCGCGACACGCTCAAACTCCACGGCAACAGCCCGCTGTGTCCCTTCTCCGAGGAGCACGTCGCGCGGGTCGGCGAGGTCGAGGAGCGACACGCCTACCGAGAGCCGTTCCCCGTCGAGGCGGGGGGGACGGAGTACGAGGTGACGCTGTTCGACGCGGGACACATCCCGGGGTCCGCGCACGTGGTCGTCGACGACGGCGACGACCGACTGCTGTACACCGGCGACTTCCACACCGACGACCAGCGGCTCGTGTCGGGGACGACGGCGCGGCCCGACGCCGACGCCGTGATCTGCGAGTCGACGTACGCGGACGTGACCCACGAGGACCGCCGCGCGGTGGAGGACCGCTGGGCCGAGAGCACGGAGACGACGATCTGGGAGGGCGGGACCGTCGTCGCGCCGGCGTTCGCGATCGGGCGGACGCAGGAGATCATGCTCGTCGCCGAGGCGAACGGCCTCACCCCCTACGTCGACGGGATGGGGGTCGAGGTGACGCGGCTCGTCCGGCGGTATCCCGAGTTCCTGCGCGACCCCGAGGCGCTCCGCCGCGCCAAGGGCGCCGCGCGCTTCGTCACCGGCCGCGACGGCCAGCGCGAGCGGATCGCCGCCGACAACGAGCTGATAATCACCACGTCGGGGATGCTCGCGGGCGGTCCGGTCCACTCGTACCTCCCGAAGATCCGGGGCAGCCCGGCGAACCTCGTGACGCTGACGGGGTATCAGGTCGAGGGGACGCCGGGCCGCGAGCTCCAGGAACACGGGCGGCTCGAGATAAACGGTCAGGTGCGCCCGGTCAGCGCCCGGGTGGAGTCGTACGACTTCTCCGCGCACGCCGATCGCGAGGGACTGGAGTCGTTCCTCGACGCGTACCGCGGCGCGCGGGTGCTCGTGAACCACGGCGACCGCTGCGAGGCGTTCGCCGAGGACCTCCGCGCGGACGGGGTCGACGCGAGCGCGCCCGAGATCGGGGAGCGGGTGGAGCTGTAGAAGCGGTCAGTCGTCGTTTTCGTCGACGACGGACGTGTTCGACACGGTCGCGGCGTTCAGCGGGCCCGCGCGTTCGACCCCGTCTCCCGCGCTCGGACCGGCGTGTTTCTCCCCGTCCCATCCGGGATGGAAGTAGGCGACGCCCCGGTCCGGGAACTCGACGGCCACCACGCGCTCGTTCGACGCGTCGGGGAGCTGCGGCCGAACGGGGTTCGAGGTGTTCAGGCGGTCGACCGTCACGGACCGTATCGGTCCCTCGGGGCCGCCCTCGCCCGGATTCGCCGCCGTGAGCCAGACGGTCGCCTCGACGGTCGCGTTCCGCCCTTCCACGTCGACGAACGCGTTTCCGACGCCCGTGTACCGGACTCCCGTCACCGTCGGTCCCGTCGGCACGCAGGTCACGGTGTGGGTGCGGTCCAGCGAGACGCTGACCCCGCCGCCGTTCGCGTCGACCTCGAAGGCGAGCGGGACCGCCTCTCGCTCCGGACAGCGCAGCGTGACGTCGACCGCGGCGGCGCTCCCCCTCTCCAGCGACGAGGGCGGCTCGATCGACTCGATCGTCGCGTCCGTCGCTCCGGGGTCCGCGATCGAGACGTCGACGTCGAACTCGCCGAGGTCGCCGCCGAACCGGTTCCGGTACTCGACGACGGCCGCGGACTCGCCGTCGCGGACCTCGTCGGCGAGCGGCTCGTAGCCGAGGTACGCGCTCGCGTCGTCCGTCACGTTGACCGCGAGCCCGCGGTCGGCCTCCATCGCAGAGAACCCCACGGTACCGAACACCAGCCCGACGGCCGCCGCGAGTACGAGCACGAGGCTCAGCGTCCGGAGGGCGCTCGCGTCGGCCGTCGGCGTCCGGGCGGTCGCGCTCATGTGCCCTCGGAGAGCTCGGGCGGTTTCTCGGAGTTCCCGAGGCGCGCTCGGCGGCCGACGACGCGGTGGGCGGCGGCGGAGATCCCGAAGGCGGTGGCGGTGAACGCCCCCACGTCGATCGCGTCGAGCCCCGCGAACCCCGGCGTTCCGGTCGCGACGGCGACCATGAGCGAGACGGCGACGCCCGCGAGCCCGACGTAGTAGAGGCTCCACGGGATCTCCCGGCTGCGGAGGACTTCGACGTAGATGTCGAGCTCCTCCAGCTCGGGCGTCGGCTCGACGAGGTTCGCCTCCTCGTCGACCGTCACCACGTTCTTCTCCTCTAGCTTCGGGAGGTGCGTGCGGCGGAGCGTGCTGTACACGTTCCGGCGGTCCTCGTACCGGACCGCCTCCGGGTCGACGTCGCGCTCCCACCCGGTGACGTGCACGGAGAGCTCGGCGACGTCGATCGGCTCCTCCGCGCGCTTGAGCGCGTGGATGACGAAGCGGCGCCGCCTGTTCGACAGCACCTCGAAGACCTCGTCCTCGGACAGTTCACCTCCGTTTCGGCTCGATTCGTTCGTCGTGGCAGCGGTCGATGTCATGGATGTGAGCACCCTGGTTCCCCGCCGGCGGATCTCCCTCCTCGAACCGGCGATTTTCGCTTGTAACGTGTGCGAGATACTACCATAAATGAGTAGGATAGTTAACCTGTCAATGTCTGTTTTCTGTTAGGAACAGGCGATGATCGGCGGTCAGACGGGCGACACCTGAATCCGGTACGAACGTCCGACCGGATCTTCAGGAAGTCGTTGAACGTCTAAACCACTCCCTGAAGCGAATTAGGGGCTCTTTATCGCCGTTTCGGGGCGACGCGCGACGGGCGACGAGGAGCGCCCGAAGCGCATCGAGCCGCGCGAGTCACGCAACGAGGAGTGCACGCGAACATGTCGAGAATATCATAACGAAGTACCACCACCCGTATGTGTTATCCAAGCACTCTCGGTCCGGACGCCCGGGCTGCGGGGGTGCGCCAACACAGGTGAGATACGACATGGAACGACGCAAATTCGTGATCGGTCTGGGTGCATTGGCTTCGGGAGCAGCGGCCGCGACGGGTACTGGGGCGTTTACCGCCGCGGAACTCGACGGTCGAGAAGCAAACATCGGTGTCGTCAACGACAGCAACGGCCTCATCGGACTCCAGTCTGGGACCAGCGAATACGTCACCAACAGCGGTGGAAGCGGTAACGAGCTGATGATCGACTTCGATCCGGATGACGACGGAACCGGTATCAACCCTGACTCTACGTATCAGGTCGGTGGGCTCGGTGAGTTCGATTCCGGCAACGTTGACTACGTTCCCGGTGACCCGACCGCGAGCCCGTCTGTCGGCGACGTCGCCATCGATACGGACACCAGCATCGAAACTGAGCACGCGTTCAAGGTGATGAATCAGACGAACAGTACGAAACAGATCGAAGTCACCTATGACCCGAATTCATCATTCCCGTCCGGTGCTCGACTCTACTTGGTTGCGTACTACGAGGAAGGAGACGATGACGGTAATTCCTCGCAGGAAGAAGGACTCGTGGTCGGAGACGTAACGAACGGTGACAACCCAAAAGCATCTAGTATCATATTCGCTGACCAGCAATACTCTGACCCCGTCGGAGCAGGAGACGAATTCTACGTCACAATTATTGTTGACGTGGATGAGGTCAGTTCCAGCACTGATCTCGGTGGTTCTCTCACCGTCCGCGCAGGGAGCCACGACGACTTCACCAACGCCGACTCATAAACCGGACTCCGACACAGGTACTTTATTATGAACCGACGCGACGTCGTGGTCGGACTGGGAGCGCTTGTCGGTACGGGAGCCACGGCTTCCGGCACCGGTGCGTTCGGTGCCGCAGAGGTCTCCCGGCGGGCGGAGATCGACGTCGTCGACGACAGCGACGGGTTGGTCGGACTGGTCGCGAACGAAGCGGTCGGAGGCGTCCGAATGGACGCCGGTGGCGAACTGACGGTCTCGATTGGTGACGGCGATCCCGGAGTGAACGTCAGTTCGGTGTACCAGTTCGGAGCGTTCGTTTCCGACGACGAAGTCAACGGCGTCACGGGGGACACGTTCTCCGCGGTCACGGACGACGACCCCGCAGATATGAGCGACGGCCAGGACTCGCTCGAATCCGCGTTCGCCGTCGTGAATCAGTCCGCGGAGGACCTCTCCGTCGCGATCGACTTCGAGCTGAGAGACGACATCGACGGGAACACCGAATACGCCTTCGAGCTACAGTCCTCGCAAGGCGGCGCCGGCGCACGGGAGGGTCTCGCGACGAGTCCGATCACCGGCCGGCTCACCGCCCAGCTGGCCACCGGCGAGTCGATCGGCGTCTCGTTCATCATCAATGCGCTGGACGGAACGACGGCGGACGAGATTTCCGGGAGCCTGAGCGTCTCGGCGACGGCCGTATAGCGGCCGTCCTATTTATCGACGATCGAGAGAACCGTCCGACTGGTTCGCGGGTACGGAAAAGCGTCGAGTAACGACTCTCGGAGAGCGCGACCGAGGGAACAAGTGCGAGATCGACCGAAATCGAGGTGTCGCTTACTTCCCGCCGTCGGTGTACGCCCAGTCGTCAAGCACGCGCTCGGCGGTCGCGTCCGCCTCGGCCGGCGTGACTCGATTGCCGGCGACGACCTCGTCGGCGAGGTCGCAGGCGAGGTCGTACACGGCCGCGCCGTCGGCGCGCTCGGCGACGCGCTCGAACGTCGGCCGGTAGCCGGCGGCCGTCCGCTGTCCGGTCTCGTCGAGGGAGGCGTCGATCGCGTACTCGAGCTGACGGACCGCTTCTGCTGGTTCCATACACACGTCATCGCGTGCTTCGCACTTAAGTGTACTCGGATTCAGAATTGAGTTAATACTCTCGCGGCGACCGCGCTGTCGCGGCGGCGGAGCCGCGGGACCGGGGTCGTCGATCGACGTTTATAGGCGTCGTGGCGCCCCAGAACGTTCATGACCGACGCAGACGAGCGCGCGGCCGTCGCCGAGCGCGCGGCACGGGCGGGCGGCCGCGTGGCGCACGACCACTTCCGGAGCGACATCGCCGTCGAGAGCAAGGGCGAGGACGACGTGGTGACGGAGGCCGACCGGGCCGCCCAGCGCACGGTGATCGAGTCGATCCGCGAGTCGTTCCCGGACGACGCGTTCGTCGGCGAAGAGGAGGACGAGCGCAAGACCGTCCCCGACGAGGGCGCGTCGTGGGTGATCGACCCCATCGACGGCACGCACAACTACGTCCGCGACATCCGCGTGTGGGGCACCGCGGTCGCGGCCGTCGTCGACGGCGAACCGGTCGCGGCCGCGACGGTCTGCCCCGCGCTCGGCGACGTGTACACCGCCGACGGCGACGGGGCGTACCGCAACGGCGACCCGATCGCGGTCAACGACGTCGCCGACCCGCACCGGGCCGCCGTCAGCCCGACGCTGTGGTGGGACCACGACGCGCGCGACGAGTACGCCGCCGCCTGCGAGGCGATCGTCCGGCGGTTCGCCGACATGCGCCGGTTCGGCGCCGCGCAGGTCGTCCTCCCCACCGTCGCCGCGGGCGGGCTGGAAGGCGTCGTCTCGAACCTGCGGGCGAACCCCTGGGACTCGGTCGGCGGGGTCTTCATGATCCGACAGGCCGGCGGGCGCGTCACCGACCTGGAGGGGAACCGCTGGCGACACGACTCGACGGGGCTCGTCGCCTCGAACGGGAGCCTCCACGACGAGGTGCTCGCCGCCGCGCGCGAGATCGAGGATTTGGACTGAGGCCGGTTGCTTATAAATAATCGAAGCGGTGGCGCGCGCCTCCGAGCGGGCCGATGGCCCGCGAGGAGCGCGTGCGAGGGAGTCGGACCGGCGCGACCGCGCCGGTCCGACGAGGCTGGGGAGGCGTGAGGCTGCGGTGCGGTGCGGGGTGGGACTCAAAGGGGCAGCCGGGAGGGCGAAGCACGGCGACGGAAGCACCGCAGGAACGAGCGCAGCGAGTGACGAGGAGCGCACCGAGCCGCGCGAACCCTCCCGGCTGGGGCTTTGGAGGCGTTCACCGGTGATCCAGTATCGATCACGTACAGCCGAGGGTTCAAATCCGACGCCGCCGAACGCCGCGACATGTACGCGGTCGTCGGCTGCAACGAGTGCGCGGCCATGTGGCTCCTCTCTGACCCCCGGACCAGCGACAGCGCGACCTGCCCGCGCTGCGGGAAGACGCACCGGACGGCGAAGCTCAAGCGGTTCTTCGAGTCGGAGGACCGGGCGGCGGCCCGCGAGGCCCGGGCCGCGCTGCTCGCGAAGAAGCGCGACGAGAGCGCGGCGTTCGCCGAGATCGACCACGTCTCGGAGCTCGAACGCGCCGTCGACGACGCCGGGGTCGACGAGCGGGAGTACCTCGAGGCGAGCGGGATCGACGCCGACGCCGTCGACGAGGCCGGCGCCCGCGCCGAGGGCGGCGGGTCAAGTTCGCGGACGCGGACCGAACTCGTCCGCGACGCGGTCGAGGCCGCCGCGGAGCCGACCGAGGAGAACGTCGTCGCGCACGCGAGCGAGCGCGGCGTCCCCGCCGAGACGGCCCGCGAGATCCTGACGAGGCTGACCCGACGGGGAGAGCTCTCCGAGTCGCGGGGCCGGTACAGGGTGGTGTGAACCGGCCGCGGCGGCGGTCGGCGACGCGGTCGAGCGGTCCGAACTCGACAAAGCACTTATATCGCCGGTTTGACGTTCGGCGTATGGACACGCGAACTGCCCTCCTGGCGGCCGCGGCCGCGGTGCTCGTCGTGAGCGCGGTCGGGGTCGTCGCCGCGCCGGACGCCCTCGACGATCCCCGCGAGGAGAACGAGCGCCCCGGCGACGTCCGTATCGCCGGCATCGTCGTGTCGCCGGGCGAGGTGCGCGGCGAGACGGCCGAACTCCGGCTCGGCGTCGACCTCCGACACCGGGGGCCGGCCGTCGAGAACGTCACCGTGCGCCACCGCGCGATCGGCGCCGACTCGGGACTGCTCGTCGACGAGACGACGGTCGACGTCGGCGAGGTCGACGGCGGCGGCGAGCGGACGATCAACGGCTCCGTCGACGTGGAGCGCGCGGGCGGCTACCGGATCGAAACCGCCGTGTTCGCCGACGGCGAGCGCGTCGAGACGCGGACGACCCGCGTCGGCGGCGTGGCCGCGCTCACGCCCGACTACGCCGACACGCGGGTCGGATTCACCGACGGGAACGTCTGGCCGACGGTCGCGGTGAGCGTGCGCGAGGCGGACAACGCCACCGCGACGCTGTCGGTCTCGGTCTCGGTGACCAACCGCGGCGACGCGGCCTCCGACCCCCTCGATCTCCGGCTGTTGATGCGGCAGGCCGAGTCGAACGTGATCGCCGACGAGGCCCGGGAGACCGTCGGGTCGGTCCGGCCCGGCAGGACCGAAACGGTGACGACCACCGTCGAGGTGCCCGCGAACTACAACTACTACGTCGACGCCGCGCTGTGGAGCGACGACGTCCTCATCGACGAGACGCAGGGCGTCGCCAACCTGAACCCGCGAGAGACGATCGACGCCGACGAGAGCGTCGAGGAGGTGGAGTTCTCGGTGGAGGACTTCGCGGACGGCGGTGCGGGCGGCGACGACGGCGCCGACGGTGAGCGGCCCCGCGACGACGGGGGCACCGACGACGGCACGCCGGGCTTCGGCCCGGTCGCCGCGCTCGCCGCGCTCCTCGCGGCGGCGCTGTACGCCCGGAGGCGGCCATGACCGACGACGAGCGCCCCGGCCCGGCGGAGGGCGAACGGACGACCGAATTCGACGACGACCGACCCGCGACCGACCGCGACGACGACCGACCCGCGACTCAACCCATGACCGACACCGACGACGACACGACCGAACCGGGCGAACCGATCGCGGCAGCCGGATCGAGCGACGAGGGGATCGGGCGGCTTCCGACCGAGCGCCTCCGCGGGATCCTCGACCGCGTCGGCCTCGCGGCGCTCGTGCTCCTGGCGCTGATCGCCGGGTGGGGCTTCTACAGCCAGACGGGCGTCGCGATCCGGACGTGGCTCGATTCGGCCTACCAGCCGATCGCGCTGGCGGCGTTCAACCTCGCGATACTCCTGATCGCGCTCGCCGGCGTGGCCCACCAGCTCTCGCGCATCCGGGCGAACGAGTAGTCGAGACGTCGGGCGGTCCCGGCTCGACGGGTCACGGGCCCGTCGCGCCCTACTCCTCCGGAAGGTCGTCCGTGCTGGCGGGGATCCGCTCCACCTGCCCCGCGAGCGTCGCCGCGTCGCCGGCGACAGTGGAGGCCTCGACGCCGGCCTCGTTCGCGACCAGTCGCACGTGCGCCGCGAGCAGCGCGAGCGCGCGGAGCCCCTCGCCCTCGGGGCCGTCGTCGGCCCGCTGCGCGAACGTCGTGTCGACCTCGCCGTCGCGGACGACGCCGACGTGAACCGCCTCGACGTCGTCGCCGTCGAGGAGCGCGCGGGCGCGGTCGAGTTCGGCGGCGAACGCGTCGCCGCCGGCGGTCTCGTCGCCGGCGGACGCGCCGTCGCCGGACGGGGTCCCGTCAGCGGGCGTCGTGTCGTCGCTCATGGAGGGACGTACGCGGAGCCGAGGCAAAAGCGCGGCGTTCGCGCACCCGTGAGCGCTGCTGAACGGGAGCGTCGAAGCGCGAAAAGCGGCGGCGCGCGGGGTGAGGCGTTACTCGTCGGGGCGCGGACGGGCGATGAACAGCGCCTCCTCGAGCGTGAACGGGTCGTACACCGACTGGTGACAGACGCAGTAGGTCCCGTTCTCGGCGTCGTACCGGGCGGACTCCTCTAACACCTTGTAGTCGGGAATACAGCAGAAGTGCGTGCAGACGTTGAGGTACGCGATGAACCCCTGGTCGGTGGAGGCTTCGAGCCACTCGTCGTCGGAGTTCGCGACGGCCTCCTCGATCCGCGGCGAGCGGATGACGATCGCGTTCAGGTTCGTCTCGGCGTCCTCGGACCGCCACGTGACCGAGGCCGGCTTCCCGACGCCGTCGTCGCCGATCCCGTTGCCCCACGTGTCGTAGTTTCCGAAGTCGTCGACGTGGATCTTATCGCCGGCCTCGTACGTATCGTCCTGCCAGTCGTACTTCCCGGGGGCGGCGCGGAACAGGTTGTCCGACTCGAAGTCGGGCGCGATGTTCTCTTGGGACTCGACGCCGCAGTACTGGAACCACTCGCCGGAGTACGTCTTCCCGCCGAGGTCCTGCTGTGCGACCTGGATCTCCTGTCCCTCCTGCGTGACCGTCGTCGTCTCGGGCCAGATGCCCTCGATGTATCCGTCGTCGGTCACCTGCAGGGGAATCTGCGGGAGCCCGCGCGGCGCCGGACCGCCGGTCTTCGCGATCGTCGTCGCGACCGTCGCACCGCCGCCGACCCCACCGGCGGTGGTCAGCGTGTTCACGGTCGCCGACCCCATCGCCCCGACGCCCGCGAGGGCCGCGCCCCCGACGACGCCCTTGACGAAGCGCCGCCGGCCGGACTCGGCCGGATACTTGTCGGACTTACTCATACGCGAGGTTCGGGATGGATCGGTAAAAAGGGTGACGAACCGGCCACCGAAGCGGCGGATCGGTCGGCCCGACCCGAAGCGGCTCGTCCGGCCGAGCGGAATCGACCGATCCGAACCGATCCGCTCCCCCGAGTGTCGCGACGGACGACCGCTCGCCCGATCGGCGCACGATCGATCGGGATATTCACTCGGAGCCGAGGCAAACATTCGTTCAGACATCGCCTTTAACCCGCGGCGACGGGTGTAACTGTGGTATGGAGTTGCACAATCGAGACGTACGGACGGACGTCCGGGAGCTCGGCGCGCTCGTGGGGGACGTCCTCTCCGCACAGGCCTCCACGGAAGCGTACGAGACGGTGGAAGACCTCCGGAACGCGTCGATCCGATACCGCCGCGGCGACGCGGAGAGCCGGGCCGGGCTCCACGAGTCAGTCGACGGGCTCTCGTCGAACCGCGAGGAGATCGTCGCCCGCGCGTTCACCACCTACTTCGAACTGATCAACCTCGCCGAGGAGCGCGAGCGCGTCCGCGCCATTCGGAACGCCGACGACGAGGGCGCCCTCCACGACTCCTTCGAGGCCACCGTCGAGGAGTTCGCGGAGCAGGGAGTCGGACCCGAGGAGCTACGCGAGCTGCTGGAGGACGTGCTCATCGAGCCCACCTTCACCGCCCACCCGACCGAGGCCCGCCGGGCGACGGTGAAGGCGAAGCTCCGGTCGATCGCTAACCACCTTGAGGAGCTCGACGAGCGCAACCTCACCGAGCGTGAGCGAAACGCGATCTGGCGCGACGTCACCGCCGAGGTGACGAGCCTCTGGGGCACCCGACAGGTTCGCCAGCGCCGCCCGGAGCCCGAAGACGAGGCCCGAAACGTCGGCTGGTACCTGGAGAACACCCTCTTCGATGTCGTCGGCGACGCCTACGAGGAGTTCGAGGAAACCATTTCGAGCGAGTACGACGACATCGACTGTCCGAAGCTCTTCGAGTTCCGCTCGTGGGCGGGGTCGGACCGCGACGGCAACCCCTTCGTGACGCCCGAGGTCACCGACGAGACGCTCGAACGGCAGCGGTCGGTCGCCATCGAAAAGTACCGTGACCGGTGTAAGCGGCTCTCCGCCGTGTTGAGCCAAGACGGCGAACGGTACGCGATCGACGACCGGCTCACGGAGTCGCTCGCGGCCGACGCCGAGCGCTTCCCGACCGTCGTCGAGGAGGCCCGCGAGCGCTACCCCGACGAGCCGTACCGCCAGAAGCTCCGCCTGATGCGCGAGCGACTCGACCGCGTCGACGACGTGCGCCCCGGTGAGTACCCCGACGGCGACGCGTTCCTCGCCGACCTCGACGTCATCGCCGAGTCGCTCCGGGCCGACGGGCAGGACGCGGTCCGCGAGTCGTTCGTCGAGCCGCTCCGCCGACAGGTGGACACGTTCGGCTTCACGCTCGCCTCGCTCGACCTCCGCGACCACCGCGAGAACCACACCGAGGCCGTCGCCGAGGCGGTCGCCAGCGAGGGCGTCGACTACCGCGGGATGGACGAGGACGCGCGAGAGGAGTTCCTCACCGAAGCGATCCTCCAGGACGACCCCGTCGTCGACACCGACGAACCGGGCGACATCTCCGACACGACGGAGCGCGTGCTGGAGCGGTTCAGCGAGCTCGCCGAGTGGCAAGACGAGTACGGCCAGCAGGCGATCGACACCTACTGCATCTCGATGACGGAGGAGCCGAGCCACGTGCTGGAGGTCCTGTTCTTGGCCGACCAGGTCGGCGCCGTCTCGCTGCCGGACCACTGCGGGCTCGACGTCGTCCCACTGTTGGAGACCGAGTCCGCGCTCAACGGCGCCGAGCGCATCCTCGGGGCGCTGTTCGACAACGAGGCGTACGCGACCGCGCTGGAGGTTCGCGGGGACCTGCAGGAGGTGATGCTCGGTTACTCCGACTCCAACAAGGAGAACGGGTTCCTCGCGGCGAACTGGGACCTCTACGAGAACCAGCGCCGGATCGCGCGGTTCTGCCGCGAGGAGGACGTCACGCTCCGGCTGTTCCACGGGCGGGGCGGCTCCATCTCCCGCGGCGGCGGCCCGATGAACGAGGCGCTACTCGCGCTGCCGAACGAGACCGTCACCGGACAGGTGAAGTTCACCGAGCAGGGCGAGGCGATCGCCGAGAAGTACGCCAACCCGCGGATCGCCGAGCGCGAGCTCGAGCAGATGCTCGACGCGCAGATCCGCGCCCGCCACGAGGCCAACGAGGAGCCCACGGAGGACGTCCCCGAGGCGTGGGTCGACGCGATGGAGACGATGGCGCCCGCGGCCCGCGAGACGTACCGCGACCTGCTGAACACCGACGGGTTCGTCTCCTACTTCGGACAGGCGACCCCCATCTCCGTCGTCGAGGACCTCAACCTCGGCTCGCGGCCCGCCTCTCGCTCCGGCGAACGCACCGTCGAGGACTTGCGCGCCATTCCGTGGGTGTTCTCGTGGACGCAGACGCGGCTCATCCTCCCCGGCTGGTACTCGCTCGCCTCCGGCATCGACGCTTACCTCGACGAGGTCGGCGAGGAGGCGGGGCTCGAAACGCTGCGCGAGATGTACGACGAGTGGCCGTTCTTCCGCACCACCCTCGACAACGCCGGCCTCGCGCTCGCCCGCACGGAGCCGGAGATCGCCGCCGAGTACGCCGACCTCGCCGACGACGAGCTCCGCGAGCGCTTCTTCCCCGAGCTCATCGGCGAGTACGAGCGCGGGCGCGACCTCGTCTTGGCGATCAGCGGTCGCGACCAGCTCCTCCGCCGCGAGTGGCTCGAGGAGAGCCTCGACCGCCGGAACCCCTACGTCGACCCGCTGAACCTGCTGCAGGCGAACCTGCTCGGACGGACCCACCGGACGGAGGAAGAGGAGCGCACCCTCCGGCTCACCGTCAACGGTATCGCCGCCGGGATGAAGAACACGGGATAGCGCGTCGTCGACTCGCCGGCGGGCCGTCTACTCTTTTCCGCCGTTCAGACCGATAGCCGCCGCTTCGATGAACCGGTCGCGATGACATCGAGGGGGTAGCTCCAATGACGATTAGAGATTTCGTATAGCGTTATTCAATATATTGCTTCGGATACGGGGCAAACCGCATCGAGCATCAACACGCGGTAGGCGGCGCTCTCCGGCCTGATATCGGGATCTGAACCAGAACGAGGAGCTGAACGAGTATCGCGAGCCGTCGCTCGGCGGGGCGAACGGAGCGAAAAGGCGAATCGCTATCTACGCGTAGCGCTCGAGTTCCGGGCGGTCGAGGTCCTCGAAGACCTCTGCGGCGACTTCGGAGAGGAACGCTTCGCCCTCGTCGGAGACGCGGCGGCCCTCGCCGGCGG
The DNA here is from genome assembly GCF_002252755.1 of Halorubrum sp. Hd13. Lineage (GTDB taxonomy): Archaea > Halobacteriota > Halobacteria > Halobacteriales > Haloferacaceae > Halorubrum. Next base: position 5,476 of record NZ_NHOY01000027.1, on the reverse strand, counting down.
CGGTCGTGACGAGCCCCTCCTCTTCGAGGGCCTGCAGCGACGCGCGGATCAGCTTGCGGGAGCCGGCGGAGTGGCGGCCCGGTCGAACGATGTACCGGTTCGAACCGCGTTTCTTCGAGCCGTACTCGGTGGCGAGCCGCTCGATGCCGATCGGCTCGTTCTGGGCGACCTTCCGGAGGAGGCTCGCGGAGCGCACGTACCAGAAGTCCTCCTGCTCCGGCGGGAGCTCCTTGCCCGAACCGCTCTTGGCGAACTCGACCCACTCGGGCTCGTCGATCCGGTCCTCGAGTCGCGCGGCGACCTCCTCGATGAGGGCGTCGGCCGGCACGTCGTAGATGGTTACCATTGAGTACCGATTCACCCTAGCGTCGTTTAAAACCATCGTATCGGGAGAGCCCCGTGGTAGCCGTTTTCACGGGGTTGCGGCCCTCTACCGGGTCCTCGGCCGACGGGACCGAAGGCGGGCCGCGGCCGGGACGCGCTACTCGACGTACTCGTACTTGCGCTCGTTCATCCGACCCCAACCGGTGAAGACGAACTCCCCGTCCGGCTGGGTGAACTCCTCGATCTCGCGTTCCACGTCCATGTCGTACTCGTGGACGTCGTGGACGTCCTCGTACTCGTCCCACGTGAGGTCGTAGCGGGCCGCGAGCTGATCGTCGATGTCGAGGCCCTCGATCTCCGCGCGCCACCCCTCTCGGACCGTCTCCGCGTGGATCTCCGCCTGCGCGCCGGAGCCGTATGAGGCGACGAGCAGCGTCTCGTCCACGAACGAGCGGTCGAGCGCCAGGGCGTCGCGCAGCGCGCTGACGCGGGCGATGTGGACCGAGCTCGTGTACCAGTTCCCGACCTCCCGAGAGAGGCCCAGCGTGGGCTCCACGACGGTGTCGTACCACGTCTGGTACTGCTCCGTCGTCTTCAGGTCGTCCATGTAGTCCCTGATGGCCCCCTCGTACGCCTCGCGGTCCGCGAAGTCGTCCTCGCGGGGTTGGCGGCCGATCTCCGCGGCGAGCTCGTCCTCGTACTCGGTGTCGCGGATGACGTGCCGGTACGCGAGCAGGGCCGCCTTCCGGACCATGCCCGGGAACGGCGTGTGGAACGGGGCGTACGCGAAGTCGTCGAGCTCGATGTCGTCGGTGACGGACTCGTAGTCTTCGAGCGCCTCCCGCATCCGGGCGAGATACACCTGCACGGAGCGTTTCCCGTCGACGCTGGGGAACTGCTGGTTCGGCTTCAGGAAGTCCGTCTCGTCTTTCGAGCCGTACCCCTGGTCGGTCGAGAGCGCGACGATGGAGGGGTCCTCGTCGATCAGCATCGCGACGGCGCCGGCCCCCTGCGTCGCCTCGCCGGGGTCGCCCCGGGCGTACAGCGCGGTGTCCGTCGTGATGACGAGCGCGGGCCGATTGCGGTTCCGCCCGGCGCGGATCCAGTTGTACGCGTCGTCTATCGCCTGCGTCCCCGCCAGACAGGCGAACTTACGCTCGCCCTTGTTGGCGTGGGTGAAGTCGCCGTCGTACACCTGCTCCAGACAGCCCGCGATGTACGTCGACACCGGCTTCGAGTGGTCGAACGCCGACTCCGTGGCGACGTCGATCCGGCCGATGTCCTCGGGCTCCAACCCCTTGCGGTCCATCAGCCCCTTCGCCGCGTTCGCGCCCATCGTGACGATGTCCTCGTAGACGTCCGGGAACGAGGAGTTGTTGAGCCCGAGCCCCTTCGTGTACTTCTCCGGGTCGTCGCCCTTCTGCGGCGCGAACGTGCCCGGCAAGTCGAGCTTGAGCTTTCCGGTCCAGATCTCGACGGCGTCGATGCCGACTTCGGTCATACACGGTCGTTCATTGGGCCGGCATTTGGCTTTGTCGATGGGTGTTTACGTCGATTGTGGAACTTAACAGTGTGAGTGAAAATATGAGTTGCTATCTGCGAAGTGAGGCTTAGAGTGTAGCCGCTTACGAGCAAGTAAAGTCACCCTGCTCGGTGTTTAGCGAGTTTGACGTGGAGAGCTGCTCGTTGCTTTCACAACTCTGCACCACGTTCCCGTTGCCATCTAACAGATCGACTGTGACGTCTAGCTGTTTTGGGTTCCCTGAAGGGCTGTCGGTACTGACGGAGAACGGATCCGTCATTTGAATCTCGTTTTGTTTGCTATCTCCGCCCTGTCTCAGTTCAAGACGTATCTCATAGTTTGGATCAGGGTTCACCGTCGTTCCGTCGGCAGTGGCCTCTTGGATTTTATCATTACCGGTCGATTTGCTAACGGATACGGTAAATTCGCCTAAGGACGGCTCATCCGATGTTGGTGGCCCTTCAGGTTCACTTGGTGCCGTAGCCGATACAGTCGAAACGGGATTAGTGCCTTCTGGTGCCTTTTGGATCCCAACGGTGTTCAGTTCGAGATCCTTCCTCTTCGTCTCGATTGTCAGTTTGTGAACTCCATCGTCGTAGCTGTCGTTAACGACCCCACCGTACGAGGCCGCTGGGATCTCCGTATCATCCCAGTATTCCTCTCCAGTCAGGCGAGTGGGGACGCCGATTGTCAGATCACCCGTAGGAAGCGATTTCGTGTCGTTCTCCGTCGGGTACAGCTCAATTGTCACCCGCCCGAGACCGGACTGTTGAAATTCATTTTGCAGGGCGGTTATTCGCACCGTTCCGTCCGTTCCCACGAGGCTCTGGTCTTCTATCACCGCGAATCCGCCACCGTTTCCGCGCTCATCAATATAAAGCACGGAAGCATCGTACCAAGTCGGCGAGGGCTGTATTCGGTTGTAGCCTGGCTGATATTTTATAAATCGAGTCGTGACATTCACCGATTCTGTTCCGTTGGTGACGGAGATATTATAGCTATCACTGGTTCGGATAGTTCCGCTCGGATCGGGTGGGTTGATCGCGAATATCCGGGTGGGGTACTGTGTTCCTAGCCGGATAGTCTCATATTGCGCCCGGTCAGTGCTCCCGGCCCGAACGATCCCCGCCCTCAGCTCGACGAGGTCGTTCCGAACCTCCTCGAAGTGCTGGAACTCCACCTGTCCGTTCTGCTGCGGGACCACCTGCACCTGATACAGCGAGAGCGCTAAGATCAGGAACCCGAACAGGATCACGGTCCCGATCACGACCGACTGGCCCCGACGGTCGCGACTGAATCGCATTACGAGATATCGAACCCGGACGCGTATAAAAGCCTCCGCCCGGCGTCTCAGTTGCGATAACCGCCGCCGCGACGTGCGTGACTCAGTCGTCGCCCGCTCCGCGCCGCTCGGTGAACCACGCCGAGGCGGCGGCCACGACGCTCGCGAAGCCGCCGACCAGCACGGCCTGCGTCCAGTTGGCCCCGAGGAGGAACCCCGTGACCAGCGTGACGAGCGCGAAGGCGATCACGACGGCGACGATCGTCGAACCGGTGGCGTCGGTGGCCGAATCGGTCATACCCGGATCTGCCGCGGCCGAGCGATAAACCGGCCGATCGCCCGAGCGTGGCGGGTCGGTCGAGACGCGTAGAACGAGGGCTTCGGGTGCGTGATAAATATCATGTCGCGATATCAAATCGGCTTCGCGGCGCGAACCCCGCCGCCCGACCGGTCCGTTTTTGCGCGCGGCGCGTGGACCCGCTCGCATGGCGAAACAGCCGCACCTGCTGGTCGAGGAGGGCGACGTCCACGAGATCGCGATCATCCCGGGCGACCCGGGCCGCGTCGACCGGATCGCCGACCTGTGCGACGACAGCGAGCTCGTCGCGCAGAACCGCGAGTACAAGATCGTCAACGCGAGCTACGAGGGGACCGACCTCACGATCTGCTCGACCGGGATCGGCTGTCCGTCGGCCGCGATCGCCGTCGAGGAGCTCTCGCGCGTCGGTGTCGAGACGTTCCTCCGCTGTGGCACCTGCGGCGCCCTGCAGGCCGACATGGAGGTCGGCGACATGGTGGTCGCGACCGGAGCGGCCAAAGAGGAGGGGACGAGCAAGCGCTACGAGTCGGCGAACTACCCCGCCGTCCCGGACTACGACGCGTTACGCGAACTCGTCGACGCCGCCGAGGACAACGGCGAGGACGTCCACGTCGGCCCGATCGTCTCCGACGACGCCTTCTACAACGAGAGCGACGAGTACGTCGACGACTGGAACGACGCGAACCTGCTCGCGATCGAGATGGAGGCCGCGACCGTCTTCTCGCTGGCGCGCCGCAAGGGGCTGCGGGCCGGCGCGATCTGCACCGTCGACGGCAACCTCGTCGCCGGCAGCCAGAAGGGCGCGGACTCGGACGACGAGCTACCGGAGAAGGCCAAGGACAACGTCGAACGCGCGATCCTGATCACCCTGAACGCGGTCACAGCGCTGTAAGAGGGCCGCGCATCTGGGGCCGCGGACGCCGCGATTACTCGTCTTCCGCCCGGAACTCCACCAGCGTCAGGTCCCGGTCGAGCGCGCAGGTGTCGTGCGGCGGCTCGCCGAGCACCTGATCGATCACGCGCTCGTCGTCGAAGTCCGCGCCGTCGGGGACGCAGTACCCGTGGCTCGGGCACTCGGTGTGGGGGCACGGCCCGGCGAGCGAGACGCGACTGCCGGCGTACGCCTGTTTCGACGGGACGTTCGCGGGGACCGGGGCGGGCTCGACCTCGACCGCCCGGACGCCGGTGTCGTGGACGGCGCAGTCGAGCGTCTGCGCGTTCTCGCGGATCCCCGTCACGCGGTACCGGGTGCCCTCGGAGAGGTTGAGACACTGGCTCCGGTACGGGCAGCCCTCGCAGGCGGGCGACTCCCCCTCGTAGACGAACTCGCGACCCGTGTCCGCGAGTCGCGTTCCGATGAGCGTGACCGTGGTCATGGTCGACACGAGGCCCCGCGACGCCGTAAGCCTCCCGCCTCGCCGGGGACGTCGGTGGTTCCGGGCCACCGCGTCCGGACGGACCGGAGGGCAAGACACATCCCCGGCCCCCGGCAACGACGACCGAACGAATGATCGCGGGGCTCGCGCGGGACGCGAAACGGGAGGCCGAGGCGGCGAACGAGCGGCGGGTCCTCGCGCTCGCCGGCGACCGCGACCGCGGGATCGACGCGGCCTACACCGCGATCGAGGCGGTCGGCGGCGAGCGCGACGGCGCGTCGACCGCCGTCGTCTCGACCCGCGAGGGGTTCCGGTTCGAGGAGCACCGCCCGCGGAACGCTGACGAACTGCTCGGAGGCACCCGCGAGGTCGTCGTCCTCGACTGCCACGAGCGGTTCGTCCCGAACGCGCTCGGCCGGTGCGTCGGCGCGGTCGACGGCGGCGGACTCCTGATCCTCCTGACGCCGACGCTCGACGACTGGCCCGGGATCCGCGACCGCTTCGACGAGTCGCTGGCGGTCCCGCCGTACGGCGTCGACGACGTGACGGGGCGGTTCCGCGAGCGGTTCGTCGGGACCTTGCGCGCGCATCCGGGGATCGCCGTCGTCTCGCTCGGCGCCGACGGGCCCGAGGGGGACGTCCTCGATCGCGAC
>NZ_NHOY01000084.1 GCF_002252755.1 Halorubrum sp. Hd13 | reverse complement strand
CGCTCGAGCGTCGCCGCGGCGACGCCGAGCGCGACGACCGCGAGGAGGGCGAGGAGGGCCGCAGCGAGGGTGTCCCGCTTCACGTCCGTGGATACGCCGTACCGCACGAATAGCTTTCGGCGAGCGCGGGGACCGTCGACGACGCGGCGGGTCGGTGCGACGGCCCCGGACCGGCCGGGCCGCTTCAGTCCGCCGACCCGTCCACGACGTCGTCGAGCGGGGTGGTCGGGAACAGCCCGTCGACGTCCGGGTCCGGGTCGACGAGGCGGTAGCGGACGCCGTCGCGCTCGACGACCCCCGCGTCGGCGAGGTGGTCGAGGTGCGCGAACGCCTCGCCGGGCCCGTGGAGCACGTGGATGTCGACCAGGTCGCCGAACAGCGCCGCCGACACCTCCCACGCCGTCGCGGGGCCGCCGTCGGCGAGGACGTCGAGCACGCGCCGCGTCCGGTGGCGGTGGTGATCGAGGATCGTCGCGGCCCGCCGGCTCGGGTCGTCGATCCGCTCGCGGTGACCCGGGTGCGCCGCGTCGAAGTCCCGCTCGACGATCCGCGCGAGGCTCCGGCCGTACGCCGCGAGCGGCGCGTCGACCCGGACGTCCGCGCCGCCGACGTTCGGGGTATACTGGGGGAGGAGCGCGTCGCCGGCGAACAGCTCCTCGGGGGCCGCGGATCCCTTCCGCGGCTCCCGACCGCTTCGCCCGACCGGCTCGTGGTCCGGGGCCTCGCGCGGGTCGAATGCGAACCCGGCGAGCCCGGCGGTGTGCCCCGGCAGGTGGACGGCCTCCAGGGCCACGCCGCCGACCCCGACGACGTCGCCGTCGGCGATCGTCGTCACCTCCGCGGGGCGGCCGCTGAGATCGGTTCCCACCGCGTCGAAGAAGTCGCGCAGGCGCTCTTGGTCCGCCTCGGGGAGCCCCCATCGGTCGAACGTCTCGCGCTGGAGGTCGGGGTCGGCCGCGAGCGGCGTCTCCGTCCCGTCGACGAGGGGCGCGTCCGCCTCGTGGACGTACACGTCGGCGTCGCCCGCGGCCTGGATCTCGCCGGCCAGCCCCGCGTGGTCGGGGTGCCAGTGCGTCAAGGCGATCGCGTCGACGTCGGCGAACGCGACCCCGTGCTCGGCGAGCCCGGCCTCCAGATCGGCGCGGACGTCCGGGAGCGCGACGCCGGTGTCGACCAGCGCGGTCGTCTCGCCGTCGAGCAGGTAGACGTCGTTCGCGCCCTCGAACACCGTGTAGCCGAGCTGGATCAGCTTCACACCCTCCCGTCGTCGGGCGCGCATTTGAGGGTTGCCTCCGCGGAACCCTCGGCGATCGACCCTCCCGCTTCGGGCGCCTCAGTCCGGCACGTCGACGCCGGTAAACTCGAAGCGGGCGCCGCCGTCGGCGCTCTCGGTGACGCCGACGTCCCAGCCCTGGGTCGCCGCGACGCTCTCGACGATCGCGAGCCCGAAGCCGGTCCCGTTCTCCCCGGTCGAGTGTCCCGTCTCGAACACCGCCTCGCGGTCGCCCTCGGGGATCCCGGGGCCGTCGTCGGCGACGTGGAACCCCCCGTCGAGGTCGCCGACCGTGACCGTGACGTCGTCGCCGGCGTGCTCGACCGCGTTTCGGACGAGGTTCTCGAACAGCTGCCTGAGCCGGCTCCGGTCGGCGCGGACCGCGCGGTCGGTCTCGACCCGCAGCGTCGCGTCGCCGGTCTCGACCCCCTCCCAGCACGCCTCGACGAACTCGCGGAGGGGGATCCGCTCCGCGTCCTCGGCGCCGTCGCCGTCGCGGGCGAGGGACAGGAGGTCCTCGATGAGCGTCTCCATCCGCTCGTGGGCGTCGGCGACGGCCTCGAGGTGCTCGGAGTCGCGTTCCTCGCGGGCGAGCTCCAGCCGCCCCCGCGCGACGCTGAGCGGGTTCCGGAGGTCGTGCGAGACGATGCTGGCGAACTCCTCCAGTCGCTCGTTCTTCTCTCGAAGCGTCTCCTCGCGGCGCTTCCGCTCGCGGACGTCCCGGATGACGCCGACGCGGTTCAGACCGTCGCCGTCCTCGCCCGTCACTAGGCTGAAGCGCATCTCGACCGGGAACCGCTCGCCGTCCGCGGTGAGAAAGTCGTACTCGACGACGCCGGTCTCGCGGTCGCCCGCCGCCATCTCGCGCCGGACCCGTCTGGCCTCCTCCGCCGTCTCCTCGGTGACCCAGTCGTAGATCTCGGTTCCGACCAGCTCATCGCGGCTCACCCCCTTCATCTCCGCGTAGCGCTCGTTGACGTACGCGATGGTCCCGTCGGGGCGCACGGCGTACACGGCGTCGTCCAGCGAGTCGAGGACCGTCTCGTACCGCCGTATCTCCTCGCCCCGGGGTGACCGTTCAGTCATGGCTCCTCTCGTCCGTTCGTTTCAGCCGTTCAGTAATAAATGGGCCGTCACGCTCGTCCGCTCGGGTCCGCTGCGGCCTCGCCGCCGGAGCGGTGCGGTTCGGGCGCCGACGCGGTGCGGTTCCGGTGCGTTTTCGTCGTCTCGCGCCTACCCGACCGCATGGAGTATCAACCGGGCGTGTGCAACATCGGACCGGCCCAACAGCGACGGCGGCTCCTCCTCGGCGTCGTTTCGTTCCTCCTCGCGATCACCCTCGTCGCCGCCGTCGTCGCGGTCGGATGGCCGCGCTGGACGCTGCTCGCCGCGGTCTTCCCCCTGTACGGCGCCGCGATGGGCTACTTCCAGTACCGCGAGCGGTTCTGCGTCGGCTTCGCCGGTGTCGGCGTCTTCGACGTCGGCGACGGCACCAACCAAGTCCTCGACGAGGCGGCGCTGGCGGCCGACCGGAAGCGCGCGGTCCGGCTGAACGCGAAGTCGCTGGCGGTCGGCGTCGTCGGCGCGGTCGCGGTCTACGGTGTGGCGATCGTCGGTTTATAACCAAACCGCGGATCGGTTCGTATTCGGTACCGGATCGTCGCCGTCGGCGTGAGCAGCTTCGGAGCTTCCAGCGTTCATTTATAACTCGTTGCCGGCGCGGCGAACGCCGCCAAAGCCCGGCCGCTCGTTTTTAAATGCCGTCTGATGGGAAGACGGAAAACGCCTCCCAAGCCCCAGTCGCGAGGCGCTTCGCGCCTCTGGCAGCCGGCGGCGAAGCCGCCGGCGACTGCCCCTTTTAGT
>NZ_NHOY01000108.1 GCF_002252755.1 Halorubrum sp. Hd13 | reverse complement strand
AACGAACGCGATCTCCTCGATGTTTCTCTCAGAACTGCGTGAGAAACATCAGGTCGACGACGCAATCTTTCTCGTCGATGGTGCTCCGTGGTTACAGGCGGCCTGTCATCGTCACGGGCTCCGATTCCAACACGTTACACATGGGAATCGGAATGCCGTCGAACGTGTCTTTCGTGAAGTAAAACGACGAACAAACCAGTTCTCAAATACGTTCAGCCATGTCAAGCCGAATACCGCTGAAAATTGGCTTCAAGCGTTTGCCTTCGCATGGAATCAGCTTATCTAAACACTACCGCTCGTCGGCAAGTCGTGGAGCGATGTTCTCGAAGGCTTCGAGATGCTGATCGATGTGTTCGTCCTCGTGTTGGACCGAAATAGTCCACTGCTGGGACGCGTCATGGGGATGCGGGAGAACACCCTGGTTGAGCATCCCGAACCAGTAGTTCTCGTGGAACTCGACATCGATGTGCTCTAAATAATCTCGGTAATCCTCGACCGGTTCGTCGGTGAACAGGACCATGCCGATTGAGTTGACGTTTTCGACGCGTCCCTCGATCCCATTATCAGCCATGATCTCCTCGTACCCGTCCGCAAGTCGCTGTCCTAGTCGATTGACGTGGTCGTAGGCCTCCTCGGTGAGTACGTCGTTTAGGACGGTCTCGACAGCACGTGCGACGAGCGGGTTTCCATTGTAGGTTCCGTAGTGGGCTGTCCCGTCCTCGATGACAGACATGATCTCCTCACGGCCGCCGAAGGCACCGACTGGGAAATTCCCGCCGATGCTCTTAGCGAGCGTCACAAGGTCTGGTTCGACATCGTAGTGTTCGGCGGCACCACCAGGCGCAACTTTCACGCCCGTCTTGACCTCATCGAAAATGTATACAATCCCGTACTCGTCACAGAGCTCCCGAAGCCCCTGCAGGAAGTCGTCGTACGGTTGAGTGACCCCTTTCGCCAGAACGATCGGTTCGACGATGAGCGCGCCGATCTCGTTGACGTGGTCCTCGAGGATCGACTCGACCGCGTCGAGGTCGTTGAATGGGGCGACCTCGACGGTCTCGGCCGTTTTCGCCGGGATACCGTCGCTCTCTACGACCTTGTTCGGTCGCTTGGAATGGCCGACCTGACCCTTCGGCGGGGCCTTGCTGATGAGTACGTAGTCGTGGACGCCGTGATACGCTCCTTCGATCTTCAGGACCGTGTCTCGGCCCGAGTAGGCGCGTCCGACCCGCATCGCGTGCATCGTGCTCTCGGTCCCGCTGTTGGTGAAGCGAACCTTGTCCATCATCGACCAGCGATCCTTGATCGCGCTGGCCGCCTCTCCGAGCAACTCGTGCGGGTGAGTGAACAGCGTCCCGTCGTGCAACTGGTCGCTCGCGGCTTCAGTCACCGTCGGGTGAGCGTGGCCAACCATCGCCGCTCCGTTGTTCATATCGAAGTCGAGATATTTGTTCCCGTCGACGTCGTAGAGGTACGCTCCCTCTGCGCGGTCCACGACGAACGGATACGGATTCCACGCCCGATACGTGCTTGCGACGCCGGCGGGAACGTCCTCCTGCAGCCGTTCGAACGCCGCCTGGCTGCCCCCGGTCCGTTCGCGGTACGTTGCCTCGTAGTCGTCCCACAGGTCCATGTTGAGAGGTTGGTGCCCCATTACTTAATCGTTTGTTTATTATTCCGATTTACAATATTTGGAAAGACACAGTCTGTAAATGCGCGAAAAATTTAGATTTGGTCCGAATTAACCGCCGCGTCGCCGGCGTCGGTCGAAAGAATGTACAAGCGGGCCTGTCCTCGACGACGCGGCCGAGTCTGCGCTGTCGATCGCCGAGTACGCGTCTGGAGCCGCGCGACGCGTCCGGTCCGGGTTCGGACGCAGAACGACAGGTGAATCGGACGCAGAACGACAGGTGAAATGATTTATTGTACCGGGTTCGCAAATATTGATAATGACTGTACTCGTTCTGGACGACGAAGTCCAGCCCGAATACCGGTACCTCGGTCCCGAGATCGATCGGATCGCCGGCGACAGCGAGTATCGCGTCGCCTTGGAGGGCCCGGACGTCGACGATCCGACTCAATACGACGGGATCATTATCAGCGGGAGCACAGCCAGCGTGTACGATACTGATAATGAGGTGTTCGATCGCCAGCAACGACTCGTTCGAGAGTGTATCGACGCGTCGGTGCCGCTGCTGGGGATTTGTTTCGGCCACCAGCTTGTCAACTACGCGCTCGGCGGCGAGGTTCGAGAGGATCGACGCCGAGCGACGTTCGTGGAGATGACGGTCACGGGCGACGACCCCGTGCTCTCGGGCGTCGAGCCGATCGTCCCGGTGCTCCACTCCGATCTCGTGACCGAACTCGGTCGCGACCTTCGTACGATCGCGACGACCGACTACAGCGAGCACTTCTGTACGCGTCATGAGACCGAGCCGGTCTGGACCGTCCAGTATCATCCCGAGTTTACCGAGCGCGTCGAGGGGAACCCGAGTGACTGGTCGCGCGGCGGCCACGACTTCTCCGAGTGTACGGCCGCCAAAACCATCGAAAACTTCGTTGAGATCTGCCAGAACGGCCGGTAGATTACGGCGGAGGACGGGCGTCCGGGTCCCGGAGCGAGGAAACCCGGCGTCGCTACCGGCTGATCAGTTGGCTGATGACGATGAGCGTGATGCTGAACAGCAGCACCATCGCGCTGATCGCGTTGATGACCGGGTCCGTGCCGTGCTGGATCTTCGACCAGATGTAGATCGGCAGCGTGTTGTTCGGACCGCTGGTGAAGAACGCGATAAGGAAGTCGTCGAACGAGAGAGTGAACGCGAACAGCGCCCCGCTCACGATGCCGGGCATCAACAGCGGGAGCGTGACGCGCCGGTAGGTCTGCCACTTGGAGGCCCCGAGGTCGCGGGCCGCCTCCTCCAGCTCCGGATCGAACCCTCTGAGCCGGGCGCTCACCGTGATGACGACGAACGGGGTGACGAAGACGAGCTGCCCGAGCATCACGGTCAGCAGCGAGGTGTTCATCCCGATGACGTTGAACCAGATGAGCAGGGCGATCCCGAGGATGAGTCCGGGGATCGTCATCGGCGCGATGATGATCGCGCGGAATAGGCCCTTCCGACGGAACTGGCCGCGGACCAGTGCGATAGCGCCGAGCGTCCCGAGTATTGTCGCCGCGACGGTGACGTTCGCCGCGACTTGGAGGCTGTTGAACGTGGACTGTATGAGCCGGTTGTCGCTCAGCATCTCCGAGTACCACTGGGTCGTGAACCCGTTCCAGGGGAGCGAGGAGAACGTCCCCTGCTCGAAGGAGAACAGGATCAGGATGACGATGGGCGCAAAGAGGAACGCGAAGACGAGCACCGCCCAGACGGGGAGCCAGTAGCGCTCGGCGACGGTCGCGCCGACGCTCAGATACCGGTCCAATCGCGACTGGTTCGGGGTCTCGCCCGCCCGCTGGGCGGTGGGTTCGGTGTCGTGACTCATCGTTAGAACATCTCCTCCATGTTAGTGTAGCCCATCAGTGACCACAGCGTCCCGGCGACGACGATCATCAGGACGCTCCCGAGGGCCGCGCCCTGCGCCCAGTCCCCGCCGATGCCGAACTCGTGTGCGATTCTGGTTCCGACGAACAGCTGCCCGCCGCCGATCATCGCCGGCACGATGTACGCGCCCATGCTGAAGATGAACACGAAGATCGTCCCGCCGACGAGCCCCGGGATCGAGAGCGGGAGGATAACCCGCTTGAACACGGCTCGTCTCGTCGCGCCGAGGTCGTAGGCGGCCTCGATCAGAGTCTCGTCTATCTTCTCTAGGCTGGCGTACAGTGGGAGGATCATAAACGGCAGCCAGAGGTAGGTCAACCCGAGCCAGATAGAGAAGTTTGTGTTCAACAGCCAGCCGATCGGCTCGTTGATGACGTTTAACCAGATTAACAGCGAGTTGATGATCCCCTCCGACCCGAGGATGATCTGCCAGCCGTACACCCGAACGATGTAGTTGGTCCAGAACGGGATCATCACCAGGATCAAGAGCTGATTTTTGAACCGGCCGCCGTGTCGCGCGATGTAGTAGGCGAAGGGGTACGCGACGACCGCCGCGGTGAATGTCGTCAGCATGGATAGGAACACCGTGTTCTTGATCGCCTCTATGTTCGCGGCCCCCGAGAACACCTCGACGTAGTTCTGCAGCGAGAGCTCGTGAACCAGCTGTAAGTTCTCCATCTGAATCACGGCGATGTAGAACATGATCAAGATCGGTCCGAGGAAAAGCAGCATCTCCAATAGCAGTATCGGACCGCCGGTGACGAGGAACGTGTCCGAGATAGGTATCCGGTTAGTTATCGTCCGAACTTTACTATTTATTTTGTCTGTGATCTCTACCATGGCCACACCTTACTGAACTCCACCCGATATATGTTCCGGTCCACCCCGTCCTCGTTCAGAAGTTTCGTACACCGCTCCTAACCGTCGATGAACGTCGCCGCGAGTCGGCCAGAACGGTTCGCGATACCGGGACGGAAAGAGGTCGAAAGGAAACCGGTGTGAGATATGAATTAATAATCTCCAATCCTATCGGATAGTGTCGTACAATTCCAAGCAAATATGTACTATATGCGGAAATACTATAACCCCTGGCTCTCCATGCCTCCATGGAACAGATATGACGGACGAGAAACCGAAAACGAAACGCACGGCAGGACACGGTCACACAGGATTTTCCCGGCGTCGCTTTGTGCAGGCGTCAGGCGCGGTCGGGACGGCGGCGCTGGCGGGGTGTTTCTCCAGCGGCGGGAGCGCCACGGAGATCAACGTCCTGACTTGGGAAGGATACGGGACCGACACCATCGTTGACAAGTTCGAAGAGGAGAACGACGCGACGGTCAGCATCAGCCTCGTCTCCAGCGACTCCGAGGCGCTGAACAACCTCCAGAGCGGCGGGACGGAGGACTACGACCTCCTGACGGTCAACAACACGTGGGCCCAGCGCCACGCGGAGGCGGGGACGATCGAACCCCTCAACTCGGACGACTTCTCGGCGATGAGTAACTTCATCCCGCGGTTCCAGTGGCCGTTCTCGTCGTTCGAGTACGATGACGAGATGTACGCGCTCCCGACGCGGTGGGGCTGGGACACGCTGACGGTCAACACTGACGAGGTCGAAGCGGACCACTACCAGTCCTACGACGTCCTCTGGACGGGTGGCCCCGACGGCCAGTACTCCGGCAAGATGGGCATCATGGACTGGCCGACCTGGAACATCCCGAAGATCGCATTAACGCTCGGGTACGACCCCTTCGAACAGAGCGACGAGGAGCTGAGCGACATCGAGGACCACCTCGTCCAGATGTTCAACCAGTTCGAGGCCATCTACAGCGGGACCAGCGCCATCCGGCAGGCGTTCAACCAGAACGACATCGTCATGTCTCCTGTCGGGAACTTCACGATGTCCGAGCTGCGAGCCGGCGGCGCCGACTGGGTCAGCGTCGTGCTGCCCGAGGAGGGCGGGATGCAGTGGACCGAGGGGATGTGTATGGTCAAAAATCCGACCGACCGAGAACTGGCCAAAGAGTTCATGAGGACCGTTGTCAGCCCCGAAGGACAGAAGAGCATCTCTTGGGAGCCGGCCGCCAAGAGTCCCCCGGTCAACACCGAGTCCTTCGACATGTTCAGCGCCGAGGAGCAGTCTGCGCTGATGTTCTCCGAGGACGGATTCGACGCCGCCGAAGAGATCGCCGCACAGACCACGCCCTACGAGTTCTCCGATATGACCGAGGACTGGACGAACATGTGGGAACGGGCGAAATCGCAAAGTGATATGTAGACGTGTAACCGTATGAGAGAAATGGATATCTACAAATGACGGTGAGCGAGAGCAACAACACGCAGGATTCGGGGACTAAACGGACGGAATCCGATAGAACCGGATCGGAGGGCGACTTCAAGCGAGGATCGGTCCACTTGCAGAACCTCCGGAAGGAGTTCGGGGACCTCGTCGCCGTCGACGGCGTGAACCTCAAGATTGAATCGGGCGAGTTCCTGACGCTACTCGGGCCGTCAGGGTGTGGAAAGTCCACGACGTTGCGGATGATCAGCGGGCTCGAGACACCGACTGATGGAGACGTGGCCATCAGTGGGAAGCGCGTAACCGCGCAGTCCGCGAACAGCCGCGACACGTCGATGGTGTTCCAGGAGTGGGCCCTGTTTCCGCACATGACTGTCGGTGAGAACATCTCGTTCGGACTAGAGATGGACGGTGTCCCCGAGGACGAACGTGAGACCAGGATCGCAGACGCTCTGGAGATGGTCGAACTCTCGGGGTACGAAGACCGCCAAGCAACAGAGCTGTCGGGCGGACAGAAACAGCGCGTCGCGATGGCCCGAGCCGTCGTCCGTGAACCCGACGTGCTCCTCCTCGACGAACCGCTCGCGAGCCTCGACCGGAAGCTTAGACAGCACATGCAGGTCGAGCTCAAAGATATCCAAGAGGAACTCGGGATCACGTTCATCTACGTCACCCACGACCAGGAAGAGGCGCTAACGATGTCCGACCGTATCGCCGTGATGAACGACGGACAGATTGAGCAGATCGGGCCGGTTGACGAACTGTACACGTCGCCGGAGACACAGTTTGTCGCCACCTTCATCGGGGAAACGAACCTCTTCGAGGGAACTATCTCCAACGACGGAATGTCACTTCAGACCGATGACGGTCGGTTCACAGTCTCAATCCCGCATAGTGCCGACGACAGTGGGCGGTCCGCCGCCGTGTCGGTTCGACCGGAGGAAGTTGTCCTCAAACCGTACGATGACTCGAGCGGATACGCCAACGAATGGACTGGGACCATCCTCGACACGATTTACAAAGGATCGCTGAAGCTGTATCGGATCGACGTCAACGGCAAACACTTCGAGGTCGAGCGCCAGATCAACGAGGAAACAACAAACTTCGCAGAGGACGATGAGGTAACCGTCAGCTTCCCGACAGAGGCGTGTAGAATTATCCTCGACTGATCCGGTCTCGTATCCTCTCACCTACTTCTCCGCGAACTGCCGTTCGAGGAGGGTCACGAGTGCGCTGGCCGCGAGGATTTGAGTCGACATTGTCGGGTCATACTCCGGCGAGACCTCCATGAGATCAACGGCCGCAATATCCGGGTGCGTGCCCGCGATTTCCATTATCTTTAGCGCCTGATGCGCCGAAAGCCCGTCGGGTTCCGGCGTTCCGGTCCCCGGCGCGACGCTCGGGTCGACTGAGTCGATATCGAAGGTGAGGTAGACGGCGTCTGTTTCCGCCGCGGCCGCCTCGATGGCGTCAGTGACGACATCGGCGACGCCGCGCTCGCGGACCTCGCGTTGGGTAAAAACAGAGAGGCCGACGTCGTCGACGAACTCGAAGAAGTCGGGGCCCTCGTATCCCCGAATGCCGACCTGACTGATCGCGTCGTACTCGCACCACTCCGACTCGGCGATCAGGCGTGTGCTTGACCCGTGATAGTGCTCCCCGAACACCGGGCTCTCAGTGACGGTGTCGCTGTGGGCGTCGATCTGAACGAGTCCGACCGAGTCCGCGTCGATCGTACGCGCGACACCGAGGAACGACGGGTAAGTACAGTAGTGATCGCCGCCGAGTATCACCGGAAACGCCTGCTCGGCGATCGATGAAACACGGGATTCGATACGCTCCGCGGTGCGCTCTCGGTCCATCGGTAAGACCGGGACATCGCCACAGTCCGCCACGCGGAGATCGGAGAAGTCGACCTGCGCCCGGGTATTCACGTTCGTGAGGCCGCCCTTGTACTCGGAGAGGTACGCCCACCAAGCGCTGGCTCTGCGTATCGCTCTCGGCCCGTAGCGCGCGCCCGGTCGATTGCTCAGTGCGCCGTCGTAGGGCACTCCCAAGACCCCGACATCAAACCCCTCCAGATCCGTCACGTCTCGGCTGTCGCCTTTCAGGAACGTATCACGTCCCGTGTACGCGAGTTCAATCTCGGCGTCCCTATCCACGGACATCTGCTCTTCGAATTGGGTGCCGTCTCTGTTCTTCGTCATGTGTTTCCGCTCATGTCATGTTCATCAGTCATAATAACCCACTGAACGTGTAATATCTACTGCCAAGCACAGTATTTGTATTTTTATCATATACTATTTCGTTATATGAACGAGGTTCAATAGTGACGGACCGAAGCCGAACGGTCTGTGTCGCTACTGTTCTTTCGTATACCGGTCAGACACCAATGGAACGCTGCCCGTACTCCTCTGGGAGCGCGTCTTCTGGGACGAGGCCGTCTTTCCAGCCACGCACTTCGTAATACTCGTCGAGTGCGGCCTCGAAGTCCGGGAGGTCGTACGGCAGCTTGTCGTCGTCGCGGTCGAAGCCACGCTGATTGTTGAAGTGTCGTTCTAATGTAACTGTCCTGGAACCGACTTCCAGCAGATCCTCATAGTCGACGCCGAACAGCGCTTCGTAGCGCTCGGGACTCATGTAGCTCCGGGAAAACTTGCAGATGACGCCGCTATCGTTGAACGCCATGAGGTCCTCGCGGTCAACGAGAGTCTCGGATTTCCCGATGGTTCCTTCGGGTTCGAGCGCCTCATCCGGTTCAACGAAGGGGTACTCGACCGAGTAGAACGTCGAATACATATGATCGGCGCCGCGGTTCGCGGTCGCGTATGATAGCCCCTGTCCGTTGAGGACCCGTCCCTCGTGGGCGGCAAAGTCCATTCCCTTGACTGACCAGTTTTCGACGCCAATCTCCTCATGGAAGCGGTCAATCCCCTCTGCGAGTGTGTCGCCAATTCCTTCGCGGTGAGCGATTTTTTTGACTGTGTCGTGGATCAGCTCGGTGTTTCCGAACTCGTCCTCGGCAGCGAGATAGGCCGCTACCGAGTTACCTGCTGAGATGGCGTCCATGCCGTAGCGGTCACATTGCTCGTTAGACTTCATGACTTCAACGATGTCATCGACGCCGGAGTTGGACCCGAAAGCCATCGCGACTTCGAACTCTGGCCCTTCGGTCTCGACACCGGCCGCCTCATCTTTTGTCGGCAACTTGCAGGCGAAGGCACAGGCCGAACAGGTCCCTTTCTTGTACTTCTTGTCGGCGACTGCCGCACCGTTGATGCCCTCGACGCCCTCGAACTGCTGTTCGGAAAAGTAGTAAGATGGCAGACCGTTTACCTCGTTTGCCAAATCCATGGCTGCCACCGTCCCCTGCTCTTTCATGATGTCGTCCGCAGTCGCGGCCTCTCGGTGAATCTCCGCTTGAGTTGCGGGGATGTTAATCTCTGGAGCACTGTCCCCGCCGAAGGTCACGGCCTTGATTCCCTTCGCGCCCATGACAGCACCGAGTCCACCGCGCCCGAAGGCGCGCTCTTCTGAAGTCATGATCGAGGCGAATCGCACCTTATTCTCGCCCGCAGGACCTATTACAGCCGTCTGATCGCTCGTGATGCCCCGCTGGGATTCAAAATACTCGACCGTCTCTGGGACGGTCGCGCCGGTGAGGTGATCGACTTCCTCGAACTCGACGCCATCGTCGCGGACGTGAACAGCGACCAACTCCTCGCTCGCCCCGGTGAGTTCGACGGCGCCGTACCCCGTATCAGCGAAGTTCCGGGACATGAAGCCACCCGCGTTGCTCGACAACAACCCGTCGGTCAGTGGCGAAACCCCGGTGCAGTTCATCCGGCCGGTGAAACTCATGTTCGACGTCTGCATCGGTCCCGTGGTGAACACGAGTCGGTTCTCGGGACCGAGTGGGTCAACATCAAACGGGATCCGTTCGTGTGCCACGCGGGTCCCGACTCCTCGTCCCCCGACGTACCGCTCTTGAATCGATCCAATCGAAGTCTTACTGGTTTCATGACTGTCTACGTCGATGGTGAGCATTGGCCCCCGGCTACACAACATGTTCGTTCGATGTCTCGGTAAGCTAATAAATATTGCTTACTATCCACTAGAAACTGCCTAGATCGGATACCAGTCAATATTTTATGTATTTATCGAACGAAGCTGGCGCGCTCCAACTCAGAGTGTTCATTGGTATCAGCTCTCTATCCCGTCGTTTCGTATAAACGAGATTCAAATCTCCCCCAAAACCTAGATACAGTCCAACATATAAACAAGATTTAATACTGACGACACTCGATACAATTTAAACTCGTGGACGTAGTGGGGAACACGGGATTACTCACCATGGACCGAAAGGATATTCAGATTCTCAAAACGGCGTTGTCAGAAGGAACCACTAGCCCCGGAGAGATACACAAATACACAAGCATTCCCAAATCAACAGTCCACTATCGACTTAACCAACTACGGGAACGGGGAGTCATCAAAAACGACTTGTTTGACATTGATCTCTCCAAGTTGGGACTCTCGCTCACGATTATCAGCGAGGTCTACGCGGAGTTCGACGAGGGGTACCACGATATTGTCGGCGAGAAACTCGCGAACGTTGAGGGTATTAATCAGGTGTACTTTACTATGGGCGATACGGACTTCATCGTCATCGGGCACGTTACGGACCGTGCGATGGTTGAGTCAGTCGTTGACTCTTACGAGGCTATCGACCAGATCCAGCGAACCAGCTCGAAGTTCGTCATTTCGACGGTGAAGAACGAACGACACCCGATAAACGACTTCGAACAGGACACACTCGTCGAAGCGCTCACCCAAGAGCAATCGGCTAATCCGATCTGACGGACTGCGTTTGGTGTAGTATTGCCAACGTTCACGTTGAATATGAGTGTACCCAATGGACTACGTGCCAGTATCGGTTATCTGAATTATTGAATGGTATTCAAGCTAGCTGGCAAAAGTATGGATATAATCCGTTTTTTGTCATAAAAATCGGATAAACATCAAATATAAATGCTCTCGGAAAATTCGCAAAATATGGTAACAAGCCCACCAATCGACGAAATACACTTTTCCATGGAGCCAGACGTGGGGACGGTTCCCGGGCCAGAATCGAAACGGTTACTGAAGCGACAGCGGGAGATCGACAGCAACGCAGTCGCATACCCGCGTCGCATACCGGTCGCGCTTGAAGAGGCCAAAGGAGCGACCATCAGGGACGTCGACGGAAACACGTTCTTGGACTTCTTTGCTGGAATCGGCGTGCTGAACGTCGGGCACTCTAACCCATACGTCCTCGAAGGGGTCCAAGACCAACTCGAGAAGCTCACCCATACCGTGGACTTCCCGACCACGGCCCGGATTGAATTTATTGAACGGCTCAACGATATCGCACCCAACGGTCTCGGCGGAAACAGCAAGATTATTTTCGGTGGACCAAGCGGCAGCGACGCGATTGAGGGATCAATCAAGCTCGCCAAACATAATACTGGCCGCCACGGCTTGCTCGCCTTCGAGGGGTCGTATCACGGTACGACGGCCGGCGCACTCAGCCTTACCGCAGGAAAGGCATATAAAACGGGGTACGGTCCACTGTTAGCTGACGCCGTCCACGTCCCCTTCCCGAATCCGACCGAGTCGGGGCCGACCGGCGATGTGGAGCCGTTCTGTCCCGCAGCTGACTGCTGTCAAGCCGGCCCCTGTGCCCGTGCGCTCGACGCTGTACAACGAAAATTCGAGAGCCCGTACGGCGGACACGAATCGCCCGCAGGGATCTGGGTTGAGCCGATCCAAGGCGAAGGTGGCGTCGTCGTTCCGCACGAGGGATTCCTAAATGGACTTCGCGATATCGCGGACGACAACGACGCGTTACTTATTTTCGATGAGATTCAGACTGGGTTCGGTCGCACCGGCGAGTGGTTCGCGGCCGAGCACTGGGGTGTGACGCCGGACGCGATGACGATGGCGAAGGGGATCGGCGGCTCTGGGCTCCCCATCGGTGCGATGATGTACCACGAACAGTACGACACGTGGGGGGCGGGCGGTCATGTGGGTACGTTCCGCGGTAACGTCCCCGCATTTGTCGGCGGGACGCGCGCGATCGAATACATCGAGTCGCACGACCTCCTCGATCACGCGACGGACGTCGGGGAATACATCCGATCGCGGTTCCGCGAACTCGCCGAGGACGTCGATGAGGTCGTCGACGTCCGTGGCAAAGGACAGTTCACCGGCGTCGAGTTCGAAGTGGACGGCGAACCCTCGAAATCACTCGTCGAGTCGATCCAACGCGAGTGTTACCACAGAGGCGTTCTTGTCTGGTACGCCGGGCGTCACAAAAGCGTGCTTCGCCTGCTCCCACCGCTCGTGCTGACGCAGCGTCAGGCAACCGTCGGTATGAACATCATCACCGAATCGATCCGTGATGTCCTCGCGGACCACGAAAGCTGAAGTCAGCCAGCACCCGATGATGCGTGTATTTCCCCTAACAACGGACACGTGGAGAGAGTATTAGGTACCGTGATCACTCATTAATCTCTGGAACTGTTCTTCCGTGTTGACCGGCCTTCTGTACTTGCATTCCACTGATTTACGTTCCGGCCTCTGCCAGCAGTCGTAGCGATTCTCGCTGATATCTTCTGAAACGATTCGCATCGTCACACCGAGTTCATCAGCGGCGGCAGTCAACTGATCGACGAGGTGTATAGGGAACACGCATTCGTCTTTAGTTAAGACACACACCTCGGTTGCGTTGCGGTAGCGAGCGTTTCCCGAAGGATCGGCCGTTGCTGATGGATCTTTTGAGCGTCTTCGATCAACCGGTTAAGCAGTGGCTGTGGGGTGTATCCCAAGAACGCACCGAGTTCGAGAGAATGATCTGGGCGTGCGACCGGACGGTCACCGCCCAGCGTTCTGGTGGGAAGACGACCTCATCATCTGCTACCTCGGTGACTAACCCTAGCAAATCACGGCTTATGAGCAGTGAGAGCAACGCTTCGTACACTGGAATTTCAACAACCGCTGGGTCAGCCGTGTCGAACTCATCTAGTTCGTATTGCGTCTTGAGTTCACGAAACAGCAGCTCTACCTCCCACCGGCACCGATACAGGGTTGCTAGATCCGACGGGAGAAGCTCTTCTCGTGGGAGGTTCGTGATGTACGGGTGATACTCGTCGGCGTCCTCGTTGCGGACGCCGACGACGCGGAATCGCCTCGTATCTAACGAGCGGGTGCCGTTGTACGGTTCCAGTTTGAACTCTACGTCCACTTCTACGTCGATACACGTGCGGTAGAGATCGTCTACAACGTTGTGGATCTGCTTTCCCTCCAAGCGAATGGCGTCGCCACGGTATTCGCGGAGTTCCTCTGTTATCACCGGGTTTGCGTTCTGTTTCAGTCGGCTGACGAAGTAGCCGTCATTCTCGCAGATCCGTGCCAACCGGCGGTGCCCGAAATCCGCCAAATCAAAGGGTATGAGCCGTCCTTGCAGCCTCGACCCGGTCTTGAACACGAGACGGCGCTTCGTAACCGAGTTGTGTCGCGTACTGTCCGTGAACTCCGAAGCCACTACCTGTTCGATTTCTGCTCCTGATTGGGGTGATCCGAAATGAACACGCTCGTGTCGTCCGGGACGTCGTCGGTCACCCAGGCGTTCGCACCGATGCTCACGTGGTCGCCGATTTCTATCGTCCCGAGTACGTTGCTTCCGGCACCGATGACGACGTGATCGCCGATGTCGGGATGACGCTTATAATCTTTCGCCAGCATGTGGTCCTCACCCTCTTCCTCCTCGAAGTGGAGTGCGCCGAGAGTGACGTTCTGGTAGATCCGGACCCAGTCGCCGACCGTCGCTGTCTCGCCGATGACGACCCCGGTCCCGTGGTCGATGAAAAAATACTCACCGATCTCCGCACCTGGATGGATGTCGATGCCCGTCTCGACCTTCGAGTACTCGGCGAGTTCGCGAGCGTACTCGAAGCTGTCCTCCTCGTAGAGGATGTGCGCCACCCTGTGGGTCATGATCGCGTGGAATCCGGGATACGACCGGATGATCTCACAGTTGCTCTTTGCTGCGGGATCGCCCTTATACGCGGCCTCGACATCCTTTTCGAGGGTCCGTCGAATCGCCGGCAACCGGTCGAGCGTCCGTTCGACGATCGCGGTCAAATCGTCTGCGTCACGATCCGAATAGGCCGTGATACCCGTGTGTATGCAGCTGCCGAGCTCGGTCAGGCGGGCACGAGTTTCGTCGGGATCGTCCAGCAGCTCCGTCGCGTTCCAGCATCGGGGAAACAGGAGCTGTTTGAGGAGAGGTGGTTCATCACGCAGAGAATCGCGGGGAGGATAGACCCGCGAGGTGTCACTCGGGAGGGACGATTCGCCTGCTCGATAGGACTCGACGAGGTCTTCGTGGACGTCGCCGGTGTACTCGTACGCCATCTGTTGGTGTTGAGGCTGGCGAGTAAAGTTAGTTCTTCCACTTCGCACGTGTCTGTTGATCTAGGGGCCTGACAATCGAGTTAGCACTGTACTGGAAGTCTATCGATATGTGATCCCTCTGTACTTGTTATCTACTGAATCTATTCTCTGTACTTATCAGGCAATTTCTACAAACTATTGGATATTTTAACGGAACTATGGTTTACTCTGTGAAAATTTTGTGGTGGTGAGTACGCTATGAGTCGATGACGCGTTCGATATCGTCGTCGATGTCGTCTCGGGCCTTGGCGCTCGTGACGAGGCTTACAGCGATCATTACGACGATAGCAACGAGGAGCGTGAGCGCTTCTGCTGCGGAGCCGTGCGGGAGCGAGAAGCCGTAGAACTGAACGGCGACCGCTAGACCGAGGTTCCCGAATAGCGCGACTACACCGGCGGCTATCGCACCTTCCGTGGTCGCGCCTTTCCAGTTCAAACCGATCCCGAGCAGTCAGAATGGAGCTTTGACGGTTGATTCGGAATCATGTCAAATTAAGAATCGGTTCCAGCAGACGGCGAAGGCTCGGAGCCATACTTCTGCCGCGGTCGGCTTCGCGTTTCTGAACATATATGTTAGCAAAGAGGATTGCTGTTTTATCTCTCTAATAATATATTCAACAGCGTTCCGATTTCCACGGTGAGTGATCTGAAATTGGAGCGAGATTCGTGAGAGTGCAGCTGTGAGATGTCCGCTAGCATCACGAGAAACAGCGCATCGTCAAAGTGGTGTCTTTTCTGAGATCGCGGATAACCTCGGCGTAGACTGTTAGGTTTGGACAGAAGATACGTAAATTGGTGGAATTCGTTGTATAAACATTTACCGCAGCATACAGCCAGAGTCTGTCTGAGTCGATCTGAATCACAGTCTCATCAATTACGACGCGATTCGGGCCCGCACCGTCAGATGGCTGTAGATTGGCATTCCGAATCCGGTCGTGAATTGTTGTTCAGCTTCGCTCGACGCCCAAAATATAAATATATTTATTAGTATTTAAAATTGGTAGTTTGGCGAGATGGAGCTGAATACCGTTTTCGACGATCTCGTCGGTGTCCGCTCTCGCTGCATAAACTCCAAAACCGATCCATTCAGTAGAGCCGTCGAGGCAACTGAATTCGGACATGGATTATTCGAAACACCGATCGCCTCGCTTTTGATTTAATATCGTCGTTTTCGGACATAGATTACTTTGAAAACGTTCCGCCTCGCCTTTCAATTCTTATCTGAACATCGCCGGGCACGGAAAGCTACGTTGATTAGTTGTCCCCGAGAATCATACGTTCGATAGCCCTCCCCAAGTTGATTGAGTTGTCGACGGCAAGTATTCACCAGCATTACACCGTTCCCAACAGTACAGTTGGTCATGGTTTCCGAAGGTGATCGTGCACCCGACTTTACTGTCCCGCTGGCCGGTGGCAATGGCTACGATGATGTTTCCGAGTTCACACTTTCAGAGGTGATGGGAGACGGACCAATTGTGCTCGCGTTCGTCCCAGGCGCGTTCACGAGCGGCTGTACCGAGGAGATGTGTACATTCGGGAATGAATTAGGCTCTTTTGAGGCGCTCGACGCCGCGATATACGGCATCAGCGTCGACCTCCCGTTTGCCCAAAACGTCTGGATAGCACAGGAGGGGTTCAATATTCCGATGCTCTCGGACTGGGACCACGAGCTTATCCGGATGTTCGATGTCGTCTCTGAGAATATGTACGGGTCGATCGAATCCGCCCAGCGAAGTGTCTTCATTATCAATTCGGACGGAGTCGTCACGTATCGGTGGGTCCGTGAGAATGGGAACCCCAAGTTCGATTCGTTCATCGATGACATCCGAGAACGAGTGAAAGAGGCGGTTTGATAGCGATTTCAGTTATGACTACACGGTTGGCTAGCAACCTCCGTCGCACTGCCGACCGTATCCGGCGTACGGCCTGATGTACGAGTCTGTGATGAGCCCTCCCGTGAACGGAAGTGTTACATTCCATTCATGAGATGTGATCGCATGGATTTAGGGCTTGACGGAGCATCGGTGTTCGTAGCCGCGGGAAGCAAAGGGCTCGGACTGGGGGCGGCCACGCAGTTCGCTGCGGAGGGAGCGAACGTAACGGTTGCCTCCCGCAGCGCAGATAACCTTGCTCGTGCTCGCGAGGCGATACTCGACGAGACCGGCTGTGACGAGCATGCGGTGCTCACTGTCGAGATGGACCTCGCTGACCGCAATGAGATCGAGTCCGGAATCGCAGCGGCAACAACGGAGTTTGGCGGGCTTGACGTGCTGGTAACCAATCACGGCGGTCCGGATAACACCTCTTTCGAGGAGACTTCCTTGGAGAAGTTCGATCGAGGATACAACGACGTCCTCCGGAGCACGGTGGTTCAGTGCAAGGCCGCTCTCCCCCGGCTTCGGGATGGTGGCGGCGCGGTCACACACCTTGTCGCCGCCTCTGCGGCGGAACCGACGCCGCACGGTACTCTTGGAAACGTGTTTCGACCGGGTATCTACGGACTCTCGAAGATTCTCGCCAATGAGGAGGGGGAAAATGGAGTCCGATCGAACTGCGTCGCCCCTCGTGGTGTACTCTCTGACCGGATCGAGTCGAAAATCGCTGCACGGGCCGAGCGCGAGGGGGTAACAGAGGCGGCGGTGCGCGAACTTCGCGTTGAGAAGGTCCCACTTCCGGAGATGGGCACAATTGAGGAGTTCGGCAAGGCAGTCGCCTTCGTCTCCTCACAGGCCGCATCCTACATCACTGGGTCGGTGTTACCCGTTGACGGCGGGTGGAGTTCGCGTCTCCTGTAGTTTAGCGGTGAGCATTCGCCGCTCACCGTAGCTCCCATAGTGACTGTGATAATGGGATCTATTTTCAATCCATTACTCTTCTGGAACCAGCGTCGGTGTCGGATAAGTCCCGCCGTTGACGTGTAATACTTGTCCAGTCACGAACGACGCGGCGTCCGACGCGAGGAAGCAACACGCGTTGGCCACCTCCTCAACCTCTCCGAGTCGTCCGAGTGGGGTCGAACGGATTATTTCCCGCTCGATCCGCTCCCACTCATCAGTCCGGGTCCGGTTAACGTCAATGAGACCCGGCGAGACCCCGTTCACGCGGATCTCATCTGAACCCAATTCGGTTGCCAACTGGCGTATTTGTCCTTCGATTCCTAGCTTTGAACCGTACGAGTGGGCATGCCCGTGCTTGCCGAGGTACACCATCGCCCCGATCAGGTTCACGACTGAGCCCCCTCCCTGAGCCTTCATGTCTGGAACGACCGCCTGCGTCGTCTGGAACACGCCCCTGAAATTAATGTCGAGCACGCGATCAATGTCCTCTGTCTCTACCTCAAGAAACGGTTTCGACGGACGGTAGGTCGCGTTGTTCACGAGAACGTCGATCGGGCCGAGTTGATCGCGGATATCGTCAACTACCGACTTGACGTCGTCCGGATCACCGATGTCACCGAGCGCGACTGCGGCTTCGCTACCGGCTTCTTGAACGCGACGTGCAGTTTCCTCACATCCCTCCTTGTCGGTCCGGGCAGTGACCCCCACATCGGCTCCGGCCTCCGCGAGTCGGACTGCCGTCGATCGACCGATATTCCGACTTGACCCGGTGACGAGAGCGGTTCTTCCGGTCAGATCCATGTTTGACTCACCTCGAATCCCCCCGATCGTTCAAGCGTTATTCGACTAGACATCGAACTCTGTTTGGTAGTCGGTCGCGTCAAGTCGGTCCTCCCGAAGGGGCCAGAATGCGAGTAGGCGCGCTGGGTCCTCGGAGACGGCGCGAGACGCGTGTGGGACGTCCGGTGGTATCTCTACCGCGTCGTGGACGCCAAGTGAGACCCGCTCTCCATCAACGAGGAAGTCGACTTCCCCTTCGATAACGACGGTCATCTGCTCCCACGGATGACTGTGCTGTGGCTTGTCTTCTCTCTCGGGCCCGATCGTAGTCATGCCGACCATTTGGTCGACACCCCGGAAGACGACCTGCTCGAACCCAGGTCCCTCCTTCGCGGTAGGGGCATCAGCAAGATTGTGCACTGACGGGATTTCGGACGGGTCGTATCTGCGTACCATGCCACATGGAGTAACGAGACGAACTTAAAAAGTAGGTCAATGAGGTGCTCCAGATACAGAATGCAGATTTTCATCTCCTGTTCGTCTGAGTGGAAAATAATCCCCGATGGTTGGAATAACGCTCCGATCCATCGACTGCGAATCCGGACGGTTAGCCTAGCCGAGTTCGTTGATGCTCTCGACGACGGCGTCGGCAAACTCGCTGGTCGCGAGCTTCTCGCCGCCCTCGATCTGCCGGTGGAGGTCGTAGGTGAATTTCTCTTAGCTTGTGCCGTCTGCGCTCAGACGGGGTGTGGTCCGTTTGTAGGGCTAAAACTGACGAGCGAGAAACGAGGGAGCACGCAGAACGGGTGTGTCGCCAGTCAGGTGCGTCTGGCGACCAGTTGCTTGAGTTTGGGTCCAATGAACGGGCCGAGTAAGACGACGACGATCGCGATAACCAACATCAGCGAAAGCGGTTTGCTAACAAAGATCCCGAGCGAACCGCCCGAGAGCTGGAGCGACCGGAGGAGATTCTGCTCGGCAATCGGTCCGAGGACGATTCCTAAGACGAATGCAACCATTGAGAAGTTGTGCTTGCGCATGTAGTAGCCAATGAATCCCAGTGCCAGGATCGTGAAGACGTCGACCCAGTTGTTCCGAAGCGCTAGGGCACCGAGCGTCGCGAGCACGAGGATGATCGGGATGATGTAGTTGGTGTCGATCTGCGTCACGTAGCTGAGCTTCGTGATAACGGTGAGGCCCAACACGAGGATGACGATGTTCCCGACGAACAGCGCGATGAACATGCTGTACGTCTTCGGCAGCTGGCTCGTGAACAGGTCCGGGCCGGGAATGAGCCCGTGCATGATGAGCCCACCGAGCAGGACCGCGGTCGAACCGCTCCCCGGGATCCCGAACGAAAGCGTCGGAATGAGCGATCCGCCGACGGTCCCGTTATTCGACGCTTCCGAGGACATAACACCTTCGGGGTTCCCGTTGCCGAACTCCTCCGCGTTCTCCGAGGCCCGCATCGCCTCACCGTACGCGAGGAAGTTCGACACCGACGCCCCTGAGCCCGGAATCGCACCGATACCCATCCCGATGAACGCCGATTTTATTACCGTCACCGGGTGTCGGATGGTCTCTCTGACTCCCTCTCGGAGACTGCCGCTGATGGAGATGTCGGCGTCCGCGATCTCCGTCTGGTCACGGGCGAGTATCAGCATCTCCGTCACGGCGAACAGGCCGATCAGCGCCGCGACGTACGACAGCCCGTCGCGGATCGCGAACCAACCGAACGTGTATCGGAGCGTGGGCTCGACGGGCGCGATACCGATAGTGGTCAGTAAGAGACCGAAAAAGCCCGCCACGAGCCCCTTCACCATCGACCCCTGTGAGACGATCGTGATCATCGAGAGGCCGAGCAGCGCGATGAGGAAGTACTCGGGCGACCCGAAGAGCAGGACGATCTCGACGAGCACGGGAGAGATCAGGAACAGCGCGATGATAGTGAATAACCCACCGACCGATGACGCAACCGCCGACATCGCGAGGGCGTTTTTCGCTTTCCCCTGTTTGGACATCGGATAGCCGTCGAACGTCGTCGCCGCCGCCGCCGCGGTGCCGGGGACGTTGATGAGGATCGCCGCGATACTTCCCCCGTACATCGCACCGCTGTAGATGCTCACGAGGAGGATGATCGCACTGATCCCGTCGAGGGGAAGCGTCAGCGGGAGGATGATCGCCATCCCGAGCGAGGAACCGATCCCCGGAAGCGACCCGAAGAAGATACCGAGGAGTAGCCCGGCCAACATCAGGCCGATGGTGGGCCACCCGAACGCGATGCCGATCGCTTCGGAGAGGGCGCCGACTGTCGCCATCTACACTACCCCCAAGATTCCGATCTGCAGGAGATCGCCGACGTATACCCCGCGGTCGACCGGAACGATCAGCACGGTGGAGAACGCGTACCCGAGAAGCGTCCCTATTCCGGTCAAGAGCGCGATCATGTACCACGGCTGACCGAACCAGGCGGTGTACGCGACCACGAACAGCGGCGTCATCAGAAACATCGAGAACAGGTAGCTCAGACCGATGTACAACGTGATGAGGACAGCGGTGAACACGGCGGGCGAGAGCGGCCGATCGGGGATGTCCGCCTCCCTCTCCGCCGGAGATCGCTCCTCGCCCTTCTTCGCTTGCACCTCCTCCGTCTCTCGACTCCCGCCGGTGATCGACGTCGAACCGGCCACGACGGTGTAAAACGGCTCCGGGAGGTACTCGCGAATCAAAAGCAGCACCGAGCCGATCAGCGTCGCCGACCCGATGTACCGCGGGAACACCGCCGTCGTTCGGTTCCACTGGAAAGTCTGAATCACCATATAGCCGGAAACGACTATCAAGAATCCGAGGAGAATCTGTTCACTGTCCAAATCACCGAGTTGTTGCCGTACCATGTCAAATTGTGGCATTGTTTTGGGTTGTTATGTAATTTTCGTCTGGTTAGATAGCCCCGGCCGACGGGACCGCTTAGTCGGGGTTCACTTGCCAATCGCAGTCGGTACGTCGCGCGACCACGGGAAATAATTGGGAAACGAGTGGAGGGCGTTCAATTCGTCGCTTCCCGTAGGGCCTCGAGGTCCACGTTCTCGGGAATCTGTTCGAAGGACTGCTGGAGCACTTCGTCGGCGAACTCCGGCGGGTTGTACTCGATGATGTTGCCGGTCTCCTCGGACCACGACTGGACCGGCTCCGTCTGGAGCGCCTCTTCGACGGCACTTGACATCGTCTGAACCCGCTCGTCCGGCGTGTCGCCCGGCATCCACATACAGCGAGTGAGCTGACCGACGTAGTCGATGTTGGGGTACCCCTGATCGGTCACCGACGCCACGTCGGGGAACACGTTGCTCCCCTGACTTGACAAGACCGCGATCACGTCGACGCGGTCGTCCTCGGCCGCGCTGAGACCGGACGCGTCGGTGGTGACACCGACGGGCACCTCGCCGGACGCGACGGCTTGAACCAGCGGGCCACCGCCGTCGTAGCCGACGTAGTTCTCCCAACTCAGGCCGTACTCGTCGTTGTTCTTCATGATCTCGGCGATCACGTTGACGATCCCGCCTCGCTGTTGACCGCCCATGTTGGTGATATCGCCGTTGTCGAACGCCTCGATAGCGTCCGCGAGTTCGCTGAAGCCCTGGTCGGGGTTCGAATACATGACGTACGGCGTCCGGGCGTACCCGCACACTCCGCGAAGCGACGTGAGTTCCCAGTCGTCCGGCGGGTTCAGCAGGTAAGACACCGGCGTGGACGGCGGATTGAATCCACCGAAGGTGTACCCGTCGGGTTCGGCGCGGACCATCTGACCCGCGCCGCGGAGCGACGCCGATCCCGGCACGTTGTTGATCTGGATCGAGACACCGAGGATCTCC
Organism: Halorubrum sp. Hd13; assembly: GCF_002252755.1. Lineage (GTDB taxonomy): Archaea > Halobacteriota > Halobacteria > Halobacteriales > Haloferacaceae > Halorubrum. Next base: position 23,178 of record NZ_NHOY01000108.1, on the reverse strand, counting down.
GATACCTGCGGCATGATCTGTCGGGCGTACGTGTCGGTCCCGCCGCCTTCGCTGAAGGGAACGATGTACTCGATCCGCTGGTTCGGGTATTCGTCCCCGCCGTCGCCGCCGTCGCCGCCGTCGCTACCGTCGCCGCCGTCGCTACCGTCGCCGCCGTCGCCGCCGTCGCCGCCGTCACCGCCGTTGCCCGAACATCCGGCGATGCCGGCTATTGCGATTGTCGATGCCCCACCAGTATATCGCAGGAGTGACCTGCGAGACATGCGGTCATTTGTCATGATCGACCCATTTGATTAGAAAATGCAATCATATATAATAGTTTCCATAATTTAAATGGTAGTATATGCGGAACAGATGGTGGAGGGACGACACACCCACGGTAGGTGCCGTCGAAACCCGGATTAACAAACCTCAAAACTCCCCACAGTCGGGACTGAATCTCATCCTAACGATAACCACTCGATGAATGGCCTGCTCCACCACCTTTATCAGATTCTACCGCATCTGTAAATTTCACTCACTGCATGCGAAGTCTGCGAGATGTTGATATTGTACCGGCGATCGGCGTAGCGCTGAGCGTAGTTTGTCTGTACGGAAGCGTCGCAGGGATCCCGGTTAACGGACTGTCTGCGACCGGTCAGCGCGTACTCGGTTTGTTCTTTTTCGCGCTCGTAATGTGGCTGACGAAGCCCGTTCCCTTTGTGATATCGAGTCTCACGACCGTCGTGCTCCTGTATGTGCTTGGTCTCGTAGACTCGTTCGCCACGGCTGCCAGCGGCTTCTCGTCGCGGCTCGTTTTCTTTCTCCTCATTCTGCTGCTCCTCGGAAACACGATCTCCAAGGTCGGGCTGGACCAGATGATCGCGCGACGGCTGCTCGTGGCCGACTCGCCAGGAGAGACGATCCGACTGGCCGCCGCGGGATTACTCGCACTCTCGTTTATGATGCCGTCGGCGCTGGCTCGGACCGTAGCGTTCCTACCCATCTTTGAGGAACTCGACGAACTCTGGGACGTCTCGGACGACGAGAACTTCCTCCTGGACGCTCACCTGATCCTCGGTCACGTCAACCCGGTCGCGTCGATGGGACTGATGACCGGCGGAGGCATGGCGATCCTTTCCTCAGAGTTTATCCGCTCGTCTGTTACTGACATCTCTTGGCTGGACTGGGCAGTGTTAATGCTCCCGCCGACGGTGTTCATTTTTGTCCTCGCGGTTGTGACCATTCTTTTCATCCACCCTGTCGGCGCCGCATCAGTTCCCACACCACGGGAGGAGCGTCCATCTGGAACCGGATTCGACCGGGACCAACGGATCGTCATCGGCGTAATGACCGCGGTTATCTTCCTCTGGATCGTCGGGTCATTTATTGGTATTCCGACTATTTTCCCCCCCACCGCGGCAATCCTCTTTCTCGCGCTACCAGGGATTCGGATCGTTACAGGCGATGACATGACGACGATCAGTTGGGGAATCATCTTCGTCTTCGGGACGATGTTCTCCTTACTCGGCGTACTGGAGTCGTCCGGAGTCCTCTCGTGGGTGATCGGAAACGCGGAGCGTGTGCTTCCGTTCAGCGCACTTCCTCTTTGGCAGACTGTTGCGCTCCTGTTGGCACTGGCGTTCGTCGTCCGGCTGTTCTTCTCGACGGCGTCGGCATCGCTTCTCGTGTTATTTCCCGTAATGCTGCGATTTGCCGAGACGTTCGAGATAAATGCGCTGTTCCTCTCGCTGTCGCTGCTGATGGTGGTCGGCTGCTCGACCGTGTTCCCGTTCAACACGACGACGGTGCTCCTCACCTACGACAAAGGACCGATGTCTTTGATTGACGTGATCGTAACGGGGCTCGTCACGACGGGGTACGCTGTCCTCGCGGTCGTGCTCTGCTGGACCCTCTATTGGCCACTGGTCACCTGAGGGAGACCACTAGCGAGGCGACACCGTCGAGAAAATCGAAGTTAATCGTGAATTGAACCTCTGCCGACGCTACAGAAACTTCTCGGTGAGGAGACGACCGTTTTCGACGACGGTCTCGCCGTCCAGCTCGACCGTCGGCGTGCGAACGACGCCGTCCAGATGAATGTCGCTCTTTCTGGTCCCGCCGAGCGACTCGTTGTCGCCGATAGCGAAGTGAACCGTCCCGCTCCGCTTTTTGTCCTCAGCGAGGTTGCCGATGAGCTTCGCCTTCGGGTTCGTCCCCATCGCGAACTCGGCGAGGTTCCCGGCGTTCTCGTCGCTGCGTTCGATTAATTCACGGAGCTCGTCGGCCTGACTGCCGCCGTCGACGTCTGCAACGAAGCCGTCTTCGATCTCCAAGGTGACCGGCTCGTCGAGCTGGCCGAGGCTGTCCATCGACACGTCGACGACGATGGTCCCGTTCGCCGTGTCCTCCTTCGGGTGGGTCGGGGACTCGCCCGGGGGAAGCGTGGCGAATCCCTCCGCTTCGTGATAGTATCCGTCGAGCGAGAACGCGCTACATCCGTCGACGCTGAAACTAATGTCGGTTCCCTGTTTGCTTGTGACGCGAACCTCGGAGGCGGCGTCGTGGACGTCTCGAAGCCCCTCGGTGATGCGGCGGAGTTCCTCGAAGTCTACCGTCATCGCGCCCTCAACCATCATTTCCTCTGTGACGCCGCGTAGGATTCCGAATCGAGTTCCTGCCTCGGCGGCGCGTAGCCGCGATCGGGTGTGCGTGATCGCGTGCGTGGTGCACGTGAACGCCACATCTGCAGCGGCCATGGCGTCGGCGACGACGTCCGGTGGCTCGTTTCCATGGCTCTCCAGCAGTGGCATCACCGACATCGTTGTCGTCGCGCCGGCGGCGTTAGCTGCCGTCGCGATGTTTCGGCCGACGCCGACCTTTCGAGCGTCCGTGATAACGAGGACCTCCTCGTCGGGTTTGATGTCAAGACACTCCTCTACGACTGAGGTGGACGCGTCGATCATCTCCAAGTCGAGCATTTGCTCGGGCATACGGCCTACTTGTCTCCGGGACCGCGCTTAAATCTATGCGTGACTCAAACAGCGTTGCGAGTTCAGCTCTGACGGCTCGGTAGCGACGGACGACCAATCCACGGTGTTGAGAGGGACTCCGTCCGGACGGATACGGATCGGCAGTGGAGTGTGGTCTATCTGGGGAGCGATGACGTCTACGACTCCGTCGAAAGGTGGATAACCGCGAGGATGAGGCAGGCGACTGCTAAACAGCCCACGAAGCCTCCGAAGGCGAGCCTGTAGTTCCACCGTGTGGCAACTACACCGACGTACGTGGGTGCGAAGCTCCCAATCCCGGTCCAGATGGTCTTCATCGCCCCGAGGTCCCCGGCCATGCTATCATCCGGAAACAGACCGATGAGGTACGCCTGCATGACCGGAGGGTAGGCGCGGAGCCCGGTCGCGACGACGACGACGCCGACGACAGCCATGACGACGTTTCCTGACGTGATCAAGACGACGAGGCCGACAATGGCGACGGCAGTCGCAACGACCCCGACAAATATGCGAGAGATTGCGTCCCCAAGTCGACCCGCGAGCGGCCCGACGATAATCGCGATGACGAAGACCGATGCAAAGGCCACTCCCGCCAAAGTGGGACTAAACGATTTTTCGACTCGCAAGAATGTCGGCAGGAAGCCGAGAAATCCTTGCCAAGCAAAAGAAACGCAGACATACGCGAGAAGCAGCGATCTCGCACGCGAGACAGCAAACACCCGACGGCTCGTGCCGCCGAGTTCAAGGGAGACACGACCGACCACCCACTCACCGTCGGCCCATCGCACCAGCGCGAACAGCACGACGGCGAGGACGCCGATGACCGGGAGAAACGAGAGCTGCCAGACGCCGACCGAGACGGCGGCGAGCGTGACGCCTGCCGCCGCACCCGCGCCAATGGAGCCGGATGCTGACTGAATACCGAAAACGTGGCCACGGCGCTCGCCGAAGACGTCTGTCAGAAGTGCCCGGGACGGAACGAAGTACAGTCCGGCGCCGAGCCCCACGAAGACGAAGCCAATGAGGAGTCCAGCGTATGTGGAGACCACGCTAAGCACGAGGAAGCCGACCACGAGGGTAGCGAGACTCACCGTGAGCACTGTCTTCCGCGAGAGCGCGTCCGAGAGACGACCGCCGGGATACTGACTGAGTGCGTAGACGAGCCACATAACGGTGAGGCCGAATCCCGCTGTCGATGGCGATATCTGCAGATCGTCGATGAGTGTCGGGATCAGCGGCGGGATGGCTTCTCGTCCGAGTCGAACCGAGAGCCATCCCGCCGAGAGGGCGATAAGTATCCGCCCGTCGGCGCCTGCCCAGACGGAGCGGTCGTTGGTTGACACGTCGGCCACGATGAGACACCCACACTTGGTAGTAGAGTTCCCGGCAATTGGAGCAAACTGTCGCGCTCCGAGGGGCCATTCACGCCGTTGCTGTCGCTCGCAGCGAAACCTATATTCGTCGCTTGCGCCTCGTCGTGGATATGTCGGACACGCCACAGCCCATTGGTCAAGGGTCTGTTCCGGGCGTACTGTTTCGCGGTGGCACCAGCAAGGGGTTCTTCGTCCGAGAAGGTATCCTCCCCGAGCCCGGGCCGCTCCGCGACGAGCTCGTATTGGAGCTGTTCGGTTCCCCGGATCCGCTCCAGGTCGACGGTATTGGTGGCGCGAAATCTCACACGAGCAAGCTCATGATCGTCGGGCCGGCGGACCGTGAGAACGTCGACGTGGCCTACACGTTCGGGCAGGTCGCTGTCGAGGATCCCGTCGTCGACTGGGGCGGTAACTGCGGTAATCTTACGGGCGCCATCGGTGCGTTCGCCGTCCACCAAGGCATCGTCCGTGTCGAACCGCCCGCCGCCGATCTCACCCTCGTCAACACCAACACCGACACCGTAATCGACCAGACCGTTCCCGTGACTTCCCACGGACTCGACGTCTACGGCGACTACGCGATCGACGGTGTGCCCGGAACGGGCCCCCAGATCCCCTCTCGCTTCCGCGACCCAGCCGGCGGTGTTACCAGCGCGTTGTTTCCGACGGGGACAACGACCGAACAGGTCACCCTCGAGGGAGCCGATCGGGACGGTAGTGACCTCAGCGTGACCTGCTCCGTCGCCGACGTGGGGAATCCCTGCGTCTTCCTGCGGGCGGCCGATTTAGGTCTCGATGGAACCGAACTGCCGAAGGAGCTATCGGAGACGCCCGGACTGCTTGACGAGCTCGAACGGATCCGCGGCGTCGTCTGCGAGCGGATCGGGCTGGTGGACGACGCGTCGCGCTCGCGTAGCGAATCGCCTGCGGTCCCGCAGATCGCTGTCGTCTCTGAACCGCAGTCGTACGACTCCTCCGTGGAAACACACGTCTCAGCAGACGAGATCGACATTACGGCTCGAATCGTCACCTCTGGGACGCCTCACCACGCCTACGCCGTGACCGGTGCAATGTGTCTCGCTGCGACGGCGTCCCTGCCGGGAACGGTCCCGAACGAAGCCGTCCGTTCCCCGACGGACGGTTCGGTTACTATCGGCCATCCTAAAGGGAAGATAGAGATCGGTGTGGAAGTTGCTGCAGATGAGACGCGGTACACTCGTAGTGGGGACACTGACGATGGAGCAGGCCCCCGAATTGAGGCAGTTACGGTTAGGCGGACCGCTCGCCCGTTGTTGGTCGGCGAGGCGCAGTACCGCTATATCGGTAGCCTGTCACAGCTCAGTCCGGACACGTCAGAATGATCGATCGTCCCGCTGGAGGGCGGGGCACTTATTTTCGTCTCGGTTGCACGGATCGTATGGACCTGAAAATTGCGGGCAACGCGGCAGTCGTGACAGCGTCGAGTAGCGGTCTCGGAAAGGCGTCAGCGCGGGCCCTCGCCGCGGAGGGCGTCGATGTCGTGGTCAACGGTCGGGACAGGGACCGGCTCGATGAGGCGGTCGAGGACATTAAGCGGGACGCAACGGGGTCCGTGGTCGGTCAGCAGGGTGACATCGCTGTTCGAGAGGACATCGAGGCCGTCGTACGGCGGTGTGTCGACGAGTTCGGACGACTAGACCACCTCGTTACCAGCGCCGGCGGTCCGGCGAGTAAGTCGACCCTCGAGACGACAGACGAAGATTGGTACGACGCCTTCGACATGCTGGTGATGAGCGTCGTGCGTGCGGTCCGTGCCGGGGAGCCGCATCTGCGAGCCAACGGCGGCGGGAGCATCGTCAATATCACCTCCATGAGTGTCAAGGAACCATCGAGCACGCTCGTACTGTCTGCTTCGGTGCGGATGGCGGTCGCTGGGCTGGAAAAGACACTCTCGCGCGAGCTCGCACCTGACGTCAGATCGAACATGGTGCTCCCCCGGAGTATCGAGACAGAGCGGATTCGGTCGCTCGGTGAGGCAGCGATTGAACGCGGCGAGTACGATAGCTACGACGAGGTGCTTGCCGACCGTGCCGGTGACAGTCCGTTGGGGCGGCTTGGAAGTCCAGACGAACTCGGCGACCTCGTCGCATTTCTCTGTTCTGACCGTGCGAGCTACCTCAACGGGACAGCGATATCCGTCGACGGCGGCGTCAGCCGGTCGACGTTATAGCAAAGGCCGACAGCTCATCAGCCGGTCTTCCCTGTGCGCCGTCAGAACGTCAGCGTTCACTATAATTGGCTGTCGCCAGTACGACTAAGTAGAGTCTCGCCGTTGAGCCAAAGCGAGCTTGCATGAGTGATACTCCGGACAGCCCCCCACCGCGAGAGCGGCGGACGGTAGACACCAGTAACCAGGCGTACGGCTCCGACTACATCACCGACTTCTTAAAGGGATACGGCTTCGAGTTTGTCTCTTTTAATCCAGGATCGTCGTTTCGGGGTATCGAGGAGTCCTTGGTCAACTACAACGACGAGGAGCCGCCGATAATCGAGGTTCCTCACGAAGGGCTCTCCGTGGCGATCGCGCACGGACACGCCAAGGCTACCGGCGAGCCGGCGCTGTGTATCCTCCACAACGTCGTCGGCACCCTCCACGGGACGATGGGCATCTTCAATGCCTACTGCGACCGCGTCCCGGTCATCGCTTTGGCGGGGACTGGCCCGGTTCAGAAGTCAAAACGGCGACCCTTCTTCGACTGGATTCATACGGCACAGATTCAGGGGAATCTCGTTCGCGGATATACGAAATGGGACGACCAGCCGGTCGACGTCGACGGCGTTGCCGAATCGCTTCTGAACGCGATTAACATCGCCAACTCGAAGACTAAGGGGCCGACGTACGTGGCCTTAGACCATCAAATTCAGGAGGCAGAACTCGACGAGCCGATTCCTCTTCCAGACTTCGAGAAGTTCGAGACCCCCTCTCGTATCGCGCCTGATCCCGAAGCCGTCGAGCGGGCGGCAGACCGACTCGTTAACGCTGATTTCCCCGTTCTCCTCTCGGACGCCGTCGGGGACTCTCGAGAGGCGGTCGATGCGCTCGTTGACTTGGCGGAGTCGCTCGCTGCCCCGGTGTTCCACTCCCACCGCGTCGGCACACCGCATCGCTACAACTTCCCGAACACTCATCCACTTGATCTGGCCGGAACCGAACGTTATCGCGACGCTGACGTCGTGCTCGCGCTCGACGTGTGGAGCTCGAACTACACTCTCACCGACACCGAACCGGTCACGCACGAGCAGACGGAGTCGGTCAACGGTGACTTCGGGCTAATCGACGTCGGAACACACAACACGCGCCCATCCGGGCTGGTCTCTGATCAGTTCGCACTCCGCGAAACGGATCTCTCGATTACTGCCGATACGGCACTCGCAGTACCTCAGCTTCGCGACGCGGTACAGTCTCGGATTGAGGGCGACGCCGAGGCGCGCGAGCGGGTACGCTCCCGTCGCGCTGCGATCGAAGGCGTTCACGACGACCAGCGCGTAGCGTGGCGAGACGAGGCCGAAGCGGCGTGGGACGAGACACCCATCTCGCTGCCCCGCGTGGCGGGAGAGATCTGGGACGTTATCGAGGACGAGGAGTGGGTGCTTACGAACGGGACCTTCCGCGGATGGGCCTACAAGCTGTGGGATATCGACGAATACGACCAGTACATCGGCAGTTATTCGGGAGGCGGCGGCATCGGCCAAGGGATCGGTCAGGCGGTCGGCGGCGCGTTAGCCTATCAAGAGACAGACCGGATCCCGATAAACCTCCAACCTGACGGCGACCTGATGTTTTACCCCGGTGGCCTTTGGACGATCGGCCACTACGGGCTGCCGATCTTCACCGTCGTGCACAACAATGGCTCGCTGTACAACTCTACAGACCACCGGATGACACTCGCCGAACACCGCGGCCGTGATGCGAGCTTCGAGAGCGCACTCGTCGGCACCGGTCTCCACGAACCGACGCCGGACTACGCGACGATGGCCGAGTCGATGGGTGTGAAAGGATTCGGTCCCGTCGAGGACCCAGATGAACTCGGGCCGAAACTGCGTGAAGCCTGGGAGGTAGTCAAGAGCGGCGACCCGGTCCTCGTCGACGTGGTCTGTCAGCCACGTTGATCAGACGAGACGGAACGGGTCTGAGACCTCGTCTTCCGTTTCGACCCAGACGCTTTTCGTCTGCACGTACTCCTCTATCGCCTCTATTCCCTTTTCAACCCCGATTCCGCTTTGCTTGAAGCCGCCGAATGGCATCGTAAATGACGACTTCCGGTACGTGTTGAGCCACACGACGCCCGCCTCCAGCGCGTCGGCCATCCGGTGGCCGCGTTGGATGTCCTTCGTCCACACGCCCGACGCGAGCCCGAACTCGGAATCGTTCGCCTTCTCGATGACCTCGTCTTCAGTTTCGAACGTGAGGACCGCCAGCACCGGGCCAAACACTTCCTCGCGTGCGATTGCCATGTCGTTCGTTACATCGGTCAGAATTGTCGGCGGATAGAACGGCCCGCCGGGGACGTCGCGCTCCGGTCCTCCGGTCAAAAGTGTTGCTCCGTCGTCGATGGCGCTTTCGACGTGTTCCTGAACGCTGGACAGTTGAGACTCCGAGACGATGGGTCCCATCTCTGTCTCCTCGTCGAGCGGATCGCCGAGATCGATCTGTTCGGTGCGGTCAACCAGCCGATTCAAGAACTGCTCGGCGATCTCCTCGTGGAGGAACAACCGTGACCCGGCGATGCAGGTCTGTCCGCTGGCGGCGAAGATCCCCTTGATCGCGCCCGTCACCGCGTTTTCTAGATCAGCATCTGGGAACACGATATTTGGACTCTTTCCGCCGAGCTCCAGCGTACTCGGGACGATGTTGTCGGCCGCAGCGGTCGCGACCGCGCGTCCCGCCTCGGGACCGCCGGTTAGCGCCACTCGGTCAATATCGTCGTGACCCGCGAGCGCCGCGCCGGCCTCGGCGAAGCCCGTGACCACGTTGAGCGCGCCCGAGGGGAAACCCGCGTCGTCCGCCAGCTCTGCGAGCCTGAGCGCCGAGACTGGCGCCAGCTCGGACGGTTTCAACACCACCGTGTTGCCGGCCGCGATGGCCGGCGCAATCTTGTAGGTTGCCAGCGATAGAGGTGAGTTCCACGTCGTGATCGCCCCGACGACGCCGTACGGCTCGGGCGTCGTGTACCCGAAGAAACCGTCTTGTTCGATCGGCATCGTGTCGCCTTGCACCTTGTCTGCGAGTCCCCCGTAATACCGGTACCAATCCGGGAGGCTCTCGACTTGGCCCCGCATCTCGCGGATCAGCTTCCCGTTCGATAGCGTCTCCAGCGCGGCGAGCTCTTCGGTGTGTTCTTCAATCTTGTCGGCGAGAGAGAACAGTAACTTCCCCCGCTCAGTTGCCGATCGAGCCTGCCAGGAGTCACTCTCATATCGCTGTCGAGCGGCTGTCACGGCGTCGTCGACGTCCGTTGCTGTCGCCTCGGGCACTGACGCCCACATCGTCTTCTGGTACGGATAGGAGACGTCGAACCGTTCGCCGCCAGCTGCTTCCGTTTGCTCTCCATCGATAATCATCTGATACTCCTGTTGCTGTGATAGCAACTCGCTTGCGTCCATACAACTCTCATCTGTCTCGAAAGTGATAACCGTTGAGGTAGTGGGGCGAGTAAGTACTATACGTAAGAGCAATCATGAGACAGGTATGACCGTTTTGGTCGCAGTCAAAGAAGCGGAAAACTCGCATAATGTACTTGAAGCAGCGGAGACGCTTGCGCGCCAGTTCGACGACGAGCTGGAGGTGCTTCACGTGTTGAGTCGAGACGAATTTGTCAATCTCGAACAGACGAGCGTGTCAGAGACCGCAGACGCGGTCGACCCCAACGAAGTCCGAGAGATCGCTGCCTCAATCGCTTCGGAAATTGCGGAGCCAGTCGTTGACGAGTTCGTAGCGACCGGTGCGGTGGGGGACGCCGCAGGCGAAATCATTTCGCTTGCAAAGCGCAGGGATGCGCGCTATATCGTGATCGGGGTTCGGAAGCGCTCCGCTGTCGGGAAGGCTGTCTTCGGGAGCACTGCACAACAGGTTCTCACGAGCGTTGACCGCCCGACTCTCGCCGTGCCGCGGGTGAGCGAAACCCCAGAGTAAGGCGGTACGTTGTCCCGGGTTGCCGATATCAGGTTGGTCGGTTGAATGTCAGCTACCCGATCGGTTCGTAGCTGAGTAATCTGTTGGACGGCTCCCCTGAAGAAGGACCCGAACACGGTGAGCCCGTAGCTCTACTCCAGGTCTACGACTCGAGAGCGACTGCCGTGTACCGCTCCGGTGCGCCGTCCCCGTCAAGCATCCCGAAGACGCTGTCGACCAGCGCGTCGATGCTGAGGGTTCGGCTCTCCGTGGTCGTCGCGGCGACGTGGGGCGTGGCAATCACGTTGTCGAACTTGTGGAATGGAGAGTCCTGGGGCAGGGGCTCGGTCTCGAACACGTCGAGGCCAGCGCCGGCGATTTCGTCGGTCTCTATCGCGTCTATCAGCGCCGACTCAGAAACGACTGATCCTCGGGCGGTGTTTACCAAAATCGCTGACTCTTGCATCCGATCCAGTTCGGGAGCGTCAATCAGCCCCTCCGTCTCGTCAGTCAACTCCGCGTTGACCGTGACGATGTCGCTGCGCTCGAGAAGGTCCCCTAAGTCGGTTAGCTCAGCCCCGGTGATGTCGGTGTCCTCTTCGAAGACGTACGGGTCATACGTGAGCACGTTCGTCGTGAGCCCAGAAAAGAAGGCAGCGACGCGGCTGCCGATGTCGCCAAATCCGACCACACCAACGGTCTTACCGTGGACCGAGGTGCTCAGCTCAGTCTCGTCGCGCCACCCGCCGGCCTCCAGAAGGCGGTCGTTCTGGAGGATGTCACGTGACACCGCAAGTGCGAGCCCCACGGTGTACTCAGCTACCGCGGCCGCGTTCAGTCCCGGTGTGTACGCCACGCCAATTCCTAACTCAGCCGCGGCGTCGAGATCGACATTGTCGAGGCCGGTCCCAATCTTCCCGACGACCTCGAGGTCGTTGGCCGTCTCTAGAACCCGCTGAGATATCGGTAGCCGCGACGTGGTGAACAGTACAGATACACCATCAAGTGCCTCAATCACTGCCTCTTCGGTCGACTCCACGCCGATATCAAGCTCGATCCGATCGCCAACCTTCTCTTTAAGTGCCTCATCGGGCTGTAAGTCCTGATCGACGAGTGCCCGCCTCATGTCTCTCCCGCCGTTAACTGTCGTCCGTGATTCCAGTTCATCTGTCGCTCAGAAAAACGTGAACTCGCCGTCTTCGAGCACAACTTCGCCGTCGAGCTCGAGCGTCGGCTCGGCCATCATCGCGTCGAAGTGGACCGGTGCGCGGGTGGTACCACCGAGATTGCTGCTCGTGCCGATACCGAAGTGGACGTTCCCGTAGCGCCCGTGATCGTTGGAGAACCAGCCGTTGAACTCGGGACACTCGGGATTCATGCCGACAGCTAACTGGGCAATGTTGTATACAGCGGGGTCGTCGTGTTCCGCCCAGACATTCGCGATGCGATCCGCCTCCTTGCCGCCGTCGACGGAGGTGACCGCGCCATCTTCAATCTCCATCGTGACAGGTGTCTCTAGGACGCCGATATCGAGATTGGGGATGGCACCATCGAAAACGACCGTCCCGTTCGTGGTTCCTTCTACGGGGGAGATGTTAGCCTCGATATGGACGAGCGCCGTGAATTCGCCGGACTCGTGGGCGATTCCTGGATGGGCGTTGCCGTCACGTCCCTCGAGGCCGACTGTCACGTCGGTCCCTTGCGGGGATGTAATCCTGGCTTCGTCGGCCTCGCCGAACTTTTTGGCCATCTCCTCGCAGTGCGGTCGCATTCCCTCGTAGTCAGCGTAGAGGCCCCCGTGGACCAGCTGTTCGTCGGTGAACTTCACCATGCTGATCACTCGTGCACCGGCCTCTTTCGCTTCGGCTGTCGCACTGGAGTGGGTGATGGAGCGGTGGACGGGCGTGATGATCACGTCCGCTTCGAGCATGGCCGCCGCGACTGACGGCTCGGGTTCATTACCGTCGTACTCGCGGGGATCCATCATTGTCATCGTGACGTTCGCGTCGCGCTCGTTTGCGGCGGCGGCGACGCGTTCGGCGACATCTGCGACCTCCCAGTCGGAGACGACGAGGACGTCCTCGCCCGGCTGGATTCCCGCACAGGTGTCGACAACGATGCTTGCACCTTTCATTTCTTGGACTGAGTCCATACCTCGAACCAGTCCATAGGTGTTTATAAAAGTGTGTCTCCCGGCGGGACCGACGGCGGTTCGTTCAGTCGTCAGCCTCCGCTCTCGCGGCTCGATGCTCCAGTTCGTCGGCTGCCGACTCGGCTGCAATTTTCCCATAAACAGCGGCGTTGGTCAGTCCCGTACCGCCGGGGTAATTGTCGTAGAACAGCCCACCGACGCTGTTCCCAGCGGCATACAGACCGGGGATGGTCTCTTCACGCGTATCGAGTACTTCTGCGTCGGTCGTCGTAGCGACGCCACCGAACGCGAATGTGATCCCTCCGGTAAGTGGGTAGCCGACGTACGGCGGATTATCGAGCGGCACGGCCCAGTTAGATTTGGGCGGCTCGATTCCCTCGGCGTTGTTGCCGTCAAGCGTCTCGGGGTCGAACTCGGGGTCATCCGGACAAGCGTCGTTGTACGCTTCGACGGTCTCCTGACCTTTTTCGGGGTGTTTGCAGCCGAGTTCATCGAGCACCTCGGCGACCGTGTCGGCGTACACCGGGTCGGACGGTCCCTGCGGCCAGAGGTACTCTTCCATCTCGCTGTCCGCGATCAGGAACACCTCGTGGTCCTCCTCTTCGAAGAACAGGCGGCCGAACTTTGCGTACGTGTGCGCACGGGCGTCCTGTCCCTCGTCGACGAATCGCTCTCCGTCGTGGTTGAGAACAACGCAGTACTGGTAGCCGTCGATTCGGTTCGCACCACCTCGGGCGGGCGGCGAATTGCCGTCGATGAGACTCATGTGAGCGCCGCTCCACTGGCCCGTCGCCCTCGCTCCGATATCAAGCGCCATGTCGATGGGACCGCCCGTGTTGTACGGGCTCCCGCGGACGGTCATCTCATCGTAGCCATCGCCGTAATACACCGTCCGTTTCCGTTCGTCGGACTCGTACCCGCCGCTGGCAATCACTACGGCGTCGGCCTCGTAGATGACCCGCTCCCCGTCGACGAGCGCCTCAACGCCCGTCACTCGTCGTTCGGCATCGTCGCTCTCCTTGAGGTCGCGCGCCTCCGCATTGTAGACGATCTCACCGTCGAGTTCCTCAATACGCTCGATGAGCGTGGGAACCAAATCCTCGCCGTCGATGAACGTCCGTGCTACCGTGTAGCCGACGTGAGGTGGTTCCATGTCCCAGTCGACTCCGTGGTCTGTGAGCCACTCAGCGGTAGGAGAGGCGAGATCTACGAGTGTTCGCGCTATGTCCGGGTCGGCCTTCCCACTGGTCTGGTGCATGATGTCATCGTAGTAGTCGTCTGCGCTGTAGTCCGAAATGTCGAACTCGTAGCCGCGTTCTGGGAGTCCGGAATCTGCGGAAGGAATGCGAAACGACTGGACGTACCGCGTCTGACCGCCCCGTTCCTCACGAGGCGTCTTCTCAAGCAACACCGGGTTCAAGTCGAGCTCTGCAGCCCGGAGCCCAGCGGCGAGGCCAGCCATACCACACCCCACCACGACGAGATCGTGACCGTCGATAACGTGCATCTCGCCTGTCGATATGACGAGTGTTTATTAAACCCTTTTGCTCGCCAGAGTATGTCAGAACTACTAGGTTAAATCAAACTGCTCCAGTTGGTCGGCTTGGTGTGGCGATAGCCCCCTTTTCGGGGGTAAAATAGATAAGCGCGCACAGGAGATCACTTCTGTAGATGAAACAGCTAGCCTGTTCCGAGATCACCGTAACCCCCTGCGGACTACTCCATCCGCCCGGAATCGATTGGACCGTTGAACCGAGTCTACTGACCTCGCCCGTAGAGAAATTTCAGGCAGGGGCTCCTGTTCTATGAGCGATCAGCGCTCACTCGGTTGTGCTATCGTTCGAGGCGGGACGAGCAAGGGAATCTTCCTTCGTCGGGAGGAACTCCCTGAGACGGACCGCGACGAGGCCATACTTTCGCTTTTTGGGAGTCCCGATCCCAGACAAATCGACGGACTAGGCGGTGCGACCTCAACGACGTCGAAGCTCATGGTCGTCGGCGATGCCGAGGTCCCAGATGCGGATGTCTCGTATACTTTCGGCCAAGTGGCTGTAGACAAACCAGTTATCGACTGGAGCGGCAACTGCGGGAACCTAACCTGCGCGATTGGCGCCTTTGCAGTTGATGAGGGATTCGTCGATGTCGACCCCGACGCTGACGCGGTCAACCTACAGCTGCACAATACGAATACTGAAGCCCGAATCGAACAGCGGATCCCGCTGGTGGACGGTAACGCTGCGACGGAAGGTGACTTCACAATACACGGGGTTCCCGGGACTGGCGCGCGGATCGACACGACGTTCCTTGACCCGGCGGGCTCGTTGACCGACGCGCTCTACCCACTCGGCGGACCGACTATCGAACGAACAATCGACGGACGAACACTCGAATTGTCTGTCGTTGACGTTACGACTCCGATTGCGTTCATTAGGGCAGCTGACATCGGGCTGACAGCCACAGAGACGCCTGAAGAGATCGACAACGACCCAGATCTCCTCGCGGATCTGGAACGTATTCGAGGTTCGATCTGCGCAGAGCTCGGGTTTGTCGATGAGCCCGAGGACGCGTCAACAGAGTCGCCCGGTTACCCGAAGCTCGTGTTCGTGTCGCCCCCGTCCGATTACGAAACTTCTGACGGGAATGGTGTGTCGGGTGATGAGGTGGACCTTCTTGCTCGATATATGTCGATGGGGAAACTCCATCCGGTGTATGCTGTCACTGGCGTTGCCTGTACCGCTGCTGCAGCACGGCTCCCGGGGACTATCGTCGAAAATGTTACGAAGAACACCGAGGAGACGGTTACATTAGGGCATCCCCGCGGTGCCATGTCCGCGACCGCATTGGTCGAGACCGATCCGCACAGCGTCGACAGTGTCACAGTCTACCGTACACAGCGACGACTTATGGACGGAACAGGCTACTATTGATGGGGATCATTCGAACGGTTGAGACTTGAGGAGCATCGAATTTCATCTTTCTCGGAGGCCTAGTTCGGCTGAGCAACTCCGCTGCTGACAAATCAACATCCCTAGTTTCATGATATAACTTCATCAGCCACCATTGGGGGCTCAGATTCACTCTAGTCCGGATCCAGTTTCGAAGGTTTTCCCGCCATATGAAAACAAGACGCTAAAATTTCAATAACTATATAATTAAACGAATATCTATAATCAGATTTAAAGATTTTATCTAGTTACGAAACGAGGTAGTTCCCAATACGTTATTACGATTCTTGCTAACGGATCACAGTATACTATCATACAAAAAGTGACAATCAAATCAATCACTCAGATGATAATTAGATGTCCATACCCGAGGAAATACGCTATTCGGGTAGTTCCCGCTATTCGGGAAAAATAAATAGTATGGCATCCATTGTAGAGCCATGACTGATATTAGCGAAAATGACACTGTTTCCACGGTCGATACGGCCATATCGATCGTTCACACTGTCGAGTCCAATAGCGAAATCACTCTATCAGAAATTGCGACAGAACTAGACATCTCCACGAGCACAGTACATCGACATCTCAATACTCTCCGAAAGCATGGCTACGTCGTGCGTGATGGGACGGAGTACAGACTTGGAATGCGATTTCTAACTCTCGGCGGAAGCGTTCAGACGGATAAACAGGTGTTTGAGCTCGCGAAACAGAAAGTGGACCAACTCGCGACAGAAACTGGTGAACGAGTCCAGTTTGTTGTCGAAGAAAATGGACTGAGGTACTACCTATACACTCAGTCCGGCGAAAACGCAGTCCAGACAGACGCAAGCATCGGAAAGACCGGTCCCCTCCATGAGAGTGCGTCCAGCAAAGCTATCCTTGCAGAGCTCCCTAAAGAAAGGGTTGAGGAAATCATTGATAAGCGTGGATTATCTGCATCGACGGATCAGACAATCACCGACCGTGAAGAGTTGTTTGCTGAACTTGACACAATTCGTGAGTCCGGTGTCGCGTTCAACAACGAGGAAGCGACGCCCGGACTACGTGCTGTCGGTGCAGCCGTCTGTGGTCCTGACAACGAGCCAGTTGGCGGATTGAGTATCTCTGGGCCTGCACATCGATTTACGGGAGATCTCTATCGTGAGGAGCTCCCGAATCTTGTCTTGGCTGCAGCAAATGAACTGGAACTGAAGTTGGCTTACGAGGTCGATTAACTGACTGAGACACGTTTGGCATTGCTGTTAGTGTTAATCAGAGCTGTTGCGTTCATTCCCGATATACGGGAAGACCACTGTGGTTACAGGTTTCAGGCCCCAGAATCCGGTGGTTACCGAATTAGAGCTGGGGCCGCATGACATCACCAATAAGAAGATCACATAAGCACACCATTACAAATGTACTACTGTAATGCCAAATGTGAAGGAGGAAGCCCTGACTTCTATACATACGCTTAACATAGTAGATCTTAAATGTGCACACATATATTCTGCCAGTACGGCGGCGGTGTTAAGTGAAGAGTAAAGCGGTCGATTTTCCGAACTCCTCTGCTCGAAAGAGATCGCCTCACCGACTCTACTGAGTTGATCAATTTGGGGTTGTGGAGCGAGAGCAGACACCCCACAGATTATTGGTACTGGTATTTGTTGCTATCTTGCAGAACTACCACTTTCAACTACAGTTACTTTTGTTTATATTTAGATGTCAAGAGAAGTCAAACTGCGATCCAAAAGTGGGTCCACAAATCCGATTTACAGCCGACAGGCAGAAATCCCGGATCGCGTCGCTGTCGATCAAAAATCGATCCGAGTCAATAATAACGAATATTGATTGTACGCCGTTTTCGATCTTAGAACTAACGAAATATCTATTCTCGGCGCCTTTCGACGTATATTATTCAATCGTACGAAAACTTCTCACTGAACTTCTCGAGAAACACGACGTTGCCGACGCCATGTTTCTCGTCGATGACGCCGATGATCTCAAGGGGGGAACTCCGACGAGAAAACCTCAGCTACCGCGTCGAGATCCACAGCTTTCACAACAGTGTCAAACATATATTGAGATCGGTATGATGTATAATATACTAGTTTTCAAATAGTTTTAGCCACATCGACCCACCAATCTGACAATCGTGCGAGCCTCGAGCGTTGAGTCTCGGACTGACGTTCTAACGACCGACTGTCAGTGATTCGTATCAACTGGACCCAGCGCAATCATTATGATGGACGCCGGTATTCGACCAATCTGCATGCCAGCGGTAGTTCACGCACGACCGATATCACTTTGCACATAACTGCCCTGATACTGCACGGTAGCGTTGAGGTGGGGGCATCATCGCGGTATGAGAGTTCGTCCACCCGTACTCTAACTGGATCACTCTTTGAGCAGCCTGCTGCCGGTGATGTTCTGGAGCTGATGACCCGATTGCTGTCCCGAACGTCGGATCGGAGTCTCAAAACTGTCGACCCGTCGCGCTGGCAGCCATGTTCGATAGCAAAACGAGTCTCTCAATCCCGGCTGACACTCACGCTCGGTGCTGGTCAGTCACGTCGGTCAGATCGATGACTCCCTCCGGAACTCTGTAGGCGACCAGCACGTCTCGGTCGGCGTCAGGGGAGTCGTCGGTCTTGTCGACGGCGTAGCCGATATACCGACACTCCTCGTGCCCGAACTCCAGTACGGAGTACCCCCAGTTGTGGCCGTCGAAGAATTCGATGTGAGGATTCATCGCGGGCACGAGATTCGAGACGAGCGGTTCGGTCAGGTTCCTGCGTACACCGCGAGTGAGGTGGAGTGCCTCGGCGATGTTGATCGACGTGATCGCCGGAGTCATGAACTCGACGCCGAACCGCTCCCCTTGGGCGACGCCCTCGCCGCCGGTCACCCGGCCGGGGTACGATGTTTGCTGATAGCCCGCGATGTAGCTGTGCATGTCACCGGTGACAGTGACGAAATTGTCGACGCTGGACGCAGCGATCCTCTCGGCGATCCGCTGACGTTCCCGTGTGTATCCGTCCCAGCCACCTTGGACGGGATAGACAGAGAGCGGCCCTGACCCGAGACGGAACGGGATCGTCAACACCTCGTCGGCCCAGACGGTCCACGTCGCGTCGGAGTCGGTGACGGTATCCAACAGCCACTCGCGTTGCTCGTCGCCGAGCATCGTCCGTCCTGGAGGCTCACGGTGTGGGCCGACGTTGTCCACAGTCGGTATCGCTTCGCGGGGGGGATCGCGGAAGAGGCGCTCGTCGGTCATCACCAGGTCGACCAGGTCGCCGAACTGAATCTCCCGCCACAGTTTGAACCGCTCCTGTAATGATTCACCGGACGGGTCATACTCTACGCGGGCTGGCATGTACTCCCACCACCCGTGAATCGCGTCGGCGACGAGTCGCGTCATGAACTCGGGGTCGTCTCCGCGAGGGTGGTTCCCTGTCGGGGCGTTGGTTTCGCTGTCCCAGTAGATGTCGTCAACCATCTCGTGGTCGTCCCAGCCGGCGATCAGCGTGTGCGACTCTAACGCCTCCTGCAGGAACTCGTCGGCCCGGTACGTCCGGTAGAGGTACCGGTAGTCCTGCAGTGAGTGAGCGTGATCGTGGCCGCTGGGCAGGGATTTCTCGCGGTCGGGATACTCGTAGGAGCCCAATCCCTTGAACGCGCCCGAGTCTGATTCGTAGATGAAATCCCCCAGATGAACGATGAAGTCGACGTCCTCCTCGGCGACGTAGTGATACGCCGGATAGTAGCCATTGAGATAGTCCTGGCAAGTGAGCACGGCCAAGCGCACTGATTCCGGGGAATCGTCCGGTCGCGGGAGCGTCTGACACCAACCCGTTCGCGTCGCGACACCGTCGTAGACAAACCGGTAGGCGTACTCTGAGTCGGGGTCGAGACGGCCGTTGAGATCGATCTTAACGGTGTAATCGTGAGCCCGGATCGTCTCTGCGTCGGTCACAGCACCGTCATAGACGATATCGTCGAAGCTCGCGTCGGTCGCCACCTGCACACCGAGCGGTAGCTCGGAATCAAAGGCGTTCGGCGCGATTCGCGTCCACAAAATAACGCCCGTTGGCGTCGGCCCACCGCTCGCGACCGACTGTGGAAAAGTACCGTCGGCGTCCGTCTGCTGGACCTCGAACATCGACGAGTCAGTCGCGTCAACAGTGTCCGCTGCGAGCACAAGCTCGTGTGACTCCAGTTCTGACAGCAGTTCAGCGTGGTCGCTCGACCCTCTTGCGGGTTCATCGCGTGCGCTTCGTTCAGTCATCGGCTCCGGCCTCTGCCACGGATGTATTCGTTAAATGACTCTTCACTGCTATCTGTCATGGCAGTGTCTCACATCTGCGCTGAGAAAAATTTGCTCCAAAATCATGGTATACTGACTACTGCCTCTGTCTTCAGCAACCGCTTCCTCTCAGTCCAAAGTCGAATAGAACCGTACACGCGACTGAGATCAGCCACACTGAGCTCGTTGGAGCAAGAAATACGAGATTTCAGTCCGTTCTACGGTACATGACGGGCGATGCGCACCGCGACGGGCCACTCTCGTTCGAGAGGCCTTCCGAGGATGAAGATGAAATGCAACGCGTGTACGACGCGGTGTTGGATGGGTCTGTCGGAGGGAAATCGGGTGCTATCTCGTTCAAACTTCAACGTACATCATCGAACGGTCAGCTGATCGCCCCAGCGCTCGAACGGTCAGCCGATCGGTCCGGCGACCTCGAAGACGAAGAACAGGTAGTACAGCGAGATCCCGACCAGAACGAGGCCAGTACCGACGTTGATAAGCCGACGGTTGCCGGTCAGCGTGCCGAGCACGCGGTCGCGCCAGGGTTCGGAGGCCACGGCGAACGCCAGCAGCGGGCTCGCCATCCCGACGCCGAACGCGCCGAAGTTCGCGATACTGGAGAGCGGATCGGAGAAGAGGAACGCCCGAGCGAAGAACACCGAGATGAACCCCGGGTTACACGGCAACACGATCGCCCCGAAGAAGGCGCCGTAGGCGAACGCCGACAGCGACGGGAACCGCGTCTGAGGCGGTTCGACCGTGGGGAGGGCGGCCTGCGGGTGTAGATCCGCGACTAACACGACGCCCAGCACCGCGAGGACGGCGAACGCCGGCGGCGAGACGCGCTCCACGACGGCCGTCAGCGACGTTTCGAGGAGCGTCGTGAACAGGATGCCGACGACACCCATGAAGGCGATCACGCCCATCGACACCAACACGCCGAGGACGGCGATCGGTGGCGCGTCGTCGTCCTGGTTCGAGAGGAAGGCCAGGAATCCCGGATACAACGGGATCACACAGACGGCCGACAGCGGCGTCGCGACGCCGAGAGTGAACGACGTTACGATCTCTGTAGCGAGCCCCATCTCAACACTCGTCGGCGGCCGCCTCGATCTCCGTGGCGGACTGCTGGCTTCCGGAGAAGAACTCCGCGACGCCGTCATCACAGGCGACGATGATCGGGGTGCTCGGGGCGTTGGTCACCGCCGCTCCGAACGCGTCGATCAGCGACTGGGTCATCTCCGCCGGCGCGACGGCGAACCGCCAATCGAAGTCGTTCTCTTCCGCGTGGTTCCGCACCTTCTCGGCGTCCTCGTTGGGATCGGTGTTGAGACTGACGACGGTGACAGACTCGTCCACGCGGGACAGCGACTCCGACTGGCGCTCGCAGTTCGGGCACCACACGGCGAACGACTGGACGGCGACCGGTCCCTCGAGTTCGTCGATACGAAACGCCTCATCCGTCAGAACGTCGGTCAACTCTGTCGTCCGCCAGGCGGTCGCCGATGCCTCTCCCGTGGACCCATCGGAACCCTCGCCTGCTGCGTCGCCGTCGTCGGCGCCGTCGCTGCCGGTGTCGCCGCCGTCGTCGGTCCCCGATTCGCCATCACTTCCCAGACAGCCGGCGAGTGCTCCCACACCGGTGGCGGCCGCGGCCGCGATGACCCGCCGTCTGGGGAAGCGATCGGATCGACTGCGAGTGGGATGACGCGCGTCCATGCTCGATGAGGAGGCCCGTCGGCAGTTATAGGTTGTTCAACATTCGTTCGGTTTCGTTCGGATTCGGACGTATCCGTGAGAAGACGCGGATCGCGCGATCGGCGCGCGGATCGATATTCCGGGCCGTCACGTGAACAGAAAAAATACTCTCAACACTACCGCGTCCGGTCGTATCTACACTATGATGATACGCTTCAGCAGCCCTGCCGAATAGGGGACGCGTGTCTTGCACGGTTGTGTGCTCAGTGGGGAGGTGAGAGGTCCACCACAGGTTGAATCGTTTCGTTAGCCGGACGTCGCAACCCTTCTTACCGAAAGCCCCTATGAGTATGTGTGCAGTTGCATTGGCACCGTCGTACGCTTCAGCCAAGTCCGAATCCGGCGCTTTCGACCGCCTTCACCGCTGCTAAACAGGAGGATAGCCGTTTGGTGTCGGTGTTCGTGCTGGATGATGCGATCTTGTCACGGGCCGACGGGTTGGGAGTCGCGTTCATGCTCGGTTCGCTCCGCGAGCTTCGAGACTGGTACCGAGGCCATGGCGGTGATCTCGTGATACAGCACGGAGACCCGACCGACGTCGTGGGTCGTATTGCGAGGAGTATCGGAGCCGACCGGGTCGTGTGGAACGAAGACCACTCGCAACTGGCTCGTGGGCGTGACCGTGCG
The DNA here is from genome assembly GCF_002252755.1 of Halorubrum sp. Hd13. Classification (GTDB taxonomy): domain Archaea; phylum Halobacteriota; class Halobacteria; order Halobacteriales; family Haloferacaceae; genus Halorubrum. The sequence goes on along the minus strand of NZ_NHOY01000108.1, from coordinate 894 downwards.
GTTCAGCGCGCTCTCACTCGCACCGGAGTCGCCTACACGTCCGTTTCGAACGAACCGCCGACCGAAGTGAACTCATCTACGACGCTGCCCTCGAACCCAGAGGCGTATCTGGCTAACCCGCACGATCTGGGTATTGAGACCGGAGCGGTGCCACAGCTCTCAGACCTTGGTGAAGACGAATACGACTCAGCGCCACTCACTGCCGGTACCGAATCTGCTCGAAAGCGATTACGAGCGCTGTCGAACGGAACGACGTATCGTCGGTGTGACGACACCGGATAGTACGTCACTCAGCATGATACGACACTCGACCGGGTCCGAATGAGTTCGCACCGGTCGTGTAATGACCGATGAGTGGGTTCTATCAGCCGCACTGATATTCAACATCGTCAAGCCACTTCCCGACCAATGTCCGGAGACGGTGCTTCTCCGTTCGCTCATTTAGATACGGTAACACATATTCGTGCTGACTTCACGCTCTGTATCGGTCCGGTGTTATAGAGATTCGAGGAGAATACCTGCGCCTTTAGGCGCAGGATGAATCCGACAACTCCTACGCAATCAACCGTCGATAGCACGGCCGGATATTCCACGCCAACCGACACTATTAACAGAACGGTACGCATAACCAGTTATGAAGCCAGAAATGAGTCGAACCATCCGAACCTTCGAGGCCACCATCACGAACCAGCAACAGGTTTGTGACGACCTCGACCAACTCGGATGGGCCGCCTCAAAACTCTGGAACGTCGGTCGCTACTACGCACAAGAACAGTGGGACGAAACGGGCGAGATTCCCGATGACGGGGAACTCAAGACCGAACTCAAAGGCCACGAACGCTACACGGACTTGCATTCTCAATCCAGTCAGCGTGTTCTCGAAGAACTCGCTGA
>NZ_NHOY01000006.1 GCF_002252755.1 Halorubrum sp. Hd13 | reverse complement strand
ATCCTTATCTGAACACCGTCCGCCGAACTCGCTCGGCGTCGTTCGGACGCGGTCTCGACCGGCTCGCCCCGGGGGCGCTCGACGCGGCTCACTCCGGAATCGACTCCTCGGGCGGGGCCGCGTCCAGCAGGGCGAGTTCCATCCCGTCGCCCGAGCGGTCGAACGCGGCGACGCTCTCCTCGTCGTACGGCGGAACGGCGACGAGCACGACCGCGGCGAGGTCGTCCGTCTTCGACACGCCGAGGAACCCGCCCGGGTGCGAGAGGAACCGCCCCCCGCCGTGACCCGCCGGGGTGCCGAGGTCGACGCCGAACACCGCGTTCACCGACCCGCCGACGTCCGGCGTGAAATGCGTCACCACCGGCGTCTCGGGGTCGAGACCGGTGTCGGCGTCGAAGTCGCCCGCGCGCGTGGCCGAGAGCCGGAGGTTCGTCTCGTTCGGGTCGCGCTCCGCGGCGCGTTCGAGCAGCACCGTCAGCAGGTCGCGGGTGACGTGGATCACGGTCAGATCCCGATCGCGGACCGGAGCGTCTTGGCGTAGAGCCCCGGCGCTTTCCCCCGCGAGTTCGAGAGCGCGTCCTCGATCGCGATTGCCGCGCGGTCGAGCACGCCCACGCCATGCCCGACCAGCACGCGGTCGGGATCGCGGCCCGAGAGCGCCGTCGTCGGCGGCGTCAGCCGGAGCATCGGGTGGACCCCGATCCGCTCGCGGTCCCCGCGGAAGTACGACGAGGTGCCGAGCGACTCCGGGACGATCAGGGTCTCGCCGTCGAAGAACCCGACCTCCTGCCACGGCGGCAGCGAGGAGTCGCGGATCCGGAACGCCTCGAAGCCGGTGTCGGCCAGCCGATCGCCGAACCGCTCGACCGGCGCGTCGAGTTCGTTCGCGACGCCGGTCATCCACTCGGGGACCCACACCGAGACGCCGTGACGGGTCGCGATCGCGGCGCTGTCGCGCTTGTGTCGGTCGAGCCCGACCACGACGCCAGCGACCGTGCCGAGTTCGGCCAGCAGGTCGTCGAGCCCGGGGGCGTCGACGGGGTCGAACACCCAGACGTCGTTGCTCTCGCTTTCCTCGTTCGGCACCGCGACCGCGTGGCTCGCGCGCTCCATCGTCTCCTCGGGATACGCGATCCACCCCACGCCGCCGTCGAACCGGTCGATCTCGTGGAGGTCCGCCTCGCCGTCGCCTTTCATTCCCATACGAACGCATTCGGCCCCGACCCCTTTCAACCCGTCTCCGGCGGCACGCCGTCCGCGCCCATCGGGCGGGGCGGCCCGAGGTCGCCGTCGTCTACGGCCACTTGATCGAACAGCCCCGGGAGGGGCGGTCGGGGATCTCGACCGCCTCGCCCGCGAGCACCGACTCCACCGCGTCTCTGACGTAGTACTCGGTCGGCTCGTCGTCCGGGTTGAGCGCGTCGTCGAGCCGGCCGTGGTACCGGAGCCGCCACGCGTCGTCCTCGCGGCCGAACAGGAACGGATCGGGCGTACAGACCGCCCCGTACGCCTCGGCGACCTCGCCGGTCTCGTCGCGGAGGTACGCGTCGTAGGCGATCGTCCCGTCGGCGACGCGCTCGCGCATCGCCTCGAACGAGTCCTCCGGGTACTCGTCGGCGTCGTTGGGGTTGATCCCGACGACGGCCAGGTCGTCGTACTCGGCCGCGAGGTCGTTGAGGAGGTCGAACTTCGCCTGCGCGTACGGGCAGTGGTTGCAGGTGAAGACGACGAGGAGCGCGTCCGCGTCGAACGAGTCGAGCTGGTGGGTTTCCCCGTCGACGCCGGGCAGTTCGAAGTCGGGGGCCGCGTCGCCGCGGTCGAGCGCCGAGTCGGACTCCTTCATCACCATGTGCGTCGATACCGCCGGCGGAAGTAAAACCGTTCCGCGGTCACCGACGGGCGACCGACTACGGGCGGTCACCGACCGATCACCGCCGTGCGAACGCCGTCGCGATCGCGTGCGCCGCGCCGATCGCGGTCAGCCAAGCGATCGCGAACGCGACCACGGCGGCGGCGATGGGCGTCCAGTTCGGGAGCGCGACCGCGCCGGGCCGGAGCGGGTCCGCCCCCACAGCCGGCGCGACCGCCGCGACCAGTCCCGCGGTCGCCGCGAGGACCGCTACCGACGCACCGAGGGCGCCGACGACGCCGACGACCCCGCCCGCGGCGGGTCGCGGGCCGGGCGCGCCCGACTCGGCACGTCGTCGCGGGCGCATCACCGAGCCGCCCCCGCCGCGTTCCGGACGTTCATCTCCGTCTTCCGGGCACGGGTCGCGCCGGCGCGCTCTCACTGTTCCCCGCGGTCGCCGATCGCTCGCTGGCACGCGAGCGCTGGCCTCGGATCCCCTCTTAAACCTCCGGTCCGACCGCTGGCTGCCGCCGACTCAGGGCTTTTGAACGGAGCCGGCGTAGACGGCCCATGGCCACCCGCGAGCCGAACTACCGAACGCTCCGGCTGCTGTGCGCGAACGCCGTCGGCATGGCCGGGTTCCTGCTCGCGTACGCGCTGGGTCGGGAGTTCGCGCTCGCGCTCGTCGCGGGGCTCCTCCTCGCCGCCATCGGCTACGTCGCGTCGAGCGCGGTCGTCGAGTACGCGGGGGGGTGACGGACCGAATACGGAACGGTTAACATGTCGGATGAGGAGTACACTTACGAATGACGGGAGAGGACGCAGGCGGACCGGCCGGGATCGCGGCCTCGGGTGCCTCCTCGCCCCCAATCCGCGTTCTCTTCGTCGACGACGAGCCGGGGTTCGCGGACACCGCCGCGTCGCTCGTCGAGGCGCGCGACGACCGCTTCGACGTGACGCCCGAGACCGACCCGACCGAGGCGCTGGACGCGATCGAGTCGGGCGCGTTCGACTGCGTCGTCAGCGACTACGAGATGCCCGGAATCGACGGCGTCGAGCTCCTCGGGAGCGTCCGCGAGCGGCGCGGCGACCTCCCGTTCGTGCTGTTCACGGGTCAGGGGTCAGAGCGGGTAGCGAGCGAGGCCGTCGCCGCCGGCGTCGACGCGTACCTCCCGAAGAACGGCGTCGACGATCCGTACGCGACGCTCGCGTCGCGGATCGCTGACGCGGTGTCGGAGGCGCGAACCGACCGGCGGCTCGCGGAACACCTCGACCGGATGACGGACGCCTTCTGCGGGATCGACGGGGAGTGGCGGCTCACGTACCTCAACGAGCGAGCCAGGGAGATGCTCAAGCGCGACGCCGCCGACCTCCTTGGTGACCCGATCTGGGAGCGGTTCCCCGACGCCCGCGGGACGGTCCTCGAAGCGGAGCTCAGGACGGCGATGGAGGAGGGGGAGCCCCGCGACTTCGAGTACCGCTTCGACGCGGTCGGGGCCGACCTCGCCGTCAACGTCTACCCGTCGGACACCGGGCTCTCCGTCTACTTCCGCGACGTGACCGAGGAGAAGGAACGGGAGCGCGAGCTCCGCCAGCTCTCCGAGCGGCTCCGGCTCGCGATCGAGGGGGCCGACGTCGGCGTCTGGGACTGGGACCTCCGCAGCGACGAGGTCCGGTTCGACGAGCGGTGGGCCGCGATGTTGGGGTACGATCGCTCCGAGATCGCCCTCGAGCTCTCGGAGTGGGAGGACCGCGTGCATCCGGACGACGTCGGCGGGGCGTGGTCGGCGCTGGAGGCGCACTTCGCCGGAGAGACCGAGCAGTACCAGTGCGACCACCGGATGCGGTCGAAGTCCGGCGAGTGGCGGTGGATCCGTGACCGCGGCCGCGTCGTCGAGCGCGACGAGGACGGCGACCCGGTCCGGGCGGTGGGGATCCACATGGACGTGACCGAGGAGAAGGAGCGCGAGCGAGACCTCGAACGCTACCGCCGGCTCGTCGACGAGCTCCCCGACGCCGTCGCGGTGTACGACGCCGACGCCCGCTTCGAGCTGGCGAACGACCGGATCGCCCAGGTGTACGAGGCGTCGCGCGAGGAGCTCGTCGGCGGGCCGAGCCGACTGATCGACCGCATCCGGGAAAGCCGCGACGGCGACCCCTTCGCGGCCCTCGTCGCCGGCGACCGCGAGACCCTGTCGGGCACCGTCGAGGTGGACTTCCCCGGGCTGCCGGAGTCGATCGTCGACTTCGGCCTGCGCCGCCTCGTCATCGACGGCGAGTTCGACGGCGTGCTCGGGATCGCCCGCGACGTGACGGACCGGCGTCGCCGACAGCGTCGCCTCGAACGCACCTCGGCGCGGCTTGAGGCGCTCTACGACGGCTCGCCCGACATGGTCGACATCCACGACGAGACGGGCGAGATCGTCGACGTGAACCGAGTGATGGCGGCGGAGCTCGGCTACGACCCCGACGAGCTGGCCGGGATGAAGGTGTGGGACGTCGACCGGGAGATGGACCCGGACGACGCCGTCGAGATGTGGGAGGATATCGAGATGGACGAGACGATTCGCTTGGAGACGACGTTCGCGCGGGCGGACGGCACGACGTTCCCCGTCGAGGTCCACGTCCGTCGGATCGACGTTCACGGCGAGGACCGGTTCCTCGCCAGCAGCCGCGATATCTCGGAGCGGAAAGCGTACGAGGACCGGATCGAGCGCGAGAACGAGCGGCTCGACGAGTTCGCCTCGATCGTCTCGCACGACCTCCGGAACCCCCTCAACGTGCTCTCCGGCTATCTCCGACTCGCCAGGGAGACGGGGAACGACTCCTACTTCGACCGCTGCGACCGGGCGCTCGACGAGATGGAACGGCTGATCGAGGACGTCCTCACGCTCGCCAGACAGGGCGACGCGGTGGGGCCGGTCGAACGCGTCGCCCTCGGCGAGGTAGCGGATCGGTACGGCGCAGACGCGTTCGGATCGGTCGAGGGCGACGGCCCCGGAGGCGGCGACGAGACCGGCGACGCCGCCCTCGAGGTCGACTTCGAGGCCGAGCGCGAGGTGCTCGCCGACCGCAGCCGTCTGAAGCGACTCTTTGAGAACCTCTTCCGGAACGCGGCCGAGCACGGCGGCGGCCGGGTGATCGTCGGCGACCTCGAGGACGGCTTCTACGCCGCCGACGACGGGCCGGGGATCCCCGAGGAGCGCCGCGACGAGGTGTTCGACAGCGGCTACACCACCTCCGACACCGGCACCGGCTTCGGGCTCGCCATCGTCGAGCGCATCGCCGAGGCCCACGGCTGGGAGGTGACGCTGACCGAGAGCGAGTCGGGCGGCGCGCGCTTCGAGTTCCGCGGCGTCGACCGGCCGTAGGCGTCCGGCGATCCAGGCCCGCGGCCGGCGCTCGGCGCGGATGCGTCGTATTAAAAAACGCGGTCGGCGGTCCCGGTCTTCAGAAGGCGCCGGGGTAGACGCTCACGTCGGCGTGAAGCCCCTCGCGCAGGGCGCTGTGGACGTGACAGATCCCCTCGGCGCGCTCGGCGATGTCCGACGCGGTCTCGTCGTCGAGGTCGGCCTCCACGTGGACGTCGAAGGCGACGGCCGCCAGGTCGTCGTCGTCGTCGAGGTCGGCGCTCGCGTCGATCTGGATCTTCCCGAGGTCCTCCTCGCCGCGCTGGCTCCCGCCGACGCGGAAGGCGGGGAGGTAACAGGAGGCGTACGTCGCGACGAGCGCGGCGTTCGGATTCGGCCCCGTCTCGTCGGTCGCGTCGATCTGTAGGTCGAAGTCGCCGACCTGACTCGTGCAGGCGTACCCTTCCTCGGAGACGGTGGACGTCTCGATGTCAGACATGGTCACCCGTGGGTTCGTTCCCGGCCCGCTAAAGGCTACCGACACGTGACGGGCCGGCCAGTGGAAACGCGCGCGAGCGACAGGTCGCGAGGAAGGGAATCGCCTCGCGGGAGGGGTCCGCGGTCAGTCGTCCGGCCGTTCGTCGGCGCCGGCTCCGGTGGCCGCCCGGAGATCGGCTTCGATGCCCTCCAGCGTTCGGCCGCTCGTCTCCGGGACCGTCCGGTAGGTGAAGACGAGCGCGACGACGCTGCAGCCGCCGAACAGCCAGAACGTCGCGGGCGTGCCGATCCCGTCGAGCAGCACGGGGAACGAGAGCGCGACCGCGAGGTTCGCGAGCCAGTTGACGACGGTGACGATCCCCATCGCGCTCCCCCGCACGGCGAGCGGATAGATCTCGGAGATCAGGAGCCAGAACACCGGTCCGAGCCCGATCGCGAAGAAAGCGACGAACGCCACGAGCGTCAGGGTGGCCAACCAGCCGAGCCCGCCGGTCGGGTCCGCGAACTGGAACACCGCGCCGGCCACGCCGAGGGTCCCGACCATGCCGCCGATACCGACGAGCAGCAGGGGCCGGCGACCGACGCGGTCGATGAGGAGGATCGCGACGACCGTCATCACCACGTTCACGGTCCCGATGGCCACCGACGCGAGGATGGACTGCGAACTCCCGAACGCGGTCGACTCCAAGATCGTCGGGGCGTAGTACATCACCGCGTTAATACCGTTGACATCCTCCCCGCGCTAAAGCGCGAGGATTCCCCGAAGGGGATATTCAGGTTGCGCGTTTCCTCGGGCCTCAAGTACGCTTTCGCGTGGACCGTCAACGGTCGCCACCGAGTTGTGACCAACGGTGTGCTTTTCAGCGCGTGTAGCCCTGTCAATGGGGCCTTCCTCCCCGCAATCTGCGGGCGTCGAAGACGGCCGGCTATCCAACCAGCGAGGTAGTACGG
>NZ_NHOY01000009.1 GCF_002252755.1 Halorubrum sp. Hd13 | reverse complement strand
ACAGCGGCCCGCGGCGGGCGATCCAGACGACGACGAGGGCGGTCGAACCCACTCTCCCGGGGTTCGTGTACGTCGACGCCCGCCGCGGCTCGACCCGGTTCCGGCTCTACCACGACGTCCTCTCGACGATCGGCGACGACCCGGTCCCGGAACACGGGATCGGCACCGACGAGCTCGCGGACAAACTGCGGGAGGGCGTCCGCACCGGTCCGGATATCGTCGTCGCGGTCGACCACACCAACGAGCCGGAGACGCCGGACGCGACGACCGTCGTCGACTGGCTCTCGGACATCGGCGGGCACATCTCGCCGGTCTGCCTCGGTCGGGACCCGCCCGACGCGATCGAGTGGGAGCCCGACGAGTCGGTCGCCTTCGAACCGTACCGGCGCCACGTGCTCGTCGAGCTGCTGACGAGCCGGTGTTCGACCGGGCTCGGTCGCGACGCGATCAGCCACGACCAGATCCGCGAGGTCAGCGAGTGGGCCGACGGCGACGCCCACGACGCGCTCGCCGCGATCGCCGGCGCCGCGATCAGCGCGGAGCGCGCGGGCGCCTCCACGATCCGGCCGACCGACCTCGACGCGGGGATCGAGGAGGTGCCGAAGCCCGGCGTCGCGCTGGGCCGCGTGCTCGCCCTTTCCGAGAGCCGACGGCGGCTGCTGTACGAGCTAGTCAGCCTGCCGGAGGACGACCGGGCCTCGGTGAGCGCGGCCACGGAGACGATCGCCTCGCGGCCCGCGGTCGACCTCTCGGCGTCCACCGTGCGCCGAGTGCTGTACGAGCTGGCGGACGCGGGGCTGCTCGACCGGGTGACGGTCAGCCAGAGCCACGGGAAGGGCCGCCCGCCGAGTCGGCTCATCCCGCGGTTCCCGACGCTCGTGTTCCGAGAGCTGTTCGATCGGCCGTCGTGGCCGGCCTGACCCGCCGTCATAGACCAAGCCGCCGCGGCCGACGGCCGCGGACCCCTCTTTATCGACGCCCGCGAACGGGCGCCGCCGAAAGAACGCAAGACAGTTGCGCCCGGCCTCCCGACCGCGGGTATGGCGCCGCCCCTCGCGCTGGACATCGACGGGACGCTGACGACGCCGAGCGGTCGGATCGACCCCCGCGTCTTCGAACTGTTGCCCGGCTGGGACGCGCCGGTCGTCTTCGCGACCGGGAAGGCGTTCCCCTATCCGGTCGCGCTGGCGCACTTCCTCGGCCGACCCGAGCTCGTGATCGCCGAGAACGGCGGGATCGCGTACGCGGACGGCGAAACGACCGTGCTCGGCGACCCGACGGCCCCGCGGGCCGTCGTGGAGGCGTTCCGCGAGCGCGGCGGGGAGGTCGGCTGGGGCGCAGGCAACACGGTGAACCGCTGGCGGGAGACGGAGGTCGCGCTGTCGCTCGACGCCGACGAGGCGCTGCTCCGCGAGGTCGCCGCGGCGGCCGACGGCGACGTCGAGGTCGTCGACACCGGCTACGCGTACCACGTCAAGTCGCCCGCCGTGAGCAAGGGGCAGGCGCTCGAACGCGTCGCCGACGCGCTCGGGCTCGCACCCGACGAGTTCGCCGCGGTCGGCGACAGCGAGAACGACGCGTCCACGTTCGCCGTCGCCGGCGAGTCGTACGCGGTCGCCAACGCGGACGCGACCGCCCGCGACGCCGCCGACGCCGTCCTCGACGAGGGGTACATGGACGGGACGGCGGCGCTGTTGGCCGAGCTGCGCGAGCGGAGCGGGTGACTGGCCGCGGCCGTCGGCGGGCCCGAGGCCGCCGCGACGCCCCGCAACCGCTTTGTCGGTCGTGGTCGTCTGACGCGTCATGACCGGACGGATCGAGGCGATTCACGTCGCTCCCGAGTCGGGCGCGCCCATGGAGGAGCGAGACAGCGTCGAGGCGGTTTCGGGGCGGGGACTGCGCGGCGACCGGTACTTCCTCGACAGCGGGACCTACTCGCGGTCGGCGCGCGACGTGAGCCGCGAGCTGTCGCTGATCGAGGGCGAGACGCTCGACGCCGTCGAGCGCGACTACGGGATCGCCGTCGGCCCGGACGAGCACCGGCGCAACCTCACCACCAGGGACATCGGGCTCAACCGCCTCGTCGGGGCGCGGTTCCGCGTCGGCGACGCTGTCTGCGAGGGGGTCGAGCTCTGCGAGCCGTGCTCGTACCTCGAATCCTTACTCGAACGCGAGGGGCTCCGCGACGCGCTCGTCCACCGGGGCGGGCTCCGCGCCAGGATCGTCGAGGACGGCGCGATCGAAACCGGCGCGCCGATCCGGATTCTCGGCGACGCCGACGGCGCCGCGCGGTCGCGGCTCGAGGATTCGTAGCCGCGCCGCCGCTCACGTCGTGAACAGCTCTGTGTCGTCGGGGACGGCGAACAGCCCGAGCCGGACGCCGGCGTCGAGCCACCCGTAGCCGTACGAGTACGAGGCGAGCGCGTTCACCGGGTCGTCGTCCCCGCGGAAGTGACGTCCGTCTTCGAGGTACGACTCGGCCATCTCGGCCACGTCGGCCGCGGCCTCGCCGAGGGGCGTGTCGGCCGGCGGTCGCGGCTCCGCGGCCGCCAGCGCGTCGGCGAGCATGCGCTCGTATCGGTCCGTCTTCTCCTCTAAGTCGGTGGCCATGCGTCGGGGTTGCGCGGAGGCGATGAAAAGAGCGTCGGGCCCGCGGGCGACTGCGGCCCCCGGAGGGCGAGGCGTGGACGGCGATACCCCCGGACGACGGCGCGAAGGGCCCCGAGAGAGCCGATTTTAATACCGACGCGCCCCCGACACCGAACGATGCCCTCCGACGGATCGCCCGACTCCGGTCTCGGCCCGTCTCGCCCGCTGGACCCGACCGGCCGCGCGGCCCTCGGGCTCGTGGTCGCGACGAACCTCCTCCCGCTCGTCGGCGTCGTCGCGTTCGACTGGCGCGTCGGCGAACTGCTCGCCGTCTACTGGATAGAAGTGGCGGTGATGGTGCTCGCGTACAGCGTCGTCGCGCTGTTCGCCGAGCGCCCGATCGTCTTAGCGGACCGGTCGTTCTACATCGTCGGCTACTCCGACGACGCGGAGCGCGGCGAGGTGTGGGAGAGCGATCCGGAACCGATACGCGTCGCCTCGTGGCTTCCGCCGGTGTACCGCCGAAACGCGGGCGTCGTCGTCCGGTCGCTGGGGGTCTTCGGGTTCCTCCTGTTCCCGCTGCTCGGGATCGGATGGGACGCGCTCGATTATCTCACGCCGACCGTCGGGCTGGCGACGCTCGGGATCTGCGGCGCGCAGGTCGCGGAGGTGCACCGGGAGTTCCTTGCCGAGCGCGCCTACGAGGAGCGGTCGCCGTACATGGTCGTCGAGGCGGCGCAGCGCGTCGTCTTCTTCTACTTCGTCATCGGGGTGGTGACCGCGGTCACCGTCACCGCCGGACTCGTCGCGGTCGAAGGGTTCGTCGCCCCCGGCCTGATCGACGCGACCGTCGACGCGGTCGGCGTCGAGGCGGTCGTTCTCCCGTACCTCCTGCCGATCACGATCGCGAAGGCGACGGTGGAGTGGAGTCGGCGACGGGCCCACCGCGAGGCGGAACCGGACGGGATCGCGACGTGGTTCACCGGTGAGGACCCGAGGCGGGAGTGGGAGACGGAGGAGTCGACCGGAGACGGGTAACCCGGCCGGGGCGCGGCGCCCGGCGCGGAAAGCGCAACGACGATACCGGCGGAGCCGAAACGGGCGGGCATGTACGAGGCCGTCCACGCCCACCCCGACGGCGACGCGACCGTCGCCCGCCACGCCGCCACCGCGGCGCGGTACGGCTACGACGGGGTCGTCGTCCGCACGCGGGACGCGCTCGCGCCGGCCGGCGAGGGCGGAGAGAGCGAGCGGGGAGGAGCCGACGACGGACCGCCGGCGGCGGCCGCCCTCCGCGAGGAGTACGGCGTCGACGTCGTCGACGCGGTCGAGATCGACGTCGCCGACGCCACGAGCGCCTCCGGCGCCGTCGGCAACTACCGCTCCGAGCGCACCGTCGTCTGCCTCGCGGGCGGCGACGACGGCCTCAACCGGTTCGCGGTCGAGGACCCCCGCGTCGACGTGCTCGCGCGTCCGATGGACGGCCCGGGCGATGTCAACCACGTCCTCGCGAAGGCGGCCCGCGACAACGCGGTCCACGTGGAGTTCGACCTCGGGCCGCTGCTCCGCTCCAGCGGCGGCAGGCGGGTGCGGGCGCTCGCCGACCTGCGGAAGCTCCGCGAGATCGTGACCTACTACGACGCGCCCCACGTCGTCAGCGCGAACGCGCGGTCCCACCTCGCGCTCCGGGCGCCCCGAGAGCTGGTCGCCGCCGCCGAGGCGGTCGGCTTCGACCCGGAGTGGGTACGGGACGGGCTCCGGGCGTGGGGCGCTATCGCGGCGCGCAACCGGGAGCGGCGCTCCGAGGCCTTCATAGAGCCGGGGGTCCGACGTGGCAGGTATGAAGAAGAGCGTTGAGGAGCACGCGGCGCGCTTCTCCGAGAAGGCGGCCGGGTACGACGATTCGAAGAGCGACGAGTACCACGCCTGCGCGAGCCTCGTCGTCGAGTACGCCGACCCGAACCCGGACGACGTCGTCCTCGATTTGGGCGCGGGCACGGGCGCCATCTCGCTGGCGCTCGCGCCCGACGCGGAGCGGGTGCTCGCCCGCGACATCAGCGAGGGGATGATGGACGAGGGGAGACGCAAGGCGGAGGAGCGCGGCCTCGCCAACGTCGAGTTCGCGTACGGCGAGTTCCGCGAGCCCGAGGTCGACCCCGGTCAGCGGATCGATATCGTCACCTCGAACTTCGCGCTCCACCACCTCGGCGACGACGAGAAGCGCGAGGCGATCCGCGAGATGGCCGCGACGGGGGCCCGCCGGATCGTCCTCGGCGACGTGGCGTTCTTCGAGGGGCCCGACCCGGAGGCGCCGTTCTACGGTCCCGAAGTCGACGACCCCGCCACCGTCGGCACCCTCGTCGAGGCGTTCACCGCCGAGGGGTTCGCGGTGACCGCGGTCGAGCGCGTCCACGACCAAGTCGCCGTGATCGTCGCGGAGCGGCTCGGCGACCGGAGCGACGGCGAGCCCGGGGCCGAGCGCTCCGGGTGACCACACCGTGAAACACCTCCCGAAGCACCTCCGGCCGCGGTGGCGGTACCTCGCGGTCGGGATCGAGACGTGGCCCGACGCCGACCTCGGGCGCCGCGCGTTCCAGCGCGCGCTCTGGTACGCCGCCGGCAACCTGATCGGCGACGCGGGGAGCGCCGACGCCGACCTGACCCTGCTCTCGTTCATGCACGGTGACGGGACCGGGGAAGCGGTGGTCAAAGTCCGGCACGGCCACGTCGCCGAGGCGCGCGCGGCGATCGCCTGCGTGAGCGAGGTCGACGGCGACCCGGTCGGGATCCACGTCCGTGGGATCTCGGGGACGGTGCGTGCCTGTGAGGAAAGATATATGCGTCGCGCGGGCGCTAATTCAACACAGCGAGACGTCGCGTTCGGGGACGCCGAGCGACCCGCAGTCGTGCGCGAGGACGCGTGCGACGTGTGGGTCGGGTCGGGTTACGTCGGCGCGGCGGCGTTCGACATCGAGTGATATCATGCAGGGCCAATCCCAACAGCAGGCGTACGACCGAGGAATCACCATCTTCTCTCCCGACGGCAGGCTCTACCAGGTCGAGTACGCCCGGGAGGCGGTGAAACGCGGGACGGCAAGCGTCGGCGTCCGCGCCGAGGACGGCGTCGTCCTCGCAGCCGACAAGCGCGCCCGCTCCCCGCTGATGGAGCCGGAGAGCATCGAGAAGCTCCACAAGGCCGACGACCACGTCGGCGTCGCGAGCGCCGGTCACGTCGCCGACGCCCGCCAACTCATCGACTTCGCGCGCCGGCAGGCGCAGGTGAACCGCCTGCGCTACGGCGAGCCGGTCGGCATCGAGACGCTGACGAAGAACATCACCGACCACATCCAGCAGTACACGCAGATCGGCGGCGCGCGCCCCTTCGGCGTCGCGCTGATCGTCGGTGGGATCGAGAACGGCGAGCCGCGACTCTTCGAGACCGACCCCTCCGGCACCCCCTACGAGTGGCAGGCGCTCTCGATCGGTTCCGACCGGAGCGACCTCCGCGACTACCTAGAGGAGGAGTACGAGGAGGGTATCTCCACCGACGAGGCGGTCGGGCTCGCGCTCGACACCCTCGCGCAGTCGAACGACGGCGAACTGGCGCCCGACGGCGTCGGCGTCGCCACGATCACCGTCGACGACGACGACGGCTACACCGAGCGGTCGAACGAGGAGATCGAATCGATCCTCGACGAGCGGGACCTGCTCGAGAGCGAGGAGGACGAGGACGACGCCGACGACGCCGGCGACGCCGACGAGGAGTAAGGTCGGGTCGCCCCGGGTCGAAACGTCCATTTTTCGAGGCGCGAACGGGGACCCATGAGCGACGACCACGCGGTCGAGTCCGACGGGCCCGATCCGGGACGGGACGGCCACGCGCTCCCGGCCGGCTACGAGCTGCGAGAGACGACGCCGTCGGTCGACGCGTTCCGGCGGCTCCGGCGGGAGGCCGAGATGAGCGACCGGTCGCGAGAGGCGGTCGAACGGGGGCTCCCGAACACGACGCACGGCGTTCACGTCGTCGAGACCGAGACCGGGTCGGCGGTCGGAATGGCGCGGATCGTCGGGGACGGCGGATCGATATTTCACCTCTCGGATACGGCCGTCGCGGGGCCGCATCAGGGGCGAGGGATCGGAACGGCGATGATGGACGCGCTCGTCGCGTGGCTCCGCGCGAACGCGCCGGACGGCGCGTACGTCGACCTCCTCGCCGACGTCGACGGCTTCTACGAGCGGTGGGGGTTCGAGCGGACCGCGCCCGCGTCGCGGGCGATGGGGATCCGGACCGAGGAGCTGTGACGCGAATCCTGCTCCGGGCGTCGCGGGGGAGACCGGCGCTCGGGTCGGGAGAGTTATGCCGTCGGGGGCCGACCGACGACGCGTGCAGAAGACGGTACTCATCACCGGCTGTTCCTCGGGTATCGGCCGCGCCGCGGCGCACGCGTTCAACGACGAGGGGTGGACCGTGTACGCGACCGCGCGGAACCCCGCCGACATCGAGACGCTCGGCGAGGCGGGCTGCGAGCTCGCCACCCTGGACGTCACCGACCAGTCCGACGTCGACCGCGTCGTCGACCGGATCCTCGACGAGGAGGGCGCGATCGACGCCCTGATCAACAACGCGGGGTACGGCCAGTTCGGCCCGATCGAGGACGTGTCGACGGCGGCGGTCCACGAGCAGTTCGACGTGAACGTGTACGGGCCGCACCGGCTCACGAAGGCGGTGTTGCCGGCGATGCGCCGCGAGCGCGACGGGACTATCGTCAACGTCTCCTCGGTCGCCGGGCGCGTCTCGTTTCCCGGGGGCGGCGTCTACAGCGGCTCGAAGTTCGCGGTCGAGGCGATGTCCGACGCGCTCCGCAACGAGGTCGCCGAGCACGGGATCGACGTCGTCGTGGTCGAGCCCGGACCGGTGAAGACGAACTTCTCGAAGCGCGCGCAGGCGGAGGCGGGCGTCGGTTCGGACGGGGGCGAGGACGACGGAGACGACGCCGGCGGGAGCGGCGCGTCGAACGGCGACGACGACCGCTCCGGCGCCTACGAGGAGTTCTACGCGCTGTTCGAGGACGCGAAGCTCGTCGGCGGCGGGGGTCCCGGCGCGGTCGAGCCGGAAGTCGTCGCCGGCGCGATCTACGATGTCGCGAGCGCGACGCAACCGCCCGCGCGCGTGCAACCGGGCACCGCCGCCCGCGTCGGCGTCCTCGCGCGCTTCCTCCCGGACGCGGTGCTCGACCGCGGCTACGAGTTCGTCCTGAAATTCACGTCGTAGCGTCAGCCGCCCCGCTCCGGGCCGCCGGTCCCCGACTCGTCGCGGCCCGGCGCGACCGCGAACGGGCTCTCTCCCTCCCGCCACTCCCAGCCCGGGAGCCGCGTCTGGAAGCCGGCGGCGAGCGCCGCGTCGAGGTCGTCGGCGCCGGCGGTGTCGGCGTCGTCGCCCGGCGCGGTCTCGTCCTCGCTGACGTGAACGTCGACGAAGTGGAACGTCGCCTGCCCGAGCAGCGAGAGCGGCCGGCCGCCGGCCAGCGTCGCCGCGAGCTCGCGGCCGAGGACCTCGTCGACGACGAAGCCGGGGTAGTCGTCGGCGACGTCGAGGTCACGGAGGAGCGCGACGCAGCCGGCGACGTTGACCGCGACCTCGCCGTCGGCGAAGACGGCGTCGACCTCGCGGCGGTACGCCTCGCGGCTCACCGGGGCGACGTCCGTCTCGAACAGCGTCCCCAGTCGCTCGCGGGTCTCGTTGATCAGGGGAACGACGACCGGCGCGCGGTCGCGGACCCACGCGCGCTCGTCGCGGACCGTTTCGGGGGTAACGCGCATGGGGATTCGAACGCCACCGCCGGCCAAGGGGCTTGCCCTTTGCGAAGGGTTTTATAATAACGGGGGTATACGTCCACCTAAGCGGGTTTTCGCTGGCTGTTCCCGCACGGTACCACCTACGGACAGTACTACCACTATGCCTACCCCGTCACGGTCGACCGTTCGGCGACGAGCCACGTACCGGCGCGCGGACGCGTTCGACGGCGGCGGCGACCCCGACTACCCGCGGTAAGATATGAGTCAAGTCGACAAGCAGCTCGATACACTGAAATCAGAGATCGAACAGGAGATTCCGAACGACATCACGGTCACCGACGTCAAGTACGAGGGCCCGGAACTGGTCGTCTACACCCGCGACCCGAAGCGGTTCGCCGGCGACGGCGACCTGATCCGCCGGCTCGCCTCCAAGCTCCGGAAACGAATCACGGTCCGCCCGGACCCCAGCGCCCTCTCTCCGCCGGCCCGCGCCGAGGAGGAGGTCCGCGAGGTGATCCCGGACGACGCCGGCGTGACCTCCCTCGACTTCCACGAGGACACCGGCGAGGTCGTCATCGAGGCGGAGAAGCCGGGGATGGTGATCGGCCGCCGCGGCTCCACGCTGCGGGAGATCACCCAGGAGGTCGGCTGGACCCCAGAAGTCGTTCGGACGCCGCCCATCGAGTCCTCCACCGTCTCGAACGTGCGCGGCTTCCTGAAGACCGAGCGCGAGGAGCGCCGCGACATCCTCGAGCGCGTCGGGCGCCAGATCCACCGCGAGGAGATGTCCGACGACGAGTGGGTCCGGATCACGACGCTCGGCTGCTGCCGCGAGGTCGGCCGGGCCGCGTTCATCCTCTCGACGCCGGAAACCCGGATCCTCATCGACTGCGGCGACAAGCCCGGCGCGGAGGGCGAGGTGCCGTACCTCCAGGTCCCCGAGGCGCTCGGCGCCGGCGCGGCGACCCTCGACGCCGTCGTTCTCACGCACGCCCACCTCGACCACTCGGCGCTAGTTCCGCTCCTCTTTAAATACGGCTACGACGGCCCGATCTACACGACCGAGCCGACCCGCGACCTGATGGGCCTGCTCACGCTGGACTACCTCGACGTCGCCGCCAAGGAGGGGCGGACGCCGCCGTACGAGTCGGCGCAGGTCCGCGACGCGATCAAACACACCATCCCGCTGGAGTACGGCGACGTCACCGACGTGGCGCCCGACGTGAAGCTCACCTTCCACAACGCGGGCCACATCCTCGGGAGCGCCGTCACGCACTTCCACATCGGCGACGGGCTCTACAACGTCGCCTTTTCGGGCGACATCCACTACGAGGACACCCGCCTGTTCAACGGCGCGGTCAACGACTTCCCGCGGGTCGAGACGCTCGTGCTGGAGTCCACCTACGGCGGCCGCGACGACTACCAGACCGACCAGGCCGACTCCGAGGAGGCGCTCAAGGCGGTCATCAACGAGACGTACGAGCAGGGCGGAAAGGTCGTCATCCCCGCGTTCGCCGTGGGGCGTTCCCAGGAGATCATGCTCGTCTTGGAGGAGGCGATGCGGAAGGGCGAGATCCCGACGATGCCCGTCCACCTCGACGGGATGATCTGGGAGGCGACCGCGATCCACACGACCTACCCCGAATACCTCCGCGACGACCTCCGCGACCGGATCTTCCACGACGACGAGAACCCGTTCCTCGCGGAGCAGTTCAACCACATCGACGCCGGCGAGGACGAGCGACAGGAGGTCGCCGACGGCGACGAGTGCATCGTCATCTCCACCTCCGGGATGATCGAGGGCGGGCCGATCATGTCGTGGCTCCGCCACATCGGCCCCGACCCGGACTCGAACCTCGTCTTCGTCGGCTACCAAGCGCAGGGGACGCTCGGCCGCCGGATCCAGAACGGCTGGGACGAGATCCCGGTCGACGGCTGGGGCGGCGGGAGCCGCGGCGACACGCTCACCCTAGAGATGGGGACCGAGGTCGTCGACGGCTTCTCCGGCCACGCCGACCGGCAGGGGTTAGAGAACTTCGTGAAGACGATGAACCCGCGGCCGGAGAAGGTGCTGTGCGTCCACGGCGACGAGCGCTCCGTGCAGGACCTCTCCTCGGCGCTGTACCACGACTACAACATGCGGACGTTCGCGCCGAAGAACCTGGAGACGTTCCGGTTCAAGTAACGCCGGCCATCGGTGGCGCGGGCGTCGGGGACGCGGCTGTCAGGCGTCGCAACCGGGCTTGTCCCGCTCGGTCGGTCCGTCGGTGGCCGCGGTCGCGACCGCCGTCGTACGCGCGATGGGCTGCTCCTCCTCGACGCCGATGAAGCGGATCTCGACGGAGTCGCCGGGCTCCATCGGACGGTCGCCGCTGAACTCGATCGGGTACCTGTTCTCGACGCGGAAGAACGGCTCGTCGCCGGCGCCGCCGGCAACGTCGTTCTGACCCGATTCGACGTACTCGTACGGCGGACCGTCGACCCCAGTCTCCCCGTCCTCTTGGTACCGATTGTGGACCATCCGGACGGTCAACGCGTCGCCGACCGCGAAATCGCCGGTACAGAACTCACCGACGTTCTGCGAGTGAAACTCCTGTTCGGAGTCCTCGTCGAACAGGTTCGGGTTCAGGAAGCGAACCTGTCCGCCCTCGCCGTCACCGCCCTCCCAGCGGACGAGTATCGAACCCACCTCGTCGCCCTCGAACGACGGGCCGGCGACGTACTCCATGCGGACGACGTCGACGTCGCCTCGGGGCGGATCGCTGACCCGTGAGTTCCACCCGCCCCACGCCCGGTGTTCGGGTCCGAGCGTCACCTCGGTGTCACCGAACGCGCGCGGCTCCTGCGGTTCCGTGAGCGCGCTGCCGATATCGAAAACTGTGACGCCGATACTCGCCGCGATTATCACGACGATCGCGGCCATGAGAATCGTCGCGACCACGGTGCTGACGCCGCGGTCGTCGCTACCGCGCATCGATCACCCCGTCGCCGGCGACGCAGTCGGATATCATACTCGCCTGTTCGGTGGGGGTCGTATGAGTTCGTCGGCCCACCTATCAATACAGATACTGCTTTTCAGTATACACTTATACCATACCCGTGAACGGACGGTATGCGTCTCGCGCTCATCGCCCACGACGAGCTGAAAGACGAGATGGTGGAGTTCGTCACAAAGCACGCCGCGGCCCTCGACGACTGCGAGCTCGTGACGACGGGGACGACCGGGAAACGCATCGCCGAGGAGACCGGCCTCGCCGTGAACCGGCAGGCGTCGGGACCGTACGGCGGCGACCTCCAGATCGGCGGGATGATCGCCGACGAGGCGATCGACGGCGTCGTCTTCCTCCGCGACCCGCTCACGGCGCAGGCGCACGAGCCGGACATCTCCGCGCTGCTGCGCGTCTGCGACGTGAAGGACGTCCCGCTGGCGACCAACGTCGCCTCCGGGGAACTGCTCGTCGAGGGGCTCCTCGGCTCGACGTGAGCCTCCCCGAGTCCAAGTATCATATCGGATACCGAGGGCCGCGGCGTTTTACGTCCGTCCGTCGTACCCCGCACTGATGACCCGGCACCCGATGACCCGGATCGCGGCGGTCGCGGCCGCGCTGCTCCTCGTCTCGGCGCTCGCCGCGAGCGGAGCGGCCGTCGGTATCGGGGCGGCGCAAACGGGCGGCGACGCGTCCGGAGGCGACGCCTCGGACGGCGGCACACCAGACGACGCCGCGACGCCGCCCACGCGGTGTTTCGCGGGCGACGGCTACCCGATCTCGATCGGGGAGACGGGCGCGACGATCGACGCCGTCGTCCACCTCTCCGTGCTGACCGACCCCGCCGATCTGGAGGTCGCCGCCGTACGGTCCCGACGCCTGCCGGTTCACGGCGAGGCCGGTCTCCTCGGCGATGCGTTTCCCGGTCGTCCCCGTCGTCACGAGCTCGCAGTCGTC
>NZ_NHOY01000090.1 GCF_002252755.1 Halorubrum sp. Hd13 | reverse complement strand
GCGGCGCAGGCGGCGCCGCCGGCGGTCCCGGCGGTATGGGCGGCGCGGGCGGTCCGGGCGGCGCGGCCGGCCCCGGCGGCGCGGGCCCCGACGGCGACGACGAGGAGTACGTCGACGCCGACTTCGAGGACGTGGACGAGGACGAGGAGTAGCGTCGGCGCCCTCGCCTTCGGACGCGCCCCTTAACACGACCCAGCCACGAACGACCAATAACGAACGTAACGCATGAGCGAAGATTTCTACGACGTCCTCGGCGTGTCGCGGGACGCCAGCGAGGAGGAGATCAAGAAGGCGTACCGCAAGAAGGCCGCCGAACATCACCCGGACGTCAGCGACGACGACGACGCCGAAGAGCGGTTCAAGAAGATCCAGAAGGCCAAGGAGGTGCTCACCGACGAGGAGAAGCGCCGCCAGTACGACCAGCTCGGCCACGACCGCTTCACCGAGGCCGACAAGCGCGGCGCGACGGGCGGCGGCGGTCCCGGCGGCGCCGGCGGCCCGCCGGGGATGGGCGGCGGTCCCGGCGGTCCGGGCGCCCGCGGCGAGGAGGGCGGCGACCAGGTCGGCAACGAGGAGCTCGTGCGCGAGGTCCGCCAGCTCCGCGACGAGGTCCGCGACGCCACCCGTCAGCTCCAGCGCATCGCGCAGGCGCTCGAAGACGACTGACGCGGACCAGCACTCTTTCCGGCTTCTATTTGCTCCCGATAGCTTCTCGTATTCACCTTCGTTCGTATAAACGCGGTAACAAGCTATTTATCCGAGGCATACAGCGTCCGTACACGAGACTCATGCCTGCCCACGAGACAAAATCCGCGGATACCGTTTTAGCCGAAGAGACCGGTGACCCCGTGGAAAAGTTCTCTGCTGACGACAAGCCGGTTCCGGAGCTCGACGAGCTCGAATCGGTTCCGGAAGCGGAACGGTAGGCGGCTACTCGCTTCGCGGACCGTATCTCTCAAGGAGATTCCCGGCACGTTTTTCGAAAAAACGCTCACAGTACGCTGGTGCGTTCTCGGCGCTCACCGGCGGGAATCCCCGCTGAACGTCCACTTTCTGCCCATCTCGATATAAATCGAGATGAAGTCGCTCGGCCTCAACGTCGTGCCCCCACGCTGAGTCGGGGTGATGATCGGACCGCGCGACCTGTCGCCAGTCGCGTTTTCCGTATCGCTGACCGACGTTCTGTTCGAGTTGAACGACGAACCAGTCAACCTTCCGTCCGAAACGCCCATTTCCAGATTTATCCGCGAGAGGCCGTACTCGATGGGAGTTTGGTACTCCACGTCAGGGCGATCATGCCGATGGTCGGGAGTTGACCGGTTCGTCATATAAAATTGGGAGAGGCGCGTTCTTACCTCAGCACTCCGACCAGCCGCACGACTCGCACGTCTTGCAGCCCTCGGAGTAGTAGAGGTTCATCCCGCCGCAGTCGGGACACTCGGGCGACTCGCCCGCCGCGATCAGCTCCTGCATCGCGTCGTCGGCGTCGGCCGCGTCGTCCTCGGCCGTCCCGTTCACGTTCGGGGCGTCGGTCGCCGCGCCGGCGTCGACCGCGCCGCCGTCGGTCTGGCTCGTCGGCTCGCTCGCTAGGTCGCGCTCGACGTCGTCGAGGCTCTGCTGTTGCGGGATCCCCTTGTCGATCTCGTCGTCGAGGTAGCGCCGGAGCGCGGTGCCGATCGCGTCCGGGATCGACTGGATCTGCTCGCCCTTGTCCCAGGCGACCTTCGGGCTCCGGGTGCCCTGTAGCTCGTCGACGATCTCGTCGGGGTCCACGCCCGAGCGGAGCGCCGTCGAGATGACCTTCGCGAGCGCCTCGGTGAAGGAGTTGGTGTAGCCGCCGGAGTGGCCGATGTTCGCGAACAGCTCGAACGGCCGACCGTTCTGATCCTCGTTGATGGTGACGTACAGCTTCCCGTACCCCGTCTCGACGCGCTGGGTGACGCCGTTCAGGGAGTCGGGACGCGGGCTGCGCTCGCTGTAGTCGATCTGCGGCTGCTCGCTGGCCTCCAGCAGGTCCGCGATCTCCGTGTCGATCGCCGCCTGCACGTCCTCGTTCTCGAGGAACGCCTCGACGCCGCCGAACACCTCGCCGATCTGCTCGACGATCGCCTCGGCCGCCTCGCTCTCGTCGGCGAACTCCGTGTTCTTCGCGCGCGTCGTGAGCACCTGCTTCGAGCGGGTGCCGTCGCGGTAGACGGTGACGCCCTTCCCGCCGTGGTCGTAGATGTAGCGGTACACCTCTTCCATCTCCTCGGCGGTGGCGTCGTTCGGGAAGTTACACGTCTTCGAGATGGCGGAGTCGACGCCCTCCTGGCAGGCGCACTGGACCGCCGCGTGCTGTTTGCCCGAGAGGTCGCCGGTGACGACGAACAGCTCGCCGATCGCGTCCGGTACCGTCTCTAACCCGTCAACGCCGTCGAACTCGTTGGTCGCCATCTGCTCTTGAGCCTCCTGCTTGACGGCGTCGACGTCGACGTCGTTCTCCTCTAAGGTGCGCAGGAAGTAGTCGTCGAACTCGACGAGCATCTCGTCGCCCTGGACGTCGTCGGAGACGTTCTTGTAGTAGGCGACGTTGTAGATCGGCTCGCAGCCGCCGGTGGTGTTCCCGATCATCGACGTCGTGCCCGTGGGCGCGATCGTCGTCGTGTTGTGGTTGCGGATCGGGAAGCCGTCCGCCCACTCGTCGGCGTCGAGGCCGGTGTAGTGCTCGAACCAGTCGCGGTGCTCGGTGGGGTTCGCGTACTTCGACTCGTCCCAGTCGTTGAACACGCCGCGCTCCTCGGCGAGCTCGTGGGAGGTCTGCTTCGACGCGTGGTTGATGTGGGTCATCAGCTGGCGGGCGACCTCGTTGCCCTCTTCGGTGCCGTACTGAATCCCGAGCTGGATGTACAGCTGAGCGAGCCCCATCACTCCGAGCCCGATCTTCCGCATGTCGCGGACCTTCTGCTCGATCTTCTCGACCGGGAAGTCCGACATCGTCACGACGTTCTCGAGGAAGCGGGTGCCGTAGTCGATCCGCTCGTCGAACTCCTCGAAGTCGATGGCTTCCTGTAAGAACGCCGACATGGCGGCCTCCTTCGACTCGTACTCGTCGGCGTGCGCCTCGGACCAGACGCGCCAGTCCGGCGCGTCCTGCGCCGCGAGCGTCGAGAGGTTGATGTGACCGAGGTTACACGCCTCGTACTCCTCTAACGGCTGCTCGCCGCAGTTGTGGACCACGAGACCGTTCGCGACGAACGAACTCGTCTCAGGCTCCGTCAGGTCGTAGACGGCCTCGTGGCCGTCGTCCTCGACTGCGGAAACGGTCGCTTCGAATCCCTCGCTGTACGGTCCGCGGTCGTAGTTCGCGAGACGCTCGTCGAGTGCGTCCTGTTTCGAGTCGAGGAGGAATCCGATCTCCTCCGCGAAGCGGACGAGGTTGTCCTTCGAGACGACGAGATCGTGGTCGGCCTGTCGCTCGTATTCCGCAGTTCCGCCGTTTCCGTCGGGCATCTCCTGAACGCCCTCCTCGTGGCGCTCCTCGTAGATCTTGCTGAAGATCCCGAAGTTGAGCAGGAGTTGCTGGACTTCTGTTAACAGGTCGGTGCTCGTGCTCGTGAGTCGGACGGAGACGCCCTTTTCGACGTTCCCCTGAACGCCCCCGTCAGCGGAGAACAGCGCACGGAGGTACCCGCGTGCCATCTCCTCGCTCCCGCGCATCACTGCCTCAGGCACCTGATGCTTCTGATCGGCTAAGCCGGCTTCCTCGGCGTACTCGTACAGTCGAGCCGAGCGGATCCGCTGCTCGACGGCCTGCGCGCCGCGGTAGTCGTCACCTCTAGCGATCTCGTTGACGCCGACCTCGTAGTCGGCGTTACCGACGGGATCGCGAACGACTTCGTTCACGTCGGCTGCGAACGATTCCGAGATTTCTGCGTCCTCGTCGTAGAAGTTGAGGACGGCGCGCTCCTCTCCGGTCTTGAGATGGCCGTCGCCGACCATCCAGCCGAGTACGCGACCCTCTGCCGCTGTTCCGTGCTGGCCGAAGGAGCCTTTCCGGTTCTGGATGTGGACCGTGTCGCCGGCGTCGAGGTTGCCGGCTTCCACCCACCCGTCACCCGTCATGACCCGATGATCGGAAGTGAGGCGGAGTTCGTACCCCTCCTCGGTCGTGAGCTTGTAAACGTCCTTCTCGCCGGTCTTGTAGACGCTGCTCGCTTCTTTGAGCGTCTCCTCGCTGAGGCGACCATCGACGACGACGTCGCGTGCGACTCCCTGTTCGTAGAGTTCCTCGGCTTCGACGAGCCCGTTTTCGGTGCTGATCAAGGTGTCACCGGTGACACAGGGGTTCGTCGCGAGGATGCGGTGGTCCGGGTGCTCCTCCACGTCGAACGAGTGCTCTTTGTTCACCCGTTCGAGGTAGATGACGCCCGGCTCGCCGTTCTCGTGGGCGCCCTCGATCATGTCGTCCCACAGCTCCTGGGCCGGGATCGACAGCACTTCGCCGACCTCGACGTGCTCGCCGAGACCGAACATGTCGTAGATCTCCTTCGTCTCGGGCGTCGCGACGTGGGGCTCCTCGGTGCGCGGGTTGGTGAAGGTGAACTCCTCGTCGTTGTACAGCGCCTCCATGAAGTCGTCGGTGACGCCGACGCTGATGTTGAAGTTCGACAGGTGGCCCTCGACCGCGTTCCGGAGGTGTTCGGGCACCTTTCCGTCCTCGTCGATCAGCTCGCGGGCCTCCTCCAAGGCGTCCGCGAAGGAGTTGTGCGTGAAGTCGTCGGGGTCGTTCAGCCGCAGCGAGTGAGCCAGGGAGACGTCCTTGTTCTTCGCGTGGATGAACTGGATGACGTCCGGGTGCGAGACGCGCATGACGCCCATCTGAGCGCCGCGGCGCGCGCCGCCCTGCGCGATCGTCTCGCACATCTGGTCGAACGTCCGCATGAACGTGATCGGGCCGGAGGCGATGCCGCCGGTCGAGCCGACGGAGTCGCCGTAGGGGCGGAGCTTCCAGAACGCGTACCCCATGCCGCCGCCGGACTGGAACACCTCGGCCGCCTCCTTGGCGGTCTGGTGGATGTCGGTGATGTCGTCTTCGGGGGAATCGACGAAGCAGGCCGAGAGCTGCTGGAGCTCGTCGCCCGCGTTCATCAGGGTCGGCGAGTTCGGCATAAAGGAGAGCCGCTCCATCCCGTCGCGGAACCGGTCCGCGGTCGCCTCCACGTGGTCGCGCACGCTCTCGGGGAGCTCGGGAACGACGGTGTCGTACGCGAACTTGTTGACGTTGTGCGCGGTCAGCGTCGTCTCCGCCTCGTCCTCGGCGGTGGTGCCGGCGCCGAACACCTCCTCCGCCAGTTCGTTCCGGCGGGGGTGGTCGGGCTTCAGCTGGTCGGGCGTGACGGTGACCTCGACGCCCTGCTTCTCGGCCTCGAAAACGGCCTCCGCGAGCGCGACGTTGCGCGCGACGCGGTCGAACAGCTCCTCGGGGTTCTCGATCGTCTCGCCGTCCGCGTTCTTCCGGAGGTAGCGCGCGGGCAGGATGTTGTGATAGGCGTTGGCGGTGAGACGCTCCTCCATCGTCTCGCCCGTTGTTCGTTTGATCGGCAGTTCGAGTTCGTCGGCGGCGACGCCGTCGTTGCTCATTCGACGGCCACCCCGCTCGGTTGACGTGCGTTCTGGCTCATATATCGTGTCTACGTACTGTCGCAGCAGGCCCTTTTGTGTTCCGCTCCCGGCCCGGATAGGTGACTACCTGTTCGATTCGGTATGTAATTCCCGGTCCGCGTGTCTGACGCCGGATTCGATTACGTTACATCTGAACGTGTTCCGGACACATAAGCGTAGCCAGACCAGAGTGAAACTGATACTCAAGGCGCGAAATCGACCGAAGTAACGGTTTCCGCATCGGAACAAAAGGGGGGTTACTCGCACCGATTTTCCGGCGTTATGCTCCGTGTTACCGCGGTCCCGTCGGCCGGGAGCGTGAGACTCCGGCCTCATCGGCGCAGTATTTGCCGGCTCACCTATCAGATTTCAATAACCGACGGACCGCGGCTCCTCCCCACAAGCTTATGCCCGACGTGCTCGTGGGGCCGGACATGACCGCTTCGCTCGCCGCGTTGGCATCGTCGCTCCCGCTTCAGGCCGGACTCCTCGCCAGCCAAGCGGGACAGCTGCTCGTCGCGCTCGTCGCCGTCGCGATCGTTATCGTCGTCGGTAAGTTCGTGCTGAAGCTCGCGTGGCGCCTAGTCACGATCGGCATCGTTCTCGTCGCCGTGTTCTTCCTGCTGTCGACGGCGGGGATTATTTAAAGAAAAACTGCTCCCGACCGAGCCGACCGACGCTCCGACTACTGGAACGCGGTGCCGGGCTCGGCGTCGGTGCGGTCGACGTCCGACCGCTCGAACTGCTTTTCGATCTCCTCGTAGCGCTCCCGCGTCTCGGGGGTGACGCTCGGGTTCACCTCGCCGAGGGCGTCCTCGAAGTGCGCCATCGTCACGCGGACGTTGCCGACGGACTCCCCGACTTCCTCGCGCGTGACGCTGCCGATGAACTCCCGGGAGGCGTTCATCGAGGCCTCGCGGGCGACCGCTTCGAGGTCGGCGCCGACGTACCCCTCGGTCTTCCGTGCCAGCGCGTCGAGGTCGACGTCGTCGGCCAGCGGCTTGTTCCGGGTGTGGACCTCCAGGATCTTCCGGCGGGCCTCCTCGTCCGGCACGGGCACGTGCACGTGGCGGTCCAGGCGGCCGGGCCGGAGCAGCGCCGAGTCGATGAGGTCCGGGCGGTTCGTCGTCGCGATGACGACCACGTCCTCCAGCGACTCGAGCCCGTCGAGCTCCGTCAGCAGCTGCGAGACGACGCGTTCGCCGACGCCGGAGTCGCCGGAGTTCTTGCCGCGCTCGGTCGCGATCGAGTCGATCTCGTCGAAGAACACGATGGTCGGCGCGTTCTCGCGGGCCTTGCTGAACACCTCGCGGACGCCCTTCTCGGACTCGCCCACGTACTTGTTCAGCAGTTCGGGCCCCTTGATCGAGATGAAGTTCGACTCCGCCTCGTTGGCGACGGCCTTCGCGAGCAGGGTCTTCCCCGTGCCCGGCGGGCCGTACATCAGGACGCCCTTGGCGGCCTGCATGTCGAGCTCCTCGAACACCTCGGGGTACTCCAGCGGCCACTGGATCGTCTCGCGGAGCCGCTCTTTGGTCCCCTCCAGACCGCCGACCTGGTCCCAGGAGACATCCGGGACCTCGACGAACACCTCGCGGAGCGCGGAGGGCTCGATGCCCTTCATCGCCTCCTTGAAGTCGCTCTCGGTGACCTGGATGGAGTTCAGCACGTCGGCGTCGATCTCGTCGCTCTCTAAGTCGAGCTCGGGCCGGATCCGGCGCAGCGCGTGCATCGCGGACTCCTTCGCGAGCGACTCGAGGTCGGCCCCGACGAAGCCGTGGGTGTTCTCCGCGTACTCGTCGAGGTCGATTCCCTCGACCAGCGGCATGTTCCGCGTGTGGACCTGCAGGATCTCCTTGCGGCCGTCGCGGTCGGGGACGCCGACCTCGATCTCGCGGTCGAAGCGACCGCCGCGGCGGAGCGCGGGGTCGATGGCGTCGACGCGGTTCGTCGCGCCGATGACGACGACCTCGCCGCGCTCTTCGAGCCCGTCCATCAGCGAGAGCAGCTGGGCCACGACGCGCCGTTCGACGTCGCCGCCGGCCTCCTCGCGCTTGGGCGCGATCGAGTCGAGCTCGTCCATGAAGATGATCGAGGGCGCCTCCTCCGAGGCCTCCTCGAAGATCTCACGGAGCTGCTCCTCGCTCTCGCCGTAGTACTTCGACATGATCTCCGGGCCGGAGATGTTGTGGAAGCTGGCGTCGATCTCGTTGGCGACGGCCTTCGCGATCAGCGTCTTCCCCGTGCCCGGCGGGCCGTGCAGGAGCACGCCCTTCGGCGGGTCGATGCCGAGCCGCTTGAACAGCTCCGGGTGCCGCATCGGCAGCTCGATCATCTCGCGGACCTGTTCGAGCTCGCCGTCGAGCCCGCCGATGTCCTCGTAGGTGACGTCCGGGCCTTCGCTGGCCCCGTCGCCGCTCCCGCCGCGCTCGGCGAGCTCCTCGGCGGGGACCTCCGAGATCTCGATCTCGGTGTCGTCGGTGATGACGACGGTCCCCGACGGCGTCGTCGAGGCGACCTTCATCGGCACCGCCTGCGACTGGCCGCCCATCAGGCCGAAGCCCATCGACGTGCGGATCGTCTGCCCTTCGGTCACCGGCTGTCCGGAGAGCTTGTCGCGGATGAACGGGGCGATCTGCCCGCGCACGCGGAGCTGGCTCGGGAAGGCGATCGTGACCGACTCCGCCCGGGAGACGTCGACCGACTCGACCGTCACGCGGTCGTCGATGCCGACGTTGGCCTCCTGACGGAGCCGTCCGTCGATACGCACGACGCCGCTTCCGTCGTCCTCGGGGTAGCCGGGCCAGACGCGGGCGATCGCGGCCCCGTCCGGGCCCTCGACGCGGACGATGTCGCCGCCGGAGAGCCCCAGCTCTTCGGCCGCGACGCGGTCGATCGCCGCGAGGCGGCGGCCGGCGTCCTTCTGTTTGAGCGGTCTGACAGTGAGTTTCATCGCTCGCCCTCCACGGTGTCGTCCTCGACCGTTTCGCCCTCGACCGTGATCACGCCGTTCGTGACCGCGGTCGACGCGGCCGGTCCCGGCAGCTCGAACTCCGACTCGACCGGTTCGCCGTCGCCCTCGACGACGACGATCGCCGTCTCGCCGACCGTGTCGACGCTCACGTTCGCGGCGTCGGCGCCCAGATCGGCGGCGACGATCCACCCGTCCTCGTACTCGAACCGGCGGAGCAGCGGACCGTCGCCGGTCGATCGGGTCTGTTGGTGATTCATGCTAACTACAAGTTAGGCGCGAGACTATATAAACCCGTCGCTAAAAATCGCATGACGTGAGATCTCACGAACGTATCGGTAGTGTTGCGGTTCGGGGTCGTTTCGGGGGGCGTCGACGGTCGTTCCCTCCTCGGATCCTCTCGCTCGCCGGCGCCGTCCGCCGGGCGTCTTATGACCGAGCGCGCGGGAGACGGGGGCATGCAGCGAGTCACCCACGACGGGCGCGACACCGCGTATCGCGTCTCCGACCGCGGCGGCGACGGGCCGACGGTCTGCTTCGTCCACGGGAGCGGCGGGAGCAAAGACGTCTGGAAGGCGCAGGCGCGCCTGAGCGACCGGTTCCCGACCGTCGCGCTCGACCTCTCGGGGCACGGCGACAGCGACGACGTCGACGAACCGGCCGGGGCCGAGACGCTCGACGCCTACGCGGACGACGTCGTCGCCGTCGCGGAGGCGACCGGGGCGACCGTCCTCTGCGGCAACTCCCTCGGCGGCGCCGTGGCCCTGTGGATCGCGCTGGAGCGCGACCTCCCGCTCGACGGGCTCGTCCTCGCGGGCACGGGCGCGAAGCTCGCGGTCGCCGAGCCGCTGTTGAACGCGCTCGAGACGGAGTTCGACCGGGCGATCGACCTGCTCCACGAGCCCGACCGCCTCTTCCACGACGCGCCGGCCGAGTACGTCGAGCTCTCCCGCGCCGGCATGCGGGAGTGCGGTCGGGCGGTCACCGAGCGCGACTTCCGGACCTGCCACGCGTTCGACGTCCGCGACCGTCTCGACGAGATCGCGTCGCCGTCGCTCGCGGTCGTCGGCGAACACGACGCGCTCACGCCGCCGGCGTACCACGACTACCTCGCGGACCGGATCGACGACTGCGAGCGCGCGGCGATCGAGGGGGCCGCACACCTCGCGATGCTGGAACGCCCCGCCGCGTTCAACGCGGCGCTCTCGTCGTTCCTCGGGCGTCGCTCGGCGGACGAGTCAAGCGACGGCGGGACTCGCTGAGGCGCGGCTCCCGCGAGCAGCGGCGGTCAGGGTGGGAACCGACGGGGCGAGGGGTTCACGTCGAAAGGGGGGACGCCCCGTTTCGAAACGAGTG
This sequence comes from Halorubrum sp. Hd13, assembly GCF_002252755.1. Classification (GTDB taxonomy): domain Archaea; phylum Halobacteriota; class Halobacteria; order Halobacteriales; family Haloferacaceae; genus Halorubrum. The sequence goes on along the minus strand of NZ_NHOY01000090.1, from coordinate 8,812 downwards.
GATCGGACAGTCGTCGCCGCGCGGTACCGTCGACGGTCGATGGCTGCGTGGTCCGGTCCTCGATGTCGTCGGCACTCACCTCGTGCCACGTGTTACCATTCCAGTATTAATAAACGATTCGCCGTCTCCACCGCCGCGCCGCCCGTCGGTACGCTTTTGCGACGCCGGCGTCGACCGATCGGCAATGGACGGCGACGACTCGGGACGACGGTCCGTCGGATCGAGCTCGCCTCCCGACCCGGAGCGATCGGCGGGGCCGACGGGTGACGCGGACGAGCGCCGCCTCTCGAACGGCCCGCGCGGTCCCGAGAACCCCGACATCAACGACCTGCTCGCGAAGCTCGACGCGCTGAGCGACACCGTCGACGAGGGCCACGAGCGGGAGAAAGTCCGTCAGACCATCTCGCTCGTCGAGCGGATGCCCGGAAGCCCGGCGTTTCGGACCCGGATCACGAAGTACACCTCGCGGGACTTGGCCGAGGCGTCTCGTGGGCTCGGTCCTCTTCGCGCTCCCCCTGCTCGTCGAGGGTGGCGTCTTCGAGATCGCGGCGTGGTTCGCCGCGGCCACGCCGGGCGGCGTTCCCGTCTTCCTGCTCGTCCACGTGGGGTTCGTGCTGGTCATGACCGCCGGGCTGCTGTACTTCGCCGACTTCCGGCAGATCGAGATCAGCCACCCGATCCTCGGGATCGTCCCGCGGCGCTACGCCGGGATCCTGCTCGTCTCGCTGTTCACCTCGGTCCTCATGATGGTCCTTTGGGGCCGGCTCCACGAGGGCGACCCGGGCGCCCTCGAACGGGTCTCCCGCGTGGCGTTCGTCTGGGCCGGGGCCGCGTTCGGCGCGAGCCTCGGCGACATCCTGCCGGGTGAATCGCAGGGGACGGATATCGAGCACCTCGACCTGACCGGCCTCGATCTGGAGTTCACCCGCGACGACTGAGCCGCCGACCCCTCCGTCTCGGTCCCCGTTTCCACACCTTTTTCGCCGCGGCGACCGTACCCGTATACATGTCAGCGTTACGTGAAGCGCTCCGGGACCTCCCGGACGCGGTGTTTGCGGACCTGCTCGAATCAGACGACGGGTACGTCCTCGTCGTCGACCTCCCCGGCGCGACCTCCGAGACGACCGAAGTCCTCTCCGAGGACGGTCGGATCGTCATCGAGGGGCGCCGCGAGAAGGGGGTCCCCGAGGGGTTCCGCTACGTCCGCGAGGACCGTCCCCTGTTCCTCGACGCGGAGCTCCCGCTCCCGGGGGACGCCGACGGGACCGGCGCGGACGCCGAGATGGACCGCGGGGTGCTCGAGGTCACGATCCCGAAGCGGACCGGAGACACCTCCCGTACCATCCCGGTCGACGACGCCGACGGGGACGCCGACTCCGACGACGAGGCCGACGCCTGACGGGTGGTCACGCTGGTCAACCTTCGCGCCTACTGGCGGTTCTTCGTGGTCGTCCGGCGGTTCTCGCCGCTGATCGTCGCCTACTGGCGGGACCGGAAGCGGTTCCTCCTGTTCGGCGGGAGCCGCGACGTCGACGCGGAGACCCAGCGCGAGCGCGCCGCCGTCCTCCTCGACATCCTGCTCACCCTCGGTCCGACGTTCATCAAGCTCGGCCAGATCCTCTCGACCCGGCCCGACATCCTCCCGCCGGCGTACATCGAGGTGCTGGAAGGGCTCCAAGACGACGTGCCGCCGGCCCCGTGGGAGGAGTCGAGGGTCGTCCTCGAAGAGGAGTTCGGCCCCGTCGACGAGACGTTCGACGACTTCGACCGCGACCCGATAAGCGGCGCGAGCCTCGGACAGGTGTACACCGCCCGCTACGAGGGCAACGACGTCGCCGTGAAGGTCCGCCGGCCGGGGATCGAGTCGCTGGTCGAGGCCGACCTCCGGACGATCCGCTGGTCGATCCCGCTCGTCAAGCGGTTCACCGGTAGCGGGCGGGCGTTCTCGCTGGAGAACCTCGCCGACGAGTTCGCGAAGACGATCCGCGAGGAGATGGATTACAAGCGCGAACGCGAGATGCTCGAGGAGATCCGCGCCAACTTCGACGACAACGACCGGATCCGGATCCCCACCGCCTACGAGGAGGTCTCCGGGCCGCGAGTGCTCACGATGGAGTACGTCCCGGGGGTGAAGATCAACCGGCTCGACGAGCTCGACGCCGCGGGATTCGACCGCAACGCCATCGCCGAGACGCTCCAGGAGGTGTACCTCCAGATGATCATCGACGACGGCGTGTTCCACGCGGACCCCCATCCCGGGAACCTCGCCGTCGACGACGACGGCACCGTGATATTCTACGACTTCGGAATGGCCGGGCGCGTGGACCCGTTCATCCAGGAGAAGATCGTCGAGTTCTACGTCGCGGTCGCCCGGCAGGACATCGACGGCATCCTCGACACGCTCATCGCGATGGGCACCCTCTCGCCGGAGGCCGACCGCGAGGTGATGGGGAACGTGATGGAACTGGCCATCGCCGACGCCAGCGGCGAGGACATCGAGCAGTACCAGGTGAACCAGATCATCGAACAGGTGGAGTCGACCATTTACGAGTTCCCCCTCCGGCTCCCGCCGGACCTCGCGCTCGTGTTGCGCGTCGCGACCGTCGTCGAGGGGGTCTGCGTCACGCTCGACCCCGAGTTCGACTTCATCTCCACGGCGACGGAGTACCTCAGGGACGAGGGGTACTACGAGCAGACCGCCCGCGACCTCGCCGAGGGCGCCGGGCGACAGGTCCAGCGCACCACCGAGGCGCTGTTCACCGTCCCGCCGAAGGCCGACGACTTCCTCGAACGGGCGAACCGGGGCGACCTCCACGTCGACGTCACGATCGACGACGACTCGAACGTCCTCGACAAGCTCGCGATGCGGATCGCCTACTCGGTGCTGCTCGCGGTCGGCGTCCTCTCCGCGACGATCCTCTACTCGTTCGCCGACGCGTGGCGGCTCGCCGGCGTCGTCCTCCTGCTCGCCGTCCCGCTGGCGATCGCGCTCTACCGCTCGTTCCGGAAGAAGCGCGGCCTCCGGGCCACGCCGCAGTTCACCAGGCAGGGGATGAAGCAGCGCCGCGACGACTGAGCCGGGGACCGTCGCGCCCTCCCGTCGACGCGCCGAGCCCGTCCGCCGGTCAGCCGGAGACGACCTGAATCGGGACGAGCAGGAAGCAGAGCGCCCCGAGCGCGAACGTCGCGAGACCGACGGCGAGCCGCGGCCAGCCGATCCGCTCGTCCTCGGCCGGGTTCGCCGGGCCGTTGAACGCGATGACGAGCGCGAACAGGCCCCAGAACCCCCACAGGCCGACCGACTCGTCGATTCCGAGGCCGCGCCAGAAGTAGAGGTACGCGGCGATCGAGAAGAGGGCGCCGGGGACGAGCGCCGCGATCGTCTCCTGCCGCGGGCCGACCATCGCGCGGACCATGTGGCCCCCGTCGAGCTGACCGACGGGCAGGAGGTTCAGGAGGGTGAAGAACATCCCGACCCAACCGCCGATCACCACCGGGTGCGCCGTGAGCGCCGGGTCCTCGTACCCCGTCGGCTGGCCGATGAGGTCGGCGATGATCTCCAGCAGCGGCGGGTTGTTGAAGCGGATCATCGTTCCGGAGGCGTTCGCGAGCTCCGCCGGGACGCGGATCGGGTCGAGCGAGAGACCGATGACGGTGACGACGACGGTGGCGACGAGTCCCGCGATCGGTCCGGCCGCGCCGATGTCGAACAGCACCTTCCGGGAGGGCATCCGCCCGCGCATCCGGATCACCGCTCCGAGCGTCCCGAAGGGGAAGAAGAAGGGGATGACGTACGGCAGCGAGACGCTGACTCCGTGGTATCGACCGGCGGCGTAATGCCCGAGCTCGTGCGTCATCAGCACGCCGAGCACGGCCGCGGTGAACGGCCACGCTTGCAGTATCGTCAGGGGGTTCGCGGCGATCTCCTCCCAGCCGACGTAGTACCAGCCGTACGCGCCGACGAACAGGGTGGAACACACCGTCGCCGCGAACAGGACGACGTTGAGCCACGGCACCCCGTCGCGCCCGCGGTCGAAGGGCGTCGCGACGACGACGTGACCGTCGCCGTCGGCCTCGAGGTCGACCTCGTAGCCGGCGTCTCGGAACGGCGGGACCAGCTTCCGCAGCAGGGTGCGTTCCGGGACGTACGACTTCCCGACGTACCGGACGCGCCCGTCGTCTCGACGGATCTCGTCCACCCTGAAGAACGTCCGCAGCGGCTCCGGACGCGGGACGTCGGCCGCGGCCGACGCCTCCCCGTCCTCGTGTTCTGGCATCGTCGGTCGTAACTGGTCGGCGAGTATAAACCCCGCGTCGCCAGCGGCGCGCCTCGAACCGCGGCGCCGCCGACCGACGCTACGCGTCGTCGGAGCGGTTCGGAAACGGTCGACCCCCGGAGAGCGGGGGCCGCGTTGGGGGAGAAAGCGGGGACGCGCGTGAGCGCGTGGTTTGCCGCCGCCGGGCGGGCTCGAAGGTCCTCGTCAGGCGGGCTCGATGCGCCAGGTCGTCGCGCCAGTGTACGACCACTTCTCGACGGTGAGCTCGGTGGCGGAGTCGCGGAGCTTCACCATCAGGGCGCCGATCTCCTTCGGCGAGAGGTCGACGTCGTCGGAGATGAACTTCCCCTTGAAGTACATCTCGCCGTCCTCGGCGCGGTCGAGCAGGTACCGCTTCAGCCGCTCTTCCTTGCTGAGGTCGTCGGTTGGGTTCGCGTTCGCGGAGGGATTTGCAGTCGCGCTCATGGTACACCCTCCGATTGCTCCCGGAGGATGTTATAAAGGTGCGACCGTTGGACGGTGTTCAGCGGCTTTTGCGGCGTTTTAGACGGGGGACATCGGCTAAAACGTGTCTGACAGACCGTTCACAAAAGCCTCTGAACGGCTTAGATATTTCATAACCCGTTTTGAAGCCGTAATACGCAGTTCACTTATCGACGGTTATGCCGCGGCGATGGATCGGTAATTCTCGGCTTAACCAGCGTATATTGCCGGTAAATATCCCGCCCCGACCCCGCGCTCGCGGTCCGCGCGGCCGGTCGCCGGCCAGACGCGGGGCCGATATTCGGTCAGTTGTGCGGCCGAGGAACAGTCAGATGCCCTGTCGAGGACCGGCCACTCGCGCGGGCGAGAGCCGATCAGTCACGCCGGTGAACCCAGAACTCCTCGGCCTCGGTCGTCTCCTTCTTGAAGATCGGTACCTCGTCTTTCAGCCGGTCGATCCCGTCCTCGACGGTGCGGAACGCCTCCCGACGGTGCCCCGCTAGAACGACGACGAAGACGATGTCCTCGCCCGCCTCGATAACGCCGGTCCGATGGTGCATTCGGACGTCGAACACGCCGTCGCGCTCGGTCAGTTCGGCCGCGATCGCGTCCATGCGCTCCGCGGCGACCCCCTCGTACTTCTCGAAGGCCAAGTGGGTGGTGCGGTCGTCGCCGGGCGCGTCCCGCGCCCGGACGCGGCCGGTGAACGTCGCGATCGCTCCCGACCGGTCCGCGTCGGCGGACGCCTCGACCCGCCGCACGAGCGTCTCGCGCGTGATCCACGGCTCCGCGGCGTCGGCGTCGGCGACGAGGCGGTCGAGGTCGACGCCGCCGGGCGCGTCGGCGGCGGCGATGACCGTCCCGGGCACGTCTTCCGGTTCCGCGTCCGCTCCGAGCAGGACCGTCGGCACGCGCAGTCTGGAGTCGCCGACCGCGACGAGGTACTCGTGATCGGGCGCGAGCCCGTCGAGGAACGCGTCGAGCCCGTCGACTCGCCCGCGGCCGGTCCACTCGCCGTCGCTCGCGAGCGATACCTCGGTGTCGGCGCCGGTCCGGTCCCGCGGCGACTCGACCGCGACGCCGCCGTCGGTAGCCCCGTCGCTCGCGCCGTCCCCGCCGTCCGCATGACTCACAACGGCGGTCCGGCCGTCGAGTCGGTCGGTGAGCGCCCCGGCCAGGTCCGCCGCGCCGCGCCCCACGATCGCTATCGGGTGCATACACGAAGGCGGGGTGCGAGCGGCTTAGGCGTTTCCCGCCGATGCGCCGAGCGCCCGCGTCCGTCGACGCGGCGACCGCCTCGGAAACCGGCGGCGTCCGGCCTTGATAATCCTTAAGAGCGAGACAGGGGTATGCGACGGTAATGAGAGTCGTCGTTTCTATCGGCGGGAGCGTGCTCGCGCCCGATCTCGACCCCGATCGGGTGGCCGCGTACGCCGAGACGATCGAGCGGATTGCCGCCGACGGCTGCGAGGTGGGCATCGTCGTCGGCGGCGGCGGAGTCGCGCGAGAGTACATCGAGACGGCGCGGGACCTCGGCGCCAACGAGGTCGAACTCGACCAGCTCGGCATCGGCACCACTCGGCTCAACGCCCGCCTGCTGATCGCCGCGCTCGACGGCCGCGCGAACCTCTCGCCGGCGACGGGGTACGACGAGGCCGCCGCGGCGCTCCGTCGCGGCGAGGTGTCGGTGATGGGCGGCGTCACCCCCGGGCAGACGACCGACGCGGTCGCCGCGGCGTTCGCCGAGTCCGTCGACGCCGACCTCCTCGTGTACGCGACGAGCGCGAACGGCGTGTACGACGCCGATCCCAACGCCGACCCGGACGCGACGCAGTTCGGATCGATGTCGCCGGCGGAGCTCGTCGACGTCGTGCTCCCGATGAGTCGGGACGCCGGCGCCTCCGCCCCCGTGGACCTGCTCGCGGCCAAGCTGATAGACCGGGCGGGGATCCGCTCGATCGTCCTCGACGGGACGGACCCGGGCGCGGTCGTCGACGCCGCGCTCCGGGGCGACCACACCGGTACCGACGTGGTCCCGACCGCCAGCGACGAGCCGACGTACTGGACGGGGGGCGGCGACGCATGAGCGCCGACGACTCCCCTCACATCCTCTCCGAGCAGGCGCGGGACGCCGCCGGTGCGACGGGGACGGGCGAGGAGGCCGACGGGGCTGAGGGGGACGGCGACTTCCGCGCCTTCTGGGCCGACGTCGTCGCCGACGAGATCGAGGCGCGCGATCCCGACGACCCGATCGTGATCAAGGGCGGCGTCTCCCCGTCCGGCGTCGCGCACCTCGGCAACTTCAACGAGATCATGCGGGGGTACTTCGTCGCCGCCGTGCTCCGCGAGCGCGGCCGCGAGGTCCGGCAGGTGTTCACCTCCGACGACAAGGACCCGCTCCGCAAGCTCCCGCGGAAGCTGGCGAACGCCGACGGCGAGATCGTCGGCCTCGGCGAGGTGGACGCGGGCGCGCTCGGCCGCAACCTCGGGAAGCCGTACACCGCGATCCCGGACCCGTTCGGCGAGCGAGAGTCGTACGCGGCCCACTTCGCCGCCCTCCTGAAGACTGACGCCGACCGGCTGGGGGTCCCCGTCGAGATGGTCTCGAACACGGAGCTGTACGCCGACGGCGACTTCGACGACGTCACCCGGACGGTCCTCTCCGATCTTGACGGCGTCCGCGAGGTTCTCTCTCAGTACCAAGACAAGGTCGACGGCGAGTACGTCCCGTTCAATCCGATCTGCGCGGAGTGCGGGAAGGTGACCGAGACCGTCGTCGACGTCGACCTCGACGCGAAGACCGTCGACTACGTCTGCACCGACATGGAAGTCGGCGACGAGGTCATCGAGGGCTGCGGCCACGAGGGGACCGCGACGTTCCGGGAGGGGAAGCTCCCGTGGCGCCTCGAGTGGCCCGGTCAGTGGGAGGTGCTCGGCGTCGACTTCGAGCCGTTCGGTAAGGACCACGCGGAGGGGTCGTGGCCTTCGGGCGTCGACGTCGCCCGGAACGTCCTCGGGGTCGAGCCGCCCGTCCCGATGGTGTACGAGTGGTTCACGCTCAACGGAGAGCCGCTCTCCTCGTCGGCGGGTAACGTCGTCACCGTTCCGGAGCTGCTCGACCTGATCGAGCCCGAGGTGCTCCGCTACTTCTTCGCGCTCCACCCGAAGAAGGCCCGCGACCTCGACGTCGAACGGCTCGACCAGCTCGTCGACCGCTTCGACCGCTTCGAGCGGGCGTACTTCGGCGAGGTGGACGACGAGGACCTGACCGCCTTCGCCGAGCGCGCCTACCCCTTCGTCGTCGGCCGCGCCGACGATCCGCCGACGGAGCGACCCGTCAGGCTCCCGTACACGTTCGCGGCCGTCCTCGGGATGGTCGACGACCCCGACTTCCGCGAGCGGCTCGCCCGCGACGAGGGGCACATCCCAGAGGACGCCTCCGAGGAGGTCGTCGCGGCCGCGCTCGGCCGCGTCGAGAAGGCGCGCAACTGGGCCGAGCGCACCGAAAACGAGTACGACTACCGGCTCCAGACCGACCTGCCGGACGCCGCGTTCGACGACGACGTGGCCGCCGCGCTCGACGACCTCGCCGACTTCGTCGCCGCGGGCCACGACGGCGACGCGATCCAGGCGGAGATGTACGAGACGGCGCGCGCGCACGACGTCGAGGTCGGCGACTTCTTCGCGGCCGGCTACCGGCTCTTCTTCGACGACACGCAGGGGCCCCGGCTCGGCGAGTTCCTCGGCGAACTGGAGCGCGACTACGTCGTGGCCCGGCTCCGTCGGGAGGCGTAGATGCCCGAGGACCGCTCGCTCGACGAGTTCGCCGGCGACGCGGACGGAGAGCCGTCCGACGGCGGTACCGAGCGGGAGGCCGACGCCGACGCCGCAGAGTCGATCGACGCCGACCCGGCGACGTCGACCGCGACGTGGACGACCGACGGCGGCGCCTGCGACCGATGCGGGGAGTCGGTCGCGCGGCGCTGGCTCGACGACGGCGCCCTCGTCTGTACCGCCTGTAAGGAGTGGTGACGGCAGTGTTGAGATAAGGT
>NZ_NHOY01000048.1 GCF_002252755.1 Halorubrum sp. Hd13 | reverse complement strand
CCTGCTCGCGGCGCTCGCGGATCTCCTCGACCCGCTCGCGGAAGGACTTCTCCTCGGCGTCGTCGCCGCCCGCGTCTCCGCCCTGATTTTCGGTGGCGTTGCCACCCTGTTCCTCGCCGGCGTCGGCGTCGTTGGTCTCGTCGTCTGCCATGAGTCTCGATTCGGTAGCCCGGCCGAAAAGGGTTGTTGCTCCGGCTCTCGACGGTGCGTTTATGTCGAGGTAACCGATCGCGGCGCCCGCTCCCCGGTCGCCCTCCCCCGGACGTCAGGCTCGGATCAGCCGGTGGCAGTTCGGACACTCGGTCGTCTCCGCGTCGCGGCCGACGGCCGGGACGCGGGCGCCGCAGTTCGGACACCGCGTCCGACTGCGCGCGTACTCGGTGCTCGACGGGACTGGAGACCGGTCGCTATCGCTCATACGACCGTGTCAACGATTATCATACTAATGAGTTGCCACTATATACCTAAAACGTCACAGAGGGATTAACACGGAGTCACGAGGCCGTTTTCGGTCGTCGGCTCGCCTCGGCCGATCAGTCGTGTCCGGAGACCCGGACGGGCTCGTACGGCTCCTCCAGCCACTCGACGTCCGACCCGGAGAGGTCGATGTCGAGGGCCTCGACCGCGTCTTCCAGGTGTTCGACGCTGGTCGTTCCGACGATGGGAGTGTCGACCCACTCCTTGCGGAACAGCCACGCCAGCGCGATCTGCGCCATCTTCACCCCCTTCTCGTCGGCGAGCTCCGCGACGCGCTCGTTGACCGACGGACCGCCGCCCTCGCGGTAGGGGTGCTCGTAGAGGTGCTCTTCCGTCTCTCCGCGGAGCGTGGCGTCGACCGACTCGTGCGGTCGGGTGAGGTAGCCGCGCGCGAGCGGGCTCCACGGCATCACGCCGATCCCCTCCTTCTCGCAGAGTGGCAGCATCTCGCGCTCCTCCTCGCGGTACGCGAGGTTGTAGTGGTTCTGCATCGTCGCGAAGCGTTCGTATCCCTCGCGGTCGCTCGCGTGTAACGCCTCGGCGAACTGGTGGGCCCACATCGAGGAGGCGCCGATGTACCGCACGTCGCCGCGCCGGACGGCGTCGTCGAGCGCCGCCAGCGTCTCCTCGATCGGCGTGTCGTCGTCCCAGCGGTGGATCTGATAGAGGTCGATCGTGTCCATCCCGAGCCGGTCGAGGCTGTGCTGTAGCTCCTGTTCGATCGCCTTCCGCGAGAGCCCGCCCGAGTTCGGGTTCGACTCGTCCATCTGGAAGTACCCCTTCGTCGCGACGACCGTCTCCTCGCGGTGGCCCTCCAGCGCCTCGCCGAGGACGCGCTCCGACTCGCCGTTCGAGTACATGTTGGCGGTGTCGAAGAAGGTCACCCCGAGTTCGATGGCGCGTTCGACGATCGCTTTCCCCTCCTCCTCGTCGAGGACCCACTCGCGCCAGTCCGGGTCGCCGAAGCTCATGCAGCCGAGACAGATCTTCGACACGGTCGTGCCGGTGTCGCCGAGCGTGGTGTACTCCATACGGCGACCAGACAGACGCGGAGTAAAAAGGTATCCGCGCGGGTGAGATCGCCGCGGGGGCGATCTACTCGTTGCGGAACGACGCGGTGTACACGAGGAACGCGCCCGTCAGGATCACGAACGCCAGAAACGTCACGAGCGCGAGCACGTTCGCGACCGGGGCGAGAGTGTCGAGGAACGGCTGTCCGGTCGAGTCGAGAACGAGCACGGCGAGGAGGGCGGCGATCAGACCGAGGAGCCAGTTTGTGAGTATTTCGTCCACGGCTCTCCCCTCGTCGAGGGCGAGTAAAAAGGAGGGTGTTGTGGCTCGGCCCCGACCGTCCGGCCCACAGACCTACGTCGACCGCGCCCGTGAGGTAGTTCATGGGCGACCGACCGATTCAGTGGCTGCTCGGCGACCAGCTCAACCCGGAGCTCGACGCGCTCAACGACGCCGACGAGGTGCTGTTGATCGAGGCGCACGGCTTCGCCGATCGGAAGCCGTACCACGCCCACAAGCTGACGCTCGTCTTCTCCGCGATGCGCCACTTCCGTGACGAGCTCCGCGAGCGCGGTCACGAAGTGACGTACCTACGGGCGGAGTCGTTCGGCGAGGGACTCGACGAGTTCCTGGCCGATCGGTCCGATCCCGATATCCGGCTGATGCGCCCCGCGAGCCACGGCGCGGGCGAGCGCCTCCGCGGGCTCGTCGCCGAGCGAGGCGGGTCGTTGGAACTGCTCGACAACGAGCTGTTCTGGACGACGCCGAGCGACTGGCGCGAGTGGGCCACCGGACCGGAGGGAGGGTGGGAGGACGGGTCCCTGCTCGCCGACGACGGGACCGCCGAGCGCACGTACCGACAGGAGAGCTGGTACCGCCACGTCCGCCGCGAGACGGGCGTGCTGATGGACGGCGACGAGCCGGTCGGCGGCGAGTGGAACTACGACGACCTGAACCAAGAGACGCCGCCGGACGACTGGGAGCCGCCGGAGCGGCCGCGGTTCGAGCCCGACGAGCTCACCCGCGAGACGCACGCGTGGGTCCGCGACCGGTTCGACACGTGGGGCGAGGAGGCGCTGGACGGGTTCGCGTGGCCGGTCACCCGGGAAGAGGCCCGAGCCGCACTCGACGCGTTCGTTCGGGAGCGGCTGCCGTCGTTCGGGCGGTACGAGGACGCGATGGTGACGGGCGAGCCGTTCCTCTCCCACTCCCTGCTCTCGGTGCCGATCAACCTCGGGCTCCTCGACCCGCGCGAACCGGTCCGGGCGGTGGAGGCCGCCTACGAGCGGCGCGGGGTCGAACCCGGAGAGTACGACCCCGACGACGACCCCGCGGCGGGCGGCGGCTCGGGGACGACGCTCGACGCGTTCGCCGCGGGGGGCGAGGGACGCGCCGGCGGTGCGGGGAGCGAGAGCGACGACCCCGACCGCCCGCCGGTCCCGCTCAACGCGGCCGAGGGGTTCGTCAGGCAGGTGATCGGCTGGCGGGAGTTCATGCGGCACGTCTACCGCGAGGCGATGCCGGAGCTGGCGGCGGCGAACCAGTTGGACCAGACCCGGGAGCTCCCGCCGGCGTACTGGGACGGCGACACCGACATGACCTGCCTGTCGGAGGCCGTCGGCCACGTCCGCGAGCACGGGTACGCCCACCACATCGAGCGGCTGATGCTGCTCTCGAACTTCGCGCTGATCTACGGGGCCGACCCCGCCGAGCTGAACGAGTGGTTCCACCTCGGCTTCGTCGACGCGTACCACTGGGTGACGACGCCGAACGTCGTCGCGATGGGGTCGTTCGGCACCGACGTGCTCTCCTCGAAGCCGTACGCCTCCTCGGGGAGCTACGTGAACCGGATGAGCGACCACTGCGCGTCGTGTCCGTACGCCGTCTCCCGGACGACGGGCGAGGGCGCGTGTCCGTTCAACGCCCTCTACTGGGACTTCCTGAAGGAGAACGAGGAGACGCTCCGCGGGACGGGGCGGATGGGACTGATGTACTCGCACGTCGACGGCAAGGACGACGAGGAGTGGGCCGCGATCCGCGAGCGGGCGGCCGCGGTCCGAGAGCTGGCGGCGAACGGAGAACTGTAGGAGGGTCGCCGCGACGTCGCGTCGGCGCTACTCGCCGCCTGCGAGCCGCTGCAGGCGGGGAAGCGCCTGTTCGTAGCCGAGTCCGACGACGCCGACGTACAGCGCGAGCAGTCCCATCCCGATCGCCCACGCGGCGAGCACGAGGTCGCCGCCGGAGGCCGCCGAGAGTCCGAACCGTTCGAGGACGACGCCGATCGCCGAGGCCGCGCCGGCCCCGACGACGACCGCGATGAGCTCAGCCAGTTCGACCGCGACCGCGGGCAGTTCGACCATACCGGCACGCCGTGGCCGCTGAATATCATTCTTTCGGGAGCGTCGCGAGGCGGCGGCGACCGGAGACGCGGGCGCCGATCGCCTGACTGCGGTCACTTGAGTCCGAACATTCGCATCGCCGAGTCGGCGACGCCCTTCGCGATCAGTCCGAGCCCCGCCAACAGGAGGGCGATCCCGCCGCCGACGACGGGGTCGTAGGCGGTCAACAGCCCGACCGAGAGGAGGACGAGGAGGACGCCGACGATACCGGTGGATCCGAGCGTGTCGCGCATACCCGCCGATCGCCGCCGCCGGCGTTTAAAAAGGGCGCTTCCGCGAGGAGAGCGGCCCTTTTATTTCCGGGAGCGCGTATCACCGCGTACGCATGAGCAACGGAGACGGCGACGGTCGAAACGACCTCCGGATGCCCGACGAGGACGAGGTGTTCGCGGAGGTCGTCGAGATGCTCGGCGCGAACCGGGTCCGGGTCCGCTGTGCGGACGGGAAAGAGCGGACCGCGCGTATTCCCGGGCGGATGCAGAAGCGCGTCTGGATCCGCGAGGACGACATCGTCCTCGTCGAGCCGTGGGACTGGCAAGACGAGAAGGGCGACATCGCGTGGCGCTACGAGAAGAGCGAGGCGGAGCAGCTCCGCGAGGAAGGCCACCTGCAGTAGCGCGAGCGCGGGTCAACCGCGAAGCGAGCCGTCGGCCGCGTAACTGCGGCGCCGGCCGCGGAGCCGTCGGCACCGGCGCGCCGCGGCGGCGACGAGCGACCGGCGCCCGCCGCACGGTTCTTAAGTCCGAACGGCCCCGAGCGAGCGTATGCTCCGGCTCGCGATGACGACCGACGCGGAGACGTTCGACCGGGTGCGGGAGCCGCTCGCGGACCGCGGCGTCGCCGTCGAACACGTACAGGCGAAAGAGCGGTCGCTCCGCGTCGCGGGCGGAGAGGGCGACGGGGGCCAGAGCGGGATCGAAGGGGACGGCGCCGAGGCGTTCGACGGCTTCGACGTCGGCTTCGTCTACCCCTCGCGGCTGATGGAGGGGGCCGTAGTCGACGCGCGGCTGTCGGTGCCGTGGGTGAACGGCCGGGACGCCGTCCTCGCATCGCGGAACAAGGCGGGCGCGCTCGCCGCGCTCGACGACGCGGGGCTCCCGACGCCGCGGACGACGCTGGTGTCGAACCCCGTCGACGAGGCGGTCGTCACCGAGGCGGTCTCGTCGTTCTCGTACCCCGTCGTCGTCAAGCCGAACTCCGCGACCCGGGGCGTCGGCGTCGCGACCGCCGGCGACCTCGACTCCCTGTTGGGGGTCGTCGACTACCTGAACCTCGTCCACGACTACCGCGCGACCGGCGACAAGTCCTACCTGATCCAGGAGTTCCTCCCCGACGCCCGCGACTACCGGGCGATGGTGGTCGACGGCGCCTACGCCGGCGCGGTGCGGCGAGAGCTCCCCGCGGACGCCAGAGAGCGGGGCCGGTGGAAGCACAACGTCCACCGCGGAGCCGAGGCGACCGGGGTCGACCTCCCCGAGCGCGCCCGGGAGCTGGCCGAACGGACCGCCGACGTCCTCGGGATCGACTACCTCGGCGTCGACCTGCTCGAGACCGACGACCGGCTCGTCGTCAACGAGACGAACGCGCGCCCGACGGTGGACGCGGCGACGAAGTACGAGCCCGGCTTCTACGACCGGCTCGCGGGGCTCGTCGAGCGGACGGCGGCGGGAGAGAACTGACCGGGAGACCGCGGCGACCCGCTATTCGAGGTCGATCGACGCGGAGTCGTCGTCGCGGTCGAACGTGACCTCGAGGACGCCGTTGTTGAACGTCGCGTTCGCCGAGTGCTCGTCGACGGGGACCGGGAGGTCGACGGTCTCGTCGTACTCCCGCCGGTCCGAAGCCGCCGAGATGGTGAGCGCCTCGCCGTCGCACTGCAGTGAGAGCTCCTCCTTCGAGACGGCCGGGAGGTCGGCGACGAGCCGCACACCGTCGTCGGTGGCGTACGCGTCGACGTGCGTCGCCGATCCGAAGCCGGCGTCCTCGGTGCCCGGTTCGCCGCCCGCCATCTCGTTCATCATCCGTTCGATCTCCTCGAAGAAGTCTCCGAACGGATCGTCACGGTCGTCTCTATCCATATCTCACGTGAAGGCGGTGACCCCGATAAGCCTTCTGTCGGCCGCCGTATTGGCCGGCACGGACCGGCGCCGCGCGCGGGCCGGCCCGGCGTCAGCGGCCGGAATCGAGACTGGGGATCGACACCGTACGTAACGAAATCGAACGATAGTGACTATCTCAGGCCGACTCGGTCGGATTTAAGTATCTGCGGCTCGGCTTTTTCGGATATGAGTAAATCATATCTCACTGCGGCCGAAGACGTGAGCGATGACGAGGTCGTGCGAGTCGGACTCAACGGGTTCGGTCGCATCGGGCGGAACGTGTTCCGCGCGGTGCTGGAGTCGCCGCGGATCGAGCTCGCCGGCGTCAACGACGTGATGGACTTCGACGACATGGCGTACCTCGCGAAGTACGACACCGTCATGGGCCGGCTCGACGGCGTCGAACGCGAGGGCGACTCGCTGACCATCGGCGGCACCTCGGTCCCGCTGTACAACGTGCAGGACCCCGCGGACCTCCCGTGGGACGAGCTCGACGTCGACGTCGCCTTAGAGTGCACGGGCGTCTTCCGGACGCGCGAGGACGCGAGCGCGCACCTCGACGGCGGCGCGGACACCGTGATCATCTCGGCGCCGCCGAAGGGCGAGAAGCCGGTCAAACAGCTCGTCTACGGCGTCAACCACGACGAGTACGACGGGGACGACGTGATATCGAACGCCTCCTGTACGACGAACTCCATCACGCCGGTCGCGAAGGTGCTCGACGCGGAGTTCGGCATCGACGCCGGCACCCTCACCACCGTCCACGCGTACACCGGCTCGCAGGCCCTCATCGACGGCCCGAAGGCGAAGACGCGCCGCGGGCGCGCGGCCGCCGAGAACATCGTGCCGACCTCGACGGGCGCGGCCGGCGCGGCGCAGCAGGTCCTCCCGCAGTTGGAGGGGAAGATCGACGGGATGGCGATGCGCGTCCCGGTCGCGAGCGGCTCGATCACCGAGTTCGTCGTCAGCCTCGACGAGACCGTCACCGCGGAGGAGGTCAACGCGGCCTTCCGCGACGCCGCCGACTCCGGCCCGCTCGCGGGCGTGCTGGGCTACACCGACGACGAGGTCGTCTCCAGCGACATCGTCGGGCTCCCGTTCTCCAGCTACGTCGACCTCGGGTCGACGAACGTCATCGCCGGCGGGAAGCTCCTGAAGATCCTCACCTGGTACGACAACGAGTACGGCTTCTCGAACCGGATGCTCGACATGGCCGCGTACGTCCGCGACGAGGCGTAAGCGGCAAACGTCCCGCCTCTCTCCAAAGACGCCGCGCGTCCCACGGAATAGCCCCGGCGGCGACGTTGCCCCGAAGGACCACCGCTTAAATATCTCATCGACGACCGTTCACCCATGCCCGCCTTCGACACCATCGACGACCTCCCGGCAGACTCGCGCGTCCTCGTTCGGCTCGACCTCAACTCGCCGATCGAGGACGGAGAACCGCAGGACAACCGCCGCTTCGGGCGCCACGCGGAGACGGTCCGCGAACTCGCCGAGGCGGGCCACCGCGTCGTCTGTATGGCCCACCAGGGGCGCCCCGGCCGCGACGACTTCACGTCGCTGTCGGGCCACGCCGCGATCCTCGCCGAGCACGTCGGCCGCGACGTCGCCTTCGTCGCGGACACGTACGGGGAGACGGCGCTGGACGCGATCGATGATCTCGACGCGGGCGAGGCCCTCCTGCTGGAGAACACCCGGATGTGCGACGACGAACTCCCCGAAGAATCGCCCGAGGAGAAGGCCGAGACCGAGTTCGTTCGGACGCTCGCGCCGCGCTTCGACGCGTACGTCAACGACGCGTACTCCGCGGCCCACCGGAAGCACGCCTCGCTGGTCGGCTTCCCGCTCGCGCTCCCCGCGTACGCCGGGCGAGTGATGGAGACGGAGTACGAGGCCAACACCGCCATCGCGACCCGCGAGTTCGACGGGCCGGTGACGATGGTCGTCGGCGGGACGAAGGCGACCGACGTGATCGGCGTGATGGACGCCTTAGACGACCGCGTCGACCGGTTCCTCCTGGGCGGCGTCGCCGGCGAGCTCTTCTTGCGCGCCGCGGGCCACCCGGTCGGGCGCGACGTGGGAGGGATGGACCTCTTCGACGAGCAGTGGGAGGGGAACCGCGAGCTGATCGAGTCGGTGCTCGACGAGCGCGGCGACGCGATCCACCTCGCGACGGACCTCGCGTACGAGGGGCCGGACGGCGACCGCGCGGAGGTCGCCGTCGACGAGATCGACGAGAAGACCGCGGGGTACCTCGACGTGGGGTCGGAGACGGTCGCGGCCTACGAGCCGCTCATCCGCGAGTCCGGCGCGGTGTTCGTGAAGGGGGCGCTCGGCGTCTTCGAGGACGAGCGGTTCGCCGACGGCACCGTGGGCGTGCTCGAAGCCATCGCCGAGACCGACTGCTTCTCCGTCGTCGGCGGCGGGGACACGTCGCGCGCCATCGAGATGTACGGCCTGAACGAGGCCGACTTCTCGCACGTCTCCATCGCGGGCGGGGCGTACATCCGCGCGCTGACGGGCGAGCCGCTGCCGGCCGTGGAGGTCCTGGAGGCGGCGGCCGAGCGGCAGTAGGGCGGGCCGGGGTTCCGCCCTCGCGGTCGAACTACTCCTCGTTGAGGTCGAGGTCGAACTGCTCGTTC
Organism: Halorubrum sp. Hd13; assembly: GCF_002252755.1. Classification (GTDB taxonomy): domain Archaea; phylum Halobacteriota; class Halobacteria; order Halobacteriales; family Haloferacaceae; genus Halorubrum. The sequence continues at coordinate 4,357 of NZ_NHOY01000048.1, read as the reverse complement.
TCCGTCACCGCGTTGAGCACGACGCTCGTGTTCGACTCGCGGATGTCGGCGTCGGTGAGGATCGACTTGATCTGGTCGTTCATCCCGTCCGTGTCGGTGAACTTACCGATGGCGATCACGTCGTAGTCGCCCGTGACCTCGTAGACGCTCACCATCTGTTTCTCCTGGCGGAGCTTCTCCGTGACGTCGGGGAGCGCGCTTCCTTCGACCTTCAGCTGGAGCACGGCGGTCACGTCGTAGCCGAGTTTGTCGTAGTCGACGATGGGTGTGTACCCCCGGATCACGCCCTCGTCCTCGAGATCTCGGAGGTGGTTCGAGACGGTCGTCACTGACACGTCGAGCTCGTCTCCGAGGCTCCGGAGGCTCGCGCGGCCGTTGCTGAGAAGGGAGTTGACGAGTTTGGCGTCGAGGTTTTCGTACGTCATCACACCTAACCATGCGTTCGGGGGTTTATAATTTTACGAACGTCCAGCAGTATTGCCGGACTGGCGGTTCATGCACCAAGCGATAAGGCCTTTATACTGGCAGATAACTAACGAAGCGTCCAGAACATGACGGACGAACACGCGAAACCAGACGGCGGCCTCACGGCCGAAGAACAGGCGGTACTCGACGAGATCGATGAGAAAAACGTCGACTTCCTGCGGCTCCAGTTCACCGACATCCTCGGGGTCGTGAAGAACGTCTCCGTGCCGGCCCACCAAGCGGAGAAGGCGTTCACCGAGGGGATCTACTTCGACGGCTCCTCGATCGAGGGGTTCGTTCGGATCCAGGAGTCGGACATGCGGCTCGTTCCCGACCCCGACACGTTCGCGGTACTCCCGTGGCGGCGCGACGAGAACGGCTCCGCCGCCGCCCGGCTCATCTGCGACATCGTCGACACCGACGGCGAGCCGTTCGTCGGCGGCCCGCGTCAGGTGCTGAAGAGCGTCCTCGCCGAGGCCGAGGAGATGGGGTACTCCGTCTCCATCGGTCCCGAGCCGGAGTTCTTCCTGTTCGAGAAGGACGACGACGGCAACGCGACGACGATCCCTCACGACAACGGCGGCTACTTCGACCTCGCGCCGAAGGACCTCGCGTCCGACGTGCGCAAGGAGATCATCTTCACGTTAGAGGAGATGGGCTTCGAGATCGAGGCCTCCCACCACGAGGTCGCCGAGGGCCAACACGAGATCAACTTCAAGTACGCCGACGCGCTCACGACCGCGGACAACATCGCGACGTTCCGCGCCGTCGTCCGCGCGGTCGCCGAGCAGCACGACCTCCACGCGACGTTCATGCCCAAGCCGATCGCCGATATCAACGGCTCGGGGATGCACAGCCACATCTCGCTGTTCGACGAGGACGGCAACGCCTTCGCCGACGACGACGACGAGTTCAACCTGAGCGAGACCGCCTACCAGTTCATGGGCGGCATCCTGAACCACGCGAAGGCGTTCACGGCCGTGACGAACCCGACCGTGAACTCCTACAAGCGCCTGGTGCCCGGCTACGAGGCGCCGATCTACGTCGCCTGGTCCGACACGAACCGCTCGGCGCTCGTCCGCGTCCCGGACGCGGCGGGCGTCTCCGCGCGCTTCGAGGTCCGCAGCCCCGACCCGTCCTGTAACCCCTACCTCGGGATGGCGTCGCTCATCGCCGCCGGGCTCGACGGGATCAAGACCGACGCGGACCCGGGCGACCCGGTCCGCGAGGACATCTACGAGTTCGACGACGAGAAGCGTCAGGAGTACGGCATCGATACGCTGCCGCCGAACCTCGGCTCCGCCGTCGAGGAGCTGGAGACGGACGAGGTGCTCCAGGAGGCGCTCGGCCCGCACACCTCCGAGAAGTTCGCCGAGGCGAAGTCTCAGGAGTTCAGCGAGTACCTCACCCAAGTGTCGCAGTGGGAGGAGGACCGGTACCTCGAGACGTTCTGAGATAGCCGGCGTCCGCCGCTTCGGATCTCCGTTCTCTTTCAGTTGTTCTCGTTCGACCAGTCGCTCGCGTTACGGTCCGGCCGGACCGCGCCGAGTCGCGCCGGCAGCGCCGGGACGGCGACGACGGCGACGACCGCCGCGGTCGTCGCGGCCAGCGTGACGACGAGCGAGTCGGCGAGCGCGTACGCGCCGACCCAGAGCGCGCCGGTGACGGCGAGCGCCGGGACCGCGATCCGGACCGGAACCACCGGTTCGTCCCCGGTGACGAGCCGCCAGCCCGCCGCGCCCCCGATCCCGGTAGCGATGCCGATGCCCGCCTCGACGACCTCCTCGGCGTTTCCGTCGGCGAGCGCGACGCCGACCGCCGCGAGCGAAACGACCGCGGCCAACAGGAACGCCGGGGTGGGGTCAAGCTCGGCGGTCGGCTCGCGACTCACCGAGGACGGACCGCCGCGGAACCGAGGGTCGCCGGCGAGCCACAGCGCGACGGCGACGACGACCGCGCCGAGGAGGAGGCCGGCGAGCACGTCGACGAGGTAGTGTACTTCGATTACCACCCGGGAGGCGGCGACGGCGACGGCGATGGCAACGGCCGCGAGCAGGCGCCTCCCGTCGGTCGACGCGCGGTCGTACACCAGCGCCAGCGCGAGGTACGCCGCCGCGCCGCCGGTGGCGTGGCCGCTCGGGAAGCCGAAGCCGTCGGAGAGCACCTGCGCCTCGTACCACCCGACGAGCAGGCCGGGGAGCCACGTCGGCACGTCGGCCGGTCCCATCGCGCCCGGGGGTCGGGGGACAGCGAACCACGCCTTGCCGAGTGCGACGGCGGCGTACGCACAGGTGACCGCGGCGATGGCGGTCGCGCCGGCGCGGCGCGGCGAGGCCGCGAGCCGATCGCCCGCGAACCAGTAGCCGACCGCCAACAGCCCGAAGAGGAACCACGGGTCCGCGAGGTGGGTGACGGCCGCGAAGACGACGACGACTATCTCGGGGAGCGCGTCGACGAGGGCGGCCTCGCCGAGCCCGCGCTCCGCGGAGACGAGTCCGGTCATGGCCGAGTACTCACTTCAGTCGTCGCCCCGGTCGCGGGCGTAGTCGAGCGCCTTCCCGGGCGTTTCGAGCAGGTTGAGACCGATGCCGACGATAATGAAGAGCGTGTACAGTCCGAGCGTCGACAGGCCGAGGATGAGCATCGCCGCGATGGCGTAGAGCCCGTCGAGAAAGGAGAACGCGCCGAGTATCAGCACCGTCCCGTACAGCAGCACGAGATACGGTCCCCAGCCGCGGGCGTGGCCGCGTCGCATCCGGGACCGGACGTAGCGTTTCAGCTCCGACTCCACCGCGGGCTTGTCGACGGTGCGCCGCTCGACGTCGTCCTCGAACTCGTCGAACTCCGCCCGCAGTCGCCCGACTTCCTCTTGAAGCGCCGCCACGTCCGGCGCGCCCGCCGGCCGTCCCTCGTCGCCGGCGTCGCCCGCGCCGTCCGACTCGCCGTTCATACCCGTGGGTCGGTCGCGGTCGTGTTGTAACTGCCGGTCCGCGGCGTGGTCGATCGCGGCCGATCCGCGTCCGAGGCCGGCGCCGCTCGCGGGGGGCGCCCCGTCTCGACCGGCCAGCACGACGTTGACCACCCCGCCGACCACGACGACGACGGCGGCGAGGTAGAGCCACGTGACGAGCAGGAGAACGCCGCCGATGACGCCGTACACCTGAAACTGCCCGGCGCTCGCGGCGTACACCTGAAAACCGGCCTGCAGCAGCGTCCAGCCGACCGCGGCGACGACTGCGCCGGGCAGCGCCTCCCGGATCCCGATGCGGGGCTGGGGAAGCAGGTAGTACATCGGGAGGAAGACGATGGCGAGAAAGCCGGGCAACGCGAAGATGCCGGCCACCTCTACCGCCGGGACCGCGTCGACGGCCGCGATGGTCGCGCCGACGACGAACATCACGCCGATACCGACGCCGACCGCGAGGACGACCGAGGCGGCGTCGGTGAGCTGTTTGGCGAAATCCGGCGGCTCCTTGATGCCGTACAGCTCGGCGAACGCCGTATCGAGGCCGCGGAACACCTTCAGCGTCGACCAGAGCAGCACCGCGACGCCGAGCACGCTCGCACCGGTCCGTCCGCCCGCGGAGGAGATCGCACCGGTGACGGCCTCCTGACCGGCGGGCGTAAGGAAATCCCCGGCGCTCGCGACCAACTCGTTGGCGATCACCTCGCCGAAGACGGCGGTCGCGACGACCACGAGCAGCAGGAGCGCGGGGATCAGCGAGACGAACGCGTAGTAGGCGATCGCGGCGGCGAGGAACGTCACCTGTCGGTCGATCGCGACGTCGATGACGCCTCGGACCGTACCGAAGGCGGTCGAGTGTCTGGGCACGCTCTCCGGTTCGGCCGATGGCGACAAAAGCGAGGGGGATGCCGCCGAGGGTGATGTTAA
>NZ_NHOY01000092.1 GCF_002252755.1 Halorubrum sp. Hd13 | reverse complement strand
CGTCGCCGGAGGTGCTCGGCGGGCTTCAGGAGACGCTCACGCGCGCCGGCGCCCGCGACGTGACCATCCTCCCGACGACGATGAAGAAGTCGCGGCCGGGACACCTCGTGAATGTCGTCTGCAAGCCCGACGACGCCGAGGCGGTGGCGGAACGGCTCGCCCGCGAGACGGGGACCCTCGGCGTCCGGCAGTCGGGCGCGAGCCACCGGTGGATCGCGGACCGCGCCTTCGAGACGGCGACGCTCGCGGTCGACGGCGACGCCCACGAGGTGTCGGTGAAGGTGGCGTCGACCGCCGACGGCGACGTCTACGACGTGAGCGCCGAGTACGACGACGCGGTCGCGGTCGCCGAGGCCGCGGGGCTCCCGATCCGGGACGTGCTCCGGCGGGCCGAGGCGCAGGTCCGCGACCGGGCGGGCGAGTGACGGAAACCGATCGAAACCGTCCCGGTCACTCCGGAGGATCGACCCGTTCGACGCGCTCTGGTTCCACGCCGAACCGGTCCGCCAGGCGCGACGCGATGCGGTCCGCGACGCCGCCGGGCGGCTCCGATCGCGGGCCCCCACCGGGTCTCCCTCTCGTCTCGTCGTTGGGTCTCCCTCTCGTCTCGTCGTTGGGTCTCCCTGCCGTCTCCCCGTCGGGGTCGGCGACCGGACCCTCGTCCTCGACGGAGAGGGTCGCGACCGCCTCGACCGTGGTGTCGTTCAGGCCCGGCCGGACCCCGGCGATCGTCAGATCCTCGACGGTCACGCCGTCGACGCGCTCCAGCTGTCGCCGGGCGCCCGCCGCGAGGTCGCCCCCGGCCGCCTGCGAGACGCGAACGGTCACCGTCGCTTCCACCGTCTGCGTGCGGATGGCTGCTGCCATGAGGCCCTCGCCGCGAGTCGAACGCGGTGCGACCTCGAACGCCGCGGGTCGCCGTCGACGCCCGCGGGAGCGGGCGGCGAGGCGGCGTCGGCGCTCGCGAGGGGAGGGTCGCGTCCGGGCAGTTCAGCGGTCGACGCGGCGGCTGGAGAGAACGGGATACGGTCCGTCCCGCGGGGGAACCTCCCCAGCCGACGCGCGTTACGCGGTCGGCCGGACGGACCGTGTGTTCGGAGCCTCGTAGCCGTTCCAGCCGAGGAGCGCGCCGCTGTCGGCGGCGGACGTCGGAACGGGGGAACGGGCGTGGGTCATACGTGGACTCCGCGGCGCGAATGCGCCGTTACTCCGTCAATATGTCGGATGGTTATTAAATCTATGGCGAGGTTGTGAGGCAGTGTCACGCGACGTCGCCTCGGCGAGGAAGGCGGTCCAGAGACCGACGGGTTCCCCGGGCGTGATCGCCGCGAATCCCCGCCGAGACCGTCGCGGGCGACGGGTTCCGTCGACGGCGAGACGACAGGCCTATGCCGAACGCCCGACCAGATGCACGTAACGAAGCCACCGTTATGATCGAGCGAATCCACACGTCGGACGTCGAACCGGACGCGGACGAGGTCGCCATCGCCGGCCACGTCCACGAGATCCGCGACCTGGGAGGCCTCGTCTTCCTCATCGTGCGCGACCGCGAAGGACTCATTCAGGTCGTCTTCAAAGAGGAACGCGAGCCGGAGCTGTTCGAGGCCGTGCAGGACGCCGGCGCCGAGGACGTGGTCCGCGTGGTCGGCGAGCCGCTGGAGAGCGACCAGGCGCCCGGCGGCGTCGAGATCGCGCCGACCGAGTACGAGGTCATCGACGAGGCCGACTCCCCGCTCCCGCTGGAGATCTCGAAGGACATCGAGGTGGACCTCTCGACCCGGCTCGACAACCGCGCGCTCGACCTCCGGAAGCCGGAGACGCTCGCCGTGTTCAGCCTGCGCTCGAAGCTGATGACGGCGATGGAGGAGTGGTTCGACGACGAGGGGTTCGTCGACATCAAGACGCCGCTCATCTCGAAGGGCGGCGCCGAGGGCGGCGCGGAGCTGTTCCCGATCCTCTACTACAACAAGGACGCGTTCCTCTCTCAGAGCCCGCAGCTGTACAAGCAAATGCTGATGGCCTCCGGCTACGAGGCCGTCTACGAGACGGGCACCGCGTTCCGCGCGGAGGACTTCGCCACCTCCCGGCACGTCTCCGAGATCGCGATGTTCGACGTCGAGCTCGCGTACATCGACGACCACGACGACGTGATGGACGTCCAGGAGGAGTCGCTGCGGTACGCGCTCCGCGCGGCCGCCGAGAACGCCGAGCGCGAGCTCGATCTCCTCGACGTCGACCTCGCCGTGCCCGAGGACGACTTCCCGCGGATCACCTTCGACGAGGCGCTCGATATCCTGGAGACCGAGTACGGCCACTTCCCGGACGATCCGACCGACCTCGACACGAAGGGGGAGAAGCTGCTCGGCGAGCACTTCGAAGAGCAGGGGCATCCGGCGTTCTTCGTCGTCGGCTACCCCGACGAGAAGTTCTACTACATGCAGGACGTCCCCGAGGACGACATCGCCTCGCGGAAGTTCGACCTCATTTATAAAGGCCAGGAGCTCTCCTCGGGCGGTCAGCGCGAGCACGACGTCGACCGCATGGTCGACGTCATGGAGGAGGAGGGCGTCGAGACCGCGAACTTCGAGTTCTACATCGAGGCGCTCAGCTTCGGCACGCCGCCCCACGGCGGCTACGGGCTCGGCATCGACCGCCTCGTCCAGAAGGTCGCCGACCTCGACAACATCAAGGAGGCGATCATGTTCCCGCGCGACCCGAACCGGCTGGAGCCGTAACGGCGTCGACCCGGGACGACCCGCCGCGTGACGGTCCGTCGCGGAGGATGGTGTTCCCCGGGAGGCGGTCGGTCGTCGCCGGTCCGGAAGGCGATCGGTCGTCGCCGGTCCGGAAGGCGATCGGTCGTCGCCGGTCCGGAAGGCGATCGGTCGTCGCCGGTCCGGAAGGCGATCGGTCGTCGCCGGTCCGGAAGGCGATCGGTCGTCGCCGGTCCGGAAGGCGATCGGTCGTCGCCGGTCCGGAAGGCGATCGGTCGTCGCCGGAGACGTCGTCCGCGGCCGCGCCGTCGACCGCGACCGTTCGGCGTGTTCTTTTATAAGTGGTGGCTGGGAAGGTCGCGATCGAGCCGTCAGGCCGCCTGCATGCGATTAAACCGCGTTAAATCGGAGCCAAATGGGCTGAAGGGCTTCTTCCATTAAAGAGGGTCGCGCTCCGAGGAGAAATCGTCATGAACGCGATTCGAACGACACTGATCGTGGCGCTGGCCGCGGTGGTACTAGTCGGGACCGGCGCGGCCGCCGGTGCCGTCGCGGCGACGCCCGGACCGGACGACGCGTCGGGCGACGCGGGCCCGCCGAGCGACCTGCCGGATCAGGTGCCGGACTTCGTCGGCGACATCCTGAGTAGCGTGAACGACTTCCTCTCGGGCGGCGTCGACGACCTCGGTGACTCCGTGAGCGACGTCGCCGGCAACGGGGACGACGCCGACGCCGGTGACGACGCCGAGACCGACGACGAGTCGGGGGGCGCGTAACGTGACGGACCGCACGCCCGCCGCCGACGCGGCCGAGACCGATTCGGTCTCCCGACGGACCTACCTGCAGGCGACCGGCGCCGCCGCGCTCGGGGCCGCCGGGCTCGCCGGCTGCGTCGGCCGCGCGACCGGAACGCTCGCGACCAGAGTGACTGACCAGCCGGCCGACATCGGTGATTTCGAGTCGCTCGTGGTCACCGTCCAGGGGATCTGGCTCGGAGCCGAAGGCGCCGAGAGCGGCGCGGACGGAAACGAGACCGACGGTGACGGCGGCGACGACGCGAACGCGACTGACGGCGACGACGACGGCAACGAGACCGACGACGGTGACGGCGACGAACCCGCCGGTCGCGAGTACCACGAGTTCGACGAGTCACAGGAGGCGGACCTCGTCCGGCTGCAGAACGGCGAGACGCAGCTGATCGACGAACGGGAGCTGTCGGTCGGCACGTACCAGTTCCTCCAGCTCGACGTCACGAACGTCGACGGTACCCTGGAGGGCGGCGACGAGGCTGACGTCGACCTGCCCGGGAACGCGCCGCTGACGTTCAACGAGGCGTTCGAAGTCCGCGAGAACACCCGGACGAGATTCACCGCCGACTTCGCGCCGGTGCGCCGGGGGAACGGCTCGTACCTCCTGCGTCCGGTTCCGCGCGGGATCGAGGTCTCCTACGGGGGGACCGACGAGGGTGACGGCGGCGGGAACGAGTCCGACGGCGGTTCGTGAGGATCGACGGTAAGTAACCCGTAGACCCCCGTTGAAGCCGTCTCGGATCGGCGTCGCGACGGCGCCGCCGCCGCGGCTTCGGGGTTAGGGCTGGGTTCGTCCCGGGATCCGGGGTCTATGGGAATGCACGCTCGCATCGGCTATCAGAGAGGCACACGGTTCGCATCGACCGTTCGGGGGCTCGGTGCTTCCGAACGATCGGCGCGTTCCTCCCGCAGTCGCGGTCCCGATCGGGACCGCGCGAGGGCATCGACCGCCGACCGCGGCGGTCACGCCGTTGCAGCGGATTCTTCTCGCACGAACGTCCGATACAGCGGGCCGGCGAGCAGCAGCGCTCCCGTGCCGGCCATCGCGACCAGCACGGTCGGATCGACCGCGGAGAGGTCACCCGCGGCGAGCCGGTCCAGCGAGACGCCGACGGCGACGCCGACGATCACCCACGGGAGTTCGCCGGCCGCGGTTCCGAGGAGGAACGGTCGCGTGCGGACTCCAGCGGCTCCCGCCCCGACCGAGACCGCGTCTGAGGGGAGCGGAAGCAGACGGGTGGCCGCCACGGCACGGAGGCTTCCGGCGGCGGTCGCCAGCCGCTCGCCCGCGTCGCAGAGGCGGTCCGCGGTCCGAGAGGCGCCGCGGACCCGGACGCTCCCCGCCCGCGCGAGGCGGTAGGGGACGACGGCCGTCGCCACCAACAGGACGACGCCGAGCGGGACGCCGACCCAGCCGTATCCGAACCCGACGGCCACGGCGAGCAGCGTCGTCGGCCACGCTAACAGCGGCCTGACGGCGGTCAGCGCGAGCAGCGCGACCCCGAACCGGACCGGGTCGTCGGCGAGCAACGCGAGCCGTGCGACGGCGGCCTCGGGCGACGCGATCCAAGCGGCGACGGCCGCGCAGGCGACGGCGAGGCCCGCGACGAGGTATCCGAACAGCGCGAACCGGCGGTTCACGCCCAACGGTTCGCTCCGCGGCATAAACGCTTTGTGGGCCGGCGTCGTCCCGCAGTCGCGCGGTCGCGGCCGTCCGCGGCGGACCGCCTCTCCCGCCGCCGACTCACTCGTCGGCGAACGCCCGCCGGAACTCCTCCGGGAGGTGCTCCCGCTGCCACTCCTCGACCGCGTCCTCGCCGAGGACGCTCGCCCAGAGCGCGAGGAGCCCGGCGCCGAAGGCGACGCCCGGGGCGATCAGGGCCGCCGCGTCGAGGAACAGCCCGGGTTGGAAGACGAGGAACCCGATCCGGTCGCGGACCGCGCCCCAAGCCGGGCCGAACGCGATCCACCGAAACGCGAACGGTATCAGCGTCACCGTCGCGACCGGGTAAGCGAGGGCGTCGGTCACCGGACCGCCCTTGCCGCGCACGAACGCGGCGGTGTAGAATCCCCAACAGGCGAGCGACGCGAACCCGGACGCGACGCGGCGCGGTCCCGCGGGTTCGCCGTGATCGAGCGCGCCGACGCCGAAAAGCAGGGCCGCGGCGCCGACGTAACCGATCAGGCACGCGACCGCGCCCCCCGCGAGCACGGCGGCGTGTTCGCCGCGGGACTGTCCGGCGAACGGCGCCAGTCCGAGGGGAACCTCCATCGAGCGCGGATGCGACCGGCGGTCGGTTGAAGCTTTCGCGTCGAGGGAGCGGTCGCGGGTGAGACGCCCGCTCAGGAGAGCTTCCCTAGCGCCTCGAAGAAGTCCGACGGGGGGCCGGCGATCCGCATCGGGGGCGTCGTCCGCTCGACGGTCACCTCGACCGGCGCCTCTAGGGTCGTCACGTTCCGCCCGTCGCTGACGACGGTCGCCTCGTCGACGCCCTCGACCGCGACCGTGACCGCGGCGTCGACGTCGACGACGAGCGGCGGCATCCCCGACTCGGCGGCCATCTCGTTCACGATGATCCCGCTCACGCCCGGGCCGACGAGCGGGCCGCGCTCGGAGAGGTTGTACGCCGTCGACCCGGTTGGGGTCGCGACGAGGACGCCGTCCGCGTGGCCGCCCGCGTAGCGGCTCCCGTCGACGCGGACCTCGTAGTCGACGCCGGCCCCGGGACCGCGGCGGTCGCTCTGGATCACGACCTCGTTCGCCGCCGGCACCGACGTCCAGTCGCCCGCGTGCGCCGCGAGCCGCGGCGCCTCCCGCACGTCCAGTTCGCCGCGACCGAACGCGTCGACCTCGGCGAGCACGGCCGCTTCGGCGTCCGACGGGGGAACCGCGTTGAGGAAGCCCACCTCCCCGAGGTTGACGCCGACGATGGGCGTGTCGCCGGCGTTGCGCGCGACGAAGAGAAACGTCCCGTCGCCGCCGACCGCGACGGCGAGGTCCGCGTCGTCGAGGGCGTCGACCGAGCGGCCGCGGTCACCCTCGCCGAGCGCGTCGGCCGTCTCCGCGTCGAGCCAGACGGACGCGCCCGCGGCGACGACGGCGTCGCGCAGCTCCGCGGCGAGGCTCGCCGCGCGCTCGCTTCCCTTCCGCGCCACGATGCCGACCTCCATGCGCCACCGATTCTCGCCACCGGACAAAAGGATGCGGACTTCGGCCCCGGCTTCCGGAAAGTTTCAAGCCGGCCGGCCGCGTTGCCAAGGACATGTCGACCGCCCACGGCCGGCTGAAACGATGAGCGAAGAGGACGACTGGTTCGAGCGCGCGCTGCGCGACCTCGACGACGAGTCCGACCGCTCGGGAGACGCCGAGGCCGACGATCTCGGGAGCGAAGACGCCGAGACCGACGACGCCGAGGCGGTGGGCGACGACGCCGAGACCGACGATGCCGAGGCGGTGGGCGACGACGCCGAGGCGGTGGGCGACGAATCCGGTAGCGACGAGGCTCCGGACCGCGGGGAGGGGGACGACCCGTTCGGCGGAGTCCGCGACGGGACGGACGAGACCGACGAGACTGGCCCGGAAGGCGGTGACGACGGCGGCGCTGAGAGCGACTCACTCGGCGGGGGATCGTTCGGTGACGACGATCCGTTCGGCGGAAGAGAGTTCGGTGAGCCTGGATCGCCGGGCGAGGCGACCGGCGAGGACTTCGGCGGCGGCGACGACTTCGGCGGCGGCGAGGACTTCGGCGGCGAGGAGTTCAGTGAGGACGATTTCGGCGGCGGCGACGACCTCGGTGACGACGACTTCGGCGGGGACGCTTTCGGTGACCCGGACCCGTCCGGTGCGGACGAGAGCGCGGGGGATCCGCTCGGCGGCGCCACCGGGCCGGACGGCGACGACCCGTTCGGCGGCGGGTCCTTCGGCGAGGACGACCCGTTCGGCGGGTATCGAAACCGCGCTCCGGGCGGATCCGACGGCTTCGGCGAGTTCGGCGGCGGTGACGGCGCGGGCGGTGCCGGCGGCGCCGGCGGCGCCGAGCCCGGATTCGACGTCGACCCCGACGAGTTCGAGTCCTCGATCGAGCGCACCGACGTGGGCATCGAGGGACTCGACGAGATGATCCTCGGCGGCGTCCCGCGTCGCTCCCTGCTCTCCGTCATCGGCGGGGCGGGGACGGGGAAGACGACGTTCGCGCTCCAGTTCCTCAACGAGGCGCTCGAATCCGGGGGCAAGGGCGTGTACATCACGTTAGAGCAGACGCGCGAGTCGATCCTCTCGACCGCGTCGGAGAAGGGGTGGACGTTCCGCGACCACGCCGACGAGGGGCGCCTCGCCGTCGTCGCCATCGACCCCATCGAGATGGCGAACTCGCTGGCCTCGATCCGGAACGACCTCATCCGCCTCATCGCCGACTTCGACGCCGACCGGCTGGTGCTCGACTCCGTCTCGCTGCTGGAGATGATGTACGACCACCCGGCGAAGCGGCGCTCTGAGGTGTTCGGCTTCACCCGGTCGCTGAAGGAGGCCGGCGTGACGACGCTGTTGACCTCGGAGGCCAGCGAGGAGAACCCCTACGCCTCCCGGCACGGGATCGTCGAGTACCTCACCGACGCGGTGTTCGTGCTCCAGTACATCCGCGGCTCTGACTTCCGCGAGACGCGGCTCGCCGTCGAGATCCAGAAGATCCGCGACGCGAACCACTCGCGGGAGACGAAGCCGTACGAGATCACTGACACCGGCATCTCCGTCTACGGGCAGGCGAACATCTTCTAGTCGGGCGCGCGTTCCGTCCGCCCCGTGCCGCCGCTCGCGTCGCGCCGGTCGCTGCGCGCGACTGATAGGGTTCAATTCCGTCCGGTGATTTCTCTCACTACGTTCGAGAAATGCACCGTCCGGGAATTGAACCCGGGCTATTAGCTTGGGAAGCTAATGTCCTACCACTGGACCAACGGTGCTCGCCCGGAATTATCCGACGACCACACTTTAACATAGCGTTTCCGGTGCCGGGAGCCACATGCTTAACAGGCTGCCGGGGCAGTCTGTAGCATGCACTCGCAGCCGACCGAAGCCGACGTGTCCGCCGACGCGGAGGCCGTCGAGCGCGTCCGCGAGCGACGCGCCGCGCTCGCCCCCGCGCTCGGCCGGACGTGGACGGACGACGAACCGTGGCGCTTCCTCACCGACCTCACCGCGATCGGGAGCCGCATGGCCGGCAGCGACGGGGAGCGCCGGGCGGCGGGGGTCGTCGCGGCGGCGTTCGAGCGCGCGGGGCTCGCCGACGTCGACACCGAGCCCTTCGAACTGGACGCGTGGGAGCGCGGACGCGCGTCGCTTCGCGTTCGGGTCCCGAACCGGAACGGCGAGGGCTCGGTCCGCGAGTTCGAGTCGATCGCGCTCCCGTACTCGCCCGCCGGCGAAGTCTCCGGGGAGCTCGTCGACGTGGGGTACGGCACCCCCGCCGAGATCGACGAGCGCGACGTCGAGGGGCGGATCGCCGTCGCCTCGACGACGACGCCGGACGGTCGGTTCGTCCACCGGATGGAGAAGTTCGGGTACGCAATCGAGGCGGGCGCGGTCGGCTTCGTCTTCGTCAACCACCTCGACGGGCAGCTCCCGCCGACGGGCTCGCTGACGTTCGGCGGGGAGGCCGACGCTGTCGCGGTCGGCGTCTCCAAGGAGTCCGGCGCGTGGCTCCGGGAGTACGCGGCCGGCGGAGGCGGCGCGGGCGGGACGCACGTCGCGAGCGACGCGGCCGCCGAGGCCGAGCTCACCGTCGAGGCGACGACCGAGCCCGGCGAGAGCCGGAACGTCGTCGGCCGCGTCGGGCCCGACACGGACGAGCGGCTCCTGTTGCTCGCCCACTACGACGGCCACGACATCGCGGAGGGGGCGCTCGACAACGGCTGCGGGATCGCGACCGTGGCGACCGCGGCGGGGATCCTGACCGAAGCGGAGCTCCCGATCGGCGTCGACGTCGTCGCCGTCGGCGCCGAGGAGGTCGGGCTCCTCGGCGCGGAGCACCTGGCCGAGACGGTCGACCTCGACCGGATACGGGGCGTGATCAACGTCGACGGCGCGGGGCGCCACCGGGACCTCGTCGCGCTCGCGCACGCCTCCGACGCGGCCGCGTCGGTCGCGAGGTCGGTGTCGACGGCGACCCGCCAGCCGATCGCGGTGGACGCGGAGCCGCACCCGTTCTCCGACCAGTGGCCGTTCGTCCGCCGCGGGGTGCCGGCGCTCCAGCTTCACAGCGACTCCGGCGACCGCGGCCGCGGCTGGGGTCACACGCACGCGGACACGCGAGACAAGGTCGACGACCGGAACGTCCGGGAGCACGCGATGCTGACGGCGCTGCTCGTCTGCGAGTTCGCGGCCGCCGAGCGCGACGTGCCCCGGCTCGACCGCGAGGAACTCGTCGCCGAGTTCCGCGACGCCGACTTCGAGACGGGGATGCGCGCGGCCGACCTCTGGCCCGACGGCTGGGAGTAGCGCGCGTCAGTCGTGCGGTACGGAGGGAGCGACGGAGGGGGCTACGGCCCGCGCCCGGTCGGCACGGTCGGCGTCGTGCGCTTGTGAGCCGTGGCCCGGTGTCGGTCGAGAAGGTCGGCGACGGTCTCCTCGTCGACGTCGACGCCGCCCTCCTCGTCGACGTCAACGTCGTCCTCCTCGCCGTCCGACAGCCGCTCCGCGATCGCCGCGGCGCCGAGCCCGCGGTCGACGCCGAGCCGGAGCACGCGGTCGATGACCTCGTACGGGGCGCCCAGATCGTCGGCGTCGCGCTGTCCGGGGAGGAATCCCGCGGTCGGCGGCTTCTCGACGACGAACTCGGGGACGTCGAGCTCGGACGCGAGGGCGCGGACCTCGGTCTTGTACAGGTGCCCGATCGGGTGCACGTCCGCACCGCCGTCGCCGTGTTTCGTGAAGTAGCCGAGCAGCAGCTCGCTCCGGTTGGCCGTCCCGCAGACGAGGCGGTCCGTCGCGTTCGCGGCGAGGTACGCGAGCGTCATCCGGAGCCGGGCGACGGCGTTGCCGGACAGGACCGGTTCGTCGTGGAGGTCGAATCTGTCGGGCGCGACCGCGCCGAGCTGCGCGAACAGCGAATGGAGGTGGACCGTGTCGTGATCGATCCCGAGCGCCTCGGCCAGTGCCTCGGCGTCGCGAGCGTGGTGCGCGCCGACCTTATTACACGGGAGTATCAGCCCGTACACGCGGTCGGCGCCGAGCGCCTCGACGGCCAGCGCCGCGGTCACCGTGGAGTCGAGCCCGCCGCTCATGTTGACCACGACCCCCTCGGCACCGGCGGCCGCGACCCGCGACTCCAGGAACGAGCGGACCCGCTCGCGCTCGTCACCGGGGTCGCGGAGGCGACGGTCCCCGTCGCCGGTGACGTCGTCGGGAACGGACTCGCCGGCGTGCGGTCCGTCGGTCGCAGCCGTCTCGTCGCGAGCGTCCGACCGGACCGAACTCGCGGCGCGCCCGTCTAACGAGTCGCCCTCGAAGGCGGGAGACCCCCGATCACTCATCGTTCGGGCCTCCGGTCGTCCCCGTCGTCGCTCCGCGGTTCCACGGCGTGGCGCGGTCCGGGACCGCAGCTCGGCGGGGACCCGACCGCGGTCGACCGTCGGTTCGACGATTCATGTTCGGCTCCCGCTTCCGAACGGACGGGTAAATATCCACGGTGCCAACTATATAAGGTATTGTGAGAATTATCTCAGATACCAGTGTAAATACGGAATACTGATAAAGAAATTCGGGGTCATACAGCGAAAGATAGCTGATACGCAGATTGTGTCTCATATGGAGTAGCAGGAGTTCTGTTCTCTATGCATTTTGGCACTAATAACATATGTTTGTGGGATTACTCGGCGCTCAATTACTGTATCAAGAATATAAGGTGCGTAGAAGCAAACGTTTATTCATATCAATTTGTTGGGTTCGTGTATGCCGACGATACAGCTCACGACGAGTCAGAAACGCGTCTTGACCGCGCTCGTGAACCTCGCGGAAAACGCCGATCTCCCGGTCTCCGGGGGTGACATCGCCGAGTCGATCGATCGCAAAGCCGGCACGGTCCGGAACCGGATGCAGAGCCTTCGGGACCTCCGGCTGGTCGAGGGCGTCCCGGGGCCCGACGGCGGGTACGTCCCCACCGACGGCGCCTACGAGACTCTCGGCGTCGAGCGGATGGACGACGCCGAGACCACGCCGGTCGCCGTCGATGGCGACCCGGTAGAGGGCGTGAACGTCGAGGAGATCGACCTCTCCAGCGTCGCCAACCCCGAACTCTGCCGCGCTGAGTTGGTGATCCGCGGTCCGGTCGGTCCCTTCGAGGCCGGCGATCACGTCACCGTCGGTCCGACGCCGGCCGCCGGGCTGCGCCTCTCGGGGACCGTCGACGCCACGAACGTCGACGGCAACACCCTCCTCCTGCGCGTCGACGGGATGGAGACCCCGTCCGCCGACGCCGCCGAGGTGAGCGCGGCCGACTAAGAGGCGTCGCCGTCGCGGCGCTCCGCGGACTCGACGCGGTCCCCCGACGCGATCCGGTCCCGGATCGCCCCCGTCGCGGCGGCGGCGTGACGGGCCGTCTGGTACCGCTCTCCGAAGGCGACGCCGGCGCTCTCGGCGGCCTCCCGGTCGACGTCGAAGGCGACCCCGTCGTACGCGACGTCCCACAGCACCAGCGGCTCGGGCGGCGCGGGGCCGACGCCGAGTTCCCCCGGCACCGGCTCCGCGTCGAGCAGGCGGTCGATCCGCGACGGCTCGGTGTGGCCCCGTCCGACCGCCCGGACCGCGGCGACGAGCCGGCGGACCAGCGCGCGCGGGAAGCCGTCGGCGGCGACTTCGACCACGAGCAGGTCGCCGTCCCGGGACGCGGTCGCGGTCAGGTTCCGGACGGTCCCCGCGTCGTCGCTCGTCAGGTTGTGGAAGTCGTGGCGGCCCGAGAGCCGACCGAGGGCGTCGCGGACGCGTCCGTCGTCCACGGCCCCGTCGGGGGCCGGCGAGGAGGCACCCGCCGCGGGCGCGTAGAGGTGGTACCGGTACGTCCGCCGGACCGCGTCGTGCGTCGCGTGGAACCCGTCCCGGACGTCCGCGGCCGCCCAGACGCGCACCGATCCCGGGAGGTGCCCGTTGAACGCCCGCGGCGTGAGCCACGTCGGCGCCTCGAACGCGACCGTCTGCGCGACCGCGGAGACCCCGGCGTCGGTGCGGCCCGCCGCGGCGTAGCCCGGCGGCGTCGCGTGCGTCGGCCCGTCCCCGCGATCGAGCAGTCCGTGTTCCGCGAGCGCCCGGAGGAGGGTGCCTTCGACGGTCGTCGCGTGGGGCTGGCGCTGGAAGCCGGCGTACTCGCGGCCGTCGTACGCGACCCGGAACGCGCGAGTCGTCGCGGCGGCGGTCACGTCCCGTCTGCGGACCGGTCGTCGCCCCCGTCGGCGTCGCCCGTCGTCGCATCCTCGCCCGTCGTCGCGTCGTCGCCGTCCACGGCCATCGGCACGGTGACGACGGGAACGGAAGAGACCCGGACTATCTTCTCGGTGACGCTTCCGAGGAGGACTCGCCGGAGGCCGCTGCGAGTGTGGCTCGGCATCACGACGATGTCGGCGCCGGTGTCCTCGATGGCGGCCTCGATGATGTCGATCGGCTCGCCCTGCCTGACGTCGCCGACGACGTCGACCCCCGCGTCATCGAGCTCCGCGGTCACCGTCTCGACGCGCTTTCGCGCGGCGTCCTCGATCCGTTCGGCGAACGCTCCGGCCTGCGGCCCGCCGAGCGTCTGCGCCAGCGTGTCGACCGCGGAGACGACGTGGACGGTGGCGTCGTAGCGCTCGGCGAGGCTGGCGGCGTGCGGGACGGCGTCGTTCGACTCGCCGCCGGGCGCGACCGGGAGGAGGATGTCGTCGTACATACCCGGCACTGCTCGGGCCGGGTGCAAAACGATACCGGCCGTTCGAGCGAGCGGCGCAGTCGACCCGCGAGCGGGACGGATCGGCGGGTGGAGGCGGCCGAAGCGACGGGTGGAGGCGGCCGAAGCGACGGGTGAGGGCGGACCGTTACAGCCCGAGCGCGTCGAGCAGGTCGAAGCCCACATCGACGTAGCCGACGAGTTTGAAGCCGAGATAGATCCCGACGATCGCCATCACGCCCGGTAACTCCGGCGGGGCGGGGATCGGGACGCGGAGGAACGCGAACAGCGCGCCGACCGTCACCCCGACGAGAAGCGCGGCGGCGGTCAGGACGGTGGTCGAACCCATGTCGACGCGTCGGCGACGTCCGTTTATAAACGCGGTGTTCGCGGTCGGGGACGCGGCGGCGGGGATGGGTAGGGTTTTCCGACGCGCGTCCCTTCACGGCGACATGGCACGAGAGGTTTCCAACCCCGACAACCCGCAGGTGACGCTCCAGACGAACCACGGCGACGTCGTCGTCGAGCTGTTCGCCGACCGCGCCCCGAAGACGGTCGAGAACTTCCTCGGACTGGCGCGTCACGACCCCGCCGCGGACGCCGACCCCGCGCGCGACACCAACACGTGGGAAGACCCCGAGAGCGGCGAGGTCCGCGGCGACTCGCTGTACGAGGGGAACGTCTTCCACCGCGTCATCGAGGACTTCATGATCCAGGGCGGCGACCCGCAGGAGAACGGCCGCGGCGGCCCCGGCTACCAGTTCGACGACGAGTTCCACGACGACCTCACCCACGACGGTCCGGGGATCCTCTCGATGGCGAACTCCGGCCCGAACACGAACGGCTCGCAGTTCTTCATCACGCTTGACGCGACCCCGCACCTCGACGGCAAGCACGCCGTCTTCGGCCAGGTCATCGACGGGATGGACGTCGTCGAAGAGATCGGCGCCGTCCCGACCGACCGACGCGACGAGCCCCGCGACACGGTCGAGATCGAGCAGGTCGCCGTCGACGAGTAGACCGGCGCCGCGGTCCCCGATGTCGACGCCGCGGTCCCCGATGTCGACGCCGCGGTCCCCGATGTCGACGCCGCGGTCCCCGATGTCGACGCCGCGGTCCGCCGTCCGAGTATCTTATACTACCCGATTCTCAAGCTCCTCGCCGTCATCGAGCCGGGTGAGGTTGCCGGCGAGGATGTCGGCGACGCGGTCGTAGTAGTGCGGCGTGTGGCCGGCGTTGTGCGGGGTGATCGTGGCGTTCCCGAGCCCCCACAGCGGGTGGTCCTCCGGGAGGGGTTCGGGGTCGGTCACGTCGAGGGCGGCCCCTCTAATCCGGCTGTTCCTGAGCGAGGAGACCAAGGCGTCGGTGTCGACGATCGGCCCGCGCGCCACGTTTATCAGGACGGCGTCGGAGCGCATCGTTTTGAGCGCCTCCGTGTCGACGATCCCCCGCGTCGTCTCGGTGAGCGGGCACGCGAGCACCACGTACTCGGCGTCGGCGATCCCCTCGTGGAACTCGTCGAAGCCGTACACCGCGTCGGCCGGGCCGCCCTTCTCGGGCGAGTACCGGACGCCGACCGCCTCGACGTCGAACGACGCCAGCCGTTCGAGGACCGTCTGCCCGATGGCGCCGAGCCCGACGACGGCGACCGTCGAGCCGTACACCTCGGTCGTCTCGTAGGTGCGCCACTCGCGGTCCGCCTGCTGGCGGTGCGCGCGCGGCCACCGGCGGGCGTGCGTGATCATCGACCCGACGACGTACTCGGCGATGTTCGGGCCGTGGACGCCGGAGGCGTTCGTCACGGCGACGCCGCGGTCCGCGAGCGCCTCGCGCGGGAGGTGCCCGGTCCCGGCGAACACGCAGGCGAACAGTTCGAGCTCCTCGGCGGCCGCCAACAGCTCCTCGTCGATGTGGAGCCCCACCGCGGCGCGGGCGTTCGCGATCAGCTCGCGCTCCTCCGCCGGCGTCCGCGCCAGCGCGATCTCGCGGTCGGGGAGTCGCTCGCGGAGCGACGCGACGAGGTCCGACGCGTCCGATCCGTGGATCGTCTGTCGCAGCACGAGGACGTCTGGATCGCTCATGGCGACGCCACTCGGCGCGACCGTTATAAAGGGTGCCCGTGCGGCGAAGGGTGCCGGATTCGGGGCGCGCGGCGGCCGGTCCGGAAGGTGGCCGGTCCGGAAGGTGGCCGGTGCGGGGCGAGGCCGTTGTGGGGCGCGGCCGTTGTGGGGCGCGGCCGCGGCGGAGTTCGGTTACTCTAGGGCCGCGTCGAACGCGGCCTGCAGGTCCGCCTTCATGTCGTCGACGTGTTCGAGGCCGACGGAGACGCGGATGAGTCCGTCCGTGAGCCCCGCCGCGAGACGCTCCTCGCGCGGGATCGCGGCGTGGGTCATCGCGGCCGGCTGCTCGATGAGGCTCTCGACCCCGCCGAGCGACTCCGCGAGGGTGAACACCTCGGTCTCGCTCACGACGGTCGACGCCTGATCGAGGCTCCCGTCGAACTCGAAGGAGAGCATGCCGCCGAACGCGTCCATCTGCTCTGCGGCGAGCTCGTGGTCCGGGTGGCTCTCCAGGCCGGGGTAGTAGACGCGGCTCACGTCGTCGTGGGACTCGAGCCACTCCGCGAGCGCCGCGGCGTTCTCGCAGTGGCGGTCCATCCGCACCGGGAGCGTCTTCGTCCCGCGGAGCACGAGGAAGCAGTCGAACGGGCCGGGGGTCGCGCCCACCGAGTTCTGGTAGAAGCCGAGTCGCTCGTCGAGTCCCTCGTCGTCGACGATGAGCGCGCCGCCGATCGTGTCGGAGTGGCCGCCGAGGTACTTCGTCAGCGACTGGCAGACGACGTCGGCGCCGTGTTCGAGCGGACGCTGGAGGTACGGGGTCGCGAACGTGTTGTCGACCGCACAGAGCGCGTCGTTGGCGTGGGCGATGTCCGCGAGCGCGCCGATGTCGTTGACGTTCATCAGGGGGTTCGTCGGCGTCTCGACCCAAACCAGCTCCGTCTCCTCCCGTACCGCGTCCCGCACGGCGTCGTGGTCGGTGGTGTCGACGAAGGTGGTGTCGACGTCGTACTCGTCGTACACCTGCGTGAGGATGCGGTGGGTGCCGCCGTACACGTCGTCGCCGGCGACGACGTGGTCGCCCGCCGACAGCAGGTTCAGGACGGTGTTGATCGCGCCCATGCCCGAGGAGAAGCAGCGCGCGTGGCTCCCCGACTCCAGCGACGCGAGGTTCGCCTCCAAGTCGGTCCGCGTCGGGTTCCCGGTCCGGCTGTACTCGTAGCCGCGGTGGTCGCCCGGTCCGTCCTGCTCGTACGTGGAGTTCGCGTGGATCGGCGTCATCAGCGCGCCGGTCTCGGGGTCGGGCTCCTGTCCCGCGTGGATCGCGCGGGTCTCGAAGCGCGGGTCGTCGCCTTCGGGGTCGTCGCTCATATCGGGGACTCGTCGGCGAGCGTGGTGATTCTTCCCCTTCGGAGCGGCGGTGGCCGAACGGACCCGTCGCTGCCGGAGCGGTTTCGCGAGAAGTGCTCGGTCAGGGATTTGAACCCTGGTCGTCGGCTGACTTCCGAACCGGCGCACCGATGCGCCGCATCCGTCGAAAGGCCAACATGATTGGCCGGACTACACCAACCGAGCGCGATTTCCGCTTGTGCCGCATCCGATTTAACTCTTCTCAACTCCCGTCACCGTGGGACGCCTCGACAGGGGCTTCGTCCCCGGATTCCGCCCCGCCGTCGAGAGCGGTCGGCGCGTTGAGTCCGCTTGACACCGGTGGGGTGGTTGAAACGTTAACGTGCGGGTTGATGCGGCGCGACCCCGTCTGTACTGGTATGCCGAGAGCGACACGCGACGGCGTCGCGATAAATTACGCCGTCGACGGGAAAAGCGACGGCGCGACGGTCCTCCTCTTAGAGGGGCTGGGGTACGGTCGCTGGATGTGGCGGTGGCTGACCGAGGACCTCGCGGACGGGTACGAGGTGCTCCGTCCCGACAACCGCGGGACCGGCGACTCCGACGTCCCGGAGGGGCCGTACGCGATCGCCGAGATGGCGGCCGACGCGCGGGCCGTGCTCGACGACCGCGGCGTCGACCGGGTGCACGTCTGCGGCGCCTCGATGGGCGGCATGATCGCGCAGGAGCTCGCGCTGACCGACGAGCGGGTCGCCTCGCTGACCCTGCTTTGCACCTCGCCAGGCGGCGAGGGCGCGGCCGAGACGCCGCCCGAGGTTCAAGATCACATCTTCTCCGCGCCCGAGGACGCGGACCCGCGGGAGCGGATCCGGTACCTGATGGAGCCCGCGGTGAGCGACGGGTTCTACGAGCGCGAGCCGGAGCTCGTCGATCGGATCGTCGACTGGCGGCTGTCGGGCGACGCGACGCCCGCGGGCCGGGAGGCGCAGGCCGCCGCGGTCGCCGCGTTCGACGCGTCCGACCGGCTCGGCGAGCTGTCGGTCCCGACGCTGGTGGTCCACGGCACCGCCGACCGGGTGCTCCCGGTCGAGAACGCGGACCGTCTGGCCGAACTCATCCGGCACGCGACGGTCGAACGGATCGAGGGCGGGCCCCACCTTTTCTTCATCGAGGAGCGGGACGCCGTCGACGACAGGATCCGGTCGTTCCTCGACGGGGTCGCCTGAGATGGCCGGGAACGATCCGCGGAGTGGCGGGGAGGGAGCCGACGACCCCCGGCCGCACCCGCACGGCGACCGGGCGTACGAGTGGGTGGGGTCGCTGTCGGCGCGCCGAGCGCGACTCTCGCCCGACCGCGTCGCCGTCACGGACACGGCCGCGGGCGAGGAGTACACGTACGCCGACCTCGACGAGCGCGCCAACCGCACCGCGCGGTTCCTCCGCGAGGTCGGCGTCGGGAAGGGCGACCGCGTGGCCGTCGTCTCGCGGAATCGCGTGGAGCTGCTCGACCTGTTCTTCGCGACGGCGAAGGTCGGGGCGGTGTTGGCCCCACTCTCCCACCGGCTCGCGGAGCGCGAGCTCGCGGCGGTCCTCGGCGACGTCGACCCCGCGCTCCTCGCGGCCGAGACGCCGTTCGAGGGCGACGTGGTCGACGCCTTGGAGCGCGCCGACGTCGAGCCCCCGGTGCGCGCGATCGCGACCGACGCGGACAACGCGTGGCGCACGCTCGGGGCTGACCTCCCCGACGACGGTTCGCCGGTCGAGACCGCCGCCGTCTCGCTCGCCGACCCGCACCTCTTCCTCCACACCGGCGGTTCGACGGGCACGCCGAAGGAGACGGTGATCAGCCACGGCGCGATCCGCTGGAACGCGTTCAACACGATCACGGCGTGGGGGCTCCGCGAGGACGACGTGACGCCGATGGTGTTCCCGATGTTCCACACCGGCGGGTGGAACGTGCTCACCGTCCCCTTCCTCCAGATGGGGGCGCGGATCCTGTTGAGCCCCGAGGTCGATCCCGGCCGCGTCCTCGCCGACGTCGAGCGCGAACGCGCGACGACGCTCGTCGCGGTCCCCGCGGTGCTCCGGATGATGGCGCGCCACGACGAGTGGGCCGACACCGATCTCTCCTCCCTGCGGTTCGTCAAGAGCGGGGGCGGGCCGTGCCGCGAGAGCGTCATCGACGCGTGGCGCGACCGCGGCGTGGAAATATCGCAGGGGTACGGGCTCACGGAGTGCGGCCCGAACAACTTCGCGATGCCCGACGGCTTCCCGCCGGAGAAGACCGCCAGCGTCGGCGTGCCCGCGCTCGCGGTCGACGCGCGCGTGGTCGACGAGGACGGCCCGGTCCCGGACGGGACCGTCGGCGAGCTTGAATTGGCCGGCCCCGCGGCGGCGGACCGCTACTGGAACGACGACGAGGAGACGGCCGAGACGTTCGGCGACTGGGTCTCGACGGGCGATCTGGCCCGCGTCGACGCGGACGGCTACTACCACATCGAGGGTCGCAAGAAGAACATGTTCGTCTCCGGCGGGGAGAACGTCTACCCGCCGCGAGTCGAGGACGCGCTCACGGATCACCCCGAGATCGAGGAGGCCGTCGTGATCGGGATTCCGAGCGAGGAGTGGGGGACCGTCGGGAAGGCGGTGGTCGTGGGCGACGAGTCGCTGACGCTCGACGACCTGCGCTCGCACCTCGCCTCCCGCGTCGCCCGGTACGCGGTGCCGAAGGGGCTCGCGTTCGTCGAGGAGATGCCGACGTCGGGCCCGTCGAAGATCGACCGGGCGGCGATCGAGGAGCGGTTCGGGGAGTGACGGTCCGACGCGACCGAGCCGAGCGTGCCGGGAACGAGCTGTCGGGCGCTATCCCGCCGTTTTCGGCCGTCTCACGACGTGGCGGGCGTCCCACAGGAACAACCGTTATATATGTGGGAGATAAGGGGAGGCCATGATCGACGTCACGATGGATATGGAGCAGTTCGACTGCCCGTTCATCGACACCTCCGCGGACCACGACGTCGGGTTCTCCGCGATGCATTGGCAGCTCGACACGGCGGCCGAACAGCTGGAGACCCGACTGCTCGTCGAGTCGTCCGACCGCTACGAGCTGAGCGAGGGCCTGCAGAGGCTCCGCGACCACGAGAACATGGCCGAGTACCGCCTGTTCTCGAAGCGGGACGACACCGCGATCATCCGGACGGTCATCGAGGAGACGAACGCGATGTCGACGATCACCGACCACGGCGGCTACATCACGGGCCCGTTCCGGATCGCCGACGGCTCCGAGCAGTGGCAGGTCGGCTTCGACGACGACGAGACCACGGAGGCGGCGCTACACGACTTGGAGAAGGGCAACGAGTTCGTGGTCGAGGACCGCTCGGAGCTGTCGATGGAGTCGCTGTTCGACACCATGCGCAACGCGAACGCGGCCTCCACGATGTTGGAGGCCTGCCGCGACCTCACCGACGTCGAGCGCGAGACCATCGAGACGGCGGCGGACGCCGGCTACTTCGAGTCGCCGCGAGAGGCGACCCTCTCGACGCTCGCCGACGAGTTCGACGTGTCGACGGCGGCGGTCTCGAAGAACATGCGCCGCGGCGAGAAGAAACTGCTCCGTAGCGTCGTGCAGGCGCTCGACCGGATGAACTGAGCCGGGCGACTGCGGTCGACTGAGTCCGTGACTCGCCCGGCCCCTTGATTCTCCGCGTGAGCGAGCGTTTTCGCCTGATCCCTCGCGGTTTCGCGTCGCTTGTTAACATCTTAACTCGGCCCCTTTTGCCGGTGTGTCTCATCGGTATGCGTATGCGAGACGTAACCACGCGACGGTCGTATCTTCGACGAACTGGCGCCGCGGTCGGCGGAGTCGGACTCGCAGGACTCGCCGGCTGCTCCGGAAACGGCGGCGACGGGAGCGACGGCGGGAGCGGCGACGGCGGCGACGGCGGCTCCGGCGACGGCGAAGACGGGGGATCCGGCGACGGAGAGGACGGAGGCGACGGCGGAGACCTCTCCGGGGAGACGCTCCGGATCGGGGCGCTGCAGCCGACCTCCGGTGACCTCCAGTACTACGGCCAGATCAGCCTCATGGGGTTCTACTCCGGGCTGGCGTACAAACACGACGTCGATCCGATCGAGGAGCTCACGCCGGGCACCTACACGCTGGAGACGGACGACGGCCCGACCTACGAGATCATCGTCGAGGACACCCAGTTCAGCCCCGACACCGCACAGAACGTCGCGACGAACCTCGTGCTCGACGAGGACGTCGACGTCCTCTTCGGGGGCACGTCCTCGGACAGCGCGCGGCGCCTGATCGACACCGTCGTCGACGAGTCCGAGGTCCCGTACCTCATCGGTCCCGCGGCCGACGCGGGCATCACGGTGAACGAGGAGTTCTGTCACCCGCTGGCGTTCCGCGCGAGCGAGCACACCGCGATGGACGCGCGTGCGGGCGGCACGTACGTCGCCGAGAACTTCGACATCGACACGGTCGCGGTGTTCGCGTCCGACAACGCCTTCGGACAGAGCGTCGCGGAGAACTACACCGCGGTCCTCGAGAGTCAGGGCGTCGAGGTGCTGGAGCCGCGGTTCGTCGAGGTCGGCTACTCCGAGTTCGACGGGCTCTTCGAGGAGGCCGTCTCGAACGGCGCGTCCGGCGTCGTCGGCGGGTTCACGGCGTCGACGCTGCCGCAGTTCCTCACCTCGGCGATCTCGTTCGACGTGCAGGTGTTCGGCGGGTTCGCGGCGCTGCTGACGACCCAGCTCATCGGCGGCACGATCGAGTCGGCGCTCGGCGAGGGCTTCACCGAGCAGGACATCAAGGACGCCGGGCTCGGTCCGTTCACCAGCCGGTACCACTGGAACCAGTACGAGAACCCGATCAACGAGGAGTTCCGACAGATGCACATCGACGCGTACGACATCGTCCCCGACCTGTTCAGCTCGGGGACGTTCACCGCCGCCTCCGCCCTCTCGCAGGCCGTCACGGAGTCCGGGTCGACGGACGGCGCCGACGTCGCGGAGGCGCTGCGCGGGATGACCGTCGCCGACACGCCGAAGGGCGCCGACGGCTACACCTTCCAGGGCCACAACAACCAAGGCGCCTCCCAGATGACCGTCGCCTGGCCGGTCCCCACGAGCGACGAGTTCGCCGAGACGTGGGACGCGCCCATCATGCCCGGCGAGCCGCTCGAACGGCTCGACGCCGAGGACGTCATGGTCCCCGAGGAGGACGCCAGCTGCTCGCTGTGATGCTGCTCGAAACCGACGGGCTGACGAAGCGGTTCGGCGGGATCACGGCGGTCGACGGGGTCGACTTCGCGCTGGAGTCCGGCGAGCTCTGCTCGCTCATCGGCCCGAACGGCGCCGGGAAGACGACGTTCTTCAACCTCCTCACTGGAGTGTTGGAGCCGTCCGACGGCGCGATCCGGTTCGCACCGGGCGCGGGAGCCGGCGAGGGCGGCCAGGCCGGCGAGGGCGGAGACGGCGGGGTCGGCACCCGCGACATAACGGACGCCTCGCCTCACGAGACGGCGCTGGCCGGGATCCACCGGTCGTACCAGATCACGAACCTCTTCCCGACGCTCACGGTGCTGGAAAACGTCCGGATCGCGGCGCAGGCGGCGCGGGGCGGCGACGCCTGGAAGCTCTGGCGCAACGTTCGGTCGTTCGACGCGCATTACGAGGAGGCCCACCAAATCCTCGACCGGATCGGACTCGATGGAGCGGCCGACGCCGTCGCGGAGAACCTCAGTCACGGCGAGAAACGGAGCCTGGAGGTCGGCGTCGCGCTCGCCGGCGACCCGGACCTGCTCCTGCTCGACGAGCCGACCGCCGGGGTCTCCAGCGAGGGGGTCGACGACGTGGTCGCGCTGATCGAGGACGTCGCCGCCGACCACTCCGTGATGCTGATCGAACACAACATGGACGTGGTGATGGGCATCTCCGACCGAATCGCGGTGCTCCACCGCGGCGAGCTCATCGCCGACGGCCCGCCCGAGTCGGTCCGGAACGACCCGGCCGTCAGGGAGGCGTATCTCGGCGGCTACGGCCGCGAGGGCGACGCCACAGGCGAGGAGCAGAGCGGCGGGACCGACGGCGACGGCTCCGCGGCGGCGACCGACGGCGGTCGTCGCGTCGACCGGCCGACAGGGCGAGCCCCGCCGGCCGAACGGGGCCGAGCGTCTGGGCGAACGCCGAACCGCGGAGGTGGCGGCCGGTGAGCGTGTTGGAGTTCGAGGGCGTCCACACGTACTACGGCGAGAGCCACATCCTGCAGGGGCTCGACCTGACCGTCGAAGACGACGAGATCGTCGCGCTCGTCGGTCGCAACGGGGTCGGCAAGACGACGACGCTACGGACCGCGCTCGGGCTGACGCCGCCGCGGCGCGGGACGGTCCGATTCAAAGGCGAGGACGTCACCGGCCGCGAGCCCCACGAGATCGCCGGCGGCGGAATGGGGTGGGTGCCGGAGGACCGGCGGGTGTTCGCGCACCTGACCGTCGCGGAGAACCTCCGCGTCGCCGCCCACGCCGCCGCCGACCCGGACGCCCGGATAGGGGAGGCGTACGACCTCTTCCCGGCCCTTGAGCGGTTCGCCGACAAGGAGGCCGGCGACCTCAGCGGCGGCCAACAGCAGATGCTCGCGATCGCCCGCGGGATGCTCGGCGACAACGACCTGCTGCTCGTCGACGAGCCCAGCGAGGGGCTCGCGCCGCAGATCGTGAGCGACGTCGTCGAGGCGCTCCGCGCGGCCTCCGCGGACACGACGATGGTACTCGTCGAGCAGAACTTCCGGCTCGCGATGGACCTGGCCGACCGGTTTTACCTCGTCGACCACGGCGTCGTCGTCGAGGAGGGCGACACCGACGGCGTCACGAGCGAGGACGAGCGCATCCGGAGGTACCTCACCGCATGAGCGCGACCGCGCTCTCCCTCGGCGTCGCGGACCCGGCCCCGCTGCTCGCGACGGGCGGCGCCGCCGACGGGCTCCGGACCGCGGTCCGCGTCCTCGTCGAAGGGCTCGGCAAGGCCGCCGTCTACTTCACCATCGCGGTGGGGCTCACACTCGTGTTCGGGCTGATGGGCGTGCTCAACTTCGCCCACGGCGCCGTCACGATGGTCGGCGCGTACCTCGGCGGGCTCGTGCTCGTTCTGGTCGTCGGCTCCGGGACGGGGACGCTCGCGACGATCGGCGTCTTCTTCGCCGCGATGGCGATCGTCTTCGCCGTCACCACCGCGGCGGGCAGTCTCATCGAGCTGAAGCTGATCCGACCGATCTACGACCGCACGCCGACCTACCAGATCCTGCTGACGTTCGGCGTCTCGCTGATCATCGAGGAGGTCGCGCGGATCGTGTTGACGCTGCGGGGCATCCAGCCGGACCCGCAGTGGCAGGCGCCGATGGGTACCGCGCCGGACGTGCTGCTGGGACGGACCGACTTCCTCGGGATCGCAGTGCGGCGGCTCTACCTGTTCGAGGTGCTGATCGGCGGCGTCGTCCTCGTCGCCGTCTGGCTGTTCCTCACCCGGACGCTGTACGGATTATACATCCGGGCCGGGAGCGAGGACACCGAGATGGTGCAGGCGCTCGGGATCGACGTCCGCCGGGCGTTCACCGTCGTCTTCGGCGTCGGGACGGGCCTCGCCGCGGTCGGCGGGGTCCTGCTGATGTGGGACCCGATCTGGGGGCCGAGCGTCCTGCTGAGCATCGACGTGCTCCTGTACGCGTTCGTCGTCGTGATCATCGGCGGGCTCGGGAGCTTCCGCGGCACCGTCGTCGCCGCGGGGATCGTTGGCATCGCGGACTCGGTGACGACGTGGCTGTTCACGACCGGCGTCGTCACCTTCTCCGGCCTCTCCGAGGTGACGATCTTCCTGCTGTTAGTCGGCATGCTGATCGTCAGGCCGCAGGGCCTCTACGGCGTCGAGGAGGTGGGCGGCCATTAGCGACCCCGACTCCTCCGCCGACGACGCGGGGGCCGACGCCGGGCGCGACGACGCGGAAGTCAGCGATGTCGACCGCGCCGTGACCCTCGCCGACTACGCCCGGGACCACGCGGTCCACGCCGCCGTCGTCCTCGTCTTCTTCCTGTACCCGCCGGTCAACGGCGCGCTGGAGTCGTCGCCGCTGGCGGCCGAGACGGCGGCGTTCCTCCCGGGGATCACGTTCATGATCGCCGTGTTGTACATGGGGCTGTTCGCGATGAGCTTCGACTTCGTCAGCGGCTACACGGGCTACCTCTCGTTCGGCCACGCCGCGTTCTACGGCACCGGGGCGTACTTCGTCGTGCTCGCGGCGAACGGGCAGATCCCCGGGATCCCGGGCGGGACGCCGTTCATGATCACGCTGCTGCTCGGCGCGCTGCTCGCGGCGCTGCTGGCGCTGGTCATCGGCTCGGTCTCGTTCCGGCTCACGGGGGTGTACTTCGCGATGATCACGCTCGGGTTCGCGCAGGTGATCTACGAGCTGATCCGCTCGTGGGGGTACGTCTCCACGAACCCCCAAGAGGGGGCGACGATCGGGGGCGACGGGCTCGCGATCGGCGTCCCGTACGTCGACGCGCTGAGCCTCCGGGTCGGACGGCTCACCGGCACCAGCGTCGAGAATCTACTCGGCCTGGGGATCGACGTCTCCGCGACGGTGGTCTCCTACTACGCGCTGGGCGCCGTCGTCTTAGCCTCGTACTTCGCGATGCAGCGGATCCTCCACTCGCCGTTCGGGCGGGTGATGGTCGCCATCCGCGAGAACGAGGAGCGCGCCCGCGCCGTCGGCTATCCGACCTACCGGTTCAAACTGGCCGCGTTCGCGATCAGCGGCTTCTTCGGGGCGGTCGCCGGCGGGATCTTCGCCGCGTACGCCCGGTCGGTGTCGCCGGACAACTCCTACTTCTTCCTCGTCACCGCCGACGCGCTGATCACGACGATCATCGGCGGGTTCGGCACGCTGGCGGGACCGCTGTTCGGCACGGCGTTCCACCAGTGGCTAGAGGACGTGCTCTCGACCGAGAGCGGCGGTCTCGCGACCTACATCCGTGAAGGGGTCCCGGCGACCGTCCTCGAGACCGACGTCTTCGGGCTCAGCGTCGAGCTGTTCGTCAACACCGCTCTGGCCGGACGAGCGCCGCTTTACCTCGGGATCGTCTTCGTGCTCTTCGTGCTGTTCGTCCCCAACGGGATCCTCGGCACGGTGCGCGACCGGCTCGGGGGGACCGTCGGCAAGCGCCTGCCGGAGCGGCTACGGAGGTACCGCCGATGACGGTCGGAATCACCGGCCTCGGGACGTACGTGCCGCCCGACACGATCACCGGCGCGGAGATCGCCGAGATCAGCGGGATCCCCGAGGAGGTCGTCGTCGAGAAGATGGGCGTGACCGAGAAGCACGTCTGCCCGCGAGACGGGGACCACGCGACGGACATGGCCGAGCAGGCGGCCCGCGAGGCGCTCGCGGACGCCGACGTCGACCCGACCGCGGTCGACCTCCTCCTCTACCACGGCTCGGAGTTCAAAGACCACGTGGTGTGGTCGGCCGCGGCCGCGATAGCCGAGGCGTTGGGCGCCGAGAACGCCTACGCCACCGAGAGCTACACGCTATGTGCCGGCGCCCCGATAGCGCTCCGGCAGGCGGCGGCTCAGCTCGCGGTCGAGGAGACCGACACCGCGCTGCTCGTCTCGGCGAGCCGGGAGGAGGACCTCGTCGACTACGAGGACGAGGACGCGTCGTTCATGTTCAACTTCGGGAGCGGCGCGAGCGCGTTCGTCGTCGAGGCCGACCCCGGCGACCGCGCCCGCGCGACGGTCCACGAGAGCGCGGCCGAGACGGACGGCTCCTTCGCCGACGACGTCGTGATGCCCGCTGGCGGGTCGAAGCGCCCGCCGAGCGAGGCGACGGTGCGCGAGGGGCTCCACGCGCTGCAGGTCCCCGACCCCGACGGGATGAAGGAGCGACTGGGCCCGGTCTCGCTGCCGGCGTTCCGCTCCGTCGCCGACGAGGCGCTGTCGCGGTCGGGGTTCGAGCGGACCGACCTCGACTTCGTCGCGCTCACGCACATGAAGCGGTCCTTCCACGACCTGGTGCTGGAGGAGCTCGGGCTCGACCCCGAGCGGGACGGCTACTACCTCGACGAGTACGGCCACGTCCAGAGCGTCGATCAGGCGCTCGCCGTCGAGGAGGGGCTGGCCGACGGTCGGCTTGCAGACGGCGACCTCGTCTGCTTCCTCGCCGCGGGCACCGGGTACACGTGGGCGGCGACGGTGCTCCGCTGGCACGGGTAGCGGGCCCGCTGTGCGTCGGGGCGTCGGTCCGCGCGGTCAGTCGTCCTCGTGGGCCACCGAGAGTATCGTCGCTTCCCCGTCGAGGACGCGCTCCTCGCGCGCGTCCACGAACGCCTCCGTCCGCACCCGCAGTCGGTCGCCGCCGAGGTCCTCGACGACCTCGACGGCGGCCCTGACCGTTTCGCCCGGGCGCACTGGCGCTTCGAACGACAGCTCCTGTTCGAGGTAGACGATGTCGCCCGGGAGCGACGCGAGCGCCGCGGAGACCGCCGCCGCAGACAGTATCCCGTGGGCTACGCGCCCGCCGAACATCGTCTCCGCGGCGTACGTGTCGTCGAGGTGGATCGGGTTCTCGTCGCCCGAGAGCTCGGCGAACGCGTCGATCGCCTCCTCCGTGACCTGTACCTCGTGGGACGCCGTCTCGCCGACAGTCGCGACTGGCATGACGCAACGATCGGCGCCCCGCCGCCTCAAGCCCGGGGTTCACCCTCGAACGTCGGCGTCCCGCGCGGCCCGCGGAATAAATATATAGACATATATAATATTTATAAGACAACCGATAGTTAGGTCTCGTCCGCGGCTTCTATCCGAATTAAGGCCGCTGAGATACGACTTATGCCGGATTTTCGAGGCGCATACGGAGTATATATTTTGAATAAACTTAAGGGATATCGTGTGCGATCTGTATACATGGAAACGAGGAAGGTGCAGGTCACCGGCGGCTCGACGTACACGGTCTCGATCCCGAAGACGTGGGCGACGGAAAACGGCGTGGAGGCCGGCACCGAGATCGAGTTCTTCCCCGACGGCGACTCGCTGTTCCTCACGCCGCGGTCGGAGGAGGAGCGCACCCGCGGGACGCTCGACGTCACCGACCTCTCGGGGCAGGCGCTCACCCGGGCGGTGACGACGATGTACGTCAGCGGGTTCGACGTGATCGAACTGGAGGGCGCCGGGATCTCCACTGAGCAGCGCTCCGCCATCCGCGAGGCGGTCCAGAGCCTCGTCGGCCTGGAGGTGTTAGAGGAGACGCGCGACCGGGTCGTCATCCAGGACCTGCTCGACTCCTCGGAGCTGTCGATCCACAACGCCGTCACCCGGATGCGGCTGATATCGCTGTCGATGCTGGAGGACGCGCTCGCCGCGCTCTCCGATCTCGACCACGACCTCGCCCGCGACGTGATCGGCCGCGACGACGACCTCGATCGGCTCTGGCTCGTCGTCTCCCGGATCTTCCGCGCGACGCTTCGCACGCCGAAGGCGGCCGAAGAGCTCGGCCTCCCGCGCGAGGAGTGTTTCGACTACCACTCCAGCGCCCGCCAGCTGGAGCGGATCGGCGACCACGCGACGAAGATCGGCCACCTGACGCTCAGCATCGACGAGCCGCTTCCCGACGAGGTCGTCGAGGCGGTCAACGACCTCCACGGCGACGCGGTCGAGGTGATCGACACCGCGATGGACGCGCTGTTCGCCGACGACAGCGACGAGGCGACGCGGCTGGCGAACGACGCTCGCACGGGCGTCAGGGCGATCGACGAACGGGTGCGCGCGATCGACGAACTCCTCCGCGACCTGGACCCGGCCCGCGCGCAGCTGCTCGGGCTCGTCGTCGACTCCGTCCTCCGGTCGGCCGACTACGGCGGCAACATCGCGGAGACGGCCCTCCAGAAGGCCGCGCCGACCCCGTGAGCCCCGAGGGAGACGACACGGGTCGGCTCCCCGCCCGCCGCACCGTCGCCGTCGCCGTCGCGGTGATCGCGCTGGGTGCGGCGGTTCTCGCGACCGGTGCCGGGCTCTACTTCGCGGTCGGCGCGGGCCCGGAGGAGGCGGCGGTGAACGCGGTCGAGTCCTCGTCGGCCGTCACCGTCGAGCGGCTCGACGGGCTGACGGTCGTTCGGAGCGGGCCGGTGACCGCGGAGACGGTCGGACTCGCCTACTATCCCGGCGCGCGCGTGAACCCGGAGAGTTACGTCCCGACCGCCGCGGCGACGGTCGCGGGGCGAGACGTCGCCGTCGTGATCGTCGACGTGCCGCTGAACCTCGCGGTGCTCGGACCGAACCGGGCCGACGACGCGCGGGCGGCGCTCCCGGCGGTCGAGTCGTGGTACGTCGGCGGCCACTCGCTCGGCGGCGCGATGGCCTGTCGGTACGCGGCGGCCAACGCCGTCGACCTCGACGGGCTCGTCCTCCACGCCGCCTACTGCGACAGCGACGTCTCAGAGAGCGGGCTGCGGGTCCTCTCGGTGCTCGGGGGCGCCGACGGGGTGATCGACGCGGACCGCGAGCGCGAGAGCCGGTCGAACCTGCCCGACGACGCCCGGGTGATCGAGCTCGACGGGGTCAATCACGCCGGGTTCGGCGCCTACGGGCCGCAGCGGGGAGACGAGTCGGTATCGACCGACCCGGCGGCCGCGCGTGATCGGGTCGGGACGCTCACCGGTCGGTGGCTCGTGGAGGCCCCCGTCGAGCGGCGGATCGGTGAGCGGGTTTTTTGAGCGTCGCCGCCGGACGATTCGGTATGCCAGAGATAGAGCTCGGCGTGCCGCGAGGGGTCGTCGAGTCGCTCCCCGAGGAGGACGAGACCGCCGAACAGGACATGCGTCGCGCCATCGCCGGCATTCAGTCGCGGATCAACGAGGAGATCGAGGGCGCCGAGCCCGCGGAGGCGGCCGAGGTCGTCGCCGACGCGGTCGAGCGAATGGAGACGCAGGCGAGCACGTACCACGAGTTCGTTCCGGAACTGCGCGCGTGGGGGCAGTCCCCGATCTACGCCATCGCGTGGCGGAACCTCTACGTGGAACTGATCGGACAGCTGTACGAACACGAGTGGCTCGGCGACGAGCTGGGTCGCGAGCGGAATTTCCGGCTCGTCGAGGACGGGATCCGGCTCTCGGACCTGTAGTCCCCTTCCGAACGCGGTCCCGCCGGGCGAACCGGCCGGTCAGGCCTCGAGCAGCGACGCCGCCCGCTCGCCGACGGCGATCGCGGGCGCGTTGGTGTTGCCGCTCGGAATCGTCGGCATCACCGACGTGTCGGCGACCCGGACGCCGTCCACGCCGTGCACACGGAGCCGATCGTCGACGACCGCCGACTCGTCGTCCCCCATCCGACACGTCCCGACCGGGTGGTACACCGTGTGAGCGGTCTCGCGCACGTGTTCCTCGATCTCCGCGTCTGTCTCGACGTCCTCGCCCGGCCAGACCTCCGCGCCGCGATACGGGTCGAGGGCGTCGGCCCGAGCGATCTCACGGGCCCGCTTGACGCCCTCGCGGAGGACCTCGAGGTCCGGCTCGGCCGAGAGGTACCGCGGATCGACGACGGGGTCATCGGTGGGATCGTCGGAGGCGAGCTCGACCCGCCCCCTGCTCTCGGGCCGCACTTGCGTCGCGCCGATCGAGAACCCGAGCCCGTCGGGGTTGTCGAAGCCGTGGTTCATGTAGTACGTCGGACAGAAGTGGAACTGGAGGTCCGGCGCCGGCTCGTCGTCGTCGACGTAGGTGTACCCGGCGCCCTCCCCGATGTTCGACGTCGGCGCCGGCGGCTCGTCGTCGGTCCGATCGTACACGACGAAGCTGAACAGGTGGTCCTGGAGGTTACGGCCGACGCCCGGTCGGTCGGCGACCACGTCGACGTCGTGGTCGCGAAGGTGCTCTGCCGGCCCCACGCCGGAGCACATCAGTAGCTGCGGCGTGTCGTACGCCCCCGCGCTGAGCACCACCTCCTCCGCGACGTCGACCTCGTGCGTCTCGCCGTCGCGTCGGTAGTCGACGCCCTCGGCGCGGTTCGCGTCGTCGAACCGGATACCGGTGACGTGTGCGCGGGTCTCGACGGTCAGCCCGGCGCGGTCCAGTACCGGTTTGATGAACGCCGCGGCGCTGCTGCACCGCTTCCCGTCCCGCTGCGTCACGTGGTACAGTCCCGCACCGGTCTGCCGTCGCCCGTTGATGTCGGCGTTCCGCTCGATGCCGCACTCCTCGGCCGCGTCTACGAACGCCTCGGAGGCCGGGTGCGGGTCGGACAGGTCGTCGACGGTCAGCGGTCCCCCCGTCCCGTGGAACTCCTCGTCTCCGGTGCCGACGAAGTCCTCGCTCCGTTTGAACGCGTCGAGCATCTCGTCGTGGCTCCAGCCGTCGTTCCCCATCGACGCCCAGTTGTCGTAGTCCCAGGGAACGCCCCGGTTGTAGATCATCGCGTTCAGCGAGCTCGACCCCCCGAGGGTCTTCCCGCGGGGATGGTACAGCCGGCGGTCGTTCATCTCCGGCTGCGGCTCCGTGTAGTACTCCCAGTCGGCCTCGGACTTGAACAGCTCCGGAAAGCGGACCGGTGTGTTGATCCGCTCCTCGTGGTTCTCGTCGGGTGCCCCCGCTTCGAGTAAAATCACGTCGTTCCCCCGCTCAACTAGCCGCCGCGCGACCACGCAGCCCGCCGACCCGGCGCCGACGACCGCGTAATCGTACGCCTTGATTGACATTTCCGAGTGATCGGACGGACCGGTGGAACCTAAAGCTATGGTACCACATCGCACGAGCGGTGTGGTTCCTCCCCGCTTCTCGGGACCGTTTTATGTCGGTCCGGACCGATTACGCGCATATGGAACTGGAACTGCGGTTCTTCGCGACGTTTCGCGAGGCCGCCGGCGGGAAAATCGTCGAGGCGGAGTTCGCCGACGGGTCGAGCGTCGGAGACGTGTTGCGGGAGCTAGAAGCGGAGTACGAGGGGATGAACGGTCGCCTGGTCGTCGACGGCGGCCTCGCCCCCCAGATCAACGTGCTCAAGAACGGCCGCGAGGTGCTTCACCTCGACGGGCTGGAGACGGCGTTGGAGGACGGCGACCGGCTCTCGGTGTTCCCGCCGGTCGCGGGCGGCGCATGACCCCCGACGGCGAGGCGAGCGGCGGGACCGAGCCCGTCGACGGTCCCCCGCCCGCGGAGGAGGGCTGGGAGCGCGAGACGGTCGCGTACCGCGGGATTTCCCGGCGGCTCGCGGCCCACTACCTCGTCAACCTCGGCGGGACGCTCGTGGGCACGGACGACCCGGCCGAGGCGACCCGCGTGGATGGCGACGGGTGGCGCGTCGCGCTCAGCGCCGAGACGGTGACGGCCGCGGCTGCGATTCGACTCACCGAAGTGACCGCCGAGTTCGTCGGCGACCCGGACGCGCTGGCCGAACTCCTCCCGAAGTACCGTCAGAAGGCGATGCGGGCCGGAGGCTGATGGCCGGCGACGAGGAGTCACCCGGGACGGGGTCGACGTCGCCGAACGGCGACTACCCGATCGACGGGACCGCGCTGGTCAAGACGGCGGCGCTCGCCAGCGTCCCCGCCGAGCGGCTCCCCTCCCTCCTCGCCCGCGTGCAGGCGGACCTAGGTCCGCGGATCGCCGAGTACAGGCGGCGATACGAGCGCATCGCGACCGAGCCTGACCGCGAGACGTTCCTTGTGGAGCCCGACCACTGGGAGAGCGTGGGGGAGCGGCTGGGACTCACTGACCGCGAGCGCGACGCCGTCGCCCGCGCCCACGAGACGGCTGTCGAGCGGGCGGGCTCGGGTCGGACGCGGCGCGAGGAGTTCGAGACCGCGCTGGAGATCCGGTCTGGCGTGGTGATCGGGACCGCGACCGACGACGACTGACCGCGATCGACCGCGACGACGACTGACCGCGATCGACCGTGACGACGACTGACCGCGACCGACGCCTTTTCGACGCCCCCGCGTGGACGTGCCGCCATGCGACTCGCACGCCTGCTCACGCCGGACGGACCGGTCTCCGGACGCTACGAGGACGGGACGATCGTCGACGACGACGGCCGCTACGAGGTCGGTCGCGACGGGCGGCTCCTCCCGCCCTGCGACCCGAGCGCGCTCTACTGCGTCGGACGGAACTACGTCGAGACACTCGATCAGATGGAGTACGAGCGGCCCGAGGAGCCCGACTTCTTCATCAAACCGCCGGCGAGCCTGCTCGCGCACGGCGAGTCGATCGCGTACCCCGAGTGGACCGACGAGCTGACGTACGCCGGCGAGCTGGTCGCCGTCATCGACGAGCGCTGCCGGGATGTCGCCCCCGAGGACGTTCCCGAGGTCGTCCGCGGCTACACGGTGATGAACGACGTCGACGCGCTCGACCAGCAGGGGCGGACCGCGCGGAAGGCGTTCGACGGCTCAGCGCCCCTCGGCCCGTGGATCGAGACCGACGTCGACCCGACGAACCTCGACATCTCGACGACGGTCGGCGGGGAGCAGCGTCAGGACGCGAACACCGAGCTGATGCTGTTCGGTCCCCACGAGATCGTCTCGTACCTCTCGGAGCGGTTCACCTTCGAGCCCGGCGACTGCGTCGCCTTCGGGAGCCCGGCGAACCCCGGGCTCGTCGAACCGGGCGAGCGCGTCGAGATCACCTACGAGGGCGTCGGGACGCTGTCGAACCGAGTCGTCGACGTGTCCTGACTGACGGCTTATTTTAATAAGCGTGCGGTGGCGCGTGCTTTTTGAGCGGCCGGAGGCCGCGAGTAGCGAGGGACCGAAGGTCCCTCTGACAGCCGGCGGCGTAGCCGCCGGCGAGAGCGCGCGCGAGGGAGTCGCTGGCTCCCGAAGCGAAGCGGAGGGTGCCAGCGGCGAGGCTGGGGAGGCGTGAGGCTGCGGTTGCGGTGCGGGGCGCGCCTCACGGCTGGAGCCTTGGATGCCTTCACCGTCGACGCGTGTTCGATTATTTATAACCGAGCCGCCGGAGGGGTTCGTCGTGCCAACGACGGCAACGACATATACACAGACTACGATCGAACCGGGAAAATGACGGCCAGCGAAATTCGATTAGTTCGGATTCTTCAGCGGCTGCCGCTCCCCGTACGTCAGCGTCCGCCAGACCCACTCCACGGGGCCGTATCGGTAGTAGTTGAGCCACGCCACCGACAGCACCACCTGCACGACCCAGATGGCGAGGACGATCCCGTACTGTTCGACGCGGTTCACGGAGCCGAACAGGCCGAGGCCGTGGCCGTAGAAGATCGAGGTCGCGAGCACTGTCTGGAGGAGGTAGTTGGTGAACGCGGTC
Source organism: Halorubrum sp. Hd13 (assembly GCF_002252755.1). GTDB lineage: Archaea > Halobacteriota > Halobacteria > Halobacteriales > Haloferacaceae > Halorubrum. Next base: position 26,689 of record NZ_NHOY01000092.1, on the reverse strand, counting down.
CGGCCGACCGCGGCGAAGGTCCTCGTCACCGGACCGTCGGGCCGCCGCTTCGCGTACAGCATGACGAGCCCGACGTAGCCCCCGGCGACGAGGAGGCTCCCCCAGTAGTTGAACTGACGCCAGTACAGCGCCGCGCCCGCGCTCCAGTCGTTCGCCTCGATGTAGGCGACGCCGGCGACGACGACCGCGACGCCGACGACCCCGCCGGCGACGAGCCGCTTATAAAACCGCGCCGAGCGCTCGCCGGTGAGCACGCCCCAGCGGTACAGCGCCATTCCGAGCAGCATCACGCCGCCGACGCGCCAGAAGCTGGACCCGATGAAGCCGGACGTCTGTCGCTGGAAGGAGGCGGAGACGCGGTGGTCCATCTGTTCGAGCCAGCCGCTCCGGTAGGTCGCCACCTCCTGGCGCAGGGCGGCCTCGCTCGGCGCCCACTGAGACGCGATCGCGTCGCCGCCGATGCTGACCGCGGCGAACAGCTCCGTGACGGGAACGAACAGCAGGAAGAGTCCGCCGAGCGCCGCCAGCCGTTTCGCGTCCGTGTCGCGGACCGTGATCAGGAACAGCCCGGTGAAGCCGTAGGCGACGAGGATGTCGCCGTACCACAGCAGGTACGCGTGCGCGAGTCCGACCGCGATGAGCACCGCGGTCCGCCGGTAGTGGAGCCGGACCGCGTCCTGTCCCTTCTCCTCTTTGCTCCCGACGAACAGCAGGACTCCGGCGCCGAACAGCGCCGAGAACAGCGTGATGAGCTTCGACTGCGCGAACACGTGGCCGGCGAACCACGCCCAGTAGTTCGCGCCTGTGAAGTCGCCGTAGACGGTGGAATCGGCGTACACGGTGGGGTTCAACAGCGACGCCTCCGGCATCGCGAACACCCAGACGTTGATGAGCAGGATTCCGAGCAGGGCGAACCCTCTGAGCGCGTCGAGGCTGACGATGCGTTCGGAGGGCGGGGTCGGGCCGGCGTCGCGTGTCACGGATTGCTTCCGAGGAGGAACCGGAGAACCGAATAGGTTCGGATAGCGGGAGCCGGAGACGGCGGGGACTCGGGCCGAGGGCGGGACCGGGCCGGCCTCAGTCCAGCCGGACGGCCTCGCCGCGCTCCGAGGATCGGTAGATTGCGTCGATGACGCGCTGGACGGAGAGCGCCTCGTCGATCGTGTTGATCGCGGGCGCCTCGCCCGCGGCGACCGCTTCGAGGAACGCCGACTGCTCGGCCCCGTGGCTGTCGCCCTCGCGGGTCTCGACCTCGGTGTCGGAGAAGTGGTGGCTGTCGCCGTCGAAGGAGCGCGCCTCGTGGATCGTGAGCTCGTCGCTGCCGCGGTCGAACGTCGCGCCCGCCTCCGTCCCGCGGATCACGAACTCGTCGTTCGTCGGTCGGTTCGTCGCCCACGCGACCTCCAGCGACACCGTGTTGCCGTCGGCGTCGCGGATGAACGCCGACGCCGAGTCCTCGACGTCGAACCCCTCGGCGCCGTTGTCGTCGCCCCACATGTGGACGAACGCGTAGTCGTCCCGGCTCCCGAACTCGGAGCGCGTCTCGCCCGACACCTCGACGACCTCCGGGTGGTCGAGGAAGTACAGCGCCAGGTCGACGGCGTGGACGCCGATGTCGATGAGCGCGCCGCCCCCGGCGACGTCGCCCGACGTGAACCACGAGCCGCGGCCGGGGACTCCCCGGCGGCGGACGTAGTTCGCCTCGACGTGGGTCGTCTCGCCGAACCGCCCCTCGTCCTGGTAGCCTTTGATCACCTGGACGGGCTCCGCGAACCGGTTGTTGAACCCGACCATGCAGAACCCCTCGGCGTCGCGGGCGGCCGCGGCGATGCGCTCGGCGCTCTCGACCGTGTGTGCGAGCGGCTTCTCCAAGAGCACGTCGAGGCCGGCCTTCAGCGCCGAGACGGCGTACTCCTCGTGGAAGCGGTTCGGCGTCGTGATCAGGACGGCGTCGCAGTCCTCGTACAGGTCCGTCTCGCTCTCGTACGCGTGGACGTCGAACTCCTCGTGGAACCGCCGCCGGGCGTCGGCGTCGATGTCCATGCCGCCGACGAGGTTCGCGCCGCGTTCCGTCAGCTTCGTCGCGTGGTGCTTCCCGATCCCGCCGAGGCCGACGATGCCGACGGCGATGTCGTTCGCGTGAGTCATACGCCGAATTCACAACGAATGTTGTTAAGGTTCACGCTCCGACTCACCCGGTCGCGATCGCCGGCAGTCCGGGGCGCGGGCGGTTCAGAGGAGCGCGAAGAGCGTCTCCGCCAGTTCGAACAGACCACCGAACGACTCCGCGCCCGGGCCGAGACCTCCCTCGCCCGGGAGGGTCCCGAGGATACGCTCGGACTCGCGGCTCCAGACGAACCCCCCGACCAGCCACGCGCCGGCGAGGAAGGCGACCGCAGCGAGCAGCCGCGAGACGGCGAGAAGCCGCAAGACGAGAGGCAACAGGAGCACCGACGCCGCCCCGGCGAGAACGTAGGTGACGGCCGACCGCAGCGACGCCGCGAGCGCCGGTTCGACCGTCCCGGTCCCGACGAGGAGCGCGGTCCCGCCGACGCCGCACAGGAGCGCCCCCCAGACGACCGCACCGAGCAGCTGCACTCGCCCGCCGTACCCGGAGCCGGCCGCCTCCGGCACGTCGTCGTGGACCCACGGATTGCGCATGCGGACCGTCGCCGTCCCGCCCGTATATATCTCGCTTCAGATACCCGAAACGCGAGGCGTGAAACGTTCTGACGGGGACCATCGACGGGACTGGCGGCCGTTCGCGTCCCTTCGGCTATCGCTCCTCGTCGACGGGGCGGTCCCGCGTCATCCACTCGCTCGCCTGCGGCTCCGCCGCGTCAGTCACGACCTCGACCAGCGCGGGGCCGTCGCGGCGCCGGGCCGCGTCGACCGCGTCCCCGACCGCGTCGAGGTCGGTCACCCGCTCCGCGGGGACGCCCATCCCGGACGCGACGGCGACCAGGTCGAGGCCCGCGTCCGCCCACCCGTAGGCGCTTTCGGGAAAGTCGTACGAGCGCGACGCCTCCTCGCTGATGATCGCGTAGTCGTCGTTGTTGAGCGCGACCACCGTCACGTCGAGGTCCTCGGCGGCGAGCGTGTGTAGCTCGTGAACGCACATCATGAGTCCGCCGTCCCCGGTGAGCGCGACGGCGTCGCGGTCGGGGTTGGCGAGCCTCGCGCCGATCGCCGACGGGAGCCCGGTGCCCATCGTCGCCCACGACCCCGGGTTGACGTACGATCGAGGCCCCGACGCCGGGAAGGAGACGAGCGTCCAGAGCCGGAACCCGCCCGCGTCCGCCGTGACGACGGTCTCGTCCGGGAGCGCCTCCCGGACCTCCCGGAGGACTTCGACGGACCGGAGCGGGTCGTCGGGGGCCCGCCCGTCGGCGAGCGTCGCGAACCGCTCCTCGTCGGCCGACCTGACCGCACCGGCCCGCTCGGCGCCGTCGAGTTCGGCCCCGTCCGCCGCCGGCGACGACGAGGCCGGCGACGACGAGACCGGCGGCGAGGGGTCCGCCTCCCGGCCCTGGTCGAGACGATCGTCGAGCGCACGAAGGAACGCGTCCGCGTCGGCGACGACCCCGAGTTCCGTCTCGTAGCCGAATCCGACGTCGTCTCCGTCGAGGGTGACGTGGACGAGCCGGTCCGGCATCGAGACCGACCACGAGGCGGTCGCGACCGCGTCGAGGTCGGACCCGACGACGAGCCCGACGTCGGCCGCGCCGAGCAGTTCCCGGAGGTCGGTGCTCGACCCGCCGCAGAGGACGCCGGCGGAGAGCGCGTGCGTCTCCGGCAGCGTTCCCTTCCCCTTGTACGTGGTCGCGACCGGCGCGTCGAGCGCCTCCGCGACGGACCGGAGCGCGTCGCTCGCGCCGGCCCGTCGCACGCCGCCGCCCGCGAGGATCGCCGGGGCGTCGGCCCCCGCGAGCAGTTCCGCGGCGCGGTCGACGGCGTCGGCGGGCGGGGCCGGCGGCGCGCTCGGCGACCGCTCTCCGACCGCGGGCTGCGGCGTCCGGCTCGCGAGGACGTCCTTCGGGATCCCGACACGAACCGGCCCCTGCGGGTGTTCGCGAGCGACGCGAATCGCGTCGGCGACGGCGGGGACGGCGCCCGCCGGCGAGTCCACGAGGACGTTCTCCTTGACGACCGTGTCGTACGTCTCGGGCGGCGTCTCGTGGATTCCGTCGCCGCCGCGCACCTCGCGCTCCGTCTCGACGGCGAGGTGGAGGAGGGGGACGCAGTCGTTCAGGGCGTTCTTCAGCCCGTTCATCGCGTTCATATCTCCCGGCCCGGGGACGACGACCGTCGCCGCCATCGCGCCCGGCTCGCTCGTCTCGGCGTACCCCCACGCCTGGTGGGTGACTGCCGTCTCGTGGCGCGCGACCACGAACCGCGCGTCGCGATCGGCGAGCGCTCGGTTGAGCGGGAGCGTCTGCTTCCCGGGGATCCCGAAGGCGACGTCGACCCCGCGGTCGAGCATGTGGTCGACGACCGCTTCGGCGACGGTCGGCGCGTCGACCCCGTCGGCGATCGTACCGCCCGGGGAGTCGGTAGTCTCCATACCGCGAGGTCGACGGAGCGCGTGTTCAAACCTTCGGCGGCATCGGGGGCCGCCGGCCGGTCGGCGGCGTCGCGGCCGCGGGATATCCGAATCAACACATCGGTGGCCGAGAAACGACAGCTATGATCGATATCGCGGTCCAGCTGTACACGCTGCGCTCGATCGACGCTCCGCTCCCGGAGCTGCTCGACCGCGTGGGCGGGGCCGGCTACGACGGAGTGGAGTTCGCCTACCGGGTTGGCGAGTCGCCGATCGAGGCGGTGCTCGCGGCGCTCGACCGGAACGGTCTGGAGGCCGCCTCCGCGCACGTCCCGATCGAGGCGTTGGAAGACACGCCGGCCGAGGCGTTGGAAGACACGCCGGCCGAGGCGTTGGAAGACGACTTCGACGAGACCGTCGACCGCTACGACCGGCTCGGCGTCGACACGCTCGTCGTCCCGTGGCTCGACCCGACGCACTTCGAGAGCGCGGCCGCGGTCGAAGCGGTCGCGACGCGGCTGAACGACCTCGCGGCGGCCCTCGACGCCCAGCGCGTCCGGCTCGCGTACCACAACCACGACCAGGAGTTCGCGAGCCTCGACGGCGACCCCGCTATCGAGCGACTGATCGACCGGACCGACGATCGGGTCGAGTTAGAGATCGACGCCGGCTGGGCGCTCGTCGGCGGGGCGGACCCCGCCGAGCTGATCGACCGACACGCCGGCCGGATCACGCACGTCCACGTCACCGACGTCGACGCCGATCGCGGCGAGTCGGTCGCGCTCGGCGAGGGCGACGTGGACCTCGACGCGGTCGTCGCGAGCGCGCGGAACGCCGACGTCGAGTGGCTCGTCTACGAGCACGACGACCCCGCCGATCCGATCGCGTCGATCGAGCGCGGGGCAGCGACCCTCCGAAGGGCGCTGCGCTGAGCGTATCGCTCCGTGCGGTGCGATCAGAGCCTATCGCTCCGTGCGGTGCGATCAGAGCGCACTGCTCCGAGCGGCGTTGCGCCGGCCGCGGCGATCCCTCGGACGGGACCACACGCGTAGCTACTTTACCACACAGTGTCATGTGATATGTATGCGCTTACCAGAGACTCGCGATCTGTTCGCACGGAAGCTACAGTTTCCGGCCTCACGGAAGGCGGTGCTAGAGACGGTGGGTAGCACGGAGCTGTCGCCTCCGGACGGAGAGGCCACGACGATCCGAGCGGTGATCGAGCGGTCCGACATGGAGGAGTTCCACTCGGCAGACGACCTCTACGACACGATGATGTCGCTCGTCGGGGCGCAGTTTATCGGACGCCGGTACTACGACGACCGCGGCGCCATGCCGCAGGACGAGGACACCGAGGTGAGCTTCTGATGGCGGTTACGCTGGTGTCCGGAGTCAACGGCGTCGGGCTCTCGAGCGTCTGTCAGGCCGTCCGACGCGGGCTCGGAGACGGGTACAAACTGATCAACTTCGGCGACGTGATGCTCGAACAGGCGGCCGCGATGGGGCTCACGACCGAACGGGCGAAACTGGGCGATCTCTCACAGTCGCAGACGCGCCGGCTCCAGCGCCGCGCGGGCGAGTTCGTCGCCGACGAGGCGGCGGAGGCGGACGTCCTCCTCTCGACGCACTTGGCGGTCGAAACGAAGGCCGGCTACGTCCAAGGGCTCCCCTCGGAGGTGCTCCACGACGTCTCGCCGAGCGCGTTCGTCCTCGTGGAAGCGAGTCCGGAGACCATCCTCGACCGCCGGCGGACGGGCGACCGCGACTCGCACGCGGTGACCGAGCGCAAGATCTCCTTCGAACAGGACCTCAACCGCTCCGCCGCGCTCCAGTACGCGCGCGACCAGAACGCGCCGGTCCGGTTCATCGAGAACGAGGACAGTATCGAGGAGGCGGCCGAGCGCCTGGCGGACTCGCTCTGACGGCCTGAACCGAGATAGGCCCGTCCGTGCTCGGCGTTCCCCGCCGGGGCCGGCGAGTCGGCGGTTCCGTCTCCGACCGTTCCGCGACCGGCGGCTACGCCGCCACGGACGACTCCGCCACGGACTACTCCGCCACGTTCGTCTCGCGCACTCGCACGCCCTTGCGCGCGAGGTGTCGCATCTGGCGCTGCGCGAACTCCTCTTCGCTGGAGCCGCGAGTGGCGAGCACGTAGACGAGCGCGGAGCCGGAGGGGCGCATCGTCCGGCCGGCGCGCTGGGAGCCCTGCCGGCGGGAGCCGCCGAGCCCGCTGGCGACGATCGCGACCTCGGCGTTCGGGAGGTCGATCCCCTCGTCGCCGACGCGGGAGACGACGAGAGTGTCGAGGTCGTCCCCGTCCGCCCCGGGCTCGTCGCCGTCCCCGCCCTCTTCCCGGAACCGTCGGAACAGCTCCGTGCGCTCGCGGTGCGGCGTCTCGCCGCTGATGAACGGCACGCCGAGCGCGTCCCCGATCGCCTCGCCCTGATCGAGGAACTCGATGAAGACGAGCGCCTTCTTGTCTCGGTGGGCGGCCAGCAGGTACCGGATCTCCTCGATCTTCGCGGGGTTCTCCGCGGCGACCCGGCGGCGCTCTCGACCGTCGGCGCTGGCGTACTCGTTCTGCGCCAGCTCGTCGCGCCACGGGACGTACCGGATCTCCACCTCGGGCTCCTGGACGAACCCCGCCTCGAAGAGGGCGTCCCAGTCGGCGCCGATCGGCTGGCCGATCAGGGTGTAGATCTCCTCCTCGCTCCCGGTCTCGCGGACCGGAGTAGCCGAGAGCCCGAGGCGGTGTTTGCTCTGGAGCTCCGCCGTGCGGCTGTACACCGGCGCGGTAACGTGGTGGCACTCGTCGAAGCAGATCAGTCCCCACTTCCGGGAGTCGAACAGGGAGCGGTGGCGGTCCATGCCAGCGATCTGGTAGGTCGCGATCGTGATCGGCCGGATCTCCTTCTGCCCGCCGTGGTACAGTCCGACGTCGGCGGGGTCTATCGTCGAGTGTTCGAGCAGCTCCTCGCGCCACTGGCCGGCGAGCTCGCGGGAGGGGACCAAGATGAGCGTCTCGCCGCCGACGGCCGCGATGGTCGCGATGGCGGCCACGGTCTTTCCGGAGCCCGGCGGGCCGACGTACACCCCGGAGCGACGCTCGAGGAACGTCTCGACCCACGTCTCCTGATACGGCCGGAGGTCGGTGGTGAGATCGATATCGACCGGGTCGCCCACGTCGAGGTCGCGGTCGTCCTCGACCGGGTAGCCCGCGTCGTATAGGGCGCGTTTGACCTCGGCGACGGCGTCCTCGTTCACCCACGCCTCCGTCTCGGAGATCGGCGCGCGGAGGTGGTCGTCGTCGAGGTGCTGGTCCGCGACGTTGCCCATCAGGCTCTCGGAGGCGGCCGCCAAGACGACGTAGTCGTCCTCGTGGGTGTATAAGCGGAACCGGTGCGCACGGCGCCACTGGTCGCGGATCCACTCCTCGAGGTGGTCGTACCGACGCGGGAGCACCGACCGGAGGCTCGCGACGAGGGCGTCGGCGTCGTCGAACGGCGCGGCCCACACGTCCTCCTGCCGGATCCGGTAGAGGTACCCGCGGGTGCCGGGTTCCGTCCCGGTGGTGTCGACGAGGTACGCGAACTGCGAGAGCCGCGCGCGGGTGTACTGCGTCGGGCGGTCGACGACGATCTCGCGGCGGTTCGGAAACGCGACGACGCGCTCGCGGCTCGCCAGCCGCCCCCAGTCGGTCGGGTAGAAGACGACCGGGTCGCTCTCGACGTCGAGCCGGTCCACGTCGCCGCGGTCGACGAGCGCGGCCAGCGCGTCGCGGGCGGCCGACTGCGTCGTGCCGAGCCGACGAGCGACCTCGCTGGCGGTCGCGATCGGTCGCTCCTCGGCCTCGAGGGCCTCGTGGAAGCGGTCGAGCGAGACGTCGGCGGCGGCCGCGGAACCGTCCTCGGCGCCGGACCCCTCGGGGTCGTCGGTCATTGACGACGGTTCGGCCGCGACGCTGAAATGGGTAGCGTCCGCGGCTCGGAGCGAGGAGGCTGACGGACGGGGCGCGGTCTTATCGACCGGAGCGCCCGTGACAGCCGCGGGAGGTGATCGCGTCCTTCGAGCGGAACCGGCAGCCGCAGTCGTCGCACCGGACGTACGGCTCGCCCGGCTCGGTCTTCAGGCGGTGATCGCCCACCACGAACGGTCGGGTCACGGTCCGGGGGCGGATCCGGTCGGGGATCGGCGTCGACGCCGACTCGCTGAGCGCCGCCCGCACGGCGATGGTGTCGACGTCCACGGGGTCCCACCGGCGGGCGTCGAGGGCCGCCTCGCGGTTGGCCACCTCGGTCCAACCGGTGACGACGACGGGAGAGTTCGTCTCCGTGTCGCCGACGACGACGACGAACCGGATGCCCCCGTCGACGAGGGCGAACCGCCAGCCGTCGGTCCGGTTCCAGCGGAGCTGACCGCGGCGGATCGCGTCGCTCACGGTGCGGGTCGACACGTAGCGACCCGGCTGTTCCAGCCGGTCGCGGAAGTGATCGGTGAGGGCGTAGAGACCGGGGTCGCGGACCGGCGGATCCTCCGCGGTTCGCGCGACGGACGACCGGCGCGGAGACGGCGAGCACTGCCGTCGATAGTCGCCCGTCTCGGGGTCGAAGGGAAGGGTGTCCGACCTCCCCGCCCGCCGGCGTGACCCCGCCGGCGCGGTCGTGGACGCAGTCCGACGCTCCGTCGATCCGGAACGGGATGACTCCGCGTCTCCCGCTCCGCCCTGTCGGGATGCCACTGAGTGACAGTACAGAGTCGGCTCTTAAGTGTGTTACGCCGACACAGGGGTGCGGTCCGCGGATCGGCGTTCGGCGTCGGCCGGGAGTCCACTCCGGCCGCGAGCTACTCGTGGCCGGAGACCCGGACGGGCTCGTACGGCTCCTCCAGCCACTCGACGTCCGACCCGGAGAGGTCGATGTCGAGGGCCTCGACCGCGTCCTCTAGGTGTTCGACGCTCGACGTGCCGACGATCGGCGCGTCGACGATGTCCTTGCCGGCCACCCACCGAAGCGCGATCTGCGCCATCTCCACGCCCTTCTCGTCGGCCAACTCCTGGACGCGCCGATTGATCTCCTCGCCGCCGCCCTCGCGGTACGGCCGCCCGAGTTCGGTCTCGTGCTCCCCGCGGAGCGTGGCGTCGTCGCGCTCGAAGGGCCGCGCGAGGTAGCCGGCGCCGACCGGGCTCCACGGGATCATGCCGATCCCCTCCCTCTCGCAGAGGGGAACCATCTCGCGCTCCTCCTCGCGGTACGCGAGGTTGTAGAGGTTCTGCATCGTGGCGAAGCGTTCGTACCCCTCGCGCTCGCTCGTGTGGAGCGCCTCGGCGAACTGGTGGGCCCACATCGAGGAGGCGCCGACGTACCGCACGTCGCCGCGCCGGACGGCGTCGTCGAGCGTCGCCAGCGTCTCCTCGATCGGCGTGTCGTCGTCCCAACGGTGGATCTGATACAGATCTATCGTGTCCATCCCGAGCCGGTCGAGGCTGTGCTGTAGCTCCTGTTCGATCGCCTTCCGCGAGAGCCCGCCCGAGTTCGGGTTCGACTCGTCCATCTCGCCGTACACCTTCGTCGCGACGACGAACCGGTCGCGGTCGTACTCCGCGAGGACGTCGCCGAGGATCGCCTCGCTCTCGCCGGTCGAGTAGACGTTCGCGGTGTCGAAGAACGTGACCCCGAGCTCGATCGCGCGCTCGACGAGCTCGCGGCCCTCCTCCTCGTCGAGCATCCACTCGTGCTCGCTCCCGAAGCTCATACAGCCGAGCGCCAGTTCGCTGACGGTCGTCCCCGTGTCGCCGAGCGTCGTGTACTCCATACGGATCGGGCGTCGGGATCATTAATAAATCGGACCGACTGCGCGGACTGAGAGTTAAAAAGGAATCCCGCCCTACAGCGCCGGCGGCTCGCCGCGACCGATGACGATCTCCTGCCCCTCCACGTCTTCGAGAGACGCGACCCGTCCCCCGATTTCGACGCGTCCGGACGTCGTCTCGACGACCAGCGAGGCGACCTCCTCGGACTCCTCGAACGCGAGGTCGACGACGCGGCCGCTGACGGTGACCGCCTCGCCGGTCTCGATGTCGCGTCCCTCGACGGTGGCGTAGAACCCCTCGCCGCCGAACTCCCTGACGTCCTTGACGGCGCGGCGGATCGACGCGTAGCGGCGCGGGAACGGGCGCGCTGCGCCGTCGGTGGCGAGAGTCTCCGCCGTCGTCCACAGCACGGTACCGAAGAAGCCGGAGACGAGGAACCCGAGCGCTGAGCGGTTGAAGATGACCCCGTATCGCTCGCGGTCGTCGCGGAGCGCGTCCTGCGTGGCGTAAACGGAGTACTCACCGTCGGCGACCGCGAGGATGGGCGTGGTGATCCCGCGTCGCGCCCGTGCGATGGTCGACACTTCGAGGTAGTCGAACTCGTCCGGGTCCGGCGCCTTCGAGGCGGGAGTGACGAGGAGTTCGACGCTGACGCCGTCGGCCACCTTCGCCGCGAGTTCGTCGCGGAAGCGGCGAAGCAGACCGGGGGTCAGCGAGACGGCGAGCTCGAACTCCGCGCCGGCGATTATCTCCTCCAGGTACCGCAGGATCGTCGAGCGCGACTTCACGAGGGAGACGGCCTCGGTCTCCCGGGTCGGAGCGGTGTACCTCGCCTCGAGTTCGTCGACCATCTCCGCGAACGACGACCGGAGGTCGCCGAACGCGTCTTCCGGGTCGACGGCGACGATCTTCATCGGACGCGACTCGCGGAGCTCCACGAGCCCGCGGTCCGAGAGGCTCCGGACCGTGTCGTACACGCGCGGCTGCGGGATGTCCGTCCGGTCGGCGATGTCGCTCGCCGTCAGTTCGCCGTGCTCCAACACCGCGAGGTAGGCGTCGATCTCGTACTCGCCGAGGTTGAACCGGTCCCCGACGTGGTCGAGGGTGTCGCGGAGGTCGTCGGTCATATCGAGTACGATACGCCCCTCCGATATAGGTTTTTACTATGAGTCGAGTTGCACGCGTTTTCAGAGCGGGATCCCCCTGGGCGATCCGGTCGATTGGGTCGCCCCCACATGTACGTCCGGTCGGCTGGGTCGCACTCACATGTACGTCCGGTCGGCTGGGTCGCACTCACATGTACATCCGGTCGTACCCGCCCTCCGGCTCGCGCTCCTCCATCCGCTCGGCGAGGCCCTCGTAGTGATTGCGAACCTCCTCCGCGAACGACGTCAGCGGCCCGGAGTCGACTCCGAGGTCGTAGGTTTGGTTCACCGTATCCACGAGCCGCACCGTGGCCTCCACGTCCGGGGCCTGCGCGTGGACGGGCGTGATGAGCACGCCGACGCCGAGCGACGAGTCCATCCCTCGTTCGAGCAGCGAGGCGTTCGTCCCGTCGAGGAAGCCCGCCTCCATCGGCGGGACCGTCTCGTCCGCGAGGCGCGCCTCGCGGTAGTCGTCCGTCGCGACGTAGAAGGTGCGGTGAGCGTCCGGACCGTGCGGGATCGGCACCCCGGCCAACACCGTGATCTCCGAGACTCCGGCGCCCTCGGTCCAGTCGAGGACCGCCGTCGAGAGTAGTTTCCCGAGCGCGGGCGGAACGAACTGCTCGGCCACGAGCACGGTGACGTCGACGTCGTCCGCGGAGTACAGTCGGATCGGATGGCGCGGTCGCCCCTTCGCGAACGGGGTGATCGACGGCAGTCCCTCGATCCGGACGTGTCCGGTCTCCTCGAGGTCGAGGTCGTTGACGAGGTAGTCCACGGCGGTCAGTCCGGCGAGGCCGAACGACGAGAAGCCGGCGACGAGAACGTCGCTCGGCGCGGAATCGTGCGCGACGCTGAACGACGGGTTCGCGGGCGGGGTCTCGGACATGGTGCCGGGTTCGCTCGGCGGGATGATAGTGGTTTCCCGGTCCGCGACCTCAAGTTCCTGAACACTGTCCCGACTTTGTCTCCCCGACGCCGTCCCGACTTTGTCTCCCCGACGCCGTCCCGAATCCGCAGGAAGGGAGAAACCCTTTTTCCGGTGGGCGACGGCGGACTTGCTATGGCACAGCCCGCGGGCGCGGCGTCGATATCGGGGACGCTCCTCGGTCCGATGCTGGGGCGGGTCCTCGACCCGGTGACGAACGTCGTTTCCCGCTTGGCGTCGCTCCCCGGTTCGGGGCTGGCGTTGGTGCTCCTCTCGGTCGGACTGGGGGTGCTCGTCTCGAAGTTCCTCGTTCGGCTCATCGGCCGCCCGGTGGCTCGGCGGGTGTCGAGACAGAGCGTCGCCCAGACGATCGTCCGCGGTGTCCGCGTCGGGACGATCGCCATCGCGCTGCTGTTCGGGCTCCGAGCGGCCGGCTTCCAGTTCACCGACCTGCTCGTCGGGACGGCGGTGTTCTCGGCCGTGATCGGTATCATCCTCGCTCCGCTCGTCGGGAACTTCATCAACGGCGTGTTCATCCTCGCGGACCAGCCGTTCGAGATCGGCGACATGATCGAGCTGGAGAACGGGACCACGGGGTTCGTCGAGGACATCACGATCCGGTACACCAAGATATTCACCCTCGACAACACGTTCCTCGTCGTTCCCAACGGGGCGATGCGCGAGCGCGACGTGACCAACTTCTCGGCGGAGGACGAGCGCACGCGGCGGTCCATCGACGTGCTCGTCACATACGAGAGCGACATCCCACAAGCTCGACGGCTCATCGAGCGGGCGGCTCGAGACTGCGACGCCGTCATCAACGGCGGCCCGGACATTCGCGTCGGCGTCGCGCGGTACGTCGCCAGCCCGGACTGCCGACTCCACGAGTTCGGCGACGACGGGATCCTGCTCCGGCTCCGGTACTGGGTGAAGAAGCCGTACAAGCTCGCGAAGGTGCAGTCGGACGTGAACACCCGGATCCGCGAGCGCCTCACCGACGCCGACGTCGAGATGGCGTACCCGCACCGCCATCTCGTCTTCGACGACACCTCCGGCGTCGCGCGGGTGGGGGGTCCGGAGGACGGGCGCCCGGCCGGCGAGCGGGCGGGTGACAACCCCGTCGACGACGGCACGCGGGGCGGCCGCACAGTCGACGGCGACTCCCCGGCCGACGACCTCGAAGACGACCGGTCGGACAGTGAGAAAGCCGTCAGCGACAGCACGGAAGGCGATCGGCCGACGGGCGGCGACGGCGTCTGAGACCACCGCACCACGCGGACCGCCGGAATCGGAAGCCTGATTGACCGAGCCGTTCACTTATAAATCAGTGAGCGACGAGCCCTCCGAGGACCGACCGGATTCCCCTCCAGGGGTCGACGGAAACGGCCCTCATAATGGCGACGACCCCGATGGCGACGGTTCTGGCGGCAGCGACGGCCTTGACGGTGGCGGGCCCGGCGGCAGTGATAGCCCCGGCGGTGACGGGTCCGGCGGCAGTGATAGCCCCGGCGGTGACGGGCCCGGCGACGGCGACGAACGCGTCCCCAAGGAATCGATCACGGGGGGGAGCTTGGTGCGGCCGCTGTTCCAACTGGCGTGGCCCATCGTCGTCATCCAGCTGCTGCAGGTGACGTACAACGTGGTCGACACGCTCTACCTCGGCCGGCTCTCCGCGGAGGCGGTCGGGGCGATCAGCCTCGCGTTCCCGCTGATATTCCTGCTTATCGCCGTCGCCGGCGGGTTCACCACCGCGGGCGCCATTCTCGTGGCGCAGTACACGGGAGCAGACGGCGACCGGTCGGCGGGGCTGGTCGCGGGACAGACGATCTTCACGGTCTCCGTGCTCTCGGTGTTCATCGGGGTCGCGGGGTACTTCTACACGCGCCCGGCCCTGGAGCTCCTCCCGAGCGACCCCGCCACGGCGGCGACGGTGATCCCCCTCGCGGCCGACTACATGGAAGTCATCTTCGCCGGCATCCCGCTGATGTTCGGCTTCTTCGTCTTCTCCGCGCTGATGCGCGGCTACGGCGACACCCGGACGCCGATGGCGGTGATGCTCGTCTCCGTGGTCCTGAACGTCCTTCTCGACCCATTTCTCATCTTCGGGTTCGCGGACAACCCGCTGTTCGAATGGCTCGCGGGGGCCCCGGTCGTCGGCGCGGTCGACCCGGTCGCGCTGGAGGCCACGCTGTTCGCGGCCACCGGATTCACCGGGTACGGGATCGAAGGAGCCGCGATAGCGACGATCTTCTCTCGGGGAGTCGCCACCGCGATCGGTATCTGGCTGCTGTTCGGCACCGGGCTGGGCCCCGCAGTCACGGTGAGCCACCTCGTCCCCGACCTGGGGTTCATCCGCGACATCTTCCGGCTCGGGCTCCCCTCCAGCGTCGAGCAGACGACCAGCGCGCTCGCGATGATCACCCTCACGGCGATGGTGGTCACGTTCTCGCCGCCGGTGGTGGCGGCCTACGGGCTCGGGAACCGACTCATCTCGCTCGTGTTCCTCCCCGCGATGGGGCTCGGGCGCGCGATCGACACGATGGTGGGGCAGAACCTCGGTGCGGACCGGGCTGATCGCGCCGCGCGGTCGGTCAAGCTCGCCGCCGGGACCGGTGCGGGCGTGATGTTCCTCGTCGCGGTCGTCGCGGTGGCGTTCACCGAACCGATCGTTGGCGCCTTCCTCGGCGACGTGCCGGACGCGCCCGCGACGGTCGGCTACGCCGGCGAGTACGTTCGGATCCGTTCGGTCGAGTTCGCCTTCATCGGCGTCTCGCAGGTGATCCTCGGCGCGTTCCGCGGCGCCGGTAACACGAAGACCGCGATGGTGATCTCGATCCTCACGCTCTGGGTCGGCCGCGTCGCCAGCGTGGGCTACCTGGTCTTCGTCGTCGGGTGGGGCGAGACGGGGGTCTGGGTCGGCATGGCACTCGGTAACATCCTCGGCGCGGTGATCGGGGTCGCTTGGTTCGCCCGAGGAACGTGGACCGAACGCTACATCGAAGAGCCGGAACCCGACGTCGACCCGGTCGCGAGCGACTGAGGGGCCGGTACCGGGAGAGACGGAGGGCTCAGTGCCGGAAGAGGTGGATCGCGTGGTCGTCGCGGAGCAGACAGAATCGAGCGCCGTCGTTCTCGGGGAATGTCGTTCCGATCTCCCGCGTCGTGAACAGTCGGTCGAACGGGGCGTCACAGACCGGGCACGGGACGTCCTTTCGATTCTTCCAGAGTCGCGTCGATCCCGTGTCCTTGAGCTGTTTCAGCGCGTGGCGGTGGTCGTGGACGTCGAACCGCGTCATAAGCGGCAGTCGATGGGGCGGCGGTTGAATGTGCCCCCGCGAGTATCACGCGTGATTTCGACGTGTTCGGCGTGTCGGGTCTCTCTGTTCGGCGTGTCGGGTCTCTCTGTTCGGCGCGTCGGATCTCTCTGTTCGGCGCGTCAGGGCTCTCGGTCGGCTAGTTGCGACCGAGCCCGTTCGAGCGCCGCGGCGTCCCCGACCCGAACGTACTCGCCGAGCGCGTCGGCGGCGTCGACGAGCGCGTCGGCGTCCGCGGCGGGGACGTCGCCGTTGAGCGCCTCGACGCGTTTCGCTCTGTCGCGGAGGCGCCCGAGGACCTCTCTGGCCGGTGCGATCCGGGACTGCGGGTCGTCGCCGGCGACCGTTACCGTCGGCGCGGGCGCTTCCTCGTCGCTCATTATTTCGGAGTCGGCTTCGACCTCAGGGGCGGTTTCGACCTCGGTGGCGTCGACGGCTGCGTCGTCCGTTTCGCCATCGGCGTCGAGTTCGTCGAGGAACGCGAGGAGGTCGCTCCGGTACTCGTCGACCGCGCGAGCCGCCGCCATCCCGCGTGCCTCGCGCAGTCGCTCGGGGACGTCCGCCGTCGCGGGGCGGTCGCCGTCGTCGGCTCCGGCCAGCAGATCGAGGAGGTACTCGCGGCCAGCGTCGGTCGGATCGCGGAGCCGGTCGTAGCAGTCGACCGCCTCCAGGAGCTCTCGGGCCGCGAGGTAGACGGTGTCGAGCGGGAGCAGCTCTCCGCCGCGAACGAACCCGCGCTTGCGGACGTACTCGCGGAGATCCGACTTGAGGTCGTCGACCCCCTCCGCGGGCAGGGTCCCGCTCGCGTCTCCGAACCGGGCACTATGTGGGCTGAGGTCGAGGGACGCGGGGGCGTCAGTGTGGGCCGTGCGGTCGTCGACGCCGACGCTTCGGAGGCTCCCGCAGTCCGGGCACTCGACGCTTCCCGTCTCGTAGTACGACCACCGAGCGCCGCACCCCTGGCACTCTCGCTCGCCGCGGACTTTCATACTCGGAGCCTCGGACCGTCCGGCGTAAAGGGCTGTGGTCGGCGACGCCTCGGCGGCGTTCCGCATGCGTTCCGGCCGGGCTTCGGCGGCACTTCGGCGAGGGTTCGCAACACGTTATATAAGAGATCCGTGAGAACTGTCGGCCATGAGTTGGCACGCCGTCGCCGCCCTCGACGACGCGGTCGACGCCACGCGTCGGTTCCTGTTCCCGTTCAGCCTGGTTCGCTGGGCGAAACTCGCCCTCCTCGTACTCTTGATGGGCGGAAGCGGCGCGAGCGCGAACGTTCCGGTTTCATTCGTCTCCGACACCGACGTGGCGCCGCCTCGGGGGATGGATTCGGGCGTCGGCGGCGTCGGTCCGAACCCCGCGACTATCGAGCGGTCCGTAGGGTCGATCGATCCGGGGACGCTCGCAGTCGTCGCGGTCGGAATCGGCCTGCTGATCGTCGCGGTCTCGGTCGTCTCGCTGTCACTGCGGCTGGTCTTCTACGACGCCATCCGCACGAACGAGGTCCGGATCTGGCGGCCGTTCCTCGCACGGCTCCGCCAATCGATCGGGCTGTTTCTGTTTACCGCGACGCTGAGCATCGCAGCGGCGGCGCCCGTCGCGCTCGCGGCGTTCGTTACGGTCGCTGGGGACGCTCCGATCGGGTGGGAGCCGGTCGACGCGGTAGCCGGAACGCTCGGGTCGCTATCGGTCGGTACGGCCGTCGTTCTGGGAGTTCTCGGCGCCGCGTTCGTCGCAGTCGCCGTACTCGCGCTTCGCTTCACCTACGAGTTCGTCGTGCCGACCATGATCGTCGAGGAGACCGGGGTTCTCGGGGGATGGAGTCGGTTCTGGACAACGCTGCGCGCCGAGTGGACGGAACTGGTGGTCTATCTTCTCGTCCACTTCGTCGTCTCGCTGGGGCTTTCGGTCGTCGCGGGGATCGCGGCCGTGTTCGCCTTCGCGCTCGTGGCCACGGTCGCCGGCCTCGTGCTCCTCCTCGTGGCCGTCGCTCTCGGTGGACTTGGCGCGCTGGTTGGAACCACAGCCGGGGCGGCGGCAATCGCGCTCGCGGTGCTCGCCGGGTCTGCGCTCCTGCTCGTGCTTCTGTTGCCGGTGCAGGTTCTCACCCAGTCGTACCGCATCGCCTATGAGGTCTCGACGCTCGGTGGGATGGATCCCGACCTCGCGCTGCTTCACCCCGACCTCGGTACTCGGGCTTCCGGGCCGGCAGGGGCGGACGGCGCCGATTCCTCCGACCGTTGAGCGTTCTGATCGCTGAGCGCTCTGACTGCTGGGCGCTCTAGTCGTTGATCCTTCTGGTCGCCGAGCCCTCGGCCCTCTCGACTTCACCGACGAGGACTCGAAGGAGTTCGCGACGACGCGGTCTCGGGAGCGTTGTCACATCGACGACTGGTGGGTTCGGTCGAGTCGGAGGTACCACGTCGAGGAAGGGAGTGACACACCGGGTTTCCGGTGAAACACGGTGGCTTGGCGGGTGGGGGCGGAGCGGGTCCGGATCCGTCCTCCCAACTCCCAGCCTCTGCCACCCCTGCTCGGAAAAGCGATCCCTCGCTCGGAAAAGCGATCCCTCGCTCGAAAAAAGACCCACCGACTTCCATAAAGAATTATAAACTCGTTTTGAGTACAGTCCACTGGCAGCAATCGTAGAGAGAATTCTCTCGATCGTAGAGAGACTTTCATCGGAAATGCAACCAGTTCGGCATCAAAACCTCAGTCGGCTCGAACGGCGTCCTATCGTCGAATACCCTCGTTATCGTCGAAGGCCAGCCGCTCGTCTCCGGCCACTGGGAGTTAGAAATCGAACACCGCGTTTCCGGTGAATTCGAGCGCCGCGGTAGCCCCTTCGACCGTGCTGCCCCCACTCTGTTACCGCCCCGCTCCCCGCCCACCCAACACCACCACCCCACCTACCGCATTTCACCGGAAACACGGTGTGTGTCTCAATGGATCTCCTCTCGCCTCACGCTCGAAGCGGAACGCATTTCACCGGAAACCCGGTGTCGATCCCATGGACGCAGCGGACGACCTCTTCACTCGGGAGGACCCGATATTCGCGAATAAGGAGCTCCTCGAGATCAGTCATCTCCCCGGAGAGGGTCGTATCGTCGGCCGGGACGACGAGATCGCCGATCTCGCGAACGCTGTCAATCCGGCCATCTTCGGCCAGAGCCCGAGCAACGTACTCATTTACGGGAAAACGGGGACGGGGAAGTCTCTCTGCGCGAAGTACGTCTCGAAGCGACTCGTTTCGACCGCCGGCGAGGAGGGCGTCAACGCTACCTTCGCGTACGTCGACTGCGCGCAGGACACGACCGAGACGCAGGCCGTGCAGACGATCGCCGACGGTGTGAACGACCCCGACGCGACCGGGATCAACGTCCCCGACAAGGGGCTCTCGACGTCGACCTACTACAAGCGACTCTGGCGCATCCTCGACCAGCGATACGACGTCGTGCTCATCATCCTCGACGAGATCGACAAGCTCGACGACGACGCGATCCTGATGCAGCTCTCCCGAGCGGGCGAGGCCGGGAAGATCACCGACTGCAAGCTCGGCGTCGTCGGGATCAGCAACAAGATCCAGTACAAAGACCGGATGGACGAGCGAGTCAAATCCAGCCTCTGTGAACGCGAGTTCGTGTTTCCGCCGTACGACGCGAACCAACTCCGAGAGATCATGCAAGCCCGGGCGGACGCCTTCCACGACGACGTCCTGGATCCGTCCACCATTCCGCGCGCCGCTGCGCTCGCGGCACGGGAGCACGGAGACGCACGGAAGGCCATCGACATCCTCAGATACGCCGGCGAGATCGCACAGGGGAACGACGAACCCACCGTTCGCGAGGAGTTCGTCACGCAGGCGCGCCAGCGCGCGGAAACGGATCGCTTCCGCGAGCTCATACGCGGATCGACGCCGCACTCCCGGTACGTCCTCCAAGCGCTCGCGCTGCTGTCTCTCTCGAACGGGCGACAGGACGGCTTCCGAACTAGTCGCGTGTACGAGATCTACGAGAACATCTGCCGGCAGGAGGGGTCGGACAGCCTCTCGCTCCGCCGCGTCCGCGACCTCCTCAAGGAACACGCGTTCCTCGACATCATCGAACAGTCGAAACACAGCGGCGGGAGCGCGGAGGGCAGTTACACGAAACACCAACTGTTGGAGGATCCGAGCGTCGTCAAGGAGGTACTGACAGAGGATAGCGCGGCGTAACCACCGCGGATCCGACGACTTACCGCCCTCCGTTCGCCGTTTGAGCGTGATCGAGCCGTATCGTCTGGACGTGATCGAGCCGATCCGATCGAGCGAGCGTTTAGCCGAGGAGGCCGAGTCCCTCGATCCGTTCGACGATCTCCTCGACGGCCTCCTCGGCGTCGTCTGTTCGCTTCCCACCGGTGATGACGATCTTCCCGCTGCCGAACAACAGGATGACTACTTCCGGCTCGTCCATCCGATAGACGAGTCCAGGGAACTGCTCCGGCTCGTACTCGACGTCCTCTAGGCCGAGCCCAATCGCCAGCGCGTTGAGATTGAGGTTGTGACCGAGGTCGGCGCTTGACACGATGTTCTGCACCGTTATTTCGGGATCCTCTTCAACGGGGATCTGGAGTCCGCGAAGCTTCTCGAAGATGATCCCGAGCGCTTCGTGGACGTCATCGATGCTCTTTGCGCCCGTGCACACTATCTTCCCCGACCGGAAAATGAGTGCGGCCGCCTTCGGCTCTTGAGTCCGGTAGACGAGGCCGGGGAAGTTGTCCGGGTTAAAATCGGCGCCCGGGAGGTCCTCTGCGAGCGCTTCCAAGTCGAGCTCTTGGCCGATACCGGTCGATGCAACGACGTTCTGGATCTCGATCGAATCAGCAGGGTTCGTCATCGTTCGCTTTTATATGCGTCCCCCTCCCTTATAAACGCCCGTGGTATAAACAACCGCTCGCTCGCGGTGTGTTCCTCACTACTTTCCTTTTTATCCGCGGGGCCCGGGCGGTTCAACCCTGTCCTGACGATTACAGTTGCGTGTTACTGCTACTGTGCTGCTGTGTTACTACTCCTTTCGTTGTTCGCGCACGCACGTGACTAGCAATCAGTTCGAGACGAGCAGTATCTCTCCACCGAGAGCGGACTATCGCCGTCGAAGTTCACTTTACTTTTTCCCGGTCGGAGCGCTCGTTCATCCGTGGTCGAAACGGCGTCTCGAACCCCACGCTCGCGAAGCGACCTCAACGGGATCCGTCGCTGAATCTCCCCCGCGGCCTCGCTTCAGTCAGTGACAGAAAAAAAACACTTTCTCGCAAATCAGTTCCTGCGGTTCGACCGAACCACCTCTCCTCGACGGGCTCCGGATGTCTTCAGTTCGCGATCCGTCGTGGCAACCTCTCTCAATGAAACCGCATGACGTGGCGGCGATGGTTCGACGGGGTTAAGTACAAGCCGGGGTTCGTGTTGAATGCGAAGGTCCCCCGGCGTGGGGGACAACGGCCGGCCGCACCGCGGCCGGTCAAAGCGTTCCGACGTGCTTAAGTGTATAAGCCCGTTCGGTTGAAACGCAAAGAACGCACCGCGGATTCGGGCCGTTCAATTCGGCCCGGTTTCGCAGAGTCGGTTCGACCGACTCACCGATATGAGGATTTCGCCCCCTGCGCTCCGGCGTAAGAGGAAATCTGATGTGAGCCGTGGTAGTTCGGTGTCATCCAGATCGCTGGCTGACCCGGACACCACATAGACCATGCAATGGTGTTTTGACTCACCGAGAGTCAAAACCCGCCAACACCCCCTCCGAGCCGGGAACCAGGTTCGGAGGTTATACATTCCGGTTGATCCTGCCGGAGGCCATTGCTATTGGGATTCGATTTAGCCATGCTAGTCGCACGAGTTCAGACTCGTGGCGAATAGCTCAGTAACACGTGGCCAAACTACCCTTCGGACTACAATACCCTCGGGAAACTGAGGCTAATAGTAGATACCACAGTCCACCTGGAATGAGGACTGTGCTAAATGCTCCGGCGCCGAAGGATGTGGCTGCGGCCGATTAGGTAGACGGTGGGGTAACGGCCCACCGTGCCAATAATCGGTACGGGTCATGAGAGTGAGAACCCGGAGACGGAATCTGAGACAAGATTCCGGGCCCTACGGGGCGCAGCAGGCGCGAAACCTTTACACTGCACGACAGTGCGATAAGGGAATCCCAAGTGCGTAGGCATAGAGCCTACGCTTTTGTCCACCGTAGGGAGGTGGACGAATAAGGGCTGGGCAAGACCGGTGCCAGCCGCCGCGGTAATACCGGCAGCCCGAGTGATGGCCGATCTTATTGGGCCTAAAGCGTCCGTAGCTGGCCGCACAAGTCCATCGGAAAATCCACCCGCTCAACGGGTGGGCGTCCGGTGGAAACTGTGTGGCTTGGGACCGGAAGGCGCGACGGGTACGTCCGGGGTAGGAGTGAAATCCTGTAATCCTGGACGGACCGCCGATGGCGAAAGCACGTCGCGAGAACGGATCCGACAGTGAGGGACGAAAGCTAGGGTCTCGAACCGGATTAGATACCCGGGTAGTCCTAGCCGTAAACAATGCCTGCTAGGTGTGGCTCCCACTACGAGTGGGTGCTGTGCCGTAGGGAAGCCGCTAAGCAGGCCGCCTGGGAAGTACGTCCGCAAGGATGAAACTTAAAGGAATTGGCGGGGGAGCACTACAACCGGAGGAGCCTGCGGTTTAATTGGACTCAACGCCGGACATCTCACCAGCATCGACTGTAATAATGACGATCAGGTTGATGACCTTATCCGAGTTTCAGAGAGGAGGTGCATGGCCGCCGTCAGCTCGTACCGTGAGGCGTCCTGTTAAGTCAGGCAACGAGCGAGACCCGCATCCTTACTTGCCAGCAGCACTGCGAAGTGGCTGGGGACAGTAGGGAGACCGCCGTGGCCAACACGGAGGAAGGAACGGGCAACGGTAGGTCAGTATGCCCCGAATGTGCTGGGCAACACGCGGGCTACAATGGTCGAGACAAAGGGTTCCTACTCCGAAAGGAGACGGTAATCTCAGAAACTCGATCGTAGTTCGGATTGTGGGCTGCAACTCGCCCACATGAAGCTGGATTCGGTAGTAATCGCGTGTCATAAGCGCGCGGTGAATACGTCCCTGCTCCTTGCACACACCGCCCGTCAAAGCACCCGAGTGAGGTCCGGATGAGGCTCGTTTCACGAGTCGAATCTGGGCTTCGCAAGGGGGCTTAAGTCGTAACAAGGTAGCCGTAGGGGAATCTGCGGCTGGATCACCTCCACAGACCCGAGACTCGCCCTCTGGGCGAGCTCACCTTTCGACCGTCTCTCAAGACGGTCACTACTCATGCATGGTCACGTGTCCGTTCAGACACCGATCTGGACACCGACGAACTACCACGGTTCACACACCACAAGCGCAGAGCCTTCCCACACGGGAAGGTGGGCTCATAGCTCAGCGGTAGAGTGCCTCCCTTGCAAGGAGGATGCCCTGGGTTCGAATCCCAGTGAGTCCATGTCCCCCAGCGTGAATCCGTCCCCTTAAGTGGGAGACGCGATTCCGTTGGGTTACGACGACCGATGCACCATCCCGGGAAACCGCGGATGGGAAGGGTTCGACGAACTCCCCGCCAGGGAGATTCGATGACGACCGTGTATACGTGCGATCCAGACGTCCACTGAACTCATACGAGTTCGTGGAACGTCAGTGAACCATATACAGTCGGGTGACACTATGTCACTTGACACCGTTGGAGGTTCCTTTCGGAACCGTCCAACAACACTACTGGCTACTGTGCCAGCTGGTGAATGGCTCGGCTCGAGAGCCGACGAAGGACGTGCCAAGCTGCGAAAAGCTCGTGGGACCCGCATGGAGGGAAAGAACACGAGATTTCCGAATCGGAATCCGTTTACAATTGCTTTGCGCAATAGGGAACTCCCTGAATTGAAACATCTCAGTAAGGGAAGGAAAAGAACGCAACCGCGATGTCGTCAGTAACCGCGAGTGAACGCGACACAGCCCAAACCGAAGGTCTTCGGACCAATGTGGTGTTCGGGTTGACAACCAAAACGCGACCCACTCTCAGAAGTCTCCTGGAACGGAGCGTGAAACAGGGTGACAACCCCGTACGAGAGTGCAGTACCGTTGGCGTCAATACCAGAGTAGCAGGGGTCGGATATCCTCTGTGAACAACTCAGGCATCCCCTGAGAAGGCTAAACACTCCTCGAGACCGATAGCGAACAAGTAGCGTGAGCGAACGCTGAAAAGCACCCCGAGAAGGGCGGTGCAATAGGGCCTGAAATCAGCTGGCGATCGAGCGACAGGGCGTACAAGGCGTCTCTCAAAACGACCGAGGAGCGATCCTCCAGTAGGAAGAGAGACGAGCCGACGTCGTGTCGTGCGTTTTGAAAAACGACCCAGGGAGTGCACTTGATTGGCAAGTCTAACTCGTGAACCGAGGAAGGCGCAGGGAAACCGATACGGCCGCAGCACATACGTGCGAGGGCCACCGTGTTCAAGCGCGGGGAGTCAATTGGGTGCGACCCGAAACCAGGCGATCTATACGCAGGCAGGGTGAAGCGTGGCGAAAGCCACGTGGAGGCCCGTTAGAGGTGGTATTCTACAATATCCTCTCGTGATCTGCGCATAGGGGTGAAAGGCCCATCGAGCCTGGCAACAGCTGGTTCCAACCGAAACATGTCGAAGCATGACCTCTTCCGAGGTAGCCCGCGGGGTAGAGCTACCGATTGGATGACCCGCCTCCGAGAGGAGTCGGCCATCCTGTCAAACTCCAAACCCGCAGGCGCCGTAGACGAAGGGAGTCCGGTGTGCGGGGTAAGCCTGTGCACCATGAGGGGAACAACCCAGAGCCGGGTTAAGGTCCCAAAGTGTAGATTAAGTGCGATTCGAAGGTGGTCTCAAGCCCTAAACAGCCGGGAGGTGAGCTTAGAAGCAGCTACCCTCTAAGAAAAGCGTAACAGCTTACCGGCCGAGGTTTGAGGCGCCCAAAATGATCGGGGCTCAAATCTACCACCGAGACCTGGCCGTGCCCGTCACAGGGCAACCGCGTAGGTTGGCGTTCTGTTCGGATGGAAGCCCGGGCGAGAGCTCGCGTGGACCGTTCAGAAACGACAATCCTGGTCACAGTAGCAGCGATAGTCGGGTGAGAACCTCGACGGCCTGATGAGCAAGGGTTCCTCGGCACTGCCACTCAGCCGAGGGTCAGCCGGTCCTAAGATGCACCGCAACTCGACTGCATCAACGGGAAACTGGTTAATATTCCAGTGCCATCGTGCAGTAAACGTCGACGCCGTGTGGAACGCTGAGCCGGGCCTTCGCCCGGTCGAATCATGGAAACTCGTGGAAGCCGTCATGGCACGAAGCGAGCGAACCGTGAGATAGCGCAAGTCAGCCGTACATAGGGCCCGTGAAAAGACAAGCACGATGTCCGTACCGAGATCCGACACAGGTGCTCTGGCAGCGAAAGCCACGGCCTGTCGGGAGAACCGACGTTAGGGAATTCGGCAAGTTAGTCCCGTACCTTCGGAAGAAGGGATGCCTGCTCTCTACGGAGCAGGTCGCAGTGACTCGGGCGCTCCGACTGTCTAATAACAACACAGGTGACCGCAAATCCGCAAGGACTCGTACGGTCACTGAATCCTGCCCAGTGCGGGTATCTGAACACCTCGTACAAGAGGACGAAGGACCCGTCAACGGCGGGGGTAACTATGACCCTCTTAAGGTAGCGTAGTACCTTGCCGCTTCAGTAGCGGCTTGCATGAATGGATAAACGAGAGCGCCACTGTCCCAACGTTGGACCCGGTGAACTGTACGTTCCAGTGCGGAGTCTGGAGACCCCCAAGGGGAAGCGAAGACCCTATAGAGCTTTACTGCAGGCTGTCGCTGAGACGTGGTCGCCGATGTGCAGCATAGGTAGGAGACGTTACACAGGTACCCGCGCCAGCGGGTCACCGAGTCAGCATTGAAATACTACCCGTCGGTGACTGCGACTCTCACTCCGGGAGGAGTACACCGGTAGCCGGGCAGTTTGACTGGGGCGGTACGCGCTCGAAAAGATATCGAGCGCGCCCGAAGATCATCTCAGCCGGGTCGGGAATCCGGCGAAGAGCGCAAGAGCACAAGATGGTCTGACAGTGTCATTCCCAACGAGTGACGCTGACGCGAAAGCGTGGTCTAGCGAACCTACGAGGCTCCGGAATGGGGCCCGTAGATGACAGAAAAGCTACCTTAGGGATAACAGAGTCGTCACCCGCAAGAGCACATATCGACCGGGTGGCTTGCTACCTCGATGTCGGTTCCCTCCATCCTGCCCGTGCAGAAGCGGGCAAGGGTGAGGTTGTTCGCCTATTAAAGGAGGTCGTGAGCTGGGTTTAGACCGTCGTGAGACAGGTCGGCTGCTATCTATTGGGGGTGTCAAGGTACTTGACGTGAACGAACGTATAGTACGAGAGGAACTACGTTTGGTCGCCACTGGTGTACCGGTTGTGTGAGAACGCAATGCCGGGTAGCCACGCGACACGGGGTAAGAGCTGAACGCATCTAAGCTCGAAACCCACATGGAAAAGAAGTACCGTTGAGGTCACTCGTAGAAGACGAGTTCGATAGACTCGGGATGTACGCACCGAGGCAACGAGGTGTTGAGTCCACGAGCACTAACAGACCGAAGCCACAATCATACGGCACTGACACCACACTCGCATGAGTTCAGGCGGTAACTGGATCGCACGTATACACGGTCGGCCGATCGCGAGATCGGAACCACCGACACAGGCGTCTCTCAGCGGAGAGGCTCGGTTCGAATCCGAGCGTCGGCATAAAGGCGGCCAGAGCGGTGGGGGAACACCCGTACCCATTCCGAACACGGAAGTTAAGCCCACCAGCGTACCGGGAAGTACTGGAGTGAGCGATCCTCTGGGAACCGCGGTTCGCCGCCTGCCCA